>NZ_PQIA01000099.1 GCF_003385235.1 Amycolatopsis circi | reverse complement strand
GTCCGAATTGGACTGGCAGCCGGAGTGGTCCGCTGAGGAGACGGTGCGGGAGTTTCTGCATGGCCTCCGGCAGGGGGCGGGCGGGGGCACGCCGCCGCTGGCGCCGGACGGGCATCGCGGGCACGAGATCGCGACTGGGGTGGGGCAGCGACCGTGAGCTTCGGCCGGGCTGCTGCCCGCAGAGGAGCCCGGCGTTCCCCCTGACGGAGCGGATGTTCTGCTTGCCCGGCTGGACGACGCGAAGTCGACCGGCTAGCAGCCCAGCCGTCTCCGTCTCGCATTCGGGGATTCTGCTTAGCAACCTAGCCACGACCACACGGCGCCGCGCCTCGCGAAGCCGGATATTGCTGTTTCCCCAGCATCTCCCCGAGGTGCACCGCATTCCGGGCCAGCGTTGCTTTATCGGGCCGCGGCCGTGACCTCGGCCGGGCCGCAGCCCAGCCGTCTCCGTCGCGCGTTCGCGGATACTGCCTAGCAACCCTAGCCACAGCCACAGCCGCACGAAACCACGACCCGCGAAGCCCGATATTGCTGCTCCCCCAACACCTCCCCGAGGTGCACCGCATTCCGGGCCAGCGTCGCACTATCGGGCAGCGGCCGTGAGCCCCGGCCGAGCCGCAGCCCAGCCGTCTCCGTCGCGCCTTCGCGACCTCCGCCCAGCAACCTAGCCACAGCCACGAAACCACGCGTCACGAAGCCGGATACTGCTGCTTCCCCAACACCTCCGCCAGATGCACCGCATTCCGCACCAGCGTCGCATTAGTCGACGCGACCGCTTCCGGCGTCTCGTCCAGATCCTGGTAGTCCCCGCCCTTCATCGCTTCCCCGTTCCAGTACGTCCCGCCCTGGGCCGGGATCGTGAAGCCGATGTCGTTCAGCGACTGGAAGAGATCCGCGGTGATCTTGTGCGCCCCGTCCTCGTTGCCGACCACCGCGACGACTCCGACCTTGCCGAACATCCCCGGGCGGCCCTCGTCGTCGGTCTCGGACTGTTCGGCGTTCAGCCGTTCCACGACCCGCTGCGCGATGCTCGACATGTGCCCGACCCAGGTCGGCGTCGAGATCAGCACGATGTCCGCGGCCGCGACCTTGCGCCGGATCTCCGGCCATTCGTCGCCGTCGCCCATGTCGGCCTCGACGCCGGGGCGCACGTCACGGTCGGCCACCCGGACCAGTTCGCCGGTCGCCCCCCGTTCCGCGAACAGGTCGAGCAGCTGCCGGGCGATCAGGTCGCTGCTGGAGCGGTCCGGCGAGCGCTTGAGGGTGCAGCCTAGGGCGAGAACACGCATCGGGAACCTCCGCGGGGGTGCCGACGCCGATCCGGGCGAACCCGGCCTCGGCGAGAACGTCCGGATCGAGCAGATTGCGGGTGTCGACCACGACCGGCCGGTCGTCCGCTTCGGCGAGCCGGGGCCAGTCGAGGTCCCGGAATTCCGGCCATTCGGTGAGAACGGCCAGCACGGCCGCGTCTTTCGCGACCAGATAGGGATCGTCCACGACCGTCGCACCGTCCATTTCGGACTGGACGGCCGGGTCGTACGCGGTGACCTCGGCGCCTCGCCGGACCAGCTCGGTCGCGACCGCGACCGCCGGGGAATCGCGCACATCGCCGGTGCCTGCCTTGAACGCCAGCCCCAGCACGCCGATCCGGACGCCGTCCAGCGGACCGTCCGGCCGCCCGGTCGCCGCCGTCCGGATCGCGCGGACCATTCGCGTGCGCTGCCGGGTGTTCACCCGCACCGCGTCGCGAAGCAGTCCGAACTCGACGCCCGCCGAATCCGCCGTCCGCAGCAGCGCGCTGGCGTCCTTCGGCAGGCAGGATCCGCCCCAGCCTGGTCCCGGGGCCAGGAACTGCGGGCCGATCCGGGGGTCGAGGCCCATCACCGCGGACACATCTCGGACGTCCGCGCCGCACTGTTCGCACAGCTCTGCCAACGTGTTCGCGTACGACGCCTTCACCGCGAGGAACCCGTTGCTGGCGTATTTGGCCAACTCGGCGCTCGCGCTGCTCGTGCGCACCACCCGGGATTCGGTCGGCGCGTAGAGCTGCGCGACCCGGTCCGCGGCAGGCGAATCCGGCGGATCCGCGCCGACGACGACGCGGTCCGGGAACCGGAAGTCGTGCACGACATGGCCTTCGCGCAGGAACTCCGGGTTGCTGACCACCGGAAGGTCCGCGCGGCCGAGATACTCCGGGAGCAGCGGCGCGGTCCCGACCGGCACGGTCGATTTCGTCACCACGATCGTGCCCGGCGCGAGCACCCGGCCGAGGTCGGCGAGAGCACTGCGAAGCGCGCGGAGATCCGGGGTGCCGTCCTCGCCCGGCGGCGTCGGCAGGCACAGGAACACCATCGTCGACGACGCGACCGCAGCGACATCTCCGGAGAAGGTCAGGTTTCCTTCCCGGAGCCCTTCGGCCACCAGCTCGGCCAGGCCCGGCTCGGCAAGGTCGACTTCCCCGGCCCGCAACCGGGAAACCTTGGCCTCGTCGATGTCTACAGTGGACACTTGGTGGCCCATCGCGGCGAAGCAGGCGGCGGTGGTCAACCCGACGTAGCCCGCTCCGAGTACGCCGATCCGTTCAGCCATGCGACACCCCCTGCCGCAGCACCGACTGGGTGGCCGCCAGGACGCGATCCTTGCTCAGCAACAGCAATCCGGCGTCCGGCTCCGTGCCGTGCGGGTCGCCGACGTCGCCTACCCACAGCACGACATGCTGCGGGACGTCCGGCGGCGGTCCCCAGCAGCGGGGTGGCGTCGGACCGAAGAGCAGGACGGACGGCGTACCGAAGGCTGTCGCGAGATGTCCGACGCCGGTGTCCCCGCACACCACCAGCGCCGCTTCGGCCACGAGCGCGGCCAGTTCGGCCAATCCGGTCTGTCCGGCGAGCACCGCCTCCGCACCCAGCCCCGCTCGCGCCGCGACCTCCTCCGCCAACGCACGCTCGGCCGCCGCGCCGGTGAGCACCACGCGATGTCCGGCCGCGGCCAGTTCGCGCGCTACCTCCGCGAACCTCTCCGGCGGCCAGCGCCGGGCGGGAAACGCCGCACCCGGGTGCACGACGACGGCCCCCGGCGCGGGACTCGGCCCCGGCGGCGGGGAAATCCGCAGGTCACTCCGGTCGGCCGGGCACTGGCCGTATTCGACCAGCCGGCACCAGCGATCGACCTCGTGGATGCCCGGCGTCCAGTCCAGGCCCGGGATCTCCGGGACCGCCGGATTGCGGTGCGTGAGCAGCGTGCCCGGCAGAACGGACATCAGGTCGCGGATGCTCTCCGGCCCGTTGCCGTGCAGATTCACCGCCAGCCGCGGCGGCGGTCCGGGCCAGTTCAGCGTGCCGAGCCCGGGAGTGGGAAGCAGTTCGTCGATCGCGTCGACCAGCTCGACCAGGTCGCGAAGCCATTCCGGCGCGGCCAGGACGAGCCGTTCTTCCGGGTATGCCTGGCGGAGACCGCGCAGTGCCGGGACCGCGGTGAGCAGGTCGCCGATTCCTAGAGCGCGCAGAGCTAGGACGCTCATGGCCGAGCCCCTTTCGCGGACGCTGTGCGTTCTCGCCGCTCAACGTCGCGGCGCGGCGCACGTTCGCCTCCGGCGGCTTGGGGCGGCTGGCCAAGCAGGCTCATGGCCACGACCCCTCCTCCGAAGCGCACACCACGAGTTCCCGCACCTCCGCGTCCGGCGGCTGGCCGAGCGCGAACGCCACTGTCCCGGCGACATGCTCCGGCCGGTTCAGCTTCGCGTCCGCGGGCGGGCGGTACTGCTCCGTCCGGTCGTCGAAGAAGCGGGTCCACATCCCGCCGGGTACCAGCAGCGTCACGCCGACCCGGCCGGCAAGCTCCGCCGCGAGCGCTCGCGTGAACCCGACCACGCCGAATTTCGAGGCACAGTAAGCGGTCGCGTCGCTGACGGCCTTGATGCCGAGCGTCGAGGACACGGTGACGATCCGGCCGTGCGACTGCTCGAGATACGGCAGCGCGGCCCGCACCACCGCGACCGTGCCCAGGAGGTTCACGTGCACGACCCGCTCCCAGTCCTTGGCCGGGACCTCGCCGAGCGGACCGCACGCGTCGATCCCCGCGGCGGTCACCACTCCGTCGAGCCCGCCGGCTCTTCCGGCCACCTCGCGCACGGCTTCCTCGGCCGCGGCGGAGTCAGCGAGGTCGACCTGCACGAATTCCACGCCGTCGGCGGGCCGGGCGCGGTCGAGCACCCACGGGGTGCCGCCTTCCGCACGGACCGCCTCGACCGTCGCGGCGCCGAGGCCGGACGCGCCGCCGGTGATCAGAACGTTGCCAAGAGAACGCATCAGACTCCCTCGAGACCAGGTTTCATTGGCCGGCCGCGGCGGCGACCAGCCTTGTCGTCGAATAGCCGGGCAGGGTCGGCACCAGCACGATCTCGCCGCCGTACCGCTCGACCACCGCCCGTTCGGGCAGCTCCGCCTCCGCGTAGTCGCCGCCCTTCACCCAGACGTCCGGGCGCAGCCGCTCCAGGATCGCGACCGGGGACGATTCCTCGAAGACCACCACAGCGTCCACAACGGACAGTGCGGTCAGCAGCCGAGCCCGGTCCCGCGCGGACAACAGCGGTCGCCCCGGGCCTTTCAACCGGCGTACGGAACTGTCCGAGTTCACGCACACCACGAGTGCGTCGCCGAAGGCTCGCGCCTGCCGCAACAGGCTGACGTGCCCGGGGTGCAGGAGATCGAAACAGCCGCCGGTCGCGACGAGCCGTCCGCCAGCCGCCCGGACTCGTTCCGCTACCGCGAACGCGTTTCCCGCGGCGAAATCCGGCTTCTGCGAGTCCTCAATGGACTCGGTTGCCCGATCTTCCTCAATGGACAGTGCACTGGCTCCGCCCGCAGCGACAAACCGAGCCGCCGCTTCGACCGCAGCGCGCACTGCGTCGGCGACCGGCATGCCGTCCAGCAACCCGGCCGCCGCAGCCGCGGCGAACCGGTCCCCCGCACCACAGGTATCCGTCGCACTACCACTGACCTGCGCACCGTCCGGCACCGAGATCCGCCGCACCGACTCACCGTCGTCCACCAACGCACCCCGCGAACCGACCGTCACCGCGACCGCGCCGGCGTTCCAGCGTTCCCGCAGCAGACCCGGCATCTCGAGTGCGTCCGGCACGACCGCAGTGGCCTCGCTGGCATTCGGCGTGACCAGCCGCGTTCCCGGCACCGGCTCGGCACCGCGCGGATGCGGATCCCACACCACCGGAATCCGGGACGCCAATTCGGTCAGCACCTCGCGCAGCCGCGGGTTTCGCGTGATGCCCCGGCCGTAGTCAGCCACCAGGATCGCCCCGGCGCCGCGCAAGGCACGCTCGGCTCGGTCCGGCAGAGTATCGGCGGAAGCAATGCCTTCGCCGGAATCCAAGCGCACCAACGATTGCCCGGCCGCGCGGATCCGGGTTTTCGACACCGTGCCGCCCTCCAGCGGAACCGGAACCAGCGTCACTTCCGGTTCGAGCAACCCGGCGAGTGTGCGGGCGGAACGGTCGCCGCCGAGTGCGGTCACGAGGACCACCTCAGCCGTCGACCGAGCCGCCAGCAACGCCGCGAGGCCAGCTCCGCCCGCACGCAGCCATCGGCTGGTCACGTCGACGACCGGGACGGGCGCGTCCGGGCAGAGCCGTTCCGCGACGCCCTCCGCGTCCACGTCGAGGAACACGTCGCCGACCACCACCAGCGGCTTCACGCGGGCACCCCGAGCGCGTCGTCCAAGGCTTCGCACAACGCGTGCACCAGCGCCAGATGCAGCTCCTGCACGGTGGCCGTGCTCGGGGCGTCGACCGCCACCGCGTCGTCGCACAGCGCGGCGAGCGGGTTCGGCGCCGGTCCGGTGAACGCCCAGGTGGTCACGCCCAGCTCGTGGGCCGCCTTCGCCGCCGCGACGACGTTTTGGCTGGTACCGCTGGTGGACAGGCAGACGAGCACGTCACCGGCCCGCCCGTGTGCGCGGACCTGGCGGGCGAACAGTTCGGCCTCGTCGTAGTCGTTGCCGATCGCGGTCAGCGCCGAGGTGTCGGCGTGCAGCGCGATCGCCGACAGGGGACGGCGATCGCGTCGAAACCGGCCCACCAGCTCGCCGGTCAGGTGCTGCGCTTCGGCGGCGCTTCCCCCGTTGCCGCAGGCGAGCAACCGCCCGCCGTTCTCGAAAACACTGGCCAGATGCGTGCCCCACGCGGCGATGCGCGGGGTGGCGAAACGCAAACGTTGCGCGGCCGAACACAAGTCGGCGAAATGGTCTGCCATGACGGCACCTCCTCGAAAGTCAGCGGTTCCGGTGCCGCCGGACCACGAACGGTCCCAACGCCAGAACATCCACCGGAGCCGAACCGAAACACTCCAACGCGTCGCGCGGAGAATCGACCATCGGCCGCCCCGCGGTGTTCAAACTCGTATTGACGACTACCGGAAGTCCGGTCCGTTGCGCGAATTCCGACAGCACGCGCCCGGTCCGCGGATCGACGGCGGGGTCGACAGTTTGCACCCGGGCAGTACCGTCCACATGGGTCACCGCAGGCAGCCGCTCGCGCCACGCCTCGGCGACGTCGTGGACGAAAAGCATGTAGGGACTGGGCAACGGGCCCCGCGAGAAGATCTCGGCAGCTCGGTCTTCGAGCACCATCGGGGCGACCGGACGGAATTGCTCGCGGCCCTTCACGTCGTTGAGCCGCTCCAGATTCCCGGCGCGGCCAGGGTGCGCAAGCAGGGACCGATGCCCGAGCGCACGCGGACCGAATTCGGCGCGGCCTTGGAACCAAGCCACGATCTGATCGTCCGCCAATGCTTCCGCCACCGCGTCCGAGACGTCTGCCGGGCGTTCGTAATCCAGCTTCGCCTTCTGCAGAATGGATTCCAGCTCGTCGTCTGTCCACTCGCGACCAAGCGCGGCCTCGGACATCGGCTCGATCCGTTCGCCCGCATCGGCCGCGAGTTGGAGTGCCGCACCGAGCGCGGTCCCGGCGTCTCCGGCGGCAGGCTGAATCCAGACTGATTCGAACGGGCTCTCCGCGTGCAGCCGGGTATTGGCCACGCAGTTGAGCGCGATTCCACCGGCCAGTGTCAAAGTCTGTTGCCCGGTCCGGTCGTACAGCCAGCGAGCAAGATCCAGGAGTACTTCCTCCAGCACCCGTTGGACACTGGAGGCAAGATCAGCGTGCCGACGCGTCAGTTCCTCGCCGGGAGAACAGCGCGGTGCGAGCGCGCACCAGTCGATTGCTCGAGTGCGGAACCCGCCGTCCTCGGTCGCGTGGACGCGTTCGCGGAGGTAGTCGAGATGCACCGGTTCGCCATAGGACGCCAGCGCCATGACCTTGTATTCGTCGCTCGACCGCGCGAATCCCAAGTGCTCGGTGAGGTCCTCGTAGAACAGACCGAGCGAATGCGGAAGCTTTTGCGCGGCAAGCTCTTTGAACCGTCCGTCGCGATACTCGCCAGCCAAATACGACGTGCTTTCGCCGCGACCATCCGCGACTAATACCGCGGAGTCGCCAGCCAGTCCGGCCAGCGCGGCCGAAGCGGCGTGCGCGACGTGGTGCCGGACGAACCAGACCTTCTCCTGGTCCAATCCAGGCAATTCGCTCGCCAGGAATTTCGGGGCACGGCGGGCGAATTCGGTCCGCAGCTCTTCGCCGCTGGGGTCGTGTCCGGCCAGCCCGGGTTCGACCAGAGCCGGATCGTAGGAAAACCCGACAGCGTCAAGGTCCGCCGCGGTGAGCCCGGCCTGCTCCAAGCACCAGCGGGCTGCCTGGCCCGGCTGTTCCCACGCCGAGAACGGCACCGCCTGCTTGCCGT
The DNA here is from genome assembly GCF_003385235.1 of Amycolatopsis circi. Lineage (GTDB taxonomy): Bacteria > Actinomycetota > Actinomycetes > Mycobacteriales > Pseudonocardiaceae > Amycolatopsis > Amycolatopsis circi. The sequence goes on along the minus strand of NZ_PQIA01000099.1, from coordinate 28,024 downwards.
GCTTGCGCCGGCTGAACCGCTCTTCCTCGGCCGCCGCGACGATCCGGCCGTCAACGACGAGCGCGGCGGCGGGGTCGTGGAACACCGCGTTGATTCCCAGGAAGCGCACCCGCTCACCCCTTCTCCGGCGGGGCGGACCCCAGCGGCCCGCCGTCCCGGAAGCACTACCCGGCGAAGTCGGGGATAAACGAATCCGCCGGAAAACCCCAGGACGTCGCTACTCACCGAAGCGACGCCCTGTTCAGGCGGCCGCGACCCGCCGCGCGGTGAAGCACTCCGCCGTGCTCCGCAATCCTTCTCCTGCGGCGACTCGCGGAGCCCGGCCGAGTGCCTCGCGCGCGAGCGAAATGTCCGGACACCGCCCAACGCGGATCATCGACCGCCGCACCGAAAGCTCATGTGGGCTACCAAGATCCACCACTACTCACCGAAGCCACGCCCCGCTCACCGCGACCCGCGGTGCCAACGCGGATCATCGACCGCCGCACCAACACGCACGAACCGCGAAACCGACCCGACCACCCCAACCACCCGCACCGCGATCTCCCGCACCGAAAACTCGTGTGGACTACCGCGATCCACCGCAACTCACCAAAGCGACATCCCGCTCACGCAGCCGCAACCCGCCGCCCGGCGAACCACTCCACCGTCCGCCGCAACCCTTCCCCCGCCTCCACTCGCGGCGCCCAACCGAGCGCCTCGCGCGCGACCGAGATATCCGGACACCTCCGGCGCGGATCATCAACAGCCGCATCGACGTGCACGATCCGCGAAGCCGACCCGGTGACCGCGAGCACCCGCTCCGCGATCTCCCGCACCGAAAGTTCGTGCGGGTTACCGAGATTCACCGGTCCGGAGTGGTCCGAGCGCGCCAGCGCGAGCAGCCCGTCGACGGTGTCGTCCACAAACACAACGAGCGCGTCTGCCGTCCGCTGCCTTCGACGGTCAACGGTTCGCCCGCGAGCGCCTTGGTGATGAAGGACGGCACCATCCGGCCGTCGTCCGCTCGCATGCCGGGGCCGTAGGTGTTGAAGATGCGCGCGATCCCGGTGTTCGCGCCCGCGCTGCGCCGCATCGCGCTGGTCAACGCCTCGGCGTAGCGCTTGGCCTCGTCGTACACGCTGCGCGGGCCGATCGGATTCACGTTGCCCCAGTAGGTTTCGCGTTGCGGATGCTCCAGCGGGTCGCCGTACACCTCGCTGGTGGACGCGAGGACGAAGCGCGCCCGACCCGCCGCGGCGAGGGCGTTCTCGGTGCCCGCCGAACCCACGCGCAGCGTCTCGAGCGGCAGCCGCAGGTAGTCCCGTGGAGACGCGGGAGAAGCCAGATGGAAGACCACGTCGACCGCTCCGGGGGCCGGGATCGGCTTCGTCACGTCGTGCTCCAGCAGCTGAAACCGCGGATGCCCCGCGATGGCGTCCAGGGCACCCAGCCGGGCCGTCGCGAGATTGTCCACTGCGGTCACTCTCGTGCCTTCTTCGAGCAGTTTCGCGCAGAGCCGCGCGCCTACGAATCCGGCTCCGCCGGTGACTATCGCGTGGGAGAAAGCCATGCCGCGGCGGATACCCGCGCAACGCCGCGTTAACCGCGCCGACTCACGGGTAACCGCCGGGCATGCGAGTACTCCTGACCGGCTGGGCGAGCTTCCGGCACGGCGAGGCCACCGCGGGCGACGTGCTGAGCTTACGCGCGGTGAGCGATGTCCTGACCCAAGCCGGGGTCGACCACCTGACCGTGTGGAGCCCGGCGTTCCACCCCGAGGGCCTGCACCTGGACGACGCCGCGCCGGACGACTTCAGCCACGTCGTCTTCGCTTGCGGCCCGTTACGCGGCACGCAACTCCAGGATCTGCACCGCCGGTACGCGCAGTGCCGCCGGCTGGCGATCGGCGTGTCCGTGCCCGATCCGACAGACCCCGCGGTCACCGGGTTCGACGTGGTCTTCGCCCGCGACGACGGCGACGCCTGCGCCACCGACCTGTCCCTGGCCGCGCGCCTCGGCACCCCTCCGGTGGTCGGCGTGGTGTTCGCGCCGGACCAGCCCGAGTACGGCGAGGACCGGAGGCACGACACGGTGCACGCGACCCTCGCCGACTGGCTGGGCGACCTCGACTGCGGCCGGGTCCCGCTCGACACCCGCCTCGCCACCGACGACTGGCGGCATTGCGCGACGCCGGACCAATTCGTGAGCACGCTGTCCCGCCTGGGCGTTCTGGTCAGCACCCGGCTGCACGGGCTCGCGCTCGGGCTGAAAGCCGGTGTCCCGGTACTGGCTGTCGACCCCGTCGCGCACGGCGGGAAGGTCACCGCTCAAGCGAGCGCTTTGCGCTGGCCAGCCGTCCTGCCCGCGAACGCTACCCGAGCTGACCTCGACTCGTGGTTCGACTGGTGCTGCTCCGCCGAAGCCCGCGCCCGCGCTGCCGCGGAACACCCGTTTCCCGGACCGCTGGCCGAACTCGTCGGTGCGCTCAAGGAAACGCTGTGACGCGGACTACCGTCGTCGTGGCCACCCGCAACCGGGCTGACGAACTGGCGCGCACTCTTCACCAGTTGTCCACAATAGACTCCAAGCCGCCGGTGATCGTCCTGGACAACGGATCCACGGACGACACCTTTGAGATCGCCGCTTCCTTCGAGCAGGTCCGGGTCATCCGAAGCCCGCAGAATCACGGAGCCGCCGCGCGCAATCAGGGCGTCATCGCGGCCCAGACTCCGTACGTGGCTTTCAGCGATGATGATTCCTGGTGGGCTCCCGATGCGCTCCGCCGCGCCGAAGAACTCTTCGACGCCCACCCGAGCCTCGGCCTCTTAACCGGACGAACTCTGGTCGGCCCGGAAGAACGCGAAGACCCCATCACGCCGGCCCTCGCGAACAGTCCACTAGGGACTCCGCCAGACGCGCCCGGTCCGCTCGTGCTCGGTTTCCTGGCCTGCTCCGCGATCGTGCGACGGTCGGCTTTCCTTGAGGTCGGCGGGTTCAGTCCGATGCTGCACTTCGGCGCCGAGGAACAGCTGCTGTCCTACGACCTCGCTGCTTCCGGTTGGCAGCTCTGTTACGCGGAAGATGTTGTCGCGCATCATCATCCGTCGCGGTCACGGCCGTCACCGGGCTGGCGGCAGCGAGCCGAGGCCCGTAACCAGCTGCTCATCGGCTGGCAACGACGACCAGCTGACGTCTGCGCGGCCCAACTGCGGCGTCTGCTTGCCCGCGCCCGCCGGGAACCGAGTCTGCTCGCCGCGCTGGCCGCCGCCGCGGTCCGGTTGCCGCAGGCAGTGGCTCGCCGCCGGGTGCTGCCTGCCGCGATCGAACGACAAGCCCGGTTGACGGAAGGATGAGCATGGACCGGACGTCCGTTGTGGTGATCACGCACAACCGCCGCGCACAACTGCAGGAGACTCTCGCCCGCATGGTCGCGCTGCCGGAACGCCCGCCGATCCTGGTGGTGGACAACGCTTCCACGGACGGCACCGCCGACCTCGTCGCCCGCGACTTCCCGGAAGTGCGGCTGATCAAGCTGGACCAGAACCTCGGCGCGGTCGGCCGCAACCTCGCGGTACGCGAGGTGACGACGCGGTACGTGGCGTTCTGCGACGACGACACCACCTGGCAACCAGGCTCCCTCATCCGCGCCGCCGACGTCCTGGACGCGCACCCCGGTCTCGGTTCGGTGACCGGCCGCTGCCTCGTCGAACCGGACCTGCGCGAGGACCCGATCACGCCGGAACTGCGGTTCTCGCCGGTGCCCGGCCCGGAATGGCTGCCCGGGCCGGCGCTGCTCGGGGTGATGGCCGGGCTGACGATGTTCCGGGTGCGGGCGTTCCGGGACGTCGGCGGCTTCTCGCCGCGGATGTGGCTCGGCGGGGAGGAGGAACTGCTCGCGCTGGACCTCGCCGCGCTCGGCTGGCGGATGTGCTGGCGGGAGGACGTCGTGATCCACCACGCGCCCTCGAAGCTGCGCGACCCGCGCCGGCGGCGGGGGCTGGGGATCCGGAACACCTTGTGGACGTTGATGTTGCGCCGCCCGTGGCGTTCGGTATTCCGCCGGGGAGCCGCAGTGCTGGCGAGCGCGCCGCGAGACCGGACGACAGTTGCCGCGGTGGCGGAGTGCCTGCGCGGTTTGCCGTGGGTGCTGCGGGAGCGGGCGGTGGTTCCGGCTGAAGTGGAGCACGGATTGCGGTTGCTGGAGGCCCCCCAGCGCAGGTCGGCCGCGCGTCGTTACATCGGGTAGCGGTCCGTGAGGGGAACCCTGCGGGAATCAGAGTCCCTCAGGGTTCCCCTCACGGACACCCGGCTGCCAGTCAGCGCACAGCGGCCAGCCCGGCCGCCCCGACCGGCGTCGCCTTCTCATACGCCCGCACAGTCTCCGCCGCGATCCGGTCCCACGAGTACCTCGCCCGGACCCGCTCCTGTCCCGCCGTCCCCAATGCCTCCAGCTCGGCGGGCTCGTCCAGCAACGCCCGCAATCGGACCGCGAGCCGGACCGGATCCCTTGGCGGCACCAAGCGCCCGGTGATCCCGTCCACCACCGTGTCCGTCAAACCCCCGACCGCGGCAGCCACCACCGGCACGCCGCAAGCCATCGCCTCCAGGGGCACAATGCCGAACGGCTCGTACCAAGGCGTGCACAGCACCGCATCCGCCGAACGCAACAACGCTGGCATCTCAGCCCGGCTGACCTGACCTGCCAGCTGCACCCGATCAGCCACCCCGAGCCGCTCCGCCAGCCGCCGCAACCGCTGCGCTTCCGGATCCTTTGACAGCGCCCCGGAAGCCGGTCCGCCCGCGATCACCAGCTCAGTGTCCGGCACCCGCGGCAAGGCAGCGATAGCCAGGTCGAACCCCTTGCGCGGCACCAACCTCCCGACCGACACCAGCCGCTTGGGCGCGGTCCGCGGAGCAACCGGGCCCCCGGAGCCGAACCGGTCCAGGTCGACTCCGCACGGCACCACCGAGATCCGCTGCCGGGGCACCCCCTGGCGAGCCAGTTCGAACACCTCGTCCGAGCAGGTGGCGACAATCCGGTCGACCTGCTTGCCGACCATCCGCTCCAGCCGCATCCGGTCCGGCGGGCTCGTGTCCGCGTCCCCCTGATGCCGCCGCTTCACCACGCCCAGCGCGTGAAAGGTCTGCACCGTCGGCACCCCGGCCTCGCGCGCGGCGAGGACGGTCGCCACGCCGGACATCCAGAAGTGCGCGTGCGCCACATCCGGCGGTTCCTCGGTCCACCGGTCCCGCAGCCAGCTCCCGAATTCCCCCATGTGCGGCAACAACTCGTCCTTCGGCAGCCGGCGCGCCGGTCCGGCCGGAACGTGCACGACGCGGTAGCCCGCCGGAGCGTCCACTGTGGAGGGTGCGGCCGGGTCGTCGCGTCGCGTGTAGACAGTCACGTCGTGTCCGCCGCGGGCCAGCGCCGCGGAAAGGCCGGCCACGTGGACGTTCTGCCCGCCCGCGTCCTCCTCCCCCAGTGCGGCGAGCGGGCTGGCGTGTTCGGACACCATCGAGATCCTCATCAGACTCCTTCCGCAACGGGGACGGTTTCAGCGAGCAGGCGGTCCCAGCGCGACAGGAACGCGTCGAGACCGAAGTGCGCCAGCGCGTGTTCGCGGGCCGCTTTCCCAGCCAGTACGGCAAAATCCGGTTCGTGCACCAGCTCGCGGAACCGTCGCGCGAGCACTTCGATGTCGGCGGACACCACCCCGGCGTCCGGCGGCACCGCCGAAGGCGCCTCAGTGGAGGCGACGGCGACAATCGGCATGCCCAGGTGCATCGCCTCCAGCAGCGACAGGCCGAGCGACGTCCAGCGCGCGGTGTGCAGGTACACGCGGTGCCGGGCGAGTTCGTCGTGCAGCCGCGGCGGGCGCACGTCGCCTTGTCCGCCGGGCAGGCCGTCGGTGCCCATGCCGAACACGTTGACCGGCGCGATTTCGCGGAACGCGGGCAGCAGGTCGGCACCGGTCACGCGGGCGCGGCGGCGCGGTTCGTTGATCATCGCCGCGCCGGCGGGAAGCTCGCCGGTGTAGCGCTCGCCCGGGTCCGGGATGCCGTGCGGAATGACCGCGACCGGCGCGATCCCGTTGTCCCACATGAGCGCGTTGTACGAGGTGACGTGCACGATCGGCACCTCGTCCTGCCCGGCCATCGGATGCCGCGACACCGCGGCGCCGTGCCGGGGCGCGTTGTGTTCGACGTACACCATGGGCACCCGCGAGCCGAGCTGCGGCCGGACGAACGCGGCTTCCTCCGGCCGCTGCAGCACGACCACGTCGGGCCGGGCGTCCGCGAGCCGGTCCACCGGGACCTCGGTCACCGCGGGCCAGTCCCGCCCCGCGCGGCCCAGCCCCCAGGGCGCTCCGTCCGGGCTCGCCGGGACGAAGTACTCGTGCCCGCCTCGGACGAACGCGTCGGTCCACGAGCCGTGCACGTGCCAGAGCAAGATCCTCATGGGCCTTGGCTTAACCGCGCGGATTCGACGTTAAACCAGGCCTTGCCGGGGGTATCCCGGTCAGCTCTCGCCCGCGGAAATCGTCACCCGGCCGAAGACGCGCCCGCTTGAACCGGCCCGCCGTCCGTGAGGGGAACCCTGACGGACTCTGAGTCCCTCAGGGCTCCCCTCACGGACCACGGGACGGGCGCCGCCCGGTCAGCTTTCGCCGCGGAAGTTGTCGCCCAGCTGCGGGTGCCCGCGCTTCGACCGGCCTTCCTCGTCCTCCAGCGGGCTCTCCGGTTCCGGCCGCCGGGGCGGGCGTTCCTCGTCGTTGTCGATCTGCGTCCGGCGCTGGTTCGCCGCTTGCTGTTCGGGGTGCCGCTCGTCCGTCATGCCGCCTCCAGCACAGTCTTGAGCCAGCCGTCCTCGCGCCGGTCGAACGACTCGTACGCCTCGATCGCCGCCGTCGGCTCCTCGCGGCGCGTGATGAACGCGGTCGGGTCGACGACGTCCGTGCGCACCAAGTCCAGCAACTCCGGCAGGTAGCGGCGGTGGTTGCAGTTGCCCATGTGGATGGTGAGGTTCTTGTTCATCGCGGTCCCGAACGGGAAGCCCTCGAACCCCGGCGGGTAGACCCCGATCACGCCGATGCTGCCCGCCTTCGCGACCGCGTCCACCGCCCAGCGCGCGGCCTGGCTCGGCGCGTCGCCGGGGACCCACAGGTCGCCGTCCGGCGCCGCGTCCGGCGCGACCGCGGCGCGTTCCTGCTCGAACTTGTCGCTGTCCGCCGGTGCCGCGGGGCCGGTTTTCGGCCGTTCCGCGTCCACGCCGACCGCGTCGATCACGCGGTCCACGCCGATCCCGCCGGTGAGTTCGCGGACGAGCGCGACCGGGTCGTCCTCGTTGAAGTCGATCGTCTCGGCGTTCTGCTCGCGCGCCTTGTCCAGCCGCGACGCGATGCCGTCGACCGCGAACACCCGGCCGGCGCCCTGCCGTTTCGCCGAAGCGATCGCGAACTGGCCGACCGCCCCGGCACCGAGCACCAGCACGCTGTCCCCGCGGCCGACCTCGGCCAGCCGCGCGCCGAACCACGCGGTCGGGAAGATATCGGACAGCAGGATCGCGCGGTCGTCGCTCACCGCGTCCGGGATGCGGACCAGCGACGTCATCGCGAACGGGACCCGCGCGTACTCGGCCTGCAGCCCGTCGACCGGACCGGTCGCTTCCGGCCCGCCGAAGAAGCAGGTCCCCGCGGACGGGCCGTTCGGGTTCGCACGGTCGCACTGCGCGTGGTAACCGGCGCGGCAGTAGGAGCACGTGCCGCACGAGACGGTCGAGGGGATCACCACGCGGTCGCCGGGCGAGAATCCCCGCACCGCGGGCCCGACCTCTTCGACGACGCCCACCGCCTCGTGCCCGAGCACGGTCCCCTCGACCATGCCGGGCATGGTTCCGCGCACCAAGTGCAGGTCGGTGCCGCAGATCGCGCTGCGCGTGATGCGGACGATCGCGTCGCTGGGTTCGAGAATCTTCGGGTCGGGCACCTGGTCGAGCCGGATGTCTCCGGTTCCGTGCCACACCACAGCCTTCATCCGTTGCCTCCTCAGGTCACCAGTCCGGGCGGCGCACCGCGGGGAGCCGGTCGAGCGTCGCCGCCAGCGCCGCCGCGACCCGGGGTTCGGTCAGCGGCGCACCGGCCGGGCCGGGCGGCAGCAGCTCGACCTCGACCCCGGCCTCGCGCACCGAAGCGACGCGCGTGCCGTGCGCGGCGAACCACTCGCGCGACGCACGGCCGTTGCCCTCCGGATCGGGTCCGACGAGCAGCACCGACCGCACCGCGTCCGGGTATCGCTCCGCGAGTCGCAACGCGACCGGAACCCATTGGCCGCCTGCCACCACGTCGGCCAGCGGACGGGGGCCGGCGGCCTGTTCGAGCAGCGCGGGAGCCCGGTCCGGCGGGCAGTGCACGATCCGGTGCTCCGGGGCCGCCTGCCGCCAGCCCGGCGGGACCTCGCCCTGCGCACCTTCGTCCAGGACTACGAGCGTCCGGTGCTCAGTCATCTGGCAGGACCTCCTTCGCGCGCCTCCTCCCGGCGGCGTACCCGAGAGGTCGCGGGCGAAACCCGGAGTTTGGCCACCGCCTGCCGGGGTACCCGCGCGGGTCGGCTGGAAGAGGGAGACAGGGTGCGGGACGGAATCGCCGAACCATGGGGCACGCGCACGCCGTACGGTCCGGGCGAGGACTGGCCGGTGCGGGTGGACTGCCATCTCGCCGACGGTTTGGCGGTGGGCGACGTCGACCGCTGGGTCCGTACCGCTGCGGTCCTGCACTCGAACGGCGACGGCCTGGACATCGCGGTGAAGGACGGCCGGATCGCCGGTGTGCGCGGCCGGGCCGACGATCGCGTCAACCACGGACGGCTCGACCCCAAGGATCTCTTCGGCTGGCAGGCCAACAACGCGCCGGACCGGCTACGGGTGCCGCTCGTGCGCGACGACGGCGTGCTCCGCGAGTCCACTTGGGACGAAGCGATGGACCGGATCGTCCAGCACAGCCGCACGTTGCTCGACACCGAAGGCCCCAGTTCGCTCGGTTTCTACACCAGCGGGCAGCTTTTCGCCGAGGAGTACTACACGCTGGCCGCGATCGCCCGCGGCGGGCTCGGTACCAATCATCTCGACGGCAACACCCGGCTGTGCACCGCGACCGCGGGCGAATCGCTGAAGGAAAGCTTCGGCTGCGACGGTCAACCTTCGTCCTATACGGATATCGACCACGCCGACGTCATCGCACTTTTCGGACACAACGTCGCGGCGACGCAACCGGTGTTGTGGTCCCGCATCCTTGACCGGCTCGCCGGTCCGCGACCGCCGCGCCTGCTCTGCGTCGATCCGCGGAAGACCCCGGTCGCGGATGCCGCCGAACTGCATCTGGCTCCGCTGCCCGGCACGAATGTCGCGCTGATGAACGGAATCCTGCACGACGTCATCCTCCACGGCTGGTGCGACGACGCGTGGATCGACCAGCACACCGTCGGGTACGACGATCTCGTCAAGGTCGTCCGCGACTACCCGCCCGAGCGCGCGGCGTCGATCTGCGGCGTCCCGGCCGACGAAATCCGCGCCGCGGCAAGGCTGGTCGGCACTGCCGAGCGGCTGCTGTGCACGGTCCTGCAAGGGTTCTACCAATCGCACCAGGCAACGGCCGCTGCGGTCCAAGTGAACAACCTCGTGCTGCTGCGCGGAATGCTGGGCAAGCCGGGTTGCGGCGTGCTGCAGATGAACGGCCAGCCGACCGCCGAGAACACGCGCGAATGCGGGGCGGACGGCGATCTCACCGGGTTCCGGAACTGGAACAACGACGCGCACGTCGAGCAGCTGGCGCGGCTGTGGAACGTGCCGAGGGAACAGATCCCGCACGACGGCCCGCCGACCCACCTGATGAAGATGCTCAGCCTCGCCGAGAGCGGCGACCTGCGATTCTGGTGGATCTCCGCGACCAACCCCGCCGTGTCGCTGCCCGAACTCGCGCGGGTCCGACGGATCCTCGGCCAAGACAGCCTTTTCCTGGTCGTGCAGGACGCGTTCCGCACCGAAACCACGGAATTCGCCGACGTGGTGCTGCCCGCCGCGATGTGGGGCGAGAAAACCGGGACGTTCACGAACGCCGACCGCACCGTGCATCTGTCCGAGAAGGCCGTCGACCCGCCTGGGCAAGCGCGGCCAGACCTCGACATCTTCCTCGACTACGCCCGCCGGATGGATCTACACGACCAAGACGGTGCAGCCTTCCCTCCGTGGCACGATGCCGAATCCGCTTACGCCGCTTGGCAGAAGGCATCCGCCGGACGTCCTTGTGACTACAGTGGACTGTCCTACGAGAAGCTCCGAGTCGTCAGCGGAATCCAGTGGCCTTGCAACGAAGCCCACCCGGACGGTACCGAACGGCTTTACGCCGACGGGAAGTTCTTCGCCGATCCGGACTACTGCGAGGAGTACGGCAAAGACCTGCACACCGGCGAGCCGGTCAAGCCGGAGGAATACCGCGAGTACAACCCGCACGGCAAAGCGATGCTCAAGCCCGCGGAGTACCTGGTGCCGACCGAACCGCCCAGCGCCGGCTACCCGTTCGCGCTGATCACCGGACGGACCCTGTACCACTTCCACACGCGGACGAAGACCGGCCGCGCGCCGCAGCTGGAAACCGCCGCACCGGCGGTCTGGGCCGAACTGTCCTGCCGGGACGCCGAACGCGCCGGGATCACCGAGGGCGACCTGATCGAAATCCGCACCCCGCGCGGACGCGTCCAGGCCAAGGCGCGCCCGTGCGACATCCGCGACGGGGTGCTGTTCCTGCCGTTCCATTACGGCTACTGGGACACCGCCGACCCGACGGGCGCGGACGGCGTCCGTGCGGCCAACGAGCTGACCATCACGGACTGGGACCCGGTGTCGAAGCAGCCGTTGTTCAAGACGGCCGCCGCGACGCTGCGGAAGGTCGCCGACGGAGCCGCCCGGGAACCCGTCGCTATCGGGAACCGGGCGGTCTCCGAACAGCTCGTCGAATAAAACCGCGTCACAGGAGGTCGCGCGGCACCCTCCGATGCCAATTCCGCGACACCAGCCGCCGGTCCCCCTCATATCCGTCCAGCTGCGCGTCGATCACAAACTCCTCCGGCGTACAGCTGACCCGCGTGTAAGTCTCCGTCCGGACCAGCCAGTTGTCCCGCTCGAACGTCACCGTCCACGACGTCTCCGCGACCGGGGAACAGAAGTCGTCCGCCACCCAGGTGTAGCGCTCGTGCACGTCCCGCGTGATCTCCAGGCCGATGTCGTCGTACCGGATCGTGCCGGAGTTCTTCACCACGTCCAGCGCCGAGCGGTACTCGACGAGGTCCCGCGACACCGTCCACTCCTGCTCCGGCTGGCTGACCTGCGTGGTCGGCACCGGCGGCGTCCCTTCCGGCTCGCCGAATTCGTCCGGAGCGACCTCGTCCGGTTCGCCGGTCGGCCGCACCGGCAGGGTCAGCGCGCTGGCGCCGGTCCGCACGTTCAGGGTGACCGGCTCCGGCGGCGGCCACGCGAGCGGCCAGTACGAAGTGGACAGTGCCAGCCGGATCCGGTGGCCGGCCGGAAACGCTTGCGCCACCCCGTTCAGCTCGAAGTCCACAGTGCACTCTTCGCCCGGGGCAAGCGGTTTCGGTTCCTCGTGGCCGTCGCGGTGAGTGAGGTTCAGCAGACCGTACGTGACCCGCGTCGCCCGGCCGTCCGGGGCGATGTCCGACAGCCGCGCGGCCACCATCGCCACCGGCCGGTCCGCCGAAACCCGCAGCCTGACCCTTGGTGCGCCAAGGATTTCGCAACGCTCCGTGAGCACGTCCGTGTCGAACACCAGCGACCCGCCGTCCTCTTCGCGCTGGTCGTACGGCAGGTCCGGCGGCGCGCTGTAAGACGCCCATTTCCCGGCGAACTGCCCGACCGACAACGGCGACGCGACGCTCAACTGCTCCTCGGCCACTGACTCGCCGGGCTGGGCGAGCCGGTGCCGCGCCAAGGCGTACTCCGTCGGCCGAACATGCGGCGAAGGCCATTCCGCCTCGCCGACCCAGCGTCCGGGACGGTCCTCATAGGACGTCGACGGCGGGACGCTCTCCTGCATCCACGTGCGCAGCACCGGACCGTCCATCACGCCGTTGTCGACGTCCTTGAGCCAGTGGTCCCACCAGCGCACGACCTCCTGCAGGTAGCCGATCGCCGGGCCGGGCTCGCCGAGGTGCGGGTACTTGTGCGACCACGGCCCGATCAGCCCCCGGCACGGCACGTCGAGATGCGCCAGCAGCCGGGTGACCGCGTTGGAGTACCCGTCGGCCCAGCCGCTGGACGCGAGCACCGGGCACTGCACCCCGGAGTAGTCCTCGGAAACCGAGGCGTGCCGCCAATAGCTGTCGCGACGCTGATGCCGCAGCCACTGCTCGGCCCACAGGCTGCAGTTTTCCAGCCGTTCGCGCCACATGTCGCGCCAGCGGTCCCCCACCAGCGCCGGGTCGGGCGGCATCGTCGCCTCGCCGAACATCGTGCCGGACTCGGCGATGTTGTCCGACAACAGGCAGCCGCCCATGTAGTGCATGTCGTCGGCGAACCGGTCGTCGGTGAACGAGGAGATGACGATCGCGCCCAGGCTCGGCGGTTTCCGCGCCGCGACCTGCAGCGCGGCGAACCCGCCCCACGAGAGGCCCATCATGCCGGTGTGCCCGTCGCACCACGGCCGGTCGGCCAGCCAGGCCAGCACGTCCTCGGCGTCCTGCTGCTCCTGTTCCAGGTATTCGTCCGCGAGCACGCCTTCCGACTCCCCGGAGCCGCGCAGGTCGACGCGCACGCACGCGTAGCCGTGCCCGGCCAGATAGGGATGGTGGATCGAGTCGCGGACGGAGGTCAGGTCTCGCTTGCGGTACGGGATGTACTCGACGATCCCCGGCACAGGCAGCGATTCCGATCCGGCGGGCCGCCAGATCCGCGCCGCGAGCCGGGTGCCGTCCGAAACCGGGATCCGGACGTCCTCGTCCTCGATGATCTCGTACGGCAGCGAGGGAAGTGCGCGCGTGATCATGCCTGCCGGGTACCCGGTGCGGCGCGGCCGAAACGGTGTTGCCCACAGCGGGAGAACGGGTACCCGTCGCACATGATCAGCATGAAAGCCCAGTTGTATCAGGCGTACCTGCGCGCGACGAGGCAGAAGGCCTTCTACGACGACGCCCGCGTGCTGCACCAGCGCCTGCACCGCCACCAGCGGCCGTCGCAAGCCCGCCCGCCGCGGAAGCTGCGCAAGCACTTCGACCTCGAACACCGCGAGGTGCACGGGTTCGCGTGCTGGACCGTGCGGCCGCGTGCCAAGGCCGGGCTGCACGTGTTCCATCTGCACGGCGGCGGCTACGTCGAAGAGATCGAATCACACCACTGGGAATTCGCCGCCGACCTGGTGCGCCGGCTCGGCTGCACGGTCACGCTGCCGATCTACCCGCTCGTCCCGCGGCACAGCAACGTCGAGACGATCCCCATGGTACAGGCCGCGTTCGAGCAAACGCTTGGTGCCGAGCCGGCGGAAAACACCGTCCTGTCCGGGGATTCCGCCGGTGCCGCGCTCGCGCTGTCGGTCGCGCAGCGGCTCCGGGACGAGGGACGGCCGCAGCCGAAGCAGACGATCCTGATCTCGCCGTGGCTGGACGTGACACTGGAAGACCCGATTTCGGTCGTACTGGACGAACACGACCCGATGCTCGGCATTACCGGCCTGCGCGAGGCGGGCGACATGTACGCCGAAGGCACCGACCCGCACGACCCGCGGATCAGCCCGCTGTACGCGGACCTGACCGGGCTGGGGCCGTTCAGCCTGTTCATCGGCACCCGCGACGTCCTCCTGCCGGACGCCCGCCGCTTCGCCTCCCGCGCCCGCGACGCCGGGATCCACGTGGACTACGCCGAGTACCCCGGCATGTTCCACAACTGGCTCATGCAGCAAATCCCCGAAGGCCGCCAAGCGCGCAACCATCTGGAACGCATCCTCCGCCGATAACCGCAGGTCATTCCAGCGGCAGCGACACGCCGCGACGACTAGTGCGGTAGTCGTCGCGGCTTGCCACTGCCCCGTCCTCCGTACGGACAATGTGGACAGACCGTCGAGCCTTCGCCATGTGCCGTCCCGTTTTCACCGCTTCCGCACGGGACTTCGTCGTGTTCGCCGCGCGCTGATGCCCCTCGACGCGGTTCTTCCACAGCTGGTTCTCATACAGCGTCTCGACGTCGCCGTCCACCTTCGGTCCTCCCGTTCAGTCCTCGAACTCGAAGCGCAGCCGCTCGCCGCACTTGCGGTACTTCGCCTCGAGTTCTTCCTCGGTGTCCGCGCCGATGATCAGCTCCGCCAGCTCGAAGGAGTAGCTGTCCTGCTCCGGCAGATCCGACAGCCGCTGGCCCTCCTCCGGCGTGACCGAGATCGTCGTGCCGCCGAGTTCCTCGCACAGCGCGGCGATCTCGGCCTCGGTCGGGATCCGAGTCACCACCGCGTCGCCGTCAAAACGGCGCAGGTAGCAGCGGCCGGCGATGTGGTACTGCCCGCGGCCGCGCGGGAAGCCCGGTTCCTGGCCGAGCCCGAGCCGGACCATGATCTCGTGGTTGGCCACGCCGTCGACCAGCTCGAACAGCTCCGCGTGCGACTGCGAGTGCCGCGGATTGATCTCCAGCAGGCACACCTGCCCGGACTGCAGGTCGCAGAAGAACTCGATGCTGAACGTGCCGTTCTCGAAGCCGAACTGGCGCATCACGCGCTCGCCGATGTCAGCCATCCGCCGGACCGTCTCGTCCGGCAGCTGCGACGGGTACTGGTGCCGCAGAAACGAAGACCGGCCGGGGAAATCGACCGAGTCGAGCGCGGCGTAGACGTGCACCTCGCCCTTCCAGACGTAGCCTTCGACCGCCGCCTGCACCCCGTGCAGTTCGGCCTCGGCCAGACACGCGGCCCCGCCGACCTCGGCGATCTCGCGCGGCAGGTCGACCTGGCGCAACACGTCCTCGAACGGGTCCCCGACCCGCCCGACACCCTCCCGCAGTTCCTCGACGGCTTCGACGAAGCTCTGCTTGTCCCGCACGTGAAACGCCAATTCCGACGAGAATCCCTTGACCGGCTTCAGCCACATCGGGAAGTCCACCCCCGGCGGCGGCTGCGGATCCCCGTCCAGGTCGACGATGCCGAACGGCGGCAGTTCGTCGATCACCTTCCGCTGCTCGAGCCTGCTCCAGTACTTGTGCTCGCATTTGAGCACCGCGGGCAACGGAACGTGCGGGAGGCCGCGCTCCTCGCACAGCAGCGGCGCCATCGTGGCGGCCGGAAAGTCCCAGTAGGTCACGATCGCGGCGGGTTCGCCGTCGAAATCGTCCAGCTGCTGGCGGGCCTTCTTCATCAGGTCCGGGAAGTCGATCTCGCCGTGCTGCAGCTCGTCCGGGCTGAGCAGCGGGCGGAACCGCAGCCCTGCCGCGGACGGGAGTCTTTTCAGGATGCGCTCGTTCTCCTCGTCAAGCCCGAGCACGAACACGTCGTCAGTCATCTTTCAGCTCTTCCGTCCAGTCAGCTCTTCCGGCCGGTCAGCGCGTCGCGGATCTTGTCGACGAACGCCGCGCCCGGCGCGAGGATCAGATTCGCCGGCGGCTTGCTCGGCGCGTGGGGATGCGGCCTGGTCGGCGCGACCTTCTTCGCCGCCAGCACCCGCTCGCCGAGCTGGTCCAGCTCCTCGTCCGAGCAGGCGTCCCGCAGCCGCGGCAGCAGGTCGTTCTCCTCGTCCTTGATGTGGTGGCGGATCTCGGCGATGAGCTTGCCGAGCAATTCCTCGAACTCCGGCTCGCCGGGATTCTTGCGCTCCAGCTGCTTCATCAGCTTCTCGGCCTCGGCGTGCTCCTCGATCTCGTGGTCGGCGATCTCGTCGCCGTCGTCGAGGTGCTTGCGCGCGGCCGGGTACATGAGCTGTTCCTCCGCGACCGAATGCCGGACCAGCTCGGCGATCACGTGGTCGACCACGTCTTTCCGGTTGCCCGCCTCGGGCTCGCGCTCGAGTTCGGCGAAGACCCGCTCGACGTCGCGGTGGTCGTCGGTGATCACGGTGATCAGATCTGTTCGGGTGGGTGCGGCCATGCTGCCTCCTCGGGTGTCGGGAAACCTCCGGTTACCCGTTGCGCCGCACGGCAATCACCCGGACGCGAAACTGCGAGCGTTTCCCGGCGTCCGGCTCGGCCGAGGCCGCGAGAGGGCGCAGGCTGGAGCACGCGAGAACTTCCGCGCTGCCCAGCCGCCACCGTGACCGGCCCGGACCGGCTTCGCGCCGGACGGGCCGCCGTTCGGGGCCCGGCTTCGCGGCCGACCACGGAGAATGGTGCGCCGACCTGGGCGAGCGCGCTCGCGCCAGCGACGTCGACGTGGCCGACTACCGGTCGCGACCGATCCCGGATGCGGTGGACGGCCTTCAGATCATTCGAAGGCCCGGTCGCCCAGGCCTTGCGTGCGGTCCGCTCGCGGTGTCCGGGGTACCGGTTTCGATGACGACCTTCGCCGAGACCGAACCCGATCCGCGACGGCACCACCAGCAAGTTTCGTCATGGACGAAGCTGCCGAACCTCATCCCGGCCGGGGCGAGCCGGGGATCGGCGAACTGATCGCCGCGCGCGGATGGGCTTCGCGCAGGCGACCGAGATGGAGGCGATCGTGGCGCGCGGAGATCACGCTGGAGCAGGACGGGATCGGCGCGGCTTCGTCGGCGGTGAGCCGCGGGGCCACGGGATCCGGACCGGGATCGAAGACACCGGACAGTCGCCGGACGCCTCCCCCGCTCCGGGCAACGCCGAACTCGTCCAGGCGGCGGATTCCGGCGGAGTTTCCCCGCGGACCAGGCGGGCGCGGACCAAGCCAGCCCGCACCCGCCTCGTCCTACGCGGCCTGCGCCGCGGAAACCTTCCCGCTCAGCAAATGCCCCGCCCGCGGCACCTCCGGCCGCACGCCCAGCTCGCTGAGAATCCGGAACGTCGTAGCCGTAGCCGCCGACAGCACCGGGATCCCCACCGCATCCTGAACCGGCTGGATCGACGGCAGCGAAGGCATCTGCACACAAGCCGACAACACCAACGCGTCCGCCCGAGTCAGGTCCAGTTTCCGGTAGTGCTCAAGCAGATCCGCCGGATCCAGCCGCGCCACCGCCAGGTTGTCGGGCACCTCCAACGACAGCGAGTCGACCACCTCGACGCCCGCGTCCTCCAGGTACTCGATCACCGCCTGCGTCAACGGCTTCATGTACGGCGTAACGATCGCGACCCGCTTCGCCTCCAACGCGGCGATCCCGGACAACAGCGCTCCGGCCGACGAAACCACCGGCGCGTCCGAGCCTTCCGCGCGCAACGCCGAGGTGATCGAATCCTCGGCAGTGCAGTGATAACCCGGCCCCTGCGCCATGATCGCGACCAGACACGCCGTCGCCACAACGCCAGGTCGCGCGTCGGCCAGTTCGGTGGCCGCGCGTTCCGCCTGGGCGTTCATGGCGCGCAACTGCTCCGGCGTCACGTGCTGCATCCGCGCGCGGGCGGAGTGGAAGACGAACCGGTCCTCCGGGTACCGCTCCTCGCGGGCGCGCAGCATCCGCGGCAGCTCGGTTTCCATCGTCAGGTTGGAACTCGGGACGATCATCCCGATGTGGTGGTCGGTCATCGCTTCGCCGCCGGGCGCATGTCCTTCACGGTCAGCTCGCCCGCGTCGACGATCAGCTCGTCGTCGAGGTACAGGCTGTTGCCGCGCATCGGGATGTCGAAGTGGCACGCCGTGTCGTTCGGGCCGCCGAGTTCGTTGTTCGGGCCGATCGAGAACATCACGTTGCCGTAGAAGCTGCGCAGCTCCATGCCCATGCCGCCGGGGAACTGCGTCAGGCCGTGCCAGTGCGCCCGCTCGTCGAGGCCCCAGCCGACGTGCGACATGCCGTAGCCGCGCGGGTCGTGGAACGATTCGATGTAGCTGCGCAGCAGGTCGGCGTCGAGGCCGGACGAGCCCGCGCCGCCGCGGATGTCCTGGATGAAGCCCTTTTCGATGGTCAGCTCGACCGGCGTCTGCACGTAGGTGTTGAACGGCAGCAGCACGTCGCCGGGCGCGAGCACGATCTTGCCGTCCACGCCGTCGTCCGAACCGCCGGTGAAGACGAACGCCGCGGGCCAGTGGTCCCAGCGGCCCGGCTGGTCGGTGTAGCCGTACTCGCTCATCGTCGGGTACACGCCCAGCTGGTAGGTGACGTCCGTCCCGTGTGGACTGGTGATCCGCATGGTCTTGGCCTTGGCCAGCAGTTCCGCGCCGATCTCCACGCGCTCGCGCAGCTCCTTCGTCGGCATCAGCCGGGCCAGCAGCTCCGGCGGTTCGACGGCGGTCAGAATCCGGGTTCCAGCGGCCTGGATCGCGAACTGCTCCTCGCTGAACAGCAGGAACGTGCAGTCCACGACCATGTCGGCGGCCTTCAGCGCCTCCACCGCGAGCGGCAGCTGGTCAAGACCGGAGTCCCCGACCGCCCACGCGCCGGACGCGCTCGCCGGCGGCGGAAGCCGCAGGTGATAGGTCGCCGCGCCGAGCTGCTGGGCGGCCCAGAGGAAGGCGTCCGCGTACTCCGCGCGCTCGGCGCCGCGCGTCAGCACGACGACCGTCTCGCCCTCGTGCACGCCCGAAAAAGTCAGCTGGCGCAAGCAGATGTCGTTGAACAGGTTCTGGTCCATGGCGACCTCCTATATCGTCCGAATACGTACTATCCGAGTACGCGAAATGTGCCAAGGTCCGTGAAGGACTCCTTGAGGGAATCTGATTCCCTCAAGGAGTCCTTCACGGCACGTCGGGTGAGCGAGCGGCGAGCAGGTCTTTCAGCGCCGAGCGCAGGGCCTGCAGGGCGGGCCGCGGTTCGTCCCAGAAGATCATGTGCCCGGCGTTCTCGACTCCCACGAGCGGATGCGCCGGGTTGGCCTCCGCCAGCGCGGCGACGTCCGCCTGCGTCACCACGGGACTGTCCGCACCGAACAGCAGCACGGCCGGTCCGGCCAGTTTTTCCCACAGCGGAAGGAATTCCTCGGACTCGAAACCCGCGTGCGTCGTGGCGATCGCGGTCCGGGAGCACGACGCGAGCCATCCGGCGCGCAGTTCCTGTTCCCGGCGCGGCCACCGGGGCCACGACGCGGCGACCTCGTCCGCGTCGGTTCCGCGCTGGGCTTGGTCGAGCTGCGCGGCGAAAGTGTCCAAAGTGGTCGGATACGGCCGGTCCGCGTCGCTCATCGGCGGGTCCACCAGAATGGTGCCCTGCCCCGAAGGCGCGGCCTTGGCAGCGATCCTCGCGCCCATCGAGTGGCCGAGCAGCAACGGCTCGGACAGCTGAAGCTGGTCGATGACGGCGTCGACATCCGCGGCGTAGGCGTCGAGGTCGTAGCCGTGCAGCGGACCGGTGTCGGGAGCGTCGTCGGACAGGCCGCGGCCGCGGATGTCGAGCACCAGCGGGCGGACCAGGTCGGTCAGCTCGCGGGCGACGAAGTCCATGGTGATCGCCGGGCTGGTGATCCCGGGCAGGATCACGAGCGGGACGCCGTCGGCCGGGCCGTAGTCGAGGACGTGCAGCCGGACGCTGCCGGACCGCACCCAGACGCTGGATGCCGGGACGTTCGCCAGTTCGGCGAGCGCGGGCTGGGTCAGCACCCGGTCGGAAACTGAGGACATGCGGGAACTCCTTCCGGGGTTCAGCGGGCCTTGGCGAGCAGCTCAACGCCCTCGCCCAAGCCGATCACGTCGGCGTATTTGGCTTGCAGGTCAAAGAGAGCGGCATCGTGCGGTCCACGCGCACGGTCGCCGCAGGCTTCGCGGACGACGAGCGTGTTGAAGCCGGACTGGACAGCGTCGACCGCGGTGGCTCGTACGCAACCAGAGGTCGTCGCGCCGCAGACCAGCACGGTGTCCGCGCCGAGGCCGGTGAGCAGCGCGGCGAGGCTCGTTCCGTGGAACGCGGACGCGCCCTTCTTGACGATCAGGTGGTCGCTGTCGCGCTGTTCCAGCCTGGGGTCGAGCGCCACTTCGGGGCTTCCCTCGCGGAGGCTGCGCATGCCGGGAGCCTTGTGCAGCCACGCGATCGCGTCGCCGTCGGCCTCGGCAGCGGTGTAGCTGATCGCGGTGTAGACGACCGGGGTACCGCTCTCGTGGGCGGCCCGGACCAGCACGTCGGCGGCTTCGACTTCGGCGGAAAGGTCTGCGCCAGAAGGAAACTCCGGTTCGGTAAAGCCGCGAGTCAGGTCGACCACGACCAGCACCGGCGCGATTCCTCTCGGCACCGAAGCGCCGAAACCCGCGCGGGCGTAGGTCTGGTCGGTCTCGGCGCCGTGCAGTCCGTTTTCAGGCGCGTTCACGCAGCAGCTCCTTGATCAGTTTGTTCTGCGACCGGACCCGGCCGAGCAGCCAGCCCTGGAACAGGCCGAGCGCGCCCGCCGCGACGACCGGGAGGTAGCGCTTCGCGTTGGGCGGAAGCAGCATCGCCAGGCCGTCGAGCGAATCCGAAGCAGGCGCAGCAACAGTCGTGGTCGGTGCTGGTGCGGTACCGCCGTTTTCCAGCAGCTGGCCGAGATTCTGCGCGAACTGCTGCAGGATTCGGTTCGAAACCGTGCTGATCGCGCCCTTGCCGAACTGCGCGATCTTGCCCCGCACCACGAGATCCGTGTGCAGATTCAGCGACGAACCTTTCGGTCCGGGCACCAGAGTCAGCGTGACGTCCGCTTCCGCGTCGCCGTTCCCGTGGCTGTCCGCGCCCCGGGCCGACAGCCGCAGCCGCCGCTCGCCCTCGGCGATCTCGGTGAACCGGACCTTGCCCGCGTACGCGGCGCTGACCGGGCCGACCTTGAACTTGACCTTGCCCAGGTAGGACTCGCCGTCCCGGCCCTCCAGCACCGCGCCGGGCAGGCAGCCCGCGACCCGCTCGACGTCGTTGAGCAGCGCGAACACCGTGTCCGGGTCGCCGGGAAGGTCAAGGGTGTTCTCGAGAATCATCGGACGGCGTCCTCTTTCTTGCCGGATTCGGTGGACCGCTTCGCGGCGGTGGCCTCGATCGCGTCCACAATGGTCTGATACCCGGTGCAGCGGCACAGGTTCGACGACACCGTCTCCCGGATCTCCTCCCGCGTCGGCGACGGTTCCTGGGCGAGGAACCCTTCGGCGAGC
The DNA here is from genome assembly GCF_003385235.1 of Amycolatopsis circi. Classification (GTDB taxonomy): domain Bacteria; phylum Actinomycetota; class Actinomycetes; order Mycobacteriales; family Pseudonocardiaceae; genus Amycolatopsis; species Amycolatopsis circi. The sequence goes on along the minus strand of NZ_PQIA01000099.1, from coordinate 6,854 downwards.
ATGAGGAAGCCGGGCGTGCAGAATCCGCACTGCAGGCCGTGGTGTTCCGAGAACGCCTGCTGCAGATCGTTCGGTTCTTCCGGCGTGCCAAGGTCTTCGACCGTCCGGATCGCGCCGCCTTCCGCCTGCACGGCGTACATCAGGCAGGCGCGCACCGGTTCGCCGTCGACCAGGATCGTGCACGCCCCGCACACGCCGTGCTCGCACCCGACATGCGTGCCGGTGAGACCCACGTTGTGCCGCAACACATCGAGCAGCGTCCACCGGGGTTCGACGAGCAGCTCGTGCTCCTCGCCGTTGACGTTCAGGACGATCAACTGCTTGTCGGTCATGCGCCGGTACCCGCTTTCTCCCGGTCGGCCGCGGCCAGCGCGGCCAGGACGGACTCGGGGTGGATCGGGGTCTGCTCCAGCTGGACCCCGGTGTGCCAGAGAAGGTCGTTGACCGCGTTCAGCACCGCCGCGGGCGCGCCGATCGTACCGCCCTCCCCGGCCCCCTTCGCGCCGCTTTCGGTGAAGGCGCAAGGGGTTTCGAGGTGGTCGACGGTGATGTCGGGGATCTCCGCGGCGGTCGGGACGAGGTAGTCGATGAAGCTCGCCGCCGACGGTTCGCCGTTCTCCGCGTAGGTGACCTCCTCGAACAGCGCGCCGGCGATGCCCTGCGCGATGCCGCCGCGCGCCTGCCCGTCGACCACCTTCGGGTTGATCACCACGCCGCAGTCCTCGACGCAGGCGTAGCGGAGGATTTTCACCTGCCCGGTGCCCGGATCGGCCTCGACCACGACGGCGTGTGTGGCGTTCGAGAACGTGCCGTCACCGGGGACGTCGAACGCCGCGGTGGCGGTGAGCGTCGGCTCGGCTTCCTTGGGCAGCAGGTGGCTGCGCAGGTACGCGACGTCGGCGATCTCCTCGAAGGACAGCCGCTGGCTGGGGTCGTCGAGCTGGATGACTCCCCCGTCGCCGTCGAGACCGACGTTCTCGACGCGAGTGTCCAGCAGGTGCGCCGCGATGAGGCAGAGCTGCTCACCCAGCCGGGTCGCCGCAGTCGCCACAGCCGAGCCGCCGATGGTCACCGATCGCGAGGCGAAAGTGCCCCAGCCGTAGGAAATCCGCTCGGTGTCGCCCTGACGCAGCTTGACCTTGGCGAGGTCGACGCCGAGCCGTTCCGCGACGATCTGCGCGAACGTCGTTTCGTGGGACTGCCCGTGGTTGATCGTGCCGCTGGTGACCACGACGGAGCCAGTGAGGTCCATCCGGATCTCGCTCACGTCGAACCCCGGGACGACGGTCATCTTCCGCTTGGCGAACGCCTCGGAGCCGTAGCCGGTGCGCTCGGAAAAGCAGCTGTAGCCGATGCCGAGGTGCGGGTTCTTCTCGCGCAGCTCGTACCAGCCCTCGTCGCGGAGGATCTTTTCGCCCAGCTCCAACGATTCGAGGTAGCTGCCCGGGTCATAGGTGACCTTGTTGATGCCGGTATACGGGAACTCGGTGATCACGTTGCGACGGCGGATCTCCACCGGGTCGAGGCCGAGCCGACGCGCGGCCAGGTCCATGATCCGCTCCATCACCATGACGTACTGCGGACGGCTGACCCCGCGATACGGCGCGGTCGGCGCTTTGTTGCTGGTGATCGCCCTCGCCCGGACGCGATACGCCGGAACCCGGTACACCGACGGCATTTCCGCCGCCGCCATCAACGGTTCGATGCCGACGGTGAACGGATAACACGAGTACGCGCCCATGTCGCACACGATGTCGGACTCCAGCGCGGTCAGCTGACCGTCCTCGCTGAACGCGGCGCGCGTACGGTAGCGCTGCTCGCGCGCGAGGAAGCCGGATGCGAGGGCTTCGCTGCGGTCCTCGATCCATTTCACCGGACGCCGCAACAGTTTCGCCGCCGCCGCGACCGCGATTTCCTCCCGCCCGACAACGCATTTCTGTCCGAAGCCGCCGCCCATGTCCGGAACGACCACCCGAACCGAGCGCTCCGGAATCCGCAGCGAACGCGCCAGCACCGTGCGAACCTGGTGCGGCACCTGACTGCAGGTCTGGACGAGAAGCTGCTCGTCGCGGTCGTCCCAGGACGCCACCGCGCCACGCGTCTCCAGCGGCAACGCGTTCTGCCGTCCGCTCCGGGTGACAAGCTCGATGACGAACCCGTCTTCGAACGCTTCGTCCACCCCTGGCGTGTCGAACGACGTGACATCCAGCAGCACGTTGCTCGGCGCGTCCTCGTGCACCAACGGCGCGTCGTCGGCGAGCGCGGTCTCCTCGGACACGACGGCGTCGAGGACCTCGTAGCTCACCTGCGCGGCCTCGATGCCGTCCTCCACCGCGTACGGATCCTTCGCGATGACCAGCGCGATCGGCTCGCCGACGAACCGCACCTTGCCGCGCGCGAGGATCGGCATCGTGGTCGGCGTGAACTCCTCCGGCGGACGGTCCAGCAGCGCGACCATGTCGCCGAGCTGGAGGTCTTCCGCCGAGTACGCGGCTACGACGCCGTCCACCTCACGAGTGGCGCTGAGATCGAGTTCGGTGATCTTGCCGTGCGCGACGGTCGCGCGCACGAACCCGGCGTGCAGCATGCCGTGGAGGTGGATGTCATCCACGAACCGTCCGCGGCCGGTCACCAGCCGCGGGTCCTCGCGACGGCGCACGGACGCGCCGATCCACTTGCCGCCCCGGCCGTCGAACCGGGGTTCTTCGGATGCCTTCACCGGTCTCCCCTCTCCCACGCCTGGCTTCGCGCCGCCACGGCCTCGGGTTCGCTCGCCATCACCGATCCCCCTTCTCCCACGCCTGGGCCAGCCCTCGCGCCACCAACGTCCTCGTCAACGCACGCCGGTAGTCCGCACTCCCCTGCGCGTCGCTCCGCGGATCGATCGCCTCCGCCGCCGCCCGGCCGCAGGCCGCGAACAACTCCGGCCCCGGCGCCCCGTCCGCCAGCACCACCTCCGCCTCCGGAACCCGCAACGGTGCAGGCGCGACCCCGCCGAGCACCACCCGGCCGCCTTCCAGCGATCCGTCCGCGCGAGGTTCGAGCGTCACCGCCGCCGCGACCGTCGCGAAATCGCCAGCCCGCCGGGAAAACTCGGTCAGCGCGGCCTTCGGCGCCGCCCTGGTGAACCGGACCTCGGTGACGACCTCGTCCGCCTCCACCGCGGTCGCGTAGAAGCCGTAGAACATCTCCCCCGCCGGGATCTCGCGGCGGCCGTTCGGGCCTTCGGCGACGATCACCGCGTCCAGCAGCAGCGCGAGCATGCACCACTCGGCAGTCGCGTCGCCGTGCACGAGGCTGCCGCCAACCGTGCCGCGGGACCGGATCGGCAGGTGCCCGACGTACCGCATCGCCTCCGCCAGCACCGCGAAACCCGGGTCAAGTTCGGCTAGCTCGACCGTGCGGTGCGTCGTCATCGCGCCGATGCGGAGCGTCGAGCCGGTGTGCCCGATATCGGTCATCCCCGGCAGGTCCCGCAGCCGTCCGAGGTCGACCAGGTCGCTCGGGCGGGCCAGGCGGAAGCTCATCATCGGCATCAGGCTCTGCCCGCCCGCGATCGCTTTCGGCTCCCGCCCCTGCGCGGCGAGGTCGGAAAGCAGGCCGACGGCGTCGGCGACGTCGTGCGCCCGATGGTAGGCGAACGCGGCGGGCTTCATGCAATTCCCTTTCTGCTGCTGAGAATCAGACTGCGTCCAGTTCGGACTGGTGCGGCGCGGGCGCGGTCTCGCTGTCGATGTGGTCCAGTTCCCGGCCCCGGGTTTCCGGCGCGCAGAAGACCATGAACACCACGGCGCCGACAACGAGCAGGCCGAGCAGCGTGAACGTCAGCGGCAGCCCGAGCACCGGCCACAGCACGCTGCCGAACAGCAGCGGCGCGAACCCGGTGACCGCCCGGCTGGACGACGACGCCCAGCCGAAGCCCGATGCCCGCAGCTCCGTCGGGTACAGCTCGGACACGAACGCGTACATCACCGGGATAACGACGAGCGAGAACAGCCCGAACGCGCCGATCGCCACCACCGAAGCCCCGGCCGAGCCGAGCACCAGCGAGAAAATCACCAGCGTGACCGCGGCGAGCGGCCCGGCCGCGGCGATCACCCGCTTGCGGCCGATGCGGTCCACCAGCAACACCGCCACCACGACGCCGACGATACCGAGCGCGTTCATCAAAGTGGTCGAAGCGAACGCGGCGATCTCCCCGAACCCCTGCGCCTTGAGGATCGACGGCATCCAGCTCAGCGCGGCGTAATACACCAGCATCACGGTGATGAACAACGCCCAGGCGACTCCGGTGACCTTCGGGTTGTACGCCCACACCCGGCGCAACTGATCGACCGCCGCGAACAACCCGCCGCCGCGCTTGTCTTCCTCGATCGCAGGCGGAATCCGGTACTGCTCCTTCGGCGCACCAGTGCGCTCGACGAGATCGTCGATAACCAGCCGAGCTTCAGCCTCACGACCCTTGCGCACCAGATACAACGGCGATTCCGGAACCCCGCGCCGCGCCCAGAACAACAACAACGCGGGCAGGATCATCAACACCAGCATCCACCGCCAGTTCCCGGAAACCGGAACCAGCAGCGTCGCGGTAGCTCCCGCCAGCGTAGTGCCGACCGGCCACCAACCGTCCATTGCGGACAGTACGCGCCCGCGTTGCTTGCGCGGCGAAAACTCGCTGACAATGGCGTAATCCACCGGAATACACCCGCCGAGGCCGACTCCGGCAAGGAACCTCAGCAGCAAAAACACCTCGATATTCGGCGACACCGCCGCGAACACCGAGAAGAACGCGAACAACAGCAACGTAATGCTGAACGCCCGCTTGCGCCCGATCCGGTCCGCGACCGTCCCCCAGACGACCGCCCCCACCGCCATGCCGATCAGATTGGCGGTAGCGACGAACCCCCGCTGCGTGGCCGACAGCCCGAATTCCGTGCCCACCAACGGGGTCAGGAATCCGTTCAGCGCCACGTCCCAGGCGTCGAACATGTAGCCGAGCCCGCCGATGAGGAAGATCTTGCCCTGGACGCGCCAGCGCCACGGCAAGTCTTGGACCACCTGGTCTCCGGTACGCATAGCCTTTGCTCCTTTGCGAAGTCTGCGTGTGCCGTATGTGCTATCGGGCGAACTGGTAGTGAATGGATTCGTTGTCGGGGTCGTTGAGCGGAGTGCCGTTCCACAGCCAGTCGTACGACACATCGGACTCGCCGTCGAAGCTTCGCAGCTTTTCGTCCCGCTCGCGCTGCGCCGGACCGTCCGGAAGATGGTAGAAACTCATGTTCTGCAGCGAGGCGTCCTGCACCATCCCCGCGTGCTTGGCGCGCCGGTGCACGTACCGGGTCAACGCGTTGTCGATCCCTTCGCGGGTAGCCTGCCCCAGCTCCTCCGCGAGAACCGCCCCGTCCTCCATCGCCTGCGACGCACCTTGCGCCTGATACGGAAGCATTGCGTGGCAAGCGTCCCCGAGCAGCGCGACGCGCCCGTCCACCCACACCGGATCGCGACGACGCCGGTACATCGCCCAGACCGAGACGTCGTCCTTGGCCTTGGACAGCATCGTCGGCACGCGATCGTCCCAATCGGAGTACTCGGCCGCGAGTTGCTCCGCACTGGCCGGCGCACTCCAGTTTTTCTCGACTTCCTCCGTGCACGGCACGATCGCCACCACGTTCAGATACTCGCCGCCGCGAATCATATAATGGACGAGGTGCTTGTCCGGCCCGTACCAAATCGTCGAATGATAACGATCCACCAGGAACCGGGTAGCCGGATCCGCCGCGATCGAATCGCCCGGAATCAACGCCCGATAGGCCATCTCGCCGGAGAACGCGAGCGTGTCGTCAAACCCGGCGAGATCCCTTACTGCCGACCGGATCCCGTCCGCCCCGACGACAACGTCCCCTTCAAACCGACGCCCGTCCTCGGTGACCACGGCAGGCCTCTCCGGATTCCCGCGATCAAGCTCCACCACCTTCGCCGCAGTAGCGACTTTCACGACCGGCCCCGCGCCATCAGGATCAATGCACGCCCGCAAGAGAACGGAATGCAGATCCGCCCGATGGTAATGCCAATACGGTGCCCCGTACTTATCGACGACCCGCTGCCCGAGCGGCAACTGCGCGATAATGCTGCCGTCCGCCCACCGCCGCCGAACCTGATCCTGCGGCTCGCACCGAACCTTCTGCAGCTCAGCCCGCAACCCAAGCCCGATCAGGATCCGGCTGGCATTAGGCGCAGTCTGAATCCCCGCCCCGATCTCCCCGAGCTGCGGTGCCGCTTCGACCACCGTGACCCGCAACCCGCGCTGCCGCAACGACAAGGCAGCACAAAGCCCGCCCAACCCGCCGCCGGCGACCACTACCTCGAAAGACTGACTCGCCGCCACCTGCTGACCTCCTACCCGCTAGCCGCCTCCGGCTCACCGACCCCGGACGCGGTTAATCCGAACACGGATTATCCGAACACGCAATAGTCGTCGGGGAAGTTTTGTGGGGGCGGGGTGTTTTGGGCGCGTTGGGTGTTGGGATGGTCACCGAGCGAGGTGGCACAACGGAGTTACAGCGCCTACTGGGGCTGAGTCGACGCTGTCGGACGGCCCCGGCCAAGCCGACGCCGCTGGATCGTTCCGACTGGACTGACGCTGCGGGACCGTCCCGACCGAACCGGCGCGGCAAAATCGTTCTCGGCGGACTGGCACTGCGGGACCGTCCCGGCCGAATTCGAGGCAGTCCGTGAGGGTTCCCCTCACGGACCTTGGTGCGGTGGGGCACCCCGAAGCCAATTGTGCTGACGGTCTGGGGTTGCTTGTCAAGGCGGGAAAGATGCCTTGACAAGCAACCCCAGACCGCAGGGAG
>NZ_PQIA01000104.1 GCF_003385235.1 Amycolatopsis circi | reverse complement strand
GCTTCGTGGGCTGGCAGATTTGTATAAGCGACAGTCCCTGCGGTTCGGGGGTGCTTGTCAAGGCATCTTTCCCGCCTTGACAAGCACCCCCGAACCGTCAGCACAATCAACCTTCGGGGTGCCCCACGCAACCACCGAGGCAAGGTCGCCGCCAGGCGACGAGCCGAAAACAAAACGGGCCCGCCCGGAAAAACCGGACGGGCCCGCTTAACGCAGTCAGATCAGCTGACGGTGGCCGAACCACCAGCAGCCTCGATCTTCTCCTTGGCAGAGCCAGAGAAAGCATGCGCGGTCAGCTCGAGCTTGACCCCGTTCAGGTCCCCGTTGCCGAGAACCTTCACAAGCTTGCCCTTACGAACAAGCCCGTTAGCAGCCAGCTCCTCCGGACCGACCTTGCCACCATCGGCGAACACGCGGGCGATGTCGCCCACGTTCACCGGCTGGTACTCGGTGCGGAACCGGTTCTTGAATCCACGCAGCTTCGGCAGCCGCATGTGGATGGGCATCTGCCCACCCTCGAAACCGGCGGGCACGTTCTTCCGGGCCTTGGTGCCCTTCGTGCCGCGACCCGCGGTCTTGCCCTTCGAACCTTCACCACGGCCGACGCGGATCTTGTCGCGCTTGGCGCCAGGAGCCGGACGAAGGTGGTGGATCTTGATGGCGGTCATGCCTGGACCTCCTCGACCTCCACCAGGTGGCGGACGGTGTGGATCAGGCCGCGCACCTGGGGGGTGTCCTCACGCACGACGCTCTGGCGGATCTTGCGCAGCCCGAGGGTGCGCAGCGACTCGCGGTGAGCGTGCTTCGTGCCGATCTTGCTCTTGACCTGAGTGACCTTGAGCTGAGCCATGTCAGACCCCCTGGCCGGCACGCTGACGCAGCATCCGGGCCGGGGCGACGTCCTCGAGCGGCAGACCGCGGCGAGCGGCCACCTCCTCCGGACGCTGCAGCCCCTTCAGGGCCGCCACGGTCGCGTGCACGATGTTGATGGCGTTGTCGGAGCCGAGCGACTTCGACAGCACGTCGTGGACGCCCGCGCACTCCAGCACCGCGCGCACCGGGCCGCCGGCGATGACGCCGGTACCAGCGGAGGCGGGACGGAGCAGCACGACACCGGCGGCTTCCTCACCCTGGATCGGGTGCGGAATGGTGCCGGCGACGCGCGGAACGCGGAAGAAGTTCTTCTTCGCTTCCTCGACGCCCTTGGCGATGGCCGCGGGAACTTCCTTGGCCTTGCCGTAGCCGACGCCGACCTGACCGTCGCCGTCGCCGACGACCACCAGGGCGGTGAAGCTGAAGCGACGACCGCCCTTGACGACCTTGGCGACGCGGTTGATCGTCACGACCTTCTCAAGGTGCGGGGTCTTGTCCTGGCCGGCCCCGCCACGGCCGCCGTCGCGCCGGTCCCGGCCGCCACCGCGACGGTCGTTGCGGTCGTTGCCGCCCTGACCGCCCGGTCCGCCCTGGCCGCCGCCGAATTGCCGTGTACGTCCCGGCATCAGGCTTTCCTTCCATTCACGAGCATGTGCATCAGAACTTCAACCCCGCCTCACGGGCGGCGTCGGCAAGCGCGGCGATGCGGCCGTGGTAGGCGTTGCCGCCACGGTCGAACACCACGGCTTCGATGCCGGCGTCCTTGGCGCGCGAAGCCACCAGTTCGCCGACCTTCGCGGCCTTGGCCTTCTTGTCGCCCTCGAACGACCGGAGGTCGGTCTCGAGGGTGGACGCCGACGCCAGCGTGTGACCGGCGAGGTCGTCGATCACCTGCACGGTGATGTGCCGCGAGGACCGCTTGACGACCATGCGCGGACGCACCGGCGTCCCGCTGATCTTCTTGCGGAGGCGGAAGTGCCGACGGGTCTTGGCGACGCGGCGGCGGGTCGAGATGTCCTTGCCGACCGGCTTGCGCTTCGTGGTAGTCGTGTCGCTCATCACTTACCCGTCTTTCCGACCTTGCGGCGGATCTTCTCACCCTCGTAGCGCAGGCCCTTGCCCTTGTACGGGTCCGGGCGGCGCAGCTTGCGGATAACCGCGGCGGTCTGGCCGACCTTCTGCTTGTCGATGCCCGAAACCGAGAACCGGGTCGGCGACTCCACCTTGAAGGTGATGCCTTCCGGGGCCTCGATCTTGACCGGGTGGCTGTAGCCGAGGGCGAACTCGAGGTCCGAGCCCTTGGCCTGCACGCGGTAACCGACGCCGTGGATCTCAAGCTTCTTCTCGTAGCCCGCGGTCACGCCCACCACGAGGTTGTTCACCAGCGTGCGGGTGAGACCGTGCAGGGCACGGCTCGTGCGCTCGTCGTCCGGACGCTTCACCAGAAGCGCGCCGTCCTCGCCGCGCTCGACGAAGATCGGCTCGGCGACAGTGTGCTCCAGGGTGCCCTTCGGCCCCTTGACCTTGACGTTCTGGCCGTCGATGGTCACCTCGACCCCGGAGGGGACGGCGACCGGCAGCTTTCCGATGCGTGACATGTCTGTGCCCCCTTCCTTACCAGACGTAGGCGAGGACTTCGCCGCCCACGTTATTGCGCTTGGCCTGCCGGTCGGTCTGAAGGCCGCCGGACGTCGAGATGATCGCGACGCCGAGGCCACCCAGAACGGACGGCAGTTCGGTCGATTTTGCGTAGACCCGCAGACCCGGCTTGGAGACGCGGCGAAGGCCGGCGATGCTCCGCTCGCGGTTGGGGCCGTACTTCAGCTCGACGATGAGGTTCTTGTGCTTCTCGCCCGGCTCGTCGCGGTAGCTCGCGATGTAGCCCTCGCGCTTGAGGATCTCGGCGATGTTCGCCTTGATCTTCGAGTGCGGAAGCACGACCTCGTCGTGGTACGCCGAGTTCGCGTTGCGCAGACGGGTCAAGAAGTCTGCGATCGGGTCGGTCATCGTCATGGTGACCTGTCAACCTTTCTCGCCTGGTTCCCCGCCTCGCCCGGCCGGAGAGGTCTCCGGCCGGCGCGGCGGGGCCTGTGGCGAACTGGGAATAGAGTTTCGAGCCTTACCAGCTGGACTTGTGGACACCGGGCAGTTCGCCCGCGTGCGCCATCTCCCGGAGGCAGATCCGGCACAGGCCGAACTTGCGGTACACCGAGTGCGGACGCCCGCACCGGTTGCAACGGGTGTAGCCGCGCACCGCGAACTTCGGCTTCTTCGAAGCCTTGCTGACTAGCGCTTTCTTAGCCATCGGCTCAGTTCTCCTTGAACGGGAAACCGAGCTTGCGCAGCAGCGCCCGGCCCTCGTCGTCGGTGGTGGCGGTCGTGACGACGGTGACGTCCATGCCGCGAGGGCGGTCGATGTCGTCCGGGTTGATCTCGTGGAACATCGACTGCTCGTTGAGACCGAACGTGTAGTTGCCGTTGCCGTCGAACTGCTTGGGCGAAAGCCCGCGGAAGTCGCGGATACGGGGCAGCGCGATGGTCAGCAGCCGGTCGAGGAACTCCCACATCCGGTCGCCGCGCAGCGTGACGCGCGCACCGATCGGCTGTCCCTCGCGGAGCTTGAACTGCGCGATGGACTTGCGGGCCTTCCGGACTTCCGGCTTCTGCCCGGTGATCAGGGCGAGGTCGCGGACCGCGCCGTCGATCAGCTTGCTGTCCCGGGCGGCGTCCCCGACACCCATGTTCACGACGATCTTCACGACGCCGGGAATCTGGTGCACGTTGGGGATGGAGAACTCCTTCTGGAGCTCGCCCTTGATCTCTTCGCGGTACCGGGTCTTCAGACGCGGCACGATCTTCTCTGCGGTGGTCATGTCAGATGTCCTTGCCGTTCCGGCGCGAGACCCGGACCTTCTTGCCGTCCTCGCCGATGCGGTAGCCCACCCGGGTCGGCTTGCCGTCCGCGTCCACGACCATCACGTTCGACACGTGGATGGGCGCTTCCTGCGTCACGATGCCGCCGGACTGGGCGCCGCGCTGGGTCTGGGTGATCCGGGTGTGCTTCTTGATCCGGTTGACACCCTCGACCAGCACGCGCTCCCGCTCCGGGTAGGCCTGAATGACCTTGCCCTTCGCGCCCTTGTCCTTACCGGCGATAACGACGACGGTGTCGCCCTTCTTCACCTTCATCACAGCACCTCCGGCGCGAGCGAAATGATCTTCATGAACTTTCGGTCGCGCAGCTCGCGGCCCACCGGGCCGAAGATGCGGGTGCCCCGGGGCTCGTTGTCGTTCTTGATGAGCACGGCGGCGTTCTCGTCGAACCGGATGTAGGAACCGTCCGGACGACGGCGCTCCTTCACCGTGCGGACGATGACAGCCTTGACGACATCGCCCTTCTTCACCCCGGCGGCCGGGATGGCGTCCTTCACGGTGGCGACGATAATGTCGCCGATGCCGGCGTAGCGCCGCCCGGAGCCGCCGAGCACGCGGATGCAAAGGATTTCCTTTGCCCCGGTGTTGTCGGCAACCCGAAGCCGCGACTCCTGCTGGATCACGTCAACTCCTGTATGTCGCGCTGGTTCTCGCCGAGTTGTGAGATGTCACAGTAGCGAGCCTTGCGGAACCAAGGACTCCCAAAAGAGCCCTGCTTACTTGGCCTTCTCCACGACCTGCACCAGACGCCAGCGCTTGGTCGCCGACAGCGGCCGGGTCTCCATCAGCGTGACCCGGTCGCCCACGCCCGCCTCGTTGTTCTCGTCGTGCACCTTGACCTTGGTGGTGCTGCGGAGAACCTTCGAGTAGCGCGGGTGCTTCTTGCGGTCCTCGAGCTCGACCACGATCGTCTTGTCCATCTTGTCCGAGACGACGTAACCCTCGCGGACCTTGCGGTAGTTCCGGGCGGTCTTCTCGGTGGCAGCCTCGCTCATGCGGCACCTTCACTTTCGGCGTCGGGCGCCACGGAAAGCCCGAGCTCGCGCTCGCGCATCACCGTGTAGATCCGCGCGATGTCCGTGCGGACGGTGCGCAGCCGACGGTTGTTGTCCAGCTGCCCGGTCGCCATCTGGAAGCGGAGGTTGAAAAGCTCCTCCTTGTATTCCTTCAGACGCAGCACGAGCTCTTCGGCGGTGAGCTCACGCAGCTCGGATGCCTGTGCGGCTCCGTTAGCCATCAGAACTCACCTTCCCGGGTCACGATGCGGCACTTCATGGGCAGCTTGTGGATCGCGCGACGGAGCGCCTCGCGGGCGGTCTCCTCGTTCGGGAAGCTGATCTCGAACATCACGCGACCCGGCTTCACGTTGGCGATCCACCACTCGGGCGAACCCTTGCCGGAGCCCATGCGGGTTTCCGCCGGCTTCTTGGTCAGCGGGCGGTCCGGGTAGATCGTGGTCCACACCTTGCCGCCGCGCTTGATGTGACGGGTCATGGCGATACGAGCGGACTCGATCTGCCGGTTCGTCACGTAGCTGTGCTCAAGCGCCTGGATGCCGTACTCGCCGAAGCTGACCTTGGTACCGCCCTTGGCGGCGCCGTGGCGCTTCGGGGAGTGCTGCTTGCGGTGCTTGACCCTGCGCGGGATGAGCACGTCTCAGCCCTCCGTCTTTTCTGCGGTCTCAGCGGCCGGGGCCGCCGCCTCAGTCGCGGTGTCGCTCTTCGCGGCAGCGGCGGCGCGGCCGGCCTCGGTCGAGGTCGGGGTCGTGCCCGAAGCGCCGGAACGGCGCGGACGGGACGGCCGGTCGCCACGGTCGCGGCGCGGCGCGCGGTCCGCGGCCGACGCGGCGGCGTCGCGCTCGGCGCGCGCCTTCAGGCCGCCGACCAGCTCGCCCTTGTAGATCCACACCTTCACGCCGATGCGGCCGAACGTCGTCTTGGCCTCGAAGAAGCCGTAGTCGATGTCGGCGCGCAGCGTGTGCAGCGGGACCCGGCCGTCGCGGTAGTGCTCGGAACGGGACATCTCGGCACCGCCGAGACGACCGCCGCACTGCACGCGAATGCCCTTGACCTGCGGCGAGCGCATGGAGGTCTGGATCGCCTTGCGCATCGCGCGGCGGAACGCCACGCGGTTGCTCAGCTGCTCCGCGACACCCTGGGCGACCAGCTGCGCGTCGGCCTCGGGGTTCTTCACCTCGAGGATGTTCAGCTGGACCTGCTTCTTGGTCAGCTTCTCCAGCGCGCCGCGGATCCGGTCGGCCTCCGCGCCGCGGCGGCCGATGACGATGCCCGGCCGGGCGGTGTGGATGTCGACGCGGACCCGGTCACGGGTGCGCTCGATCTCGACCTTGGAGATGCCGGCGCGCTCCATGCCGGTGGAGAGCAGCTTGCGGATCTTGACGTCCTCGGCCACGTACTCCGCGTACTGCTTGTCGGCGTACCAGCGCGACTTCCAGTCAGTGGTGATACCCAGGCGGAAGCCGTGCGGGTTGATCTTCTGGCCCACTACCGGCCACCTGCCTTCTTGTTGCTCTTCTTCTCCGCAGGCCGCGACTCGACCACCACGGTGATGTGGCTGGTGCGCTTGCGGATCCGGTACGCACGGCCCTGGGCCCGCGGACGGATGCGCTTGAGGGTCGGGCCCTCGTCGGCGGTCGCGGACTTGATCCAGAGCGTCTCCGGGTCCAGCTGGAGGTTGTTCTCGGCGTTGGCCGCCGCGCTGGCGATGACCTTCGCGAGCTGCTCGCTCGCAGCCTGCGGCGCGAACCGGAGCACGGCCAAGGCCTCGCTGACGCTACGACCCTTGACGAGCTCGATCACCCGGCGCACCTTCATCGGCGCGTCCCGGACAAAGCGAGCCCGCGCGACGGCCGTGGGCAGCTCTTCTGCCGTGGCCGTGGCGTTTGACTGGGCGTTCATCTGCTTCCCTTAACTTTCTCTGGCCCGCTCAGCGGCGGCGCGACTTGCGGTCGTCCTTGATGTGGCCCTTGAAGGTCCGCGTCGGGGCGAACTCGCCCAGCTTGTGACCCACCATCGCCTCGGTGACGAACACCGGGACGTGCTTGCGGCCGTCGTGCACCGCGATCGTGTGACCCAGGAAGTCCGGGATGATCGTGGAGCGCCGCGACCAAGTCTTGATCACGGTCTTCTTGCCCGATTCGTTGAGAGCGTCCACCTTCTTGAGCAGGTGGTCGTCCACGAACGGGCCCTTCTTAAGGCTGCGTGGCATGTGCTTCTACCTCCCTGCTCAGCGCTTCTTGCCGGTACGCCGGCGGCGGACGATCAATTTGTCGGACGGCTTGCTCTTGCGAGTGCGGCCTTCGGGCTTGCCGTTCGGGTTCACCGGGTGCCGGCCACCGGAGGTCTTGCCCTCGCCACCGCCGTGCGGGTGGTCGACCGGGTTCATCACGACACCGCGGACAGTCGGGCGCTTGCCGCGCCAGCGGTTGCGGCCCGCCTTGCCCCAGTTGATGTTCGAGTGATCCGAGTTGCCGACCTCGCCGACGGTCGCGCGGTTGCGCACGTCCACGTTGCGGATCTCGCCCGAGGGGAGACGCAGCTGGGCGTAGGGACCGTCCTTGGCGACGAGCTGCACGCGGGCGCCGGCGGACCGGGCCATCTTCGCGCCGCCGCCGGGGCGGAGCTCGATCGCGTGGATCACAGTGCCGACCGGGATGTTGCGCAGCGGCAGGTTGTTGCCCGGCTTGATGTCGGCGCGGGGGCCGTTCTCAACCGTGTCGCCCTGCTTCAGCTTCTCCGGCGCGATGATGTAGCGCTTCTCGCCGTCGGCGTAGTGCAGCAGCGCGATGCGCGCGGTGCGGTTGGGGTCGTACTCGATGTGCGCGACCTTGGCCGGCACGCCGTCCTTGTCGTGGCGACGGAAGTCGATCACGCGGTAGGCGCGCTTGTGGCCACCGCCCTTGTGCCGGGTGGTGATCTTGCCCGAAGCGTTGCGGCCGCCGGTCTTGCTCAGCGGGCGCAGCAGCGACTTCTCCGGCGTGGACCGGGTGATCTCGGCGAAGTCCGAGACGCTCGAACCGCGACGACCCGGGGTCGTCGGCTTGTACTTGCGGATGCCCATTGTCAGCTCAGTCCTTTACGCGGTGGGTCCGCCGAAGATCTCGATCGCCTTGCTCTCAGGCGAAAGAGTCACGATGGCGCGCTTGGTGTCCTTGCGCTTGCCGAAGCCGGTACGAGTCCGCTTCCGCTTGCCCTGGCGGTTGGCCGTGTTGACGCTGACGACCTTCACGCCGAACACCTTCTCGACCGCGATCTTGATCTGGGTCTTGTTGGCGTCCGGACGGACGATGAACGTGTACTTGTGGTCCTCGAGCAGTCCGTAGGACTTCTCGGAGATCACCGGCGCGAGCAGGATGTCGCGGGGGTCCGGAATGGCGACCGAGCTCACTTCTCGTCACTCCCTTCCGAAACCTCGCTCGAACGCGCGAGGGCCTTGACGACCTTCCCGCGGACGGGGCCTGCGACGAACGCGTCGTAAGCGGCCTTGGTGAACACGACGTCGTCGTTGACCAGGACGTCGTAGGTGTTGAGCTGGTCAGCCCAGATCAGGTGCACGTACGGCAGGTTCCGCGCGGACACCCAGGCGAGCTCCTCGTCGCGGTGCAGGACCACGAGAACGCGCTTGGCCTGGGTCGCGGCGGCGATCGCCGTCTTGGCGGTCTTGGTCGACGGCTTCTCGCCGGTGACCAGTTCCGTCAGGACGTGCAGCTGGCCGGCGCGAGCCCGGTCGGAGAGGGCGCCACGCAGAGCGGCGGCCTTCATCTTCTTCGGGGTGCGCTGGGTGTAGTCGCGCGGCGTGGGGCCGTGCACGACGCCACCGCCGGCGAACTGCGGCGCGCGGGTCGAACCCTGGCGGGCGCGACCGGTGCCCTTCTGCCGGTACGGCTTCTTGCCGCCACCGGAGACCTCACCGCGGGTCTTCGTGTCGTGCGTGCCCTGGCGCGCGGCGGCCAGCTGGCCCACCACGACCTGGTGCATCAGCGCGACGTTGGCCTGCACGTCGAAGATCTCCCCGGGGAGCTCGACGGTGCCGTCGGCTTTACCGGCCGGAGTCTTCAGCTCGACGTTCGTCATCGTCAGTTTCCACCCTTCGCGGCACTGCGCACGAACAGCAGGCCGCCCTTGGGACCGGGCACCGCGCCCTTGATCAGCAGCAGGCCGTCCTCGGCACGCACCGCGTGCACGGTCAGACCCTGCGTGGTGACCCGGTCGCTACCCATCCGGCCCGCCATCCGCAGGCCCTTGAACACGCGGCCCGGCGTGGCGCAGCCGCCGATGGAACCCGGCTTGCGGTGCACGGCCTGCGCGCCGTGGCTCGCGCCCTGGCCCTTGAAGCCGTGGCGCTTCATGACACCCGCGTAGCCCTTGCCCTTGCTGGTACCGGTCACGTCGACCGAAGTGCCGGCCTCGAACACCTCGGCGGTGATCTCCTGGCCGACCTCGTAGGTCTCGGCGTCGATGGTGCGCAGCTCGGCGACGTGCCGGCGCGGGGTCACGCCCGCCTTGTCGAAGTGGCCGGTGCGCGGCTTGTTCACCTTGCGCGGGTCGATCGCGCCGAACGCCAGCTGCACGGCCGCGTAGCCGTCTTTGTCAGTGGTCCGAACCTGGGTCACCACGTTCGGCCCGGCCTTGACGACAGTGACCGGGACGACCCGGTTCTGCTCGTCGAAGACCTGGGTCATGCCGAGCTTGGTGCCCAGGATGCCCTTCATTTGCCTGTCAGACATGAGTTCTTATCTCCGCCGCTCGCCCAACGCTTACTGGATGTTGACGTCGACGCTCGCCGGCAGGTCGATGCGCATGAGCGCGTCGACCGTCTTCGGCGTCGGGTCGAGGATGTCGATCAGACGCTTGTGCGTGCGCATCTCGAAGTGCTCGCGCGAGTCCTTGTACTTGTGCGGCGAGCGGATGACGCAGTAAACGTTCTTCTCGGTAGGCAGCGGCACCGGCCCGACAACACGGGCGCCGGTGCGCGTGACCGTTTCCACGATCTTGCGCGCCGAGGTGTCGATCGCCTCGTGGTCGTAGGCCTTGAGCCGGATGCGGATCTTCTGTCCCGCCATGGTGGCTGCGTTCCTTGTCGTCTCGTGCCGCTTTGTCTCGTCAACCTGGGCCGGAGCCCGGGTTTCAGCAGTTCAACGGCCCTGTCCCCGGTCCACGCGGTCGGGCGTGTCGCGCCCGCCGCACAGACGGATCCCTAAGGATCGTCGTCTTGCCTGGTCTTCCTCTTACGTGAGGAGGCCGCAGGCCGACCTGGTCTGAACAAGCACCGCGGTCGTCCCTACTGGCCTTTGCCCGCTAGCCTCACCCGAAGGAAGAGCTCCACGGACCGTGGCCGCTCATACCAGGGCGGCCGGAACCCAGTCGATTGAAAACCGATAAGGGTTCGGCCGCCCCAGGACGAGCAACCTGAATAGTGTCGCACACGTGAGTTGACGCCCTGAACTCGGGGGTGTAGTGACCCGAATTCAGGGCGCCGACGTCACTTGTTGATCTTGGTAACCTGGCCCGCGCCGACGGTCCGGCCACCCTCGCGGATGGCGAAGCGCAGACCCTCGTCCATGGCGACCGGCTGGATCAGCACGACGCTGATGTCCGTGTTGTCGCCCGGCATGACCATCTCGGTGCCCTCGGGAAGGGTCACGACGCCGGTCACGTCCGTGGTGCGGAAGTAGAACTGCGGGCGGTAGTTGTTGAAGAACGGGGTGTGCCGTCCGCCCTCGTCCTTGGACAGGATGTAGACCCGGCCCTCGAACTCGGTGTGCGGGGTGGTGGTGCCCGGCTTCACGACGACCTGGCCGCGCTCGACGTCCTCGCGCTTGATGCCGCGCAGCAGGAGGCCGACGTTGTCGCCCGCCTGGCCCGAGTCGAGCAGCTTGCGGAACATCTCGACACCGGTGACGGTGGTCTTGGTCGACTTCTCGCGGATGCCCACGATCTCGACCTCTTCGTTGACGTTGACCTGGCCGCGCTCCACGCGACCGGTCACGACGGTGCCGCGGCCGGTGATCGTGAAGACGTCCTCGATCGGCATCAGGAAGGGCTTCTCGAGCTCGCGCACCGGGTCCGGCACGTTGTCGTCGACGGCGTGCATCAGCTCGAGCACGGCGTCGGCCCACTTCTGGTCGCCCTCGAGAGCCTTGAGGCCGGAGACGCGCACGACCGGCGCGTCGTCGCCCGGGAACTCCTGCGAGGACAGCAGCTCGCGGACCTCCAGCTCGACGAGCTCGAGGATTTCCTCGTCGTCGACCATGTCGGCCTTGTTCAGCGCCACCACGATGTAGGGCACGCCGACCTGGCGGGCCAGCAGCACGTGCTCGCGGGTCTGCGGCATCGGGCCGTCGGTCGCCGCGACCACCAGGATCGCGCCGTCCATCTGCGCGGCACCGGTGATCATGTTCTTGATGTAGTCAGCGTGACCCGGGGCGTCCACGTGCGCGTAGTGACGCTTCTCGGTCTGGTACTCGACGTGCGAGATGTTGATCGTGATGCCGCGCTGCTTCTCTTCCGGCGCGTTGTCGATCTGGTCGAACGCACGGGCCTCGTTCAGCTCCGGGTACGCGTCGTGCAGAACCTTGGTGATCGCCGCGGTCAGCGTGGTCTTGCCGTGGTCGACGTGACCGATGGTGCCGATGTTGACGTGCGGCTTGCTCCGCTCGAACTTCGCCTTCGCCACTGGAATGTCCTCCTGGACTGATTTCGCGTTGTGCTCGTGGGGCAGCGTGGCTGCTGCCCCACGAATGTTCCTTCGTCGTTGCTGCGGACGTTCAGGAGAGTTCCTTAATGCCCGCGCGCGGTGAGGGAGTTACTCCCCCGTCGCCTTCGCGATGATTTCCTTCGCGACGTTCGCGGGAACCTCGGCGTAGGAGTCGAACACCATGGAGTAGTTCGCCCGGCCCTGGGTACGGGACCGCAGGTCGCCGACGTAACCGAACATCTCCGACAGCGGGACCAGTGCCTTCACGACACGGGTACCGGCGCGCTCCTCCATGGCCTGGATCTGGCCACGGCGGGAGTTGAGGTCGCCGATCACGTCGCCCATGTAGTCCTCGGGAGTCGTGACCTCGACAGCCATCATCGGCTCGAGGATGACCGGGCCGGCCTTCTTCGCGGCTTCCTTCATCGCCATGGAACCGGCGATCTTGAACGCCATCTCGGAAGAGTCGACCTCGTGGTACGCGCCATCCAACAAGGTGAACTTCAACCCGACGAGCGGGTAGCCGGCCAGCACGCCGTACTGCATGGCGTCCTGTGCGCCCGCGTCGACCGACGGGATGTACTCCCGCGGCACGCGGCCACCGGTGACCTTGTTGTCGAACTCGTAGAGAGCACCGTCGGTGCGCTCGAGCGGCTCCAGCTTCACGATGACCTTCGCGAACTGGCCGGAGCCACCGGTCTGCTTCTTGTGGACGTAGTCGAGCTTGTCCACGGTCTTCTTGATGGTCTCGCGGTAGGCGACCTGCGGCTTGCCGATGTTCGCCTCGACCTTGTAGTCGGACTTCATCCGGTTGACCAGCACCTCGAGGTGCAGCTCGCCCATGCCGGCGATGATCGTCTGGCCGGTGTCCTCGTCCAGGTTGACCTGGAACGTGGGGTCTTCCTCGGCCAGCTTCTGGATCGCCAGGGAGAGCTTCTCCTGGTCGGCCTTGGTCTTCGGCTCGATGGCCACCTTGATGACCGGGTCCGGGAAGGTCATGGACTCGAGCACGACCGGGTTCTGCGCGTCGGCCAGGGTGTCACCGGTGGTGGTGTCCTTCAGGCCGATGACCGCGTAGATGTGGCCGGCCAAAGCCTCGTCGACCGGGTTCTCCTTGTTGGAGTGCATCTGGAAGATCTTCCCGATGCGCTCCTTGCGCTCCTTGGTCGCGTTGACGACCTGGGCACCGGAGGAGACCTTGCCCGAGTAGACCCGGATGTAGGTCAGCTTGCCGAAGAACGGGTGCGCGGCGATCTTGAAGGCCAGCGCGGAGAACGGCTCCTCGGTCGTCGCGTGCCGCGTGACCGGGGTCTCGCCGTCCGCCAGCAGACCCTCGACCGGCGGCACGTCCAGCGGCGACGGCAGGTAGTCGATGACCGCGTCCAGCATCGGCTGCACGCCCTTGTTCTTGAACGCGGAGCCGGCGAGCACCGGGAACGCCTCGCGGGTGACGACCAGGTGGCGGATGCCGCCCTTGATCTCGTCCTGGGTCAGCTCCTCGCCCTCGAGGAACTTCTCCATCAGCGCGTCGTCGGTCTCGGCGACGGCCTCGACCAGCTTCTCGCGGTACTCGGCGGCGCGGTCGGCCAGCTCGGCCGGGATGTCCTCGACGGCGTAGTCGTCGCCCTTCTGCACCTCGCCGCGCCAGACCAGGGCCTTCATCCGGACCAGGTCGATGACGCCTTCGAAGTCGTTCTCCGCGCCGATCGGCAGCTGGATGGCCAGCGGCCGGACGCCGAGACGGTCCTTGATGGTCTGCAGGGTGTAGTAGTAGTCCGCACCCAGCTTGTCCATCTTGTTGACGAAGCAGATGCGCGGGACGTCGTACTTGTCCGCCTGCCGCCAGACCTGCTCGGACTGCGGCTCGACGCCTTCCTTGCCGTCGAAGACCGCGACCGCGCCGTCGAGCACCCGCAGGTTGCGCTCCACCTCGACGGTGAAGTCGACGTGCCCGGGGGTGTCGATCAGGTTGATCTGGTAGTCGTTCCAGAAGGTGGTGGTCGCAGCCGAGGTGATGGTGATGCCTCGCTTCTGCTCCTCCTCCATCCAGTCCATGGTGGCGGCGCCGTCGTGGACTTCGCCGAGCTTGTAGTTGATCCCGGTGTAGAACAGGATCCGCTCGGTGGTGGTGGTCTTACCGGCGTCGATGTGCGCCATGATGCCGATGTTGCGGACCTTGTTGAGGTCGGTCAGCACTTCACGTGCCACGAGAATGTTCCCCTGTCTCGAACGTGGGGCCCGGCATGGCTTCTATCGGCAGCCGGGCGGTCATCACCAGCGGTAGTGCGCGAAGGCCTTGTTCGACTCGGCCATCTTGTGCGTGTCCTCGCGGCGCTTGACGCTGGCGCCAAGGCCGTTGCTCGCGTCCAGCAGCTCGTTCTGCAGCCGCTCGATCATCGTCTTCTCGCGGCGGGCCTGCGAGAACGAGACCAGCCAGCGCAGCGCCAGCGTGGTGGAGCGGCCGGGCTTGACCTCGATCGGCACCTGGTAGGTGGCGCCACCGACGCGGCGGCTCTTCACCTCGATGGTGGGCTTCACGTTGTCGAGCGCGCGCTTCAGCGTGACGACCGGGTCGGTGCCCGTCTTCTCGCGAGCGCCTTCGAGAGCGCCGTAGACAATGCGCTCGGCCAGGGACCGCTTGCCGTCCTTCAGCACCTTGTTCACCAGCTGGGTGACCAGCGGGGAGGCGTAGACGGGGTCGGAGATCAGCGGCCGCTTCGGCGCCGGACCCTTGCGAGGCATTAGCTCTTCTCCTTCTTCGCGCCGTACCGGCTGCGCGCCTGCTTACGGTTCTTCACACCCTGGGTGTCGAGCGAACCGCGGATGATCTTGTAGCGAACACCCGGCAGGTCCTTGACCCGGCCTCCGCGCACGAGCACCATCGAGTGCTCCTGGAGGTTGTGGCCTTCACCCGGGATGTACGCGGTGACCTCGATACCGCTGGTCAGCTTCACACGAGCAACCTTGCGCAAGGCCGAGTTCGGCTTCTTGGGAGTCGTGGTGTACACGCGGGTGCACACGCCACGACGCTGCGGGCTCCCCTTGAGGGCCGCGGTCTTCTGCTTGGCAGCCTTGTCCTGGCGGCCCTTGCGGACCAGCTGCTGGATCGTGGGCAATGGACCAGCTTCCTGTCGTGATCTTGCTTCTTCGTGTCTTCACCGGTCCCCGCGGTCGGGCGTGTCGGCCCGCGTCACGGTCTCTCGACCGGTAACTTCCCGGAGGGATTTTCCGTCGGAACCCCACGTGGCGAGGCTGGTGAACCGGGTGCGAAAGCACCCCGCTCATGCCCAACGGCACGCGGAGCGGCCCGACGCCTGCCGGGCACGGTCTCCAAAGATACCCGTCCACTCGCGGAGCGGTCCGGGCGGGGGGTCGCTACGGTCGCCGACCGGTCATCGTAACCCCAGATCGGGGCCTTGGGACGGTGCCGCGCGGGACTTCCCGAGAGGCGGAACGCCGCGGCCGGGGACGCTATTCCCGGGCCGGTTCCCGCGGTCAGAGCGCACTGAAGTTCGCATGCCGGGACGCGGCGACCAAGGCATGGACCCGCTTCTTGGAGCCTCTCGGCCTCCCGCGCCCTAACGCCGCATTGGGGTTTCCCAGTAGCGCGCGGGCGCCCCTGCCGAACGGACCGGGCGCGCGCTGCTGAAGTCCGTGAGGGCCACCTTGAGGGACTCTGATTCCGTCAAGGTGGCCCTCACGGACTTCAGCGGTAGTGAAGCGCGTTAAGAACGCGAGAGAAATTCGTCAGCGGCAAGGAGAAGAGCCGCCGGATGTTCCACAATGGATCCGCGTCCCGGGGTGACAATCACCTCACCGGGACGCAACCGCGAAACCCGGCCCGGCGGCGTGCACCCGCCGGGCCGGGCCGCGGGTCAGTCCTCGTCGGGCTTCGCGTGGTCGGGCTTGCCCGGGTTGGGGTCGCGCGACAGATCGATCAGCGGGTGCACTCCAGCCCCCTCCGGCGCGGCATGGCTGCCGCCGGTCTTCTTGTCCCCCGGCTGGTCGACGTTCTCGCTGCCGTCCATGTCGCCTCCTCGTTCGGTTCCCCTGCCGTTCTGCACGGTACCTGCCGGGGAAATCGGTGGACGGACTCCCCAAGATGAGGGACGTGGACTGGAAGATCAGCGAATTCCCGGCCGAACACCCGGACGCGGCGGCGATCCTGCGCGAGTACATGGACGAACTGGCGTCTCGGTATCACGGCCGTCCGGCGACGCCCGCGGAAGTGGACGCGGCGCTGGCCGACGAACCCAGCGACGGCCTTGTCGCGCCGACGGGAGCGTTCCTGGTGGCGTACCGGGACGGGAAGCCCGCCGGTTGCGTCGGGGTGCGGATAGTCGAGCCCGGGCTGAGCGCGTTGACGAAGGTGTACGTGCGCCCGGAGCATCGCGGATACGGCGGCGGCAAGGTCATCGTCGCGGCGGCTGAAGAGGCGGCGAAGCGGCTGGGTTCGACCCGGATGCGGCTCGACACCCGCGACGACCTGGTCGAAGCACGCGCGCTCTACGCGTCGATGGGCTACGCGGAGGTCGAGGCCTTCAACGCCGACCAGTACGCCGAGCACTGGTTCTCCAAAGACCTCAGCTGAGCCGTCCCGCGCAGCTGGCCACCTCGCCGTCCGCGGCTTTCGCGGACCGCGCCAGCACGCCGTTCACCGACACCCGGCATTCGACCGGACCGCTCGACTGGCCCATCAGCTGCACAGTCGGCGCGACGGCACTCTTCGGCCAGGTCAGGGTCTTGCTCCAGGGCAAGGGCACCGACAGCTCCTGGTGCACCAGGCCGAGGCCGTTGTCGTCATAGACCACGGTGGCGGTGCCGGAGCCGGCGAGTTCGTAGGTGATCTGCCAGCTGGATGGTGCGGGCGCGGCCGGTGCGGTGGACGTCGTCGGGGCCAGCGTGCGGGTCACGGTGCGGTCTGGGGCACGCTGCGGCACTTCGGCGGTCGTGGGCGCGGCGACCGGGGCGGGCGCGGGATCGTCGCCGGTGCCGAGGATCACTGCGGTCGCGGCGACGGCGGCCACCGCGATGGCCGCGATCGCGAGCCGGCCGATCAGCTGTCTGTCCATGTTCCTCGTTCTTCCGGGGTCCGCCGGTGATTCCCGGGGACGAGGGGAACCACCGGCGGAGGCGGGGTCAGCCGGGCAGGATCCGGCCGGGGACGCCGTTCAGGGACTGGATCAGGCCCAGCACGGGCACGCCCAGCGGGGCGAAGGTCCAGATGTTGTTCAGGTTCGACGTGTCCGGCTCGTCGACGACGGTGACCCCGGGCTGGTCCTGCGTGGCGGCCAGCGCGGGCGCGGCGGCGCCGAGCACCGCGGCTCCGGCGAGTGCGGTGGCGGCGACGGCTCGGATGGCGGTCTTTTTCACGGGTTTCTCCTTCTGTGCTCAGGAAACGGCGGTGACGAGGTTGAACACCGGCGCGAGGAGCTGGGCCGGGGCTTGGGTGGTCGGGCCGAGCAGGCTGCCCGCGTCGAGGCCGGGGACGACCCAGACCGACGGTCCGCCGCCGGTCGGTGCTCCTGGGACGCCGGGGAGGCCTGGGGCGGGCAGGTTCGGCAGGGAGGGCAGCGACGGCAGGCCGCCGGTCGGGAGGGACGGCAAGCCGCCCGTCGGGAGCGAGGGCAGGGCGCCGGTCGGCAAGGTCGGCAAGGTGGCCAGGCCGCCGGTCGGGAGCGAGGGCAGGCCGCCGGTCGGCAAGGTGGGCAGGGCACCGGTCGGCAAGGTGGGCAAGCCAGCGGGCAGGCCAGCAGCGGGCTGACCGGCGGCGGAGGTGTCCGGGGTGGCGGCGTCGGC
Organism: Amycolatopsis circi; assembly: GCF_003385235.1. GTDB lineage: Bacteria > Actinomycetota > Actinomycetes > Mycobacteriales > Pseudonocardiaceae > Amycolatopsis > Amycolatopsis circi. The sequence goes on along the minus strand of NZ_PQIA01000104.1, from coordinate 18,516 downwards.
CGCTCCCCCGGCGAATCCGGCGAACGCCCCGGCCGCGGCGAGCGGCAACAGGATCCGGGCGGCAATGCGTTTCATCAGGGGTTTCCTTTCTTCGGGGTACTTCGGGGTTTTCGGGGAACTGCGGTCAGCGGAGCGCGCCGCTGATCGGGACGATGGTTCCGTCGGGGATCCATTGCCCGGCGTAGTCGCGCGCGGCCTGCATGCCGGGCGCGTGCGGTTCGTTCGGGTACATCGGCATCGCGTTGACCTGCGCGGCCGCGAACAGCTGCACCTCGCCGTTCACCGCTGTCCACTGTGGACCGAGCCAGGTCCGGAAACCGCCCAGCGACGGGCTTTCCCCGCCGAAGCTGTTGCCGACGGCCACCGCGTAGCTCACCGCGAGCTGGTCGCGCGGATCGAAGCGCAGCGGCATGGCCGCGCTGGCGACGGTGTTGACGATGGGTCCGTTGAGCAGCCACGGCGCGAGGTACAGGCCGAACTGATGGGTCGGTTTGAGCCGCTGCGATTCGGCGGCGCGGCTCATCGCGAGGTACCCGTCGCTCCAGCCGGAGACGACCACCAACGCGGTGTCGGGAGCCGCGTCCGGACGCACCGGCAGACCGACGCGGGCAGCGGTCTCGCGGACGAGCTGCGCGGCCTGCACCCCACGCGGCGACTTGTCTTCGACCAGCGTGATCGCCGACGGTTTCCGCGACGCGAGGAACTCGACCAGCTTCACCAGCGAACCGCGGTCCTCCGGCGACAACGCTTCTGCCGGACAGCTGGTCAGCACGTCGCGCTTCTCCGCCACCAGACCGCCGAGCGCGGCTTCCGCGCATTCCGGGGCATCCGCGTCCGACACCGCCGGGCCCGCTTCGGTGCCCGCGTCGACGTCGACCGTCGTGGTCGCGTCGCCCTTGTGCACGACGAGAGTGCTGCGTCCGGGCGGAAGTTCGACCTCGGCCCAGCTGCCTTCCGCACCGGCCCTCGCCGCCGCGGCGGTCACGATCCCGCCCTCGACCCCAGCGGACAGGTCCGTTCCCGCGCTCGCCGGGAAGTGCACGAGATTGCGTCCGGGCCGGTGCGGACTGACCAGCACCGGCACGGTCGCGCCGCCGACTGTCGCGTCCGCCAGCACCGGCACTCCGGGCACGGGCAGCGGGGCTGGCTGCGGCACCGCGGCAAGCGCACTCCACGCGACGAAACCGAGCGCGACACCGGCGACGCCGTAGCGGTAACCGCGAATGGAAGCGTTGCGGGACAACAGGATCGCCGACGCTACGGTGACCGCCGCGGGCAGCAGGACCACCACGATCAGCGAGATGCCGAAGAGCGTTTCGTACAGCCGTCGGTCGAAGGCGACCCCGGAGACGCCGAGTTGCACGAGGCCCGCGAGCGCCAACAGTCCGGCGAGGCTGACCGATAGCGGACCTACACGCAACGGCGTCGAGCGCCACTGCTCCACCGGTGCCCAGGCCGACAGCAGCGTCACGCCGAACCACAGCGCGGCCGCGGCGACGTACACGGTGTCGATGGCGAAGGAGATCCCCGAGCCATCGACGGAGGTTTCCAGCACCACGAGCACGACCAGCGCGAGCGAAGCCCACCGACCCGCCGCGGGCCACCGCAGCAGCACCGGCACCGTCAGTGCGAGCACAACGTGGACGATCAGCGCGACAAGGTTGACGTCGACCGTCGCCGCCGACACCGCGGCCAGCACCGCCGAACCGACACCCAGCGCTCCGGTGGTGAGCCACAGCTTGCGCGGCAGCGCACCGACGAGCGGACGCAGAATCCCGGTACCGGCGAGGAATGCCGTCGCCAGCAGCAATATCAGCCGCAACACCAGCGCGGCACTGTCCACACCGGACGATCCGGTGGCGACCGGAGTGACGTGGTGATCCATAACTACCTTCCGGGCTTGCCTTCGGAGCCGGTCCGTGAAGGGCCCCTTGAGGGAATCTGATTCCCTCAAGGAGTCCTTCACGGCACGCGTTCAGCGGGAGTTACTTCACGTTCTGGTCGGCGACCACGAACAGCTCGGAGTGCGGCTTGGCGTTGCCGAAGTCCCCGTGCGGCCACGACTTCCGGTTGAAGTTGAGGCCGACCTGCCCGGTGAACTCGTCACGGAAGTTCTGATCGACCGCGACCTTCCCGTCCGGCGACAGGTTCAGCAGGTTGACCTTGTGGTCACCGTCCAAACCGGACCGGGCGACGAAGTAGTTCGACACCGCGATGTGCTGCGGCTGCTCGGTTTCGTGATACAAACCGTCCTGGCCGAGCGCGAGATTGTCGTACGCGCCCCAGTGCGGGCCGGCCCCGGGAACGCCCGGATTGATCGGCGCGGAACCGACGACGGTCGGCAGGTCTCCCCCGCCGCCCTGCTGCGCCTTTTCCTTGGTGTCGACGCGGCCCTTGATGTCCTCCACCTTGTCGCCGGCTGCGACCAGCTTCTGGATGTCGAGCACGTACACGCCGCCGGTGGTGCCGGGGTCGTCCGGACCGAGCGCGCCCTTCTGCCTGCCCTGCACCGCGTGGTAGAGGAACCGGTCGTCCGGGCTGGTCTGCAGCCAGCCGCCGTTGGAGCTGGCGCCGTTGGAGTCGTTCTGCGAGTAGATCGGCTTGCCCGCGGTGCCGTCGTCGAACACCTCGATCCAGTGCGGATCCTTCGCCGTGATGTCCGGCGTGTAGAAGATCGCGCCGCCCTGCATGGTCTCGGCGAACGCGCCCTTGTGGCCGGGTTTGTTCGTCACCGTGGTCTCCATGACCGCGCGGCTTTCCGAGTGCAGCGGGTCCGCCGGGTTCGCCCGCGGGCCGTCCTGCAGATAGGACACCGACTTCAGCTTCGGGTGGTTGCGGTCGGAGATGTCCCAGGTGCGGATCGTCGGACGGCGCAGATACGGCGACGGCTGCTTCACCGGGTCGAGGATGATGTTGCGCGGTTCGGCGTAGTCACTGGTGACGAGAGTGTTGAGATCCTCGCGCGCCTGTACGCCGTGCGGGTTCGCACAGGACGGTTTGCCCAGCTGCGGCAGGTTGTCGCACAGCTTCGCGTTGTCGCCCTGCGGGGTCGCCGCCGGATTCTGCGACAGCACCTGCGCGTTCTTGTCGAAGTGCACGACCTCGCCCGGACTGCCGGCGAAGCCGTTGCCGATCTGCGTAGAACCGTCCTGGTACGCGTACGGACCGGGCACGACCGGGCCGCCCATGTACGTGCCGTACGCGGTGCCGTCCTTCAGCACCCAGTACGCGTCGGGCACAGACCCGCCGAGCGTCTGCGTCGGCAGGCTGATGCCCTTGAGTTTCAGCTGGGGCAACGCACTGACGTCGAACGCGTACGTCGCCGCAGCGAACAACGCACCGGCGTAGATCGTGTCGCCCTTGTGCCACACGTACTGCATGTGGTGCGGCTCGTTCTCGACGAGCGGCCCGACGGTCGCGGTGTTCACCACCTTGCCGTACGTCGGCGAGCCCTGCGTCGCGTCGATCACCGCGAGGAAATCGGGGCCAGGCAAAGCATTCTTGACCTTGCCGAGCCCGCCGCCAAGCGAACCCGGGAGGTTCTTGACGTCTTTCACCGCGGTGTCGGCGATGTTCTCGTCGCCCGCCCAGACCAGCAGCCACTTCTTCGGCGTGCCGTCCGCGGAACGCGCTTGCGCGGCAAGGTCTTTGCCGACCAGGTGATTCTGCACCCAGTACTGCTTGCCGTCGGACGCGGTTTTGGCGTCGGTGACCACCTGGACGTCGGCGTAAGCGCTGGTGCTGGACCCGGTGTAGGTCACCGCACCGATCGCGAGCGCCACCGCACCGGCGACGGTCAGCGCTTTCCGCCATCGGGGCGGGGCGCCCGAGGAGGAGCTGAATCGCATTGTGTCTCCCTGTTTGTGTTCCCGTGAAGCGCCCGCGAAGGCACTTCTTCCCCCGTTCTCGGGGCAGCACGAAACCCGCGCGAAACCCACGCCGAACAGAGAAAGCGTTTATCCCCTCGGGTACGACAAACCCGTTGCGGGGCAAGAGAAATCAACCAGCCGGACGCGGCCGGGAGAAAAGGTCAGAAATCCCTACACAGCGCGCTGGCCTGCTGGCGCAGATCCACGTGAAGACGCCACACGAGGGCAACCGGAAAGGACATGCGCGAAATACTCTGGCGAACCGCACGCACTGTCAATGCGGTGATCAATCGTGGGAACATCGACCGAAGGAGTGAATATCCCACGAACTGGGCCGAGTTGCCCGCCCCTCAGCACTGGACCGGCTCGAGCGGCGGCGTTGACCTGCGATGCTCCTTTCGGCCCACAGTTTGTTCGGCGCTTCGGTGTCCGGGGAGGGGCTGTTCGCCCGATATGTTCGTTACCTTTTCGTGACCGACCTTCGGGAACTCTCGTCCCGGCCCCGCGATGAATCACCCAGGCCGGATTGCCTGACCTTGCGGCACGAACCTGACAGAAGCGGCATAATCCGCACATCACGTGAGGGTCCAGGGGAAGGGGTGACCGCCGGTGTCGGCAGAGATGGAACGGCTCGTCGCGGAGTTCGACAAGTTCCAGACGAAGCTCAAACAGGCCGAAGCGCAGTTCGCGAAAGTCGGCGACATGCAGGAGGAGCTGAACGCGCTCGAGACCGAAGTGATGTCGCCGGACCGGGCCGTCACCGTCGTCGCGGGCCCGAGCGGGTCGATCAAAGATCTCCGGCTCACCCCGGACGCGCTCCGGCAGCAGCCGGACCAGCTGGCGTCCTCGATCCTCGCGACCCTGCACAAGGCTGTCGCCGAATCCGCTCGCAAGCAGGCCGGGATCGTCGACGAGCACGTGGGCACGGCCTTCGGGTTGAACGTGTCCGACCAGGTCCTGGAAGCCCAGGCGGCCGGCTTGGGAACCACTGTCGAAGAACTGGAGTCCAATCTGCCGGAGGAGCAGCCGCAGGAGGCAGCACCGACCCGGGACGACGAGGACTTCGCGAACAACGATCTGCTTCGCGACGACGGACGGGCGGCTCAGGCGCCTCCGTCGGCGCCGCCCTCGGCCTCGGCGGGCGACCAGTTCCTCAAGAACTTGTTCGACGACGAAGAGGGACACCGATGAGCCCGACGAACGGCGGCCACAAGGTCGACACCGCCGCCCTTGCCAAGTACTCCACCGGACTCGACCGGTACAAGGGCGAGGCGGGAAAGTTCGGCGACCTCATCAACCACGCCGATGTGACTGACAAGTCCTGGGGATTGATCGGGCTGGCGGTCAAGCAAACCTACACAAGCAAGCTCGACGACCTGAAGGAGCTGCTCGAACTTCTGAAGACTGGCGTCGAATCATTCCAGGGCAAGGTCAGCAAGGCTGCCGAGATCTACGACGGCCACGAACAGGACACCGTCATGAAGTTCAGCAAGTTCGAGACAAAGATCGACGGACCGCGCTGAGCAGGGGGGAACCATGGGACAGGACAGCATTGCCGACGGGGTGAAGCTCCACGACAATCACAGCGGCGAAAACGCGTTCCAGCACGGCCTGCACCAGGCCAAGGAAGCCACCACCCATACGCCGGTCATCGGCAAAGGCGTAAGCACCATCTCCAACGCCTACGACAAATTCTCCAAGGCGGACAGCGTCGGCGATATCGCCGCGGCGAGCGGCCAGCTGCTGCAGGACGGAACTGGCTTCGTCGCCGGGGCGACGATGGACATGGCGAGCTTCGCACTCGACCCCGTGGGCTGGCTGGTCAGCAACGGCTTGAACATGCTGCTGGACCTGATCCAGCCGCTCAACGACGCGTTGCACTTCGTGACCGGCGACGGTCCCGCGCTGGAGAAGGCGGCAGGAGACTTCGTCGCGATCGGCACGGGTTTCGTGAAGCTGGCCGACGACTTCGTCAAGACCGGCGACGAGGCCCTCAAGGACTGGGAAGGCGAAGGCGGCGAGGCAGCCAAGAAGGCCCTGGCCGAGTTCGCCCAGGGCATCAACGGCATCGGCTCGGCCGCCGGCTCGGTCTCCGACACCCTGAAGATGTGGTCGATGGTCATGACCGTCATCGAGGAGGTCGTCAAGGCGATCATCTCGGAACTGGTCAGCTGGCTCATCTACATCTGGCTGCCCGCGCTGGCGGCGTCGATCGTGAGCCTCGGCTCGTCGGTCGCCGGTGCGATGGCCGCGTCCGTCGCGAAAGCGGCGAGCGCGCTCAGCAAGATCACCAAACACCTCGGCAAGCTCGGCAAGCTGCTCGACAAGTTCATGGGCTTCCTCATGAAGTGGAGCGACGACCTGGTCAAGCAGGGCTCGAAGCTCACCAAGGCCGGCAAGGTCGGCATGACCCCCGGCCAGGAGAAGGCGATCACCGGAGCATTCGCCAAGGGTGTGAACGCCCAGGGCGCCGCATACAGCCAAGCCGCGAAGGACGTCTTCACCAGCGTCCCCCGCAAGTTTTTCGACGAGACGGTCAAGGCGACCACCGGTGTCGCCCCGGGTGACTTGTCCAAGGGTTCGGCGTACACCACCAAGTCGGCGTACAAGGCGACGGACAAGGCGATCACGAACCTGAAAGGGGATCATCCCGGCAACGGTCAGAGCGTCGAAGAAACCAAGGACGACCTCGACATCTGACCGGCCGCGCTGAGGTCTCCGGTCCTGTGTCGCACGCGGCAGCAAACCTGTTCGGCGCGTACTACCCTCGCCCTGCCACAGCACAAAACCTCTTCACCCGGGTGCCGAAGAGCAGCCCACAGGAGCCGCGGACATGGCAGCACTGCTCGAACCCTGGTACATCGTCGGCGGCTACGTCTTGACACTGCTCCTGCTGTTGCTCGCCGGCCGGTTCGAGAGCCGCAGCGTGGTCAAGACCGTCGTCTGCGAAGCACTCAGCGTCGCCGCGCTGTTCGGGACGACGCTGTACTGGCTGACCGCCGGGACCGAGAGCAGCGGTCCGGCCATCGGCTGGGTGTGCATTCCGATCGCGATGGCCGGGTTCGCGGTCTGGCGGATTTTCCGGCAACGGTTCTGGATCCGACGGCTGGGTGCCGTCGGGGAGCCGACTTTCGGGGTTGTTCCCCGGCAGGGCCGCACCGTCGCGATCACCGAACCCGATCGTCCGAAGACCCGCAGCATCGCGGAGTTCGGGCACCAAGGGCACCGGCTGCTGGGCGTCGAGTACTCGTCCGGCGCGCCGGACGGCCTGCTCGATTCGGTCGCCAATCAGGTCGACGGGATCTACACCCTCGTTGAGCTGCGGATCCCCACCGGACCCGCCCTGGTGATCAGCCCGCGGACCAAGGCCTTCGAGCCGGAACACTTCACTCCGCTCGAAGACGCCAAGATCACCCGCAACCAGGCCGGTGCGCCGAAGCCCGGCGAGGAACTGGCGGCGTTCGAACTGGATCCGGACTTCGACCGGCGGTTCGAGGTGACCACCAGCGACCCGGAGTTCGCCCGCCAGGTGCTCACCGGAGAGATCCGCGAGATGATCATGGCCGATCTGTGGTTCCGGGTGCACGAGGTCGTGTTCGACCACGACGCGATGTGGACCGCGGAAGCGGGCGGGCTGACCGAAGAGCGAATGCTCGGCAACGGCAGGCGGCTCGCCTTGCTCGCCGCGGTGCTCTCGCCCAGCCGGTGGAACAGCACTGAAGCAGCTGAATTTCGCCGGATGACCGCGCGCGCCGAAACAAGCTATGACGCGTGGTACGGCAAACGGGCCGGGCTCATCCGGACCAAGCTGAACCGCCGCCGGGAAGCGCTGGACCGGCAGCCGGTCACGTCCACTTCGCTGGCGATGCGCTCGTTGATCGCGGCGGTCATGATCATCAGTGCCGTCCTCGCGATGAGCAATTCGCTTCTCGTCATGAACGGACAGGGCACCGAGGTCGAGTTGAAGGTGACCTGGATCGATCGCGGTGCCGCTCCGGTCTGTCGTGGAAGTTCGGGGAAGTGCACCGGGGGCTCCGCCGCTCGAGTCCGCGGCACCTACGTATTCGACGGCTCCGCATCCACCGCTACCACCCGATGGTCCGAGGAAATGCCGGAAGTGGGCGACATCGTCAAGGTTCAGCTCGGACCGTTGTGGTGGAGCCCGATCTTCGAGAGCAGCAAGGCCGCGCAGGGAGTCATTTTCACCTGCTTGTTCCCGTTGCTGTTCGGTCTGCTGATCGTCAAGGCGACCTACTGGCCGAGGGCGTCGCGCCGGGTCCGGAAGACGCGCGAGGCCCTGGCTACGGCCTGAGCCAGCAGAATTTGTCATGAAGTGCTCGACCGCGCTCGGCAAGTCAAGGGAAGCCACCGACAAAGGCGGGCTCGCGATTCGAGAGAGACCCGCGAAAATCTCGACAGACAAGGTCGCCGCGTGACGGACGAGCTGATTGTCCCTGACTATTTCTTCGGCGGCTACGCACTGGCGTTCGTTCTGCTCTGGATAGCCTCTTGGGCCGAACGCCGTAGCGCGATCCTGGCAGCGGTGTTCCACACCCTTTGCGGGATAACGGTTTCCTTCACCACGCTGTATTGGTTCTCCGCCAGCATGGCCGTGTCGCCGCTGGCTTGGTACGGCGTACCGCTGGTCGTCGCCGCGCTGCTCGCCTGGCGGGGCTGGTGCCAGCAGAGCTGGGTCAAGCGCGTCGACTCGACCGACGAACCCAGCTTCGGCTCGCGTTATGCGGTCACCGATCTCCTTGGCTCGCTGATCTGGGTTCTGCCGGGGCTCTTCCTGATCAAGCGCACCTACTTCCCCAGCACGCCGCGCCGAGTCCGGAAGGAGCGCAAGACTCTCACCCCGCAGATTTCGTAGCTCAGGGGCCAGAGTCAGAGCCGGTGTCCGCAATCCGAGCAGAACACCGCCCCCGCCTTGGATTCCTTCCCACACTCTCCACAATGGACAGTCGGGGCCAGTGAACTCCCGCACCCCGTGCAGAACTTCCCGCCGTTCACCTTCACCCCGCAGTCCGGGCAGGTGAGTTTCGCGCGAGTGCCCAGATCCAGGTCCTTGGTCCAGTTCTTCCCGCGTGCCTGGTCCCAGATCTGATCCCGCTGCGCCGCCGCCTGCGCTCGCGAGATCTCCTCCGCCACGATCGGCGAGCAGCGCAGGCACTGGCCGATTTCCTCGTTCCAGCACTGATCCGCGCACATCCAGTCGCTGCAACCGCGACATTGGCGGAAGCGCGGGGTGATCTCCTCGACCGCCGCGGTCAGCGCGCGGTCCTTCGCCGACGAGTTCGTCGCTCGGTCGTATTTCCACTGGTCCGCGGAGCTGCTCAGCTGCTGCAGCGTCCCGCCGAAGAAGGAGCCCACCGCGCGCAACATGCTGCGTCCGGTCTCCATCGCGTCCCGCTGGAACGCTGAGCGGTATCCGTTTCCGCAGCGCTCGCAACGGAACTCGAATTGGTAGCCCTGGGCGTTGGAGAGATCCGAGAAGTTGTCCGTGAACGGCACGACATCAGCCACGCGCGCGAATTTAAGCCAGCCGAAGGAAGCCCGCGACCGTACAAGTACCGTCTCCGGACCCGCTACGCACCGCGACGAAAAAGCCCCCGGTCACGAGGACCGGGGGCTTTTCGTTCAGCTACGCGAGGTTCAGCGGAAGTCGCGACCGAAGTCGTAGTCGTCCAGCGGAACCGCGGCGCCGGTGCCCGAACCGAACACGTCCGGGGTGTAGTAACCGTCGTCGTAGGACGGGATCGCGTACGCCGCGACCCGCGCCTCTTCGGTCGGCTGCACCTGGATGTTCCGGTACTTGTTGATGCCCGTACCGGCCGGGATGAGCTTACCGATGATGACGTTCTCCTTGAGGCCCACGAGCTTGTCCGAGCGGCCGTTGATGGCCGCGTCGGTCAGGACTCGCGTGGTCTCCTGGAACGAGGCCGCCGACAGCCACGAGTCCGTGGTCAGCGACGCCTTCGTGATGCCCATCAGCACCGGACGGCCCGAAGCCGGCTCGCCGCCCTCGGCGACCGCGGCCCGGTTCGTCGCCTCGAACTTCGTCCGCTCGGGCAGTTCGCCCGGCAGGAAGTCCGTGGCACCGGAGTCGATGATCGTCACGCGGCGCAGCATCTGCCGCACGATGACCTCGATGTGCTTGTCGTGGATCGACACACCCTGCGCCCGGTACACCTTCTGGACCTCGTCCGTGAGGTGCATCTGCGCTTCGCGCGGGCCCATGACGCGCAGGACCTCGTGCGGGTCCGGCGTGCCTTCGAGCAGCTGCTGGCCGACGTTGACGTGGTCGCCGTCGCCCAGCGGGCCGCTCGGGGTGTTCGCGAGCCGCTGCCGCTTGGACAGCTTGTCGAAGACGATCTCCTCCGACCCGTCGTCCGGGATCAGGGTGATCTTCCAGAACCGCTCGCTCTCCTCGATCCGCACGCGGCCGTCGACGTCCGCGATCGGAGCCTTGCCCTTCGGCACGCGAGCCTCGAAAAGCTCGGTGACACGGGGCAGACCGGTCGTGATGTCGTCACCGGCGACACCGCCCTGGTGGAACGTACGCATCGTCAGCTGCGTGCCCGGCTCGCCGATCGACTGGGCGGCGACAATGCCGACCGCCTCGCCGACGTCGACGAGCTCGCCCGTCGCCATCGAACGGCCGTAGCAGGTCGCGCACACACCGACCGCCGACTCGCAGGTCAGCACCGAGCGGACCTTCACCTTGGTGATGCCGCTGGAGATGAGCTTGTCCAGCGCCGGGTCGCCGACGTCGTCGCCCGCGTTCAGCACGACGTTGCCCTTGGCGTCCACCGCGTCCGTCGCGAGGTTCCGCGCGTACACGGAGGTCTCGACGTGCTGGTCGCGCACGACCTTGCCGTCGCCGAGGTCCTCGCCGATCGGCATCATGATGCCGCGCGTGGTGCCGCAGTCGACCTCGCGGACGATGACGTCCTGCGAAACGTCCACCAGACGACGGGTCAGGTAACCCGAGTCCGCGGTACGCAGCGCGGTGTCCGCCAGACCCTTCCGGGCGCCGTGCGTGGCGATGAAGTACTCCGCCACCGACAGGCCCTCACGGAAGTTCGCCTTGATCGGGCGCGGGATGTACTCGCCCTTCGGGTTCGACACCAGACCACGCATACCGGCCAGCGAACGGACCTGCGTCATGTTGCCCGCCGCGCCCGACTTCACGATCATGGCGATCGGGTTGTCGTCCGGCAGCGCCGTCTCCATGATCTTGTGGACCTCTTCGGTCGCCTGCGTCCACACCTTGACGAGTTCGTTGTTGCGCTCGGTGTGGGACAGCTGACCGCGCTGGTAGCGCTTCTCGACCTGGTCGGCCTTGCCCTCGTACTCGTCGAGAATGGCCTTCTTGCCGACGGGGGTCAGCACGTCCGAGATCGCGACCGTGACGCCCGAGCGGGTCGCCCAGTAGAAACCGGCGTCCTTGAGCTTGTCCAGCGTCTGCGCGACCTGCGTCATCGAGTACCGCTCGGCGAGGTCGTTCACGATGGCCGCCTGCCGCTTCTTCGGCATCGGCTCGTTGATGAACGGGTAGTCCGCCGGCAGCAGGTCGTTGAACAGCACGCGGCCCAGCGTCGTCTCGGCCAGCCACGCCTTGCCCGGCTCCCAGCCCTTTTCCGCGAGCGCCGCTTCGTCGGCCTTCGCCGGCGAACGGTCGGTGACGCGGATCTTGACCGGGGCGTGCAGGCTCAGCGCCTTGCGGTCGAACGCCATGATCGCCTCGGCGGGCGAGGAGTACGCGTTGCCCGCACCCTCGGCGTTCTCGTTCAGCCGGGTCAGGTGGAACAGACCGGTGACCATGTCCAGTCGCGGCATGGCGAGCGGACGGCCCGAGGCCGGCGACAGGATGTTGTTCGCCGACAGCATCAGGATCCGGGCCTCGGCCTGCGCCTCGGCCGACAGCGGCAGGTGCACCGCCATCTGGTCGCCGTCGAAGTCCGCGTTGAACGCTTCGCAGACCAGCGGGTGCAGCTGGATGGCCTTGCCCTCGACCAGCTGCGGTTCGAAGGCCTGGATGCCGAGGCGGTGCAGGGTCGGCGCACGGTTCAGCATCACCGGGTGGCCGGTGATGACCTCTTCGAGCACGTCCCACACCTGCGGCCGCGAGCGCTCCACCATCCGCTTGGCGGACTTGATGTTCTGCGCGTGGTTCAGGTCGACCAGCCGCTTCATGACGAACGGCTTGAACAGCTCGAGCGCCATGTCCTTCGGCAGACCGCACTGGTGCAGCTTCAGCTGCGGACCGACGATGATGACCGAACGGCCGGAGTAGTCAACGCGCTTGCCGAGCAGGTTCTGGCGGAACCGGCCCTGCTTGCCCTTGAGCAGGTCGGACAGCGACTTCAGCGGCCGGTTGCCCGGGCCCGTGACCGGACGGCCGCGGCGGCCGTTGTCGAACAGCGCGTCGACGGCCTCCTGCAGCATCCGCTTCTCGTTGTTGACGATGATCTCGGGCGCGCCGAGGTCGATCAGCCGCTTCAACCGGTTGTTGCGGTTGATCACGCGGCGGTACAGGTCGTTCAGGTCCGACGTGGCGAAGCGGCCGCCGTCGAGCTGCACCATCGGGCGCAGGTCCGGCGGGATGACCGGGACGGCGTCGAGCACCATGCCGCGCGGGTCGTTGCCGGTCGCCTGGAACGCGGCGACGACCTTGAGCCGCTTCAGCGCGCGGAGCTTCTTCTGCCCCTTGCCGTTGCGGATGGTGTCGCGCAGGTTGTCGGCCTCGGCGGCGACGTCGAACTCGGTCGCCAGCTTCTGGATCGCCTCGGCGCCCATGCCGCCGGTGAAGTACTCGCCGTACCGGTCGATCAGCTCGCGGTAGAGCAGCTCGTCGGCGATCAGCTGACGCGGCTCGAGCTTCGTGAAGGTCGTCCAGACCTCCTCGAGGCGGTCCAGCTCGCGGCCGGCGCGGTCGCGCAGCTGGCGCATCTCGCGCTCGCCGCCCTCCTTGACCTTGCGGCGCACGTCGGACTTCGCGCCCTCCGCCTCCAGCTCGGCGAGGTCGGCTTCCAGCTTCTGCGCGCGGGCCTCGATGTCGGAGTCGCGCTTCGTCTCGAGGTTCTTGCGCTCGACGCCGATCTCGTTCTCGAGGGTCGGCAGGTCGTTGTGCCGCAGCTCGGTGTTCACGCCGGTGATCACGTAGGCCGCGAAGTAGATGATCTTCTCGAGGTCCTTGGGCGCCAGGTCCAGCAGGTAGCCAAGGCGCGACGGAACGCCCTTGAAGTACCAGATGTGGGTGACCGGCGCGGCCAGCTCGATGTGGCCCATCCGCTCACGGCGCACCTTGGCGCGAGTGACCTCGACGCCGCAGCGCTCGCAGATGATGCCCTTGAACCGGACGCGCTTGTACTTGCCGCAGTAGCACTCCCAGTCCCGGGTCGGACCGAAGATCTTCTCGCAGAAGAGCCCGTCCTTCTCCGGCTTGAGGGTCCGGTAGTTGATGGTCTCCGGCTTCTTGACCTCGCCGAAGGACCACTGACGGATGTCGTCGGCGGTGGCGAGGCCAATCCGGAGCTCATCGAAAAAGTTGACGTCCAGCACGTCTAGATCCCCTTGGGGTTGATTCGGCTAGAGGAGGGGTCGGCGGTGGAGCCGGGATCCGCGGGAGGCAGATCCCGGCTCGACACCGAATCAGTGCACGACGTCGTCCACCGAGGGCGACTCGTTGCGGGACAGGTTGATGCCGAGGTTCGCCGCTGCGCGCTCGAGGTCCTCGTCGTCGGAGTCGCGCATCTCGATCGCCGCGCCGTCGCTGGAGAGCACCTCGACGTTGAGGCACAGCGACTGGAGCTCCTTGAGGAGCACCTTGAACGACTCCGGGATGCCCGGCTCGGGGATGTTCTCCCCCTTCACGATCGCCTCGTACACCTTGACGCGGCCGACCACGTCGTCCGACTTGATCGTGAGCAGTTCCTGCAGCGTGTAAGCCGCGCCGTAGGCCTGCATCGCCCAGCACTCCATCTCGCCGAAGCGCTGGCCGCCGAACTGCGCCTTGCCGCCCAGCGGCTGCTGGGTGATCATCGAGTACGGGCCGGTGGAGCGGGCGTGGATCTTGTCGTCGACCAGGTGGTGCAGCTTCAGGATGTACATGTAGCCGACCGACACCGGGTACGGGTACGGCTCGCCGGAGCGGCCGTCGAACAGCGTGGCCTTGCCGTTCTCCTTGACCATGCGCTCGCCGTCGCGGTTCGGCTTGGTCGCCCCGAGGAGGCCAGTGAGCTCCTCTTCCTTCGCGCCGTCGAACACCGGGGTCGCGGTGTTCGTGTTCGGCGCGACGTCGTAGAGCTCCTCGGACAGGTTCTTCGCCCAGTCCGGGTTGCCCTCGATCGTCCAGCCCTGCGAGGCCAGCCAGCCCAGGTGCAGCTCGAGGATCTGGCCGATGTTCATCCGTCGCGGCACACCGTGGGTGTTCAGGATGATGTCGACCGGGGTGCCGTCCTCCATGAACGGCATGTCCTCGACCGGCAGGATCTTGCCGATGACACCCTTGTTGCCGTGCCGGCCGGCGAGCTTGTCGCCCGGCTGGATCTTGCGCTTCTGGGCCACATAGACGCGGACCAGCTCGTTGACGCCCGGGGGCAGCTCGTCGTCGTCCTCGCGGGAGAACACCCGGATGCCGATGACCTTGCCGGTCTCGCCGTGCGGCACCTTCAGCGAGGTGTCGCGGACCTCGCGCGCCTTCTCGCCGAAGATCGCGCGGAGCAGGCGCTCCTCCGGGGTCAGCTCGGTCTCGCCCTTCGGCGTGACCTTGCCGACCAGGATGTCGCCGTCGCGGACCTCGGCACCGATGCGGATGATGCCGCGCTCGTCGAGGTCGGCCAGGACCTCCTCGGAGACGTTCGGGATGTCCCGGGTGATCTCCTCGGCGCCCAGCTTGGTGTCGCGGGCGTCGATCTCGTGCTCCTCGATGTGGATCGACGTCAGCACGTCGTCCTGCACCAGGCGCTCGGAGAGGATGATCGCGTCCTCGTAGTTGTGGCCCTCCCACGGCATGACCGCGACGAGGAGGTTCTTGCCGAGCGCCATCTCACCGTTCTCGGTGGACGGGCCGTCGGCGATGACCTGGCCCTGCTCGACCCGGTCTCCCTCGTTGACGATCGGCCGGTGGTTGAAGCACGTGCCGTGGTTGGAGCGGCGGAACTTGTACAGTCCGTAGCTCTTCCGCGTGCCGTCGTCGTGCATGATCGTGATGATGTCCGCGGACAGCTCCTCGACCACGCCGGCCTGCTCGGCGACCAGGACGTCCCCGGCGTCGACCGCGGCGCGCAGTTCCACGCCGGTGCCCACGTACGGAGCCTGGTTGCGCAGCAGCGGAACAGCCTGCCGCTGCATGTTCGCGCCCATCAGCGCGCGGTTCGCGTCGTCGTGCTCCAGGAACGGGATCATCGCGGTGGCGACGGAGACCATCTGCCGCGGCGACACGTCCATGTAGTCGATCTCGAGCGGGTCGATCAGCTCGACCTCGCCGCCCTTGCGGCGGCCGAGGACCTTCTCCTCTTCGAAGTGGCTGTCCTCGGTCAGCGGCGCGTTGGCCTGCGCCTTGACGTAGCGGTCTTCCTCGTCCGCGGTCAGGTAGTCGACCTGGTCGGTGACCTGGCCCTCGACGACCTTGCGGTACGGCGTCTCGATGAAGCCGAACGGGTTGACCCGCGCGTAGGAGCACAGCGAGCCGATCAGGCCGATGTTCGGGCCTTCCGGCGTCTCGATCGGGCACATCCGGCCGTAGTGCGACGGGTGGACGTCGCGGACCTCCATGCCGGCGCGCTCACGGGACAGACCGCCCGGGCCGAGGGCCGAAAGACGACGCTTGTGCGTCAGGCCCGACAGCGGGTTGTTCTGGTCCATGAACTGCGACAGCTGCGAGGTGCCGAAGAACTCCTTGATCGCCGCGCCGATCGGGCGGATGTTGATCAGGGTCTGCGGCGTGATCGCTTCGACGTCCTGGGTGGTCATGCGCTCGCGCACGACGCGCTCGGTACGGGAGAGGCCGACCCGGATCTGGTTCTGGATCAGCTCGCCGACGGTGCGCAGGCGGCGGTTGCCGAAGTGGTCGATGTCGTCGGTCTCGACCGGCACCTCGACGCCGGCGGAACTGGTCATCTTGTCCTCGCCGGCGTGCAGCCGGACCAGGTACTCGATGGCCGAGACGATGTCCTCTTCGGTCAGCGTGCCGGTGTCGTACGTCGAGTCGAGACCGAGCTTCTTGTTGACCTTGTAGCGGCCGACCTTGGCCAGGTCGTAGCGCTTCGGCTTGAAGAACAGGTTCTCCAGCAGCGTCTGCGCGCTCTCCTTCGTGGGCGGTTCGCCCGGGCGCAGCTTGCGGTAGATGTCGAGCAGCGCCTCGTCGGTGCCGGCGGTGTGGTCCTTCTCGAGGGTGGCCAGCAGCGTCTCGGAGAACGAGAAGCGCTCGCGGATCGCCTCGGTGGACCAGCCCAGCGCCTTCAGCAGCACGGTGACCGGCTGGCGGCGCTTGCGGTCGATGCGGACGCCGACGGTGTCGCGCTTGTCCACGTCGAACTCGAGCCACGCGCCGCGGCTCGGGATCACGCGCACGCTGAAGACGTCCTTGTCGGTCGTCTTGTCGACGCTGCTGTCGAAGTACACACCCGGAGAACGCACCAGCTGGGAAACGACGACCCGCTCGGTCCCGTTGATGATGAAGGTGCCCTTGTCGGTCATCACCGGGAAGTCGCCCAGGAAGACCGTCTGGCTCTTGATCTCGCCAGTGTTGTTGTTGACGAACTCGGCGGTGACGAACAGCGGGGCCGCGTACGTCATGTCCTTGTCCTTGCACTCCTCGATCGAGGCCTTGACCTCGTCGAAGCGCGGAGCGGAGAAGGAGAGGGACATCGAGCCCGAGAAGTCCTCGATCGGCGAGATCTCGTTGAGGACTTCTTCCAGGCCGCCGACCGGGCTTTCTTCGCCTTCGTTGACGCGGCGCTCGAACCACGCCTCGTTGCCGGTGAACCACTGGAACGACTGGATCTGGACGTCAAGCAGGTTCGGGGTGGAGAGTGGCTCGCGGATCTTCGCGAAGGAGACCCGCTTGGGCGCTCCGGGGATTCCCGTGGCCTGCGCGCGGGATTCAGCCGAGGTGGTCGCAGCAGTGGCCTGGTTCGCGGGAGAGACTGCCAAGATGCGTCCTTCCGGGGACAATGAGCGGTGAGCAGCCGCGATGGCAACAGCTGTCGCGGACTGTCAGGGGTGCCGTGTGCCCACTATCCTAACTACCGGCTCCGGGCAGCCTGAAAGAGGGCAGCGCAAAGAAGCAGTCTAGCCCCCATGACGCGGTCTGTCCAGGGGGCGCTCCCGACGGGGCCCAGCCTGCATCGCGTCACCTTGGGGCAGTGCGTCTCCCTGAGCTTCACTGCGTCCTTCGGCTCCCGGTTCGCCCGGGTTTTCGCGCCCCTCCCGCAAGGTTCGCGTTCCCCGGCCGTGACCGTTGGCAGTAAGCGTGAACCCACGCGGCTTTGGAGTCAAGATGCCGCGCGGCGGTCCCGCCGGTTGGCGCAGCGTCGAAGGGGGACAGCGCAGGGTGACCGTCTTGTCCGGCATCCCGGTTACCGCTGGGTACTCGCGAGCCGCCGCGCAGGTCGGTGCGGCGGCGGTGCAGGTCGGTGCCCCGCGAGCGGTTCCGGAAGCGGTTTCCCGCCCGGCGCGGCGGGCGCGGGATGGATCACATTGCGCGAGCGGCCGGGCGCCGAGCGGCAGAACGGAATAGGGGAACTTCGGGCAGCTCGAACCCGGATTCCGGGCCCCCCGGGCAGGGGTTGCGCGCAATGCCAGGGACTTAAGCGGCGCGACCTCACGCCTACCGACCGTCCACAAAGGACGCCCCTGCCGCCGAAATGCCCGACCCATGCCCACTTAGCCGCTTCCGCGCGTCCGTGAGGGGAACCCTGAGGGACTCTGAGTCCCTCAGGGTTCCCCTCACGGACAGCAAACCCCCACGACCAGGACAGGCACTTCGAACCGCACCCACAGCGCCGCCTTAGGTCCCTGGCATTCGGTGTTGCGTCCGGCGGGAAGCGGCGGTTGGCAGCGGCACGGTCCCGGTGATCAACTGGGCGGGGCCGAACTCCCGGGAGGTGCGCATGATGCCGGAACCCGACGCGTCGCTTTCCGCTCTCGTCCTGCGCAGGCTGGCGATCAGCGAGCAGGTCGCCGCCGCGAAGTTCGGGGCTGGGCGGCCGGTCGACGATCCTGTCCGCGAGCAGCGGGAACTGGCGCGCGTCCGCGGCCTCGCCCGCGAGATCGGCCTCGACCCAGACTTCGCGGCCAGCTTCCTCGAAGATCAGATCGCGGCCAGCAAGCAGGTTCAGCACCGGCTCTTCGCGCACTGGACCGAGCAGCCCGGCGAGCGGCCCGAGGGCGGGCCGGACCTGTCCGTGCTGCGGGCCGAATTGGACGGTCTGACGGTCGCTCTGCTGAACCGGCTCGCCGAGACTGGCCCGGAACCCCTCGCGCCGCCGGAAACGCCGGACGAGCTGAAGCAGGACCCACTCCGGACGGCTTACCGCACGCTGGCCCAGCGGCGCTCGTGAGTGGCAATCCCGGTTCTAACCGGGATAGGCACTCACGAGCCACCCCGCCAACAGGCCTGGTACGACACGGCCCGCCC
>NZ_PQIA01000101.1 GCF_003385235.1 Amycolatopsis circi | reverse complement strand
CCCACAGCGCGACCGAGCGGTCCGTGAGGGGAACCCTGAGGGAATCAGCGTCCCTCAGGGTTCCCCTCACGTACCTCGTTGGGGCGCGGTCGTGACGGCGCTGCGCGGGTTCCGCGCCACGGTCCCGGCGTCGACGGCGAACCTCGGCCCGGGATTCGACGCGCTCGGCCTCGCCCTGGCCCGCTACGACGTGGTCGAACTGCAGGTCACCGAGGGCGGCCTGAAGATCGAGGTGCTCGACGCGGGAGCTGGCGGCGTCGAGGACGTGCCGACCGACGAATCCCACCTGGTGGTCCGCGCGATCCGGCGAGCCTGCGAACACCTGGACGTGCAGAAGGTCCCAGGTCTGCACCTTCGTTGCCACAACAGCATTCCGCACGCGCGCGGCCTCGGGTCGTCGGCGGCCGCGGTGGTGACCGGCGTGGCGCTGGGTTACGCGCTGGCGGAGCGTCCGCTCGACGCCGACGCGCTCCAGCTCGCAGCCGAGTTCGAGGGCCACGCGGACAACGCGGCGGCGAGCCTGTTCGGCGGGCTCGTGGTGGCGTGGTCCGAGGACGGCCGGTTCCGCGCCGAACGCGTGGAGCCGAACCCGGCGATCCGGCCGGTGGTCGCGGTGCCGGCGGAGAAGTCGTCCACCAACACGACCCGCGGCCTGCTGCCCGCGCGGGTGCCGCACGCCGACGCGGCGCACAGCGCGGGACGGGCGGCGCTCGCCGTGCTGGCCGTCACCGAGCGGCCCGAACTGCTGATGGCGGCCACCGAGGACCGGTTGCACCAGGATTACCGCGCCGAGGCGTACCCGGCGAGCACCGAACTCGTGCGCACGCTGCGTGCCCGCGGCGTGCCCGCGACCATCTCCGGGGCCGGTCCGACTGTGCTCGCTCTCACGCTGACGGGAATACTCCCGGCGGGCGTGGACGTTCAAGGGTTCGACGTCGCCGAATTGCCCGTGGACCGCGATGGCGTGCAGGTTGTGGCCAGGTGACGAGCTGGTCACAGGCTGGGCGGCAGCGTGCGCCACGCGGGGGGTGGTTGTTGCACCCGGACAGGGCGCGGTCTACCCTCGGGGGCGTTCGATCACCGTGCGTTTCCGCACCCGATGCCGGGCCTGTTCGCCCCTAGCGGCGGCTCCGGTCCGCATCCTTCGTCGATCCGCCGATTCCGCACCGCCCGGCTCGCGGGAGGCGGAGGGACGCAGGCGGGTTTCCGGTTCCGGCGGTGCCGAATTCCGCTTTCTCCGTCCGGAGGGGGCAAACACCCTGTGCTGGCGGCGCTTCGCTGTGTCTCGCACGGCTGGGCGCGAGCCGTCCGCATCGGAGGCAGAAGCCGTCTCGCTACCGGCGGCAGTCCGCTGATCCACCTGGAACGTGGATCGGTCAGGAAGGACATGTGTGAGCAACACCGATCTGTTGAGCGGCGACGTGGAGACCCCCGCCGCGGCCGCTGAGACCAATGGGGCCGCGGCCGCTCCGAAGCGCCGCACCGGGGGCTTGTCCGGAATGGTCATCGCCGAGCTCCGCCAGCTGGCGGGCGAACTGGGTGTGGGCGAGACCACCGGCATGCGCAAGGGGGACCTGATCGCCGCGATCCGCGAGCGCCAGGGCAAGAGCAAGAAGCGCGCCGCGGGCACGGCCGAGACGCTGCCGCTCGACGGCGTCGGCGAGCCGGTCAAGGCGGAGAAGGCCGAGAAGCCCGCCCGCCGGGCCAAGGCCGACGCGCCGAAGGCGGACGCTCCCAAGGCGGAGCCGGTCCAGGCGGAAGCGCCCAAGGCCGAGGCTCCGAAGGCGGAGACCGCGCAGGCCGAGGCTCCCGCCGAGAAGCCCGCCGCGCAGGAGCGCCCGGAGCGCCACGACCGTTCCGAGGGACAGTCCGACGGCCAGTCCGAGGAGGGCGGCCGCAACCGCCGCCGCCGCGGCGGCGCCAACCGGGGCGACGGCCAGCGCGACCAGCGCGGCGACCGCCAGGGCGGCAACCGCGACAACCGCGACAACAACCGGGACAACCGCGACAGCCGGGACAACAACGGCCGCGACAACCGGGACAGCCGCGAGAACCGCGAGAACCGGGGCGGCCAGGACAACCGGGACGGCAACCGCGACAACCGCGGCGGCCAGGACAACCGGCAGGACAGCCGCGACAACCGGCAGCGGAACCAGCAGGACAGCCGCGACAACCGGAACGACAACCGGAACAACGGCCCGCAGGACGACGACGAGGAAGGCGGCCGCCGCGGGCGCCGCTTCCGCGACCGCCGCCGCCGGGGCAGCGGAGGCGGCCGCCCCGAGGGCGGCGCGCCGGACACCGAGATCCGCGAGGACGACGTCCTGCTGCCGGTCGCCGGCATCCTGGACGTGCTCGACAACTACGCCTTCGTGCGCACCTCGGGCTACCTGGCCGGGCCGAACGACGTGTACGTGTCGCTGTCGCTGGTCCGCAAGTTCGGCCTGCGCCGCGGCGACGCGATCACCGGTGCCGTGCGCCAGCCGCGCGAGGGCGAGCAGCAGCGGCAGAAGTTCAACCCGCTGGTGCGCGTCGACTCGATCAACGGCCTGGAGCCGGACGAGGCCAAGCGCCGTCCGGACTTCACCAAGCTGACGCCGCTGTACCCGAACGAGCGGCTGCGCCTCGAGACCGAGCCGCACAAGCTCACGACCCGCGTGATCGACCTGATCATGCCGGTCGGCAAGGGCCAGCGTGCGCTGATCGTGTCCCCGCCCAAGGCCGGCAAGACCACGATCATGCAGGACATCGCGAACGCGATCACCACGAACAACCCTGAGGCGCACCTCATGGTCGTGCTGGTCGACGAGCGTCCGGAAGAGGTCACCGACATGCAGCGGTCGGTGAAGGGCGAGGTCATCGCCTCCACCTTCGACCGCCCGCCGTCCGACCACACCTCGGTCGCCGAGCTGTCCATCGAACGGGCCAAGCGCCTGGTCGAAATGGGCCACGACGTGGTCGTCCTGCTCGACTCGATCACCCGTCTTGGCCGGGCCTACAACCTGGCCGCGCCCGCGTCCGGCCGGATCCTGTCCGGTGGTGTCGACTCGACCGCGCTGTACCCGCCGAAGCGTTTCCTCGGCGCCGCGCGCAACATCGAGAACGGCGGCTCGCTCACCATCTTCGCGACCGCGATGGTGGAGACCGGGTCCACGATGGACACGGTGATCTTCGAGGAGTTCAAGGGCACCGGCAACGCGGAGCTCAAGCTCGACCGCAAGATCTCCGAGCGCCGCGTGTTCCCGGCGGTGGACGTCAACCCGTCCGGCACTCGCAAGGAAGAGCTGCTGCTCTCGCCGGACGAGCTGGCGGTCACGCACAAGCTGCACCGCGTGCTGCACGCGCTGGACTCGCAGCAGGCGATCGACCTGCTGATCTCGCGTCTGCGCAAGACGAAGACCAACATCGAATTCCTGATGCAGGTCTCGAAGACCGCCCTCGGCGGCGGAGACGACGACTGAGTTCCCGCTTCACGCAACCGGCCCGCCCCCAGCACTTTTCGGGGGCGGGCCGGTTGCGTGTGGAGGTCCGTGAGGGGAACCTTCACGGACTCTGAGTCCCCCAGGGTTCCCCTCACGGACGTTTCTGCCGCACCGGGGAGGTGGCGCGGCAGAAAGCTCAGTGGCGGGGGACGGCGGCCGGGGTCCAGCCGCGGTAGTTGTTGAAGTAGCTCGTGGAGCTGCCGTGGCCGATCTTGCCGCCGACGCTGGTGGCGTAGAAGCCGCCGTTGCCGTCCGCGATGCCGACGTGGCCGTAGGCGCTGATGTTCCAGTACACGAACGAACCTGCGGGCGGCTTGCCGCTGGTGTGCTTCGGGCTGGCCCCGTTCCAATGTGCGTTGGCGGACGCCCAAACCCCAGTGGTGCCGTACGAATTCTCGGCGGCCTTCTCGCAGTAATGCTCCCACCCGGTGCTTCCGGCGTGCGACTTGTACCAAGCGACCGCACCGGCCGGGGTGCCGTCCGCGGCGCCGGTCAGATTCGCCTCGGACACCTCCGAGAACGTCCCGGCGGCGGAATTCACATCCGCCGCCGTGATCCCGTCGGCGGCATTCGCGGCGGGCGCGAAAACCGCGGCGGACGCGGCCAGCGCCAGCACGGCGGCCGGCTTCGCGAGCCGGGTGAGCAGGTCGGTCGTGCGCATGTCCGGACCTCCAGTAAGTGAGCGATTCACGAACTCGGCCAGCTTCACGCCATCAGGTACAAAATCCGTACAATGCGAATGTCCTTCACTGCCCGCCGTCGCGGCGGATGGCGGAATACCTGGTCACCGGGGTGTGTTGAAGCCCGTGTCAGCACGTCTGGCAGAATGACCCGCTGAAGTCCGGCACCGGTTCACCCCGCACTGGGGACCCGGGGCCAACGAGAGAGGACACCATGAAGAGCGGTATTCACCCCGATTACGTGGCCACGACCGTCACGTGCAACTGCGGGAACAGCTTCGTCACCCGCAGCACGAAGGAGTCGGGTCAGATCCACGTCGAGATCTGCTCGAACTGCCACCCCTTCTACACCGGCAAGCAGAAGATCATGGACACCGGTGGCCGGGTTGCCCGGTTCGAGAAGCGCTACGGCAAGCGTCAGCAGAAGTCCGACGCCAAGTAGCTTGTCCGACGGCGCCCACCCGCACGCCCGGGTGGGCGCCGTTGTTCTGTCCGGGCTTGTTCGCGAGAGGGAGACGGCGAAGTGGATTCGAGTTCGCTCAAGGGGCTGCTCGACGAGCACGCGCGGCTGGAACAGCAGCTCGCCGACCCGGCGGTGCACGCAGACCAGGCCCGGGCCCGCAAACTGGGCCGCCGCTACGCCGAGCTGAGCCCGGTAGTGCGCGCGGTGCGCGAGCTGGACCAGACCCGCGACGATGTTTCCGCAGCCAAGGAACTCGCGGCCGAGGACGCGACGTTCGCCGCCGAGGCCGACGAGCTGACGGCGAAAATCCCGCAGCTCGAAGCGAAACTCACCGAACTCCTCCTGCCGCGCGACCCGTACGACGGGTCTGACGTCGTCATGGAAATCAAGTCCGGCGAAGGCGGCGAGGAATCCGCGCTGTTCGCCGGCGACCTGCTGCGGATGTACCTGCGCTACGCCGAACGGCACAACTGGAAGGCCGAGGTGCTCGACTCGACGGAGTCGGACCTTGGCGGCTACAAGGACGTCACGCTGTCGCTCAAGAGCAAGTCCGCGGACGTCGAAGGTGTCTGGGCAAGGCTGAAATTCGAGGGCGGGGTGCACCGCGTGCAGCGCGTGCCCGCGACCGAATCGCAGGGCCGCATCCACACGTCCGCCTCCGGTGTGCTGATCTACCCGGAACCGGAAGAGGTCGAGGTCGAAATCGACCCGAACGACCTGCGCATCGACGTGTTCCGTTCCTCGGGCCCGGGCGGGCAGAGCGTGAACACCACCGACTCGGCGGTGCGGATCACGCACCTTCCGACCGGGATCGTCGTGTCGTGTCAGAACGAAAAGTCGCAGATCCAGAACCGCGCGCGGGCGCTGCAGGTGTTGCAGGCGCGGCTCCAGCAGGTCGCCGAGGAAGAAGCGGCGGCGAAGGCGTCGGACGCGCGCCGTTCGCAGGTCCGGACGGTGGACCGTTCGGAGCGGGTGCGGACGTACAACTACCCGGAGAACCGGATTTCGGATCACCGGGTGAATTACAAGGCGTACAACCTGGATCAGGTTCTGGACGGGGAGCTGGACGGGGTGCTGGACGCACTGGCGACGGCTGACCGGGAGGAGCGGCTCGCTTCGCAGGCGGGCTGATTCGCTCGAACGATTCCGGCAGCCCGGGCGCGGCGAGATCGGCCTTCGTGTCGTGCTCTCCGTCCACAATGGATTCGAAGACCGTGTGGTACCTGTTGGCCTCGCGGTATTTCGCGTTGGCCGGGTCGCCCGGGACTGGATCGCCAAGGTGCCCGCCCCCACGATCGCGAGCACGAAAAGCGGGATGAGCAACAGAGTCTGCGATGACGGCTGCGCGGACCCGTAAACAAACCGGACGCACCTTCCAGCGGCCGATCCGGCTGGCGTCACGCGGTTGCCGAGGCGAACGCCGTCATTCGCTCCTCGTACCCGTCGTCACCCCCGAAGTGCACGGCCACCGCGTCCGCGCCCGCCTCTCGATAAGCACGGTAAGTCTCGACCGCCTCTGCCAGATCCCTGTCGAACTGCTGCCGGGCGATCCGCCGCACGCGATGCGCGGGATCAAGCTGAGCCAGCGTCGCGACCCGTTCCGCGAAAGCCTCCGGCGAGAGGCCCGCGCTGAGCCATTGATCCCCGGCCCGAACCGCCCGGCGCAGCGCGACCGTCGAGTTTCCGCCGACCAGGATCGGAATCCGCCCCTCCGGGCGCGGCTCGAAGTACCCGCCAGCCCGGCCGCGTCCGGTAGTGAAGAGCTGGTCCAGCAGCGAAAGCGTCTCGTCCAGCGCAGCTCCGCGCCGGGAGAAATCCGCGCCGATCTCCGCGAACTCCGGCTCGTTCCATCCCGCGCCGACGCCCAGTATCAGCCGATGCCCGGACAGCCGGTCGATCGTCGCGGCCTGTTTGGCGAGCAGGTGCGGTTCGCGCAGCGGCACGATCACCACCGACGTGCCCAGCTGCACGCGTTCGGTCGCTGCGGCCAGGTAGGCGAGCGTCGCGAGGGGCTCGTACACGCCGCCGAAGACTTCGCCGAACGGTTCCGGCGGCAGCACGTGGTCAGGCAGCCAGACGGATTCGTAGCCCAGTTCCTCGGCCAGCCGGGCGAGGTCGGCGAGGCGTCGCGGGGTCAGGTCGGGCGATTCGTTCGGGAGGACGACCTGGCGGCTCATCGCAGCACCTTCCGGATCGCGGTGAGCCAGGCGTCCGGCGCTTCGTCAGTGATGCCGTGTCCGGACTCGATCTCGACCAGTTCCGCGCCGGGAATGCCGTCGGCCAGCTCGCGCGAGTGTTTCGGCGGCACGAGAGCGTCCAGCGTCGTGGCGATTACCAGCGTCGGGACCGCGATCGACTCCAGTTCCGCCCGGGTGTCGACGGATCGAACCAGCTCGACCTGCTTCGCCGTGCCCTCGGGCACCGATTCGGCCAGCCCGGCCACCGCCGTGGTGAGCTGCTCCGGCGTGAACGCGGCGAGGAATGGCTCGCTGGTGGCGACCAGCATCAGGTACTTGGCGAGCAGGGTGCGGTCGCCTTTCAGCAGCTCCGCCCACAGGTCCAGCGCCAGCTCCATCCGCGCGTCCGGCCGGGCGAGGCCAGCGGTGAGGATGAGCCCGGTCACGCGGTCCGGATGCCGGGTGGCCGCGCGGACCGCGACCGCCGTGCCGAGCGAGTAGCCGAGGACGGTGAAATTCTCGACACCGGCGTCGACAGCGGTCGCGACGAGCCCGTCGGCCAGGTCGTCGAGCGTGCCGCCCGCAGCGGGGTAATCGGCCCCGACCACGGTGTGCGTGCGGGAGAGATCGTCCAGCAGCGGGCCGAAGTTGGCCTGCACTCCGCCGCCCGCACCGTGGGCGAGCAGCAGACCGGGGCCGTGGCCGCCGACGAGGGGCGCGAAATGTTCTGTCATGTTCGCGACGTTAAGGATTGACACCAGTGTGAAGGCCAGACGCAGGGGAAAACGGATGCTTATCGGCGAACTCGCGCAGCGCACCGGCGTGGCGTCGCGGCTGCTGCGCTACTACGGCGAGCAGGGGCTGCTGACCTCGACGCGCAACACGAGCGGATACCGCGTGTACGGCGAGGATGCGATCGTCCGCGTGCTGCAGATCCGGAAACTCCTGGCCGCGGGCCTGACCACGGAGATGATCGCCGAGATGCTCGACTGCGCGATCGGTCCCGCCGCGCACCTCGACCTGTGCCCCGATCTGGTGCGCAGGCTGCGCGGGGAACTGGCCGAAGTGGAACGCCGGATCGGGGACCTCGCCCAGCGGCGCGAAGTCCTGTCCGGGTATCTCGGCCAGGCGTGAGGCTCGCGCGGCCGGGGGTCGATACGCTGAGCAGCACCCCCGTTGGGGGCAGCTTCGACGAGTGAAGGACGACCAGTGAATCGGCAGCCGCTGCGCCTGGCCATCATGGAGGCCACCCGGATCCTCACCGAGGCGGGCGTGGAATCGCCGCGGTCGGACGCGGATCTCATCGCCGCGCACGTGCTCGGCGTCGAACGGGGCAGGCTGCCGATGGTGCCGCTGGTCGACCCGCCGGTGATCGACGCGATCGGGCAGCTCGTCGCGCAGCGCGCCAAGCGAATCCCGTTGCAGTACCTGACCGGATGGGCCGCGCTCGGCAACATCACGGTCAACGTCGGCGCGGGCGTGTTCGTCCCTCGGCCGGAGACCGAGTTGCTGCTCGAATGGGGCGTGAAGTTCCTGCAGGGCCGCGAATATCCCGTGGTGGTCGACCTCTGCACCGGCTCCGGCGCGCTGGCGCTGGCGCTCGCGCACGAACGCCCGGACGCGGTGGTCTACGCGGTCGACGTCGACCCGCAGGCGCTCGCCTGGGCCCGGCACAACGCCGACGTGCACACCGCGGCCGGCAACACGCCGATCCGGCTCTACTCCGGCGACATCTCGGACCCGACGATGTTCGCCGAACTCGACGGTCTCGTGGATCTGGTGCTCTGCAACCCGCCGTATGTGCCGGAGGGCACGCCGGTCCCGCCGGAGGTCGGCGAACACGACCCGGCGCGCGCGGTCTTCGCGGAGGAAAGCGGCTTGGCGGTAATCCGGCACGCGATCGCGGCCGGAGCGCGGTTGCTCCGCCCGGGCGGCGGGCTGGCGATCGAACACGACGACACGCACGGTTCGGCGGTCCCGGCTTTGGTGCGGGCCCGGCGGGTGCTGACCGGCGTCGAGGACCACCCGGACTACACGGGCCGCGCCCGATTCGTCACCGCCCGTCGGCTGGGCTGAGGCTTCTCTCTGCCCGGGAAGTCCGTGAAGGACTCCTTGAGGGAATCCAAGTCCCTGAAGGGGCCCCTCACGGACAGCTGGCGTCCCTTAGGCGAACTCCGCGCGGCCCAGGTCGGTGCAGGGGCCTCTCGCAGACCGCCGCTGGCCGTGAAGGGGCCCCTCACGGACAGCCGCGGGTCGTGAGGGGACCCCTGAGGGACTCAGAGTCCGTGAAGGTTCCCCTCACGGCTTCCCGCAGCCCCGGACGGCGGCGCTGGGCCATTTGCCCCTTCCCGCTCGTCTTGCCCGACTTTCGTCGTGCGGCAGCGGGGTGGATTTCGTTCGCCCGCCTAACGATCACCGTTAGCGTCGGGCCTCGGGACCGCCGGGCGGACCGGCGGACTGTGAGGAGCGAGGATGAGATCCCCCTTACCCCGCCGGAATCACCGCACCCGGACCACTCGCGTCGGGACCACTCGCGTCGGGGCCACCCGCCTCGGCGCCGCCCGCACCCGGACCACCCGCACTCGGACCATCCGAGGCCGCCTAGCCGTCGTCGTGGCGGTCGCGGCCCTGGCTCCCGCGTTGCTCGCCGGGACCGCCGCGGCTGATCCGCTCGTCAAAGGCTGGCCCGCGCCGCTCGATTCCGCGCATTGGGCCGACCAGGCGAGCATGACCTGGCAGGACTACCGCCACGTGCCCGGCACCAACTGGGCCGACCCGTCGCTGAAACCGACCGTCCGCAAGTTCAAGGGCGCCGTCGTGCTGGCCGACTACCCGGACGCGGATTTCGTCGTCACGAAGCCGCCGCATTCGACCGTCTTCGGCAATCCGTCGCCGTCGGTGAACAACCTGCCGCGCGAGAAAGTCGCGCAGCACTACCAGGATTTCCTCAACAAACCCGAAACCCTGAACCACGGCCACACCATCAACGAGTACTGGATGGAGGATTCCGGCGGGCGGTTCGGCGTCGACCTCACCGCGTTCGGCCCCTACCGGATGCCCGGCAAATCCTTCGAGTACGGCATGGAATTCCAGCCGCAGGACTGTCCGGCGAACGCCGACTGCACCCGGGACCTGCGCAAGGACGCGGGCGACGCGTGGCGCGCCGACGTCGGTCCGGTGGCCGACCAGTTCGACTTCATTTTCTTCCTCTCCGCGGGCCAGGACGAAAGCTCGACGTGGCAGGAATTCGGCGAGATGAAATTCGGCTCGAAGGAACAGGTGCCCGCCGAATTCGGCCCGCCCGGCAGCAAACCCGGCGACCAGAACTGGGCGCACACGCGCTACGTGCCGTGGACGTCGTGGGCCTCGGCGGCAAGCATCTGGCCCAACGCGGCCAACGGATCCTCGACCCAGGCGGAAAGCTCCGGCCAGGGCGTGTTCGCGCACGAGTTCAGCCACATCCTCGGCATCGGCGACAACTACAACAACCCGTTCGGCGATCCGCCCCGGCGGTCCTACACCGGGCCGTGGGAAATGTTGTCGCGCGGCAGTTTCAACGGTCCCGGCGGCCCGCACACGCGCTGGCAGATTCCAGCGACCGACGGCGGTTCGATGGGCGCGCACCACATGCTGCGCAACAAACTCAAGCTCGGCATCGTCGATCCGAATTCCGTCCTCAACCTCGACCGGAACCAGCTGGCGACGACCGGTCCGGTCACCGCGCGCGTGACTGCTCGGGAAGCGAATCCCGCTTCCGGCGCGTACGCGGGCATCACGATCGCGCTCACCGGCGGCGATCGTTCGCCCAAGTGCGATCCGTCGAAGGACCCGAAGTGCGACGGCGGCGGCTACGACCACTACAGCGTCGAGGTCGTCGACCGGATGGGTTCGGATTCGTTCGCACCGGACTCCGGCGTCCTGCTGGCCAAGACCAAGGCCAGGGACGCCGCGCCGTTCGAGTGGATCGTCGACGCGAACCCGCAGGACATCGGGCTGACCGACTACGTCCGCCCGGACGGCACGCCGGTCAAGATCACCGTCGGCGACTACCGGCAGCTCAACGACGCCACGTTCAAGGCGGGCACCGGCGCGGCGAGCGGCTACGAGTACACCGACGAGGCCAACCGGTTGCGGTTCCTCGTCACCGATCTCGACCGCGACAGCCGCGGCGTGCTGTCGTACACGGTCACCGTCGCGTCGCTCGACGGCGCCGGACCGCAGACGCGGGGCGCGTGGTTGTGGCCCGCACTGCCCGCGTTCACCCACGGCGGGCTGGCGACCTGCGACTTCCGCCTGTCGAACCAGGGTTCGGCACGCGGCGCGGCGGCCCCGTACGACCAAGACACCTACCGGCTGACCGCGTCCACCGACACCCGCGGCTGGGAAGTCCGGCTCCCGAACGCGTTGGCCACGGCCAAGTTCGGCGCCTCGACGCAAATCCAGGCGTACGCGAAACGCTCGGCAGACGCACCGCACACCGCTCGCGTGCGGTTGACCGCGACGTCGATCGCCGACCCGGCGAAGACGACGACCACCGCCTGCACCGCGATCGGATTCTGAACCCGGAAGGCGCCGTCTCCTCCCGCGGCGGACGGCGCCTTCCGGCTGGGCGGGAACTGCTTGCCCCGCCACCGAGCGACCCCCTACCTTGGGGCGGCCGAACGATCAGACTCTGGGGGAGTCATGTTCTTGCGTCATCGAATCACCGCCGGATGCGGCGCCGTGCTCATCGCCGCCAGTGCGCTCACCGCGAGCGCGACCACCGCGTCCGCCGCGGCCGGACCGACCACACTGCCCGCCAGCGAATACACGCTGACCTCGGATTACCACAAATACGACGCGGCCTACTCCGGTCTCGCGTCGAAACTGCACACCGTGCCGGTGCACACCGTCATGGACAACGCGAACCACGACCGCCAACCGCTGCCGTCGACCTTCAAACCGGCCGGGCTCACCGGCGGATTCCGCTTCGACGACGGCGACAACGGCGACTGCACCAACTACCCGCAGGGCATCACCACCAGCCGCGACGCGGTCGGCGGCGACAACGGCGGCAACTACGACGGGCACCAGCTCGTCGCGGTCAGCTGGTACACGCGCGACAAGTGCGGCGGCAAGCAGGTCCGCAGCCGGATCACGCTCGCCGACTGGGACGCGACGTATCCGAACAAGTACCGCAAGATCCTGCTCGTCGAACCCACCGGCACCACCGCTTCGCCGAACTACAAGGACATCCCGATCCACGCCGGCGGCGTCTCCTGGTACGGCGACTACCTGTACGTCGCCGACACCGGCGGCGGCATGCGCGTTTTCGACATGCGCAAGATCCTCGAGGTCAACTCGGGCGGCACCGCCGACCAGATCGGCCTTTCCGGCGGCCAGTACTACGCGCACAACTACCGCTACGTCCTGCCGCAGGTCGGCACCGTCGCCGCGCACACCACGTCCGGCACGAACCTGGCCTGGTCGAGCATCTCGCTGGACCGGGTGACCAAGTCGATCGTGATGACCGAGTACACCTGCAAGGCCGACTGCACCGACTACCCGAACCGAGCCCCGCGCGCGATCCGCTTCCCGTTCGCCTCGGGAGCGACGACGTTCGCCGCCTCCACGACGGCGAGCCAGGCGCTGAAGCTGCCCTGGTACAACCTCAACGGCGTCGCCTCGCACAACGGCCGCTGGTGGTTCAACTCCTCCGCGCAGAAGCAGCTCTACTACTGGACCCCGACGGCGGGCCCGGCCACGCACGCCTGGGTGAGCAGCGGGGAGAGCATCTCGTACTGGGAGGACCCGAAGGACGCGGATCTCCTGTGGTCCCTGCAGGAGGGGCAGGGGAACCGGAACGTGTTCGCGGTGAAACAGGCCAGCTACGGTGCCTGACCACTGGCTCCCACAGATGTCCGTGAGGGGAACCCTGAGGGAATCAGAGTCCCTCAGGGTTCCCCTCACGGACTTTTGCACCCCGCACCGGGTCGGGGTGCTCCGAGAACCCGCGCGACGGGGGATAGGCTGCCCGGCATGAGTGCGGTCTACGACTGCGGCAAGCGCGAATCCCGAGCCGAAGGCCTGTCCGCGGCGGCTGCCGCGGTGCGGTCGAGCCGGCTGGTCGTCCTGCCGACGGACACGGTGTACGGCATCGGCGCCGACGCGTTCGACTCCGGCGCCGTCCAGGCGTTGCTGCGGGCGAAGAACCGCGGCCCGGACATGCCGGTCGGCGTTCTCGTCGGCTCCTGGTCCACTGTGGACGGTCTGGTGCTCGGCGTCCCGCCGCAGGCGCGCGCGCTCATCGAGGCGTTCTGGCCCGGCGACCTGTCGATCGTGCTGCCGCACGCGCCGAGTCTGCAGTGGAATCTCGGCAACTCGCGCGGCACGGTGATGCTGCGGATGCCGCTGCACCCGGTCGCGCTGGAGCTGCTGCGCGACGTCGGCCCGATGGCGGTGTCGAGCGCGAACGTCTCCGGCCGTCCGCCCGCCTCGACCGCCCAGGAAGCCCAGGAGCAGCTCGGCGATTCGGTGTCGGTGTATCTCGACGGCGGGTCGAGCGGCGAAGCGGTGGCGTCGTCCATCGTGGACCTGACCGGCGACAAGCCGGTGGTGCTGCGCGAGGGCGCGGTCACGAAGGCCGCTATCGCCGAGGTGATCGGCGTCGCCGAGGAGACGCTGGACTGAGCCGGGGAAGTGACTGCCGTTCACCCGGGCCGCACGCGGGCGCGGTAGCGTGGCGCGGTGACTTCGACCTCCCGGCGGGCGTGACGCGGTCATGCCTGTAGTCCAAGGACTTCTCCCGATCCGGGAGTACTTGCTTGTCGCGCTGACCGCGACCGCGGTGACCTATCTGCTGACCGGCGTCGTGCGGCGCGTGGCCATCCGGATCGGCGCGATCGCCAACCCTCGCGCGCGCGACGTGCACGTCAAGCCGATCCCGCGGATGGGCGGCGTCGGCATCTACCTCGGGATCGCCGCGGCGATGGGCCTCGCGCACCAATTGCCCGCGCTCAGCCACGGTTTCGACGTCTCCTACGACGCGGTGGGCGTGCTGCTCGCGGCCGGCGTCATCTCGCTCATCGGCATTCTGGACGACCGGTTCGAACTCGACGCGTGGACGAAGCTCGCCGGACAGGTCATGTGCGCCGGGATCCTGGTCATCTTCGGCGTGCAGTGGGTGTCGTTCTGGGTGCCGTGGGGCGGAAACGGCGATTCCATCGGCTCGGTGCTGGTGCTGGACAAGAACCAGGGCGCGCTGCTGACCGTCGTCATGGTCGTCGTCATGGTCAACGCGATGAACTTCGTCGACGGCCTCGACGGGCTGGCCGGCGGCCTCGGCTTCATCGCCGCGACGGCCACCTGCGTGTTCTCGCTCGGCCTGCTCGACAACGCGGGCGGCGACTTCGGCTCGTACCCGCCCGCGCTCATCGCCGCCGCGCTCGCCGGAGCCTGTCTCGGTTTCCTTCCGTACAACTTCCAGCCGGCCAAAATTTTCATGGGCGACTCCGGATCGATGATGATCGGCCTGATGCTCGCCGGGGCCACCACCTCGGCGAGCGGACGAGTCAACTACACCCGGTTCTCCGCCTCGGACGCGCTGGCCCTGCTGTCGCCGCTGGTGGTCGTCGTGGCGGTGCTTTTCGTGCCGGTGCTCGACCTCGTGATGGCCGTCGTGCGGCGCACGCGGCGCGGGCAGAGCCCGTTCGCCGCGGACAAAATGCATCTGCACCACCGGCTGCTGGAAATCGGCCATTCGCAACGGCGCGCGGTGCTGCTGATCTATTTGTGGGCCGGAATCCTGTCATTCGGCGCGGTCTCGATCACCATTTTCGACAGCCCGGTCGTGTTCTGGTCGATTGGCGCCGCGCTGGTGGTCGCGGTGCTCGTTTCCCTGGTGCCGCGGCTGCGTTCCCGGCACCGCCACGGAGTCTGACTTCCCGGGCGGTCTATACTGGCGGGTCGAACCGAACGAGGAGCGAATGCAGTGAGCGACACCGAGACGCCGGAGACGACGCCCGAGACGTCCCAGGCAGCGGCTCAGGCCAAGGCTCCCGAGAACCCGCACGCCGCTCCGGTGCGCCAGCTGGCGCGCTCGATGACGCGCGCCTCGCTGCTCTACACCCCTCCGTTCATCCTGGTCTGCATCGTGCTTTTCACCGTCCTCAACGGACTGCACGGCTTCCTCGGCGCCCTGGTCGGCGGCGTGCTGGCGATGGTCGCCTCGCTGTCGACGCTGGGCATGATGAAGGTATCCGCCGGACAGGACCCGTCGCTCGTGATGCTCATCGCTCTCGGCGGTTACGCGGCGAAGGTCATCCTGCTGTTCCTCGCGCTCACTCTGCTCAAGGGCGTCACCGTGCTGCACCCGCTTTCGCTCGGGATCACGATGATCGTCGCCATTCTCGTGGCCGCCGCCGTGGAGTTCGCGACATTCCGCAAAGCGCGTATCCCGACCATCATTCCCACCTCGAATTGACGGATTCGGGACAAGGGTCCCAGCCGGACCCGGGACCTAAGTCCTGGACCATTCGGCTGGTAAGGAGTACGCCTGTACGGCACTGATTGACCTGCTGGTATGGTCCGCGTCATGGGTGGCGGCTCGGCCGCGCACTCCCGACGACGAACCGCGATCAGCAGTGTGGCGACCGGATGGTTCCGCCTCTCTCGCCTGGTCCGAAGTAGACCGCAGGGCAGTGTTCACGCGAGACATCCCTCGTACGCGGATCGGCTGATTGGCTCCGCGCACGGTGGGTACCGCCGCCTCCGGCGTCCCGATGCGTATCGGGTACGTTAAGTCCAGATCGTGACGATTCCCCCGGCGGAGTGAACGCCGGCCGGGAGAACCGGGAGGAGCCCAGTGGCCGCGCTGGTACTGACCGAGGGTGCGACCTTCGCGCCCCCTGGCGCCGAAAGCTTTGAGCTGCCGCCGTTGTTCGGCTTCGTCACGAAGCCGATGCTCCTGGTGGTGCTCTCGGTGATCATCATCGCGGGGTACTTCCTGCTGGCGACGCGCAAGCTGAAGGTCGTCCCGAGCAAAGGCCAGTTCGTGGCCGAGTTCATCTACGACTTCGCGCGCAACAACATCGCCCGCGAGCAGATCGGCTCGAAAGACTTCAAGCGCTTCGTGCCGGTCATCTTCGCGTTGTTCACCTTCATCCTGCTGAACAACCTGTACGGGGTCATCCCGTTCCTGCAGTTCCCCACCATGGCGCGCTTCGGGTTCCCGATCGCGTTGTCGGTGCTCGTGGTCTACCCGATGTACCACTACGCCGGGATCAAGAAGCACGGCATTGGCTCGTACTTCAAGAAGGAACTGGCGCCCGCGGGCGTCCCCGGCCCGGTGCTGCCGCTGTTCGCGGTGATCGAGTTCGCGGAGAAGTTCTTCCTGAACCCGCTCACGCTCGCCATCCGTGTTTTCGCCGCCATGTTCGCGGGTCACCTGATCCTGGCGGTCTTCACCCTCGGCGGCACGTTCCTGCTGACCGAGACCTCGAGCATCGCGCTGAAGCCGGTGTCGCTGGTGGCATGGATCTTCGCCATCGGCCTGACGTTCCTGGAGGCCTTCATCCAGGTCCTTCAGGCGTACATCTTCGCCCTGCTGTCCGCGGGGTACATCGGCGCCGCGCTGGCGTCGGAGCACTGAGAACACCTAAAGACCCCGATCCGCGTGAGTGCGCGGACCGAAGTGAAGGGAAACGCTCGTGAGCAACATCGTTCTGGCCCAGCAGGCCGCCGAAGCCGTCAGCATCAACAAGGGCCTCGCGGCGATCGGCTACGGCCTGGGCGCGATCGGCCCCGGTATTGGTGTGGGTCTGATCTTCGCCGCGGTGATCAACGGCACCGCCCGCCAGCCGGAGGCCCAGAGCAAGCTGCAGGGCATCGGTTACGCCACCTTCGTGCTCACCGAGGTGCTGGCCCTGATCGGTATCGTCATCTACTTCATCGCCTCCGCCTGAGTCGTCCGCTCTCGCGTAAGGAGACGTTGTGCTGAAGACCGAAGTGGTGCTCGCATCAGAGAACCCGATCGTTCCGGACATCTCGGAACTGATCCTCGGCATCGTCGCCTTCCTGATCCTGCTGTTCATCCTCAAGAAGTACGTCGTCCCTCGTTTCGAGAAGACGTACGAGGAGCGGGCGCAGAAGATCGAAGGCGGGATCGAGAAGGCCGAGAAGGCTCAGGCAGAGGCCGAGAAGGCGCTGTCGGAGTACAAGGCGCAGCTGGCGGACGCCCGTTCCGAAGCAGCGAAGATCCGCGACGACGCCCGGCTCGAAGCCGAGCAGATCAAGGCGGAGCTGCGGGAGCAGGCCGAGTCCGAATCCCAGCGGATCGTGGCGCAGGGCCACGCCCAGCTGCAGGCGCAGAAGGCGCAGATCGTCGCCGAGCTGCGGGCCGAGATGGGCCGCAACGCGGTCGAGCTGGCCGGCCGCATCGTCGGCGAGTCGCTCGAGGACGAGGCGCGCCGCCGGGGCACCGTCGACCGGTTCCTCGCGGAGCTGGACACCGCCGGGGCCACTAACGGAGCGGGGAAGTAACCAGAGATGACGCTGCATGCTGCGAGCCGTGAAGCGCTCGACCTCGCCGAGCGCTCGCTCGGCGAGGTGCTGGCCGGAGCCGACCCCACAGTGTCGGTCTCGGTCGGGGACGAGCTGCTCTCGGTCGTCGACCTCCTTGACCGCGAAATCGGCCTGCGCCGCGCGGTCGGCGATTCTTCGGTCGCGCCGGAGAGCCGCCAGGGCCTGGTCCGCCGCCTGTTCGACGGAAAGCTGGGCGAACAGGCCCTGAAGGTGCTCGACACCGTGGCGGGCAGCCGCTGGTCCAGTCCCCGCGAGCTGGTGGACGGGCTCGAATCGATCGGCCGCTCGGCGCTGCTCACCGCCGCCGAAAAGGCCGGGAACATCGAAACCGTCGAGTCTCAGCTGTTCCAGGTCGCGCGGATCGTCGCGGGCGCCCCGGAACTCGAGGCGGCGCTGTCCGCCCCGGCTGCCCCCGCCGACGCGAAGCGGACCCTGGTCCGCGGGCTGTTCGCGGACAAGGTCGACGCGGTCACCGAGACCCTGGTCGAGCAGGTCGTGCGGCGCGCCAAGGGGCGCGGCGTCGGCAACGGGCTCGACAAGCTGGTCGCCTTGGCCGCCGAACGGCGCGAGCGCTCGGTCGCTTACGTGACCTCGGCGAACGCGCTCACCGACGAGCAGCGGGCCCTTCTCGGGACCAAGCTCGACGGCATCTACGGGCGGCCGATCGCGCTGCACGTCGAGATCGACCCGGCACTCGGCGGCGGGCTCGTCGTCCGCGTCGGGGACGAGGTCATCGACGGCAGCACCTCCGGGCAGCTGGCGGCGGTGCGCCGCACGCTGAGCCGGGCCTGAGCGGCACAACAGACTTTGCACACTGGACAGAAGAGAAGCGAGAGCGGGAACGAAATGGCGGAGCTGACGATCTCCTCGGACGAGATCGCCCACGCGATCGAGAATTACGTCTCGAGTTACGCCCCTTCGGTGGAGCGGGAAGAGGTCGGCGTCGTCGCCGACGCCGGTGACGGCATCGCCCACGTCGAAGGGCTGCCCTCGGCCATGGCCAACGAGCTGCTCGAGTTCCCGGGCGGCGTCCTTGGCGTGGCGCTGAACCTGGACGCGCGCTCCATCGGTGCGGCCATCCTCGGCGACTTCGAGAGCATCGAAGAAGGCCAGCAGGTCAAGCGGACCGGTCAGGTTCTCTCGGTGCCGGTCGGCGAAGGCTACCTCGGCCGGGTCGTCAACCCGCTCGGCCACGCCATCGACGGCCTCGGCGAGATCGAGACCACGACCCGGCGTCCGCTGGAGGTCAAGGCCGCCTCGGTGGTCGAGCGCCAGCCGGTGGCCGAGCCGCTGCAGACCGGCATCACCGCGATCGACGCGATGACCCCGATCGGGCGCGGCCAGCGCCAGCTGATCATCGGCGACCGCAAGACCGGCAAGACCGCGGTCGCGGTGGACACGATCATCAACCAGAAGGCCAACTGGGAGACCGGCGACCCGAAGAAGCAGGTTCGCTGCATCTACGTCGCGGTCGGCCAGAAGGGCTCCACGATCGCCTCGGTGAAGTCGGCGCTCGAGGACGCGGGCGCGATGGAGTACACCACCATCGTCGCGGCCCCGGCCTCGGACTCGGCCGGCTTCAAGTGGATCGCCCCCTACACCGGCTCGGCCATCGGCCAGCACTGGATGTACGAGGGCAAGCACGTCCTGATCGTGTTCGACGACCTGACCAAGCAGGCCGACGCCTACCGCGCGATCTCGCTGCTGCTGCGCCGCCCGCCGGGCCGCGAGGCGTTCCCCGGCGACGTCTTCTACTTGCACTCCCGTCTCCTCGAGCGGTGCGCGAAGCTGTCGGACGAGCTGGGCGCCGGCTCGCTGACCGGTCTGCCGATCATCGAGACCAAGGCGAACGACGTGTCGGCCTACATCCCGACCAACGTCATCTCGATCACCGACGGCCAGTGCTTCTTCCAGTCGGACCTCTTCAACGCCGGCCAGCGCCCGGCCATCGACGTGGGCATCTCGGTGTCCCGCGTGGGCGGCGCCGCGCAGGTCAAGGCGATGAAGAACGTCGCGGGCTCGCTGCGCATCGACCTGTCCCAGTACCGCGAGCTGGAGGCGTTCGCCGCCTTCGCCTCGGACCTGGACGACGCGTCGAAGGCGCAGCTTGAGCGCGGCGCCCGGCTGTACGAGGTGCTCAAGCAGCCGCAGTACTCGCCGATTCCGGTCGAGGAGCAGGTCGCCACGGTGTACCTGGGCACGAACGGCTACTTTGACTCGGTTCCGACCGAGGACGTGCGCCGCTTCAACCTCGAGTTCCTCGACTCGGCGCGGCGCAAGCACGCCGAGGTCCTCGGCGCGATCCGCGACACCGGCAAGTTCGAGGACGACACCCGCGACGCGCTGATCGCGGCGGTGAACGAATTCAAGAAGGAGTTCACCACCGCCGAGGGCAAGCCGCTGGAGTCGAACGCCGACGCGATGGCCGCCGAGAAGGTCGGGCAGGAGACCGTCAAGGTCAACAAGCCCGCCCCGAAGAAGTGAGCTGGTAGCCCATGGCCGCACAACTCCGGGAGCTTCGCTCGCGCATCAAGGCGACGAAGTCGATCGGCAAGATCACCAAGGCGATGGAACTCATCGCCACCGCGCGCATCACCAAGGCGCGCGCGAAGGTCGCCGCTTCCCGGCCGTACGCGGACGAGATCACCAAGGTGCTCTCGGCGCTGGCCGGCGCGGCGGCCAACCTCGACCACCCGCTCCTGGTCGAGCGCCCGAACCCGAAGCGCGCCGCCGTCCTGGTCGTCACCAGTGACAAGGGCCAGTGCGGCGGTTACAACTCCAATGTGCTGAAGGCGACCGAAGAGCTGCTTGCCCTCCTGAAGAAGGAAGGCAAGGAGGTCGACGTCTACACCACCGGCAGCAAGGGCCTGAACTACTACCGGTTCCGCAACCGCGCGGTGGCGGGCAGCTGGACGGGCTTCTCCGACCAGCCTGCCTACCGGGACGCGGTCGCGGCCGCCGAGACGTTGGTGCAGTCCTTCAACTCGGGTGTGGATGACGCTTCGGGCAACGCGGACGGCATCACCGGCGTGGACGAGATCCACGTCGTCTACACCGAGTTCGTGTCGATGCTGACGCAGCGCCCGGTCGCCAAGCGGGTCGCACCGCTGGAGGTCGAGTACTCCGACGGCGAGGACGAGAAGCCGGCCGGTCTGCTGCCGAGCTACGAGTTCGAGCCCAGCGCCGACAAGCTGCTCTCCGCGCTGCTGCCGAAGTACATCAACACCCGGCTGTACTCGGCGCTGCTGGAGTCCGCCGCCTCGGAGCTGGCGGCCCGCCGCACGGCGATGAAGGCCGCGTCGGACAACGCGAACGACCTGGTCGGCACCCTGACGCGGGAGATGAACCAGGCCCGGCAGGCGCAGATCACCCAGGAGATCTCCGAAATCGTCGGTGGCGCGAACGCGCTCACCGCAGCAGGAAGTGATGATTGATGACCAGTACTGAAGCCCCGCGCGCCAAGGGGCGCATCGTCTCGGTGACCGGGCCGGTCGTCGACGTCGAGTTCCCGCGCGGTTCCGTCCCCGAGCAGTTCAACGCGCTCAAGGTCGAGATCGAGTTCGAGCAGCTGCGCAAGACGGTGACGCTCGAGGTCGCGGCCCACCTCGGCGACAACCTCGTGCGCACCATTTCGCTGCAGCCCCAAGACGGCCTCGTCCGCGGTGCGGAGGTCACCGACACCGGCGGCCCGATCACCGTTCCGGTGGGCGACAAGGTCAAGGGCCACGTCTACAACGCGCTCGGCGAGTGCCTCGACGAGCCCGGCTACGGCGACGACCTCGAGCGCTGGGGCATCCACCGCAACCCGCCGTCCTTCGACCAGCTCGAAGGCAAGACGGAGATGCTGGAGACCGGCCTGAAGGTCGTCGACCTGCTGACCCCGTACGTCCAGGGCGGCAAGATCGGCCTGTTCGGCGGCGCGGGCGTGGGCAAGACGGTGCTGATCAAGGAAATGATCACCCGTGTCGCCCGCAACTTCGGCGGCACCTCGGTGTTCGCCGGCGTCGGCGAGCGCACCCGCGAGGGCAACGACCTCTTCCTGGAGATGTCCGAGGACGGCGTCATCAACGACACCGCCCTCGTGTTCGGCCAGATGGACGAGCCGCCGGGCACGCGCATGCGCGTCGCGCTGTCCGCGCTGACCATGGCGGAGTACTTCCGCGACGTCCAGAACCAGGACGTGCTGCTGTTCATCGACAACATCTTCCGGTTCACCCAGGCCGGTTCCGAGGTGTCGACCCTGCTGGGCCGCATGCCTTCGGCCGTGGGCTACCAGCCGACGCTGGCGGACGAGATGGGCCAGCTGCAGGAGCGGATCACCTCGACCCGGGGCCGTTCGATCACCTCGATGCAGGCGATCTACGTGCCCGCGGACGACTACACCGACCCGGCCCCGGCCGCGACGTTCGCCCACCTGGACGCCACCACCGAGCTTTCCCGGTCGGTGTTCCAGAAGGGCATCTTCCCGGCGGTGGACCCGCTGGCGTCGACGTCGACGATCCTCGACCCGGCGATCGTCGGAGAGGACCACTACCGCGTCGCCTCCGAGGTCATCCGGATCCTGCAGAAGTACAAGGAGCTGCAGGACATCATCGCGATCCTCGGCATGGACGAGCTTTCCGAAGAGGACAAGCTGACCGTGCAGCGGGCGCGCCGGATCGAGCGGTTCCTGTCGCAGAACATGCTGGTGGCCGAGGCCTTCACGCAGATCCCGGGCTCGACCGTGCCGCTGTCGGAGACCATCGAGTCGTTCGACCGCATCACCAAGGGCGACTTCGACCACTACCCGGAGCAGGCGTTCCTGGGCATCGGCGGTCTCGAGGACCTCGAGAAGAAGTACCACGAGATCACCGGCAAGTGAGTGCGTGAGACCGGCGGGGGCACTGTCCATTGTGGACACCGGCCCCCGCCGTTCTCGTAACCGAAGCAAGACCTATTACACTCGGTGGTGACACCCCGAGCGAAGGAGTGCTACGTGGCTGAGATGTCCGTGGAGCTGGTTGCCGTCGAGCGCCGGCTCTGGTCGGGTACCGCCACCTTCGTGGTGGCGCAGACCACCGAGGGCGAGATCGGCATCATGCCCGGACACGAGCCGGTGCTGGGCCAGCTCGTCGAGGGTGGCGTGGTGAAGGTGAACACGACGGACGGCGACGTGCTGACCGCCGCGGTGCACGGCGGATTCCTGTCCGTGACCGCGACCGGGGTGAGCGTGCTCGCGGAGAGCGCCGAGCTGTCCGACGAAATCGACGTGGCCGCCGCGAAGGCGGCCCTCAGCACCGGCGACGAGGCCGAGCGGACGAGGGCCACAGCCCAGCTCCGCGCGGCCGGACAATCGGTCTGAGCGGACTAGACGGGCAGGAGCCGGGCCGTGCAGATCGCTGTGGTGGTGCTAGTGCTCCTGATCGTGCTCGTCGTCGTGGTCGGCTGGTACGGCCAGCGGTGGATCCGGATGCGCCGCGGCGGCGGCGTCAGCGTGGCGCTGCGGTGGCGTCCGGACAGTCCCCGTTCGAGCTGGCACCTCGGCCTCGGCCGGTACGAGGGCGATAAATTCGTCTGGTATCGCGTATGGAGCCTGCGCACCGGGCCGGATCGCGTTTTCCAGCGGGAAAGCATGCAGATCGCGGACCGGCGGGACCCGTCCGGCTCCGAGGCGTACGCGGTGCCTGAGGGGTCGACGGTGCTGCGCTGCGAGTCCTCGGACCAGGAAGCGATCGAGATCGCGATGGGACCGGGTGCGCTGACCGGGTTCCTGTCGTGGCTCGAATCGGCGCCGCCGGGGCGAAGGCTGCCGCGAGCTTCATGAGTTTTTCAACCGGGCCGGTCATCGTGACGGGCCCGGTTTTTGTTTCTCGTGCAGCGGGTTCTCCGGCGCTACCCTGAGTGCATGGACGCCCGAGAACGGGAAGACCGCGCCCGCCGGTGG
This sequence comes from Amycolatopsis circi, assembly GCF_003385235.1. GTDB lineage: Bacteria > Actinomycetota > Actinomycetes > Mycobacteriales > Pseudonocardiaceae > Amycolatopsis > Amycolatopsis circi. Next base: position 12,838 of record NZ_PQIA01000101.1, on the reverse strand, counting down.
CAGACCTTGCCGAAGCCGGTGCGGCTTGAGGACCTGACTGTCGCCCAGGCCGTCGAGCCGGGCCGGGATTCGACGTGGGACGTCGATTACGAGCGTTACTGGGCCGCGCAGGAAACCAGCTGGGCCCGGTAGTCAGAGCCGGGCGGTGACGGAGCGGACGATCTCCGCGAACCGGTCCGGATGCTTCGCCCGCCGCTTGAGGCCGGATCGGATGATGCGCTGCGCGCCGTCGCCGAAGAAGTCCCACAGCTTCTGGTGCGCGAACAGGCAGGCGCCCCAGTCGGATTCACCGGACTGCAGGCACGTGTGGCAGGCGGAGGCCGCCAGCTGCTCGTCCGAGGAATGCCCGGACAGGACGACCCGCTTCCCGGCCACCTCTTCGACGGACCGGGCCAGGTCAGCTCCGACCGCGGCTGCGATGTACTTCTCCGGTGCCTGGGCGGTCTGCCCGTGGCCCGTGAAGTCCCGCGCCAGTTCCGGCAGGACCCGCGCGTAGCTCGACGGCCTGTCCGCGGATCAGCAGCAGCGCTGGCTTGTCACCGGCTGGGCCCCTGGCGTAGCGCAGCTTCGAACCGTTGAGCACCACGTCGTGTTCGGTGAATCCGGCGCGCCGGATGCGGGCAGTCGCCCAGTCGTACGTCTTGATGCCGCGATCAGCCGCCCGGCTGCCACAGCACGTCGCCTTCCGGATTGGCCAGCCGGGCGAGGATGAACAGCAGATCGGAGAGCCGGTTCAGGTACTTGGCCGCGATCGGGTTCGACGTGTCCGGCTCGGCCTCCATCAGCGCCCACGCGGACCGTTCCGCGCGGCGCGAGACGGTGCGCGCCTGGTGCAGGAACGCCGCGCCCGGGGTGCCGCCCGGAAGGATGAACGACGTGAGCTTCGGCAGCCGCTCGTTGAACTCGTCGCACCAGCCTTCGAGGCGTTCCAGGTACGCCTCGGTGATGCGCAGCGGCTCGTACGGCGGGTCTTCCTGGATCGGCAGGCACAGGTCCGCGCCGACGTCGAACAAGTCGTTCTGGATCCGGCGCAGCACGTCCGTGATCTCGTCGGGGAGCGCGCCGAGGGCGATCGCCAGGCCGAGCACGGAATTGGCCTCGTCGGTGTCGGCGTAGGCGGACAGCCGGGCAGAAGTCTTGGGCACCCGGGAACCGTCGCCGAGCGCGGTCGTGCCGCTGTCGCCGACCTTCGTGTAGACCCGGTTGATACGAACCACCATACGGTCGACTCTACCGGCCCGGGTTCGGGCAAAACTGGGCGAGAGGGCATGATTGGCGGCCATGAGCGAGCACTTCGACGTGCGTGGCGGAGCCCGGCTGGTCGGCGAGGTCGACGTGGTCGGCGCGAAGAACAGCGTGCTGAAACTGATGGCCGCGGCACTGCTGGCCGAAGGCACCACGACCATCACGAACTGCCCGCAGATCCTGGACGTCCCGCTGATGGGCGACGTCCTGCGCAGCGTCGGCTGCGAGGTGGAGATCGAGGGCGACACGGCACGCATCACGACGCCCGCGGAGCTGTCGCACCGCGCCGATTCGGCGGCGATGGGCAAGCTGCGCGCGTCGGTGTGCGTGCTCGGCCCGCTGGTCGGCCGTCTGAAGCAGGCGGTCGTCGCGCTGCCCGGTGGCGACGCGATCGGCCAGCGTCCGCTGGACATGCACCAGAACGGCCTCCGCAAGCTCGGCGCGACGAGCACCATCGAGCACGGGTGCGTCGTCGCGAAGGCCGAAACGCTGGTGGGCACCCAGATCTGGCTGGACTTCCCGAGCGTCGGGGCGACGGAGAACATCCTGATGGCGGCCGTGCTGGCCGAGGGCACGACGGTGATCGACAACGCCGCCCGCGAACCGGAAATCGCCGACATCTGCACGATGCTGATCGAGATGGGCGCGAAGATCGAGGGCGCGGGAACCTCGACGCTCACCGTCCACGGCGTCGAGCAGCTGCACCCGACCGAACACCGCGTGATCGGCGACCGCATCGTAGGCGCGACCTGGGCTTTCGCCGCCGCGATGACCCGCGGCGACCTGACCGTGCGCGGCGTGAACCCGCACCACCTCGACCTGGTCCTGGACAAGCTGCGCCTGGCCGGCGCGGAGGTGACCACCTACGACGACAAGGGTTTCCGCATCGTCCAGCCGGAGCGGCCGATCGCGGTCGACTGGGTGACGCTGCCGTACCCCGGTTTCGCCACTGACCTGCAGCCGTTCGCGGTCGCGCTGTCGGCGGTGTCCGAGGGCACGTCGATGATCACGGAAAACGTGTACGAGGCGAGGTTCCGCTTCATCGAGGAAATGATCCGGCTGTCCGGTGACGCCCGCACGGACGGCCACCACGCGGTGGTCCGGGGTGTGGAGAAGCTGTCGAGCGCGCCGGTGTGGGCGTCGGACATCCGCGCCGGGGCCGGACTGGTGCTGGCCGGGTTGTGCGCGGACGGGGTGACTGAGGTGTGGGACGTGTTCCACATCGACCGCGGGTATCCGCATTTCGTGGAGAACCTGAACCGGCTGGGTGCCCGGATCGACCGCGTGACGGGCGAGCCGGAACGGGCATAGACAAGGCCCGTATCCGGCCGACTACGAGGCGCTCGACGAAGAGATCTGCCGTGTCATCGAAATTGTCGACGGAGCGACAGTCCTGAACCCGGCCCCGCGCCGCATGCGCCAGCGAATTATCCGACGGCTGTCTTACGAACTTGAGGTGGCCTGCGGAAATGATCTCGTCGTGGAATTCGACGTCGACCTCCGGCTGCGCGATGTTCCGTTGCTGAACCGACGTCCGGCCTTGGTCGTTTACGACGCTGATCTGCCTGCCGAGTACGCCGCTGCCGGAATCCCGCAGTTCTGGAGGATCGAGAACACCACCGATGAGGTCGGCGGGCTCACTGTCTTCTCCTACCGGCTCGACGCGACCACTCATTCCTACGTGCCGACCGGCGCACACCAAGGCACTCTCCGTGTCGCCACTCCGGTCGAGGTGTCAGTGGAGCTGACAAGCCTGCTCTGAGCGGCGGTGGCTACGTGCTCAACGCACGTACCGCCATCTCCGTCTCCTGATCCAGACACCCGCCGCCCACCGGAACCCCGCGCACGATCAGCCGCGCGGCGGTCCGGGGGTGGAGAAGTTTGTCGAGCGCGCCGGTGTGGGCGTCGTCGTGGAGAACTTGAACCGGCTGGGCGTCCGGATCGACCGCGTGACGGGGGAGCCGGAGCGGGCTTGAGCGGCGGCTGCACCGCGGTCGCGATGCCGGGGGAAAGGCGCTTGCGTCCCGGCTTCGCGAGTTCGCGGTGTCAGGCCTCTTCCCAGCTAGGCCGTCCGGCCCGCAGCGTCCCGACGTGGTGGGAACGGTCGATCAGATGCGCGACGTCCGTGTGGGGATCGGCGTCGAGCAACAGCGCGTCGGCCACGGAGCCGACGGTGATCGTTCCCGTCTGCTGGCCGATCTTCTCGGCTGAATGCCGGGTGCCGGCCGCCAGGACCGCGGGCAGCGGCAGCCCAGCCTTCGCCAGCAGGTGCAGTTCTCGCAGCAGGGCGACGGGCGGGGTGGGCATCAGCATGGCCACGTCGCTGCCCGCGGTGATCTTCACTCCCGCGTCGTGCATCAGCGCCAGCGTGCGCATCGCGTAGTCGAGGCGGATGCGGGAGTCTCGCGCGGAATGCCGGGGGAACTCGTGGCCGTAGATGGGGCGGCTGGTGATCTGCGGGAGGTCCGCCTGCGTGGCGAAGCCGCCTTCGACCAGCTGCTGCAAGTAGCCGGCGTCGCCGTTGTACGCGAGCTGCTCCCAGGTGACCAGGGTGGGGCAGTAATAGGTGTTCGTCTCCGCCAGCAGCGCGGCGATGTCGCGAGCCTCCGCGGTGCTGCTGGGCTCCTGCGGCTGGAAGGCGTGTTCGATGCCGTCCGCGCCGGCTGCCACCGCCTCCTCCACGTCGATGCGTTCGTGGACGTGCACCAGGACGTTCTTGCCCTTCTCGTGCGCGGCCGCGACGATGGCTTTGAGGGCGTCCAGCGGCAGCTTGTCCGGTGCGCCGGGCTCGCCGTCGTAGATGCACTTGATGAAGTCGACCTGGTCCGCCAGCTCCAGCGCTTGCCGGTAGGCGGTGTCGGCATTGTCGGTCTGGCGAGCGATGGGGGCGCGTTTCGGATCGTCGAGGACCGGCCAGCCCTCGATCCCGGTGAACACCGGTCCGGCGAAGAACAATTCGGCAGCGGCGTCCGCGGCCTTGGCGCGGTAATCGCGGGCGGCGAGTTCGACGTCCAGCGGACCGCCGAGGTCGACCACGCTGGTCACGCCGACGTCTAGGTAGTCGGTGAGCAGCTGGGAAATGTACGCCGCGCGTTCGTTTTCGGGCTTGGAGAAGGCGTACCCGCCCAGGTGGGTGTGGCTCTCCCACAAACCCGGCACCAGGTAGCCGCCCCGCGCGTCGAGCACCGGACCCTCGTCGGCCGCGGGCCGTGCGTCCGCTGACGACCGGACGGCGCTGAATCTCCCGTCGCTCACCACTACTTCGGCGTCGGCGAGCGGGGTGGCTGACTGCCCGTCGAGGACGGTCACGTTGCGAATGATCACGGGTCTCTCCCTGTCTGCCGACCAAGATGCATAGGCACCTATGCGTTGCGAACGTATAGGAGCCTATGTAATTGGTCAATAGGATCCTATATACTTCGCGGCGTGAAGAACCCCCGGTTCGAGTCCGCGCCCGCGGCCTTGGTCAACCTCGCCTCGCGCGCGTTGTCCCGGGTCAACGACCGGCGACTGCGGCCGTTGGGGTTGACCTTCGCGCAGATGCCCGTCCTGGCGGCGCTGGGCAAGAACGACGCGCTCTCGCAGAAGGAACTGGCGGCGCTGGCCCGGATCGAGCAGCCGTCCATGGCTCAGTTGCTCGCCCGGATGGAGCGTGACGGCCTCATCCGGCGCACTTCCGCCGAACACGATCGACGGGTCAGCCTGATCTCGCTTACCGAGAGCGGGCGGGCAAAGCTCACGCGGGTGCGATCGGCACTGTTCGAGACCAATGATCAAGCGTTGCGAGGGTTCTCCGTCGAAGAAGCCGACCTTCTGGTGGATTTGCTGAAAAGGCTGGTCGCGAATCTCGAAGAAGTTCCGGAGCCGGACCGGCAGTCATAACCGGTTGGCGAGTCTCGCTATGCGCGCAACGCGCGCACCACCAGATCCGTCACCTGATCCAGATAATCGTCCCCCGCCGGAACTCCGCGCACGATCAGCCGCCAGTAGACAATCCCCGCGCCCATGTCCAGCGCCATCTCGATATCCGTGTCCGCCGGGATCTCGCCGCGCTCGATCGCCCTGGTGAACACCGCCCGGTTGATGGCCCGCCGGGGTCCGCCGATTGTTTCGCGGGCGAATTCGGCCATTGCCGGGTTTCGGCGGGCTTCCGCGATCAGCCCGGGGAAGATGCGCGAAAACCGCGGGTGCATGATCCATCCGTAAAGCGCTTCCAGAGTGGCCCGGATATCGCCGCGCAGGCTGCCGGTGTCCGGGTCCACGGCGCGCGCCAGGCTGAATTCCGCGATGACGGCGCCGATCATTTCGTCTTTCGACCGCCAGCGCCGGTATAACGCGCTCTTTCCGACCTTCGCGCGTTTCGCGACCGCTTCCATCGACAGCCTGCCGAAGCCGTGGTCGGCCAATTCGTCGATCACAGCTTCGGTGATGGCGTAGGTGACGTCGGGCTGCAGCACGGCAGCTCCGGTCGGCGTCCGGCGGGTCGTCATGCCGAGCAGCATAGCGTGTGGACGAGACGGTACCGTCCCGTGTACGTTGGCGTTGAGACGATACCGTCTCGTCCATTCCTGAGGAGGGGCTCGATGACACTCATCGATCACGCACTCGATCTGCTGGTCGAGCACGACATGGCCGGATTCGTGCAGCTGTTCGCCGAAGACGCTGTGACCGAGTTCCCGTTCGCCGCGCCGCCCTTGCCGAGTACCTGCGCGACTATCCGAACCTGCTCGACCACCGCGAGGTCGTCGCGAAGACCGTGCACCAGACGACCGATCCGGAGGTCTCGATCGCGGAGTTCGAACTGGCCGGCATCGCGGTCGCCACGCAGAAGCCGTACCGCCTGCGCTACGTCGTGGTCCTGACTGTCCGCGACGGCCTGATCCGCCGCTACCGCGACTACTGGAGCCCGCTCGCGGTGACCGATGTTCTCGGGGTGCCGGGTGTCTGACGTTCTCGTGCTCGGCTCGACCGGCACCACCGGCAGCCGCGTCGTGCGCGGTCTCGAAGCCGCTGGGGTACGGCCGCGCGCGGCGACCCGGAATCCGGTCAAGCCAGGCCAGATCCGGTTCGACTGGGACGATTCCGCGACGTACGGCCCGGCGCTGGACGGGGTCTCGGCGGTCTACCTGATCGCGCCGGTCGCGGCCGATCCGCAGCCGCTCGTCGAGGAGTTCCTCAAGCACGCGCCGGACGCGCGGGTGGTCTTGCTCAGTTCGTCCGCCGTGGACGAACACACCCCGGTGGTGGGCGGTCTGCCCGGCCTAGTCCGCCGTCAACCGGGCTGGGCGGTGCTGCGGCCGTCGTGGTTCATGCAGAACTTCACCGCCGGGAACCTCGTCGGCGACAGCGCCCGCGCGGGCCGGATCGTGACCGCGACCGGTGATGCGCGAGTGGCGTTCGTGGACGCGGGCGACATCGCCGCGGTCGCCGTCCGCGCGCTGCTCGACCCGGAACCGCACAACACCGACCACCTCATCACCGGCCCGCGCGCGCTCAGCTACGACCAGGCCGCCGAGATCGTCGGCAAACGGCTCGGCCATCCGGTCGTGCACGCGCCGGTTTCCACCCTGGAGTATCAGCAATTCCTGGTCCGAGACGGCCTCCCGGAGTCGTACGCCGAAATGCTCGCCTTGCTGGACGAGGCGATCCGCGGCGGTGCCGAGGACCGCGTGACCGACACCGTCGAGCGGGTCGCCGGACGGCCCGCCCGCGATTTCCGCACCTTCGCGAAAGAAGAGATCCAATGAAGCCGCTGCTGTTCGAAGACGACCCGCAATTCTGGTTCGAGACGCTGCTCGCGCTGGGCGAGATCGCCTACGGGGGCGCGGATTTCGGCGAGGTCATCGCGACCGCGTCGAACATCAAGTCCGGTGACTACGACAGCTGGCACGACGCGTGGCTCGCCACCGCCGAACGGCTCTACGCCGAAGCCGCCACGATGCACCCGGTCAGCGCGCGCGACGCGTACCTGCGCGCCTCGACGTATTACCGCCGCGCCGAGTTTTTCTTGCACGGCAATCCCGAAGACCCGCGGATCAACTACGCCTACGAGCGCAACGTCGAGTGTTTCCAGCGCGCCGTGGAGTCGATCGATAACGTCGAACGGATCGAAATCCCCTACGACGGCCACGTCCTGCGCGGCTACTTCTACCGCGCTCCCGGCGACGGCCCGAAGCCGCTTCTGGTGGTGCACAACGGTTTCGACGGCAGCGCCGAGGACCTGCACTTCATGGGCGCGACGGCGGGCCAGGAACGCGGCTACCACGTGCTCACCTTCGACGGCCCCGGCCAGCCCAGCGCCGTCCACCGCGACGGGCTGCTGTTCCGCCCGGACTGGGAGCACGTCGTCAGCCAGGTGCTCGACTACGCACTGGCCGACCCGCGGGTGATCCCGGACAAGGTCGCCCTGATCGGCTGGAGCCTGGGCGGGATGCTCGCGCCGCGCGCCGCCGCGTTCGAGCCGAGGCTGTCGGCTGTCGTCGCGGTGGACGGCCTCTTCGACGCTGGTGCGGTTTTCGTGGAGCAGCTCCCGTGGGACCGCGACGAACTCGTCCGCCGGGCGAACGCGCCGGAGGACCCCGAACTGGACGCCTTTCTAGCCGCCGCGCGGGAACAGAGCCCTACCGTTCGCTGGGCGTTGAGCCACGGCCGCTACGTCATGGGCGGCGCGACCGACCGCGAGTTCCTGGCGAAGTACCTCGAATACCACCTGTACGACGGCGTCGCCGAGCGCATCACGTGTCCGGCGTTGATCTGCGACGCTCCGGAGGACCTGTTCTTCACCGGTCAGCCGCAGCAGCTGTACGACCGGGTCAGCGGCCCGAAGAAGATGCTGAACTTCACCGCGGAGGAAGGCGCGGACGCGCACTGCCACGTCGGCGCGATGCGACTCGCGAGCGGCCGCATCTACGACTGGCTGGACGACGTGCTGCGGTGACGTCTCGTGAGCGGCTATGCCGGTTCTAACCGGCTGTTCTAACCGGCGCGGGTACTCACGAGGACTCGAGGGCCAGCGCCGCGCCGAACCCGACCAGCGCGGTGCCGGTCACCCCGTCCAGCGCGCGGCGGACCTTGCGGCGGCTGAGCCACGCGCGGACCCGGTGCACGAAGAACAGGAGGACCAGCAGCCAGATCGTGCCCAGCACGGCGACCGTGTAGGCGAGCAGCAGCGCGTCCCACGTCGTCGTGCGCACCGGGTCGAGGAACTGCGGCAGCACCGACAGGTACAGCACCAGCACCTTCGGGTTCGTGATGTTCGACAGGAACCCCTCGCGCCACCGCCGGAAGCCGCTGGTGCGCTTACGCTGGGTGTCGGCGACCGTGTCGTAGTTCCCGCGCCACGCGCCGCGCAGCGCCTGGAAGCCGAGGAAGAGGAGGTAAGCCGCGCCGAGCCACTTGAGCGTGAGGAACACCGGCTGCGAGCGGGCGATGACCACGCCGAGCCCGAGCGCCGCGGCAGTGCCCTGCACCGCGTTTCCGGCGAGGATGCCCGCGGTGGCCAGCAACCCGCCGCGCGCCCCGCCGGACAGCGCGTTCTTCAGCATCACCATCGTGTCCGGCCCCGGCGCGAGCACGATGAGGACCACGATCACCAGATAGCTGCCGTACCCGCTCCACGTCACGTCTGACCACGGTAGATCCCGGATCGGCCGACGTCTCGCGGATTTCCGTCACAGTGGTTCCGCCCGACCGGGCAACCCGGGCGAACCGGACGGCGTGCACTCTTCGGGAGCGAGGAGGGCGCTGTGTATCCACTGGCCGAAGGGGAACAACTGCTCTGGTCCGGGCGGCCGCGGCGCTACGTGCGCCGGTACGCGGACTATCACAATTACGTCGCAGCGGCGGTGACCTTCGGAGCGATCGCCGCGCTCGGCATCGGCGGCATCGCGATCTTCGAGGTGGATTCCGACATCTTCGCACTGTGGCCGGGCTTCTTCGGCGCGGCGATCGCGCTGATCGCTGAACAGAACCGGCAGCGGAGGGTGTTGTTCGGGGTGCTGACCTACTTGGTGACGGACCGCCGGATCGTCTTCGTCGCCGACCGTCCGGGCGGCATCGAGTTCCGCTGGGTGTGGTTTCCCGATCTGGAGGAGCCACAGGTACGCGACCACGGGGACGGCACCGGCACCGTCGGCTTCGCGGCGCCCATGCGCGTGCGGCTGCGCGCCCAGAAGTTCCAGGCGCGGTCGCTGCTCACGTCGATGGTGCCCGAACTGGTCGCGATCGAGGATCCGGAGCACGTCGCCGAGCTGATCGCGCGGAACGCTCCGCGCACCCCGGCCGCTGGGTAGAACCTGCTGGGTCTCTCGCTGCTGCGGACCGAATAATTCCGGCCGATCGGGCAACCCGCGCGAACCGGACAGCGTGCACTCTTCGGGAGCGAGGAGGGCGTCATGTACCCACTGGTCGAAGGCGAACAACTGCTCTGGTCTGGGAGGCCGCAGCGCTACGTGCGGCGCTATCGCGATTACCACTACTACCTCACGGTGGGGTTCCTGATCTTGTTCGCCGCGGGGCTGACCACGATTCTGAGTCTGAGTTACGGGGTCATGATCGGCTGGGTCGTCGTGTTCGTCCTGGCCGCCGCAACCGCGCACGAGCGAAACCGCGAGCGTCGCGCCTTTATCGCGGTGACGACGTACCTGGTCACCGACCGCAGGCTGATCTTCGTGTCGGAGTCGCCGCCCGGCATCGAGTTCCGCTGGATCCGGCTCAATGACCTCCGGCCGCCGCGGGTGCGCGACCACGGCGACGGCACCGGGACGATCGACTTCCACCCCACGGCCACCGAGTGGCTGCGCGACCAGAGCTACCGGTCGCGGCCCGCCTGGTATCCGATCCTGCCGGAGCTGATGGCGGTCCCGAGTGCAGCCCAGGTCGCCGAGCTGATCGCCCGGAACGCTTCGCGCGCCCGGGTCGTTGGATGAAACATGCTGCTGACCTTGCTGGGTCTCTCGCTGCCAGTCGCCACCATCGTGCTGCTGATCGTCGGCGGCTGGGAACTGCGGCGGAAGAAGAAGCCGTCCCGGCTCAAGGCGCGGATGTCCTCGACGTACCTCGACGAGGTCACCTCGTTCCTCTACGGCACCAAGCGCAACGAGCTGGAACACCGCGATTCGGTCGAGATGACTCTTGAGGAGGAAGCGCAGGGAGCGCCGCCGCTGGGTACCGTCGACCTCGACCGCGGGGTAGTGGTCGTCCGGCCCGGCGCGTCACCCGGGCGTGGCCGAATCCACTCCGCCGATTAAGTTACCGGCGGGTACACTCGGGCGGTCGTCTCGGCGAAGAGAGGTGCACCGTGCCGTACCCCACCGACCACGAGCGCGACCGGCCCTGGGTGATGCGCACCTATGCGGGTCATTCGTCCGCCGCCGCGTCCAACGAGCTTTACCGGCGGAACCTCGCCAAGGGGCAGACCGGGCTGTCAGTCGCCTTCGACCTTCCGACGCAGACCGGCTACGACCCGGACCACGTGCTCGCGCGCGGCGAGGTCGGCAAGGTCGGCGTTCCGGTGTCGCACATCGGCGACATGCGGCGGCTGTTCGACGGCATCCCGCTCGCCGAGGCGAACACCTCGATGACCATCAACGCGCCCGCGATGTGGCTGCTCGCGCTGTACGTCTCGGTGGCCCGCGAACAGGCCGAAGCCGAGGGCCGCGACGTCGACGAGGTGCTGGCCAAGCTCACCGGCACCACGCAGAACGACATCATCAAGGAGTACCTGTCCCGCGGCACCTACATTTTCCCGCCCGGGCCGAGCCTCCGGCTGATCACCGACATGATCGCGTGGACCGTGCACCACGTGCCGAAGTGGAACCCGATCAACATCTGCAGCTACCACCTGCAGGAAGCGGGCGCGACGCCGACGCAGGAGGTCGCGTACGCGCTGTGCACCGCGATCGCCGTGCTGGACGCGGTGCGCGACTCCGGCCAGGTCGACCAGGCCGACATGGAGAAGGTCGTCGCGCGGATCTCGTTCTTCGTCAACGCGGGCGTCCGGTTCGTCGAAGAGATGTGCAAGATGCGCGCGTTCACGCAGCTGTGGGATGAGCTGACGCGCGAGCGCTACGGCGTCGAAAACCCGAAGGCGCGCCGGCTGCGGTACGGCGTGCAGGTGAACTCGCTCGGGCTGACCGAGGCGCAGCCGGAGAACAACGTCCAGCGGATCGTGCTTGAGATGCTCGCGGTGTCGTTGTCGCGTGGTTCGCGGGCGCGGGCGATTCAGTTGCCTGCGTGGAACGAGGCGCTCGGGTTGCCGCGGCCGTGGGATCAGCAGTGGGCGTTGCGGATGCAGCAGGTGCTCGCGTTCGAGACGGATTTGCTGGAGTACGAGGACATTTTCGACGGGTCGCATGTGGTGCAGGCCAAGGTCGACGAGATCGTTTCCGGCGCTCGTGCGGAGATCGCGCGGGTGCAGGATCTCGGCGGCGCGGTGGCTGCCGTTGAGAGCGGCTATATGAAGTCGCAGCTCGTTTCGTCTCTCGCGGAGTATCGGCGGGGGATGGAGAACGGGGAGCGGGTTCTTGTCGGGGTGAACAAGTTCGAGACGACTGAGCCGTCGCCGTTGCAGGCGGAGGGTGCTAAGGCGATCGAGACTATTGATCCCGCGGTGGAGAAGGCCGCGGTTGCGGCGGTGGAGAAGTGGCGGGAGGAGCGAGATAACGCTGCTGTCGCTGCTTCGCTTGCCGCTTTGAAGGAGGTGGCTTCGACTTCGGGGAATTTGTTCGAGGCTACTGTGGAGTGTGCTCGGACTGGGGTGACTACTGGGGAGTGGTCTGGGGCGCTGCGCGAGGTTTTCGGGGAGTATCGGGCGCCTACTGGGGTTTCTGCTGCTGCGGCTGCTGGGCAGGGGGATCCTGGGCTGGAGCGGGTTCGGGAATTGGTTCGTCGCACTGAGTCCGAGATGGGCGAGCGCCTGCGGATTCTGGTGGGGAAGCCTGGGTTGGACGGGCATTCCAATGGGGCTGAGCAGGTTGCTGTTCGGGCGCGGGATGTTGGGTTTGAGGTTGTTTATCAGGGGATTCGGCTGACTCCGGATCAGATTGTCGCGGCTGCTGTGCAGGAGGGGGTGCACGTGGTTGGGCTGTCGGTGTTGTCTGGGTCGCATCTTGAGGTCGTGCCGTTGGTGGTCGACGGGCTGCGGGCGGCTGGGGCTTCGGATATTCCGGTGATTGTGGGTGGGATTATTCCGCCTGATGATGCTGACTTGTTGACTGAGCGGGGGATTGCTCGGGTGTTTACGCCTAAGGATTATGAGTTGACCGATATTATGGCTGGGATTGTGGAGTTGGTTCGGGAGCGGCATGGGTTGGGTGCTCGGTAGCTCGTCGCCTGGCGGCGACATTGCCTCGTTGGTTGCGTGGGGCACCCCGAAGCTGATTGTGACTACGGCGCGGAGGTGCTTGTCAAGGCGGGAAAGATGCCTTGACAAGCACCTCCGCGCCGCGTTTTTGGCTTCGTATCGGGGTGCGGGGGTGGTGTGGGTGCCTCGATTGTTGGGTGCGTCGGTTGCCTTTGGGTGGTGGTGGGGCTATCGCCCCAGCGGGGCGTTTGGTGCATTGAGGCGGGGGCGGGGCGTTGGTCCGTGAAGGGC
>NZ_PQIA01000098.1 GCF_003385235.1 Amycolatopsis circi | reverse complement strand
GTCTTGGGGTTTGGCGGCAGCGGGGCCTCGGGGGCAGGGTTTGACGGCAGCGAGGTCTCGGGATTCGGCCGCAGCGAGATCTCGGGGGCGGTTGCCGTTGTGCGGCGATTCGCGTTCGCGTTGGCCGCCAGGTGGCGACGGGCGCTCTCATCCGCGGGCTCCGGCGGGAGCGGGCCAGCGTCGCTGTCTGTCGTTCCCCGGCGGACGGCGCTCGGATGAGCCGTTGAGCGGCGACTGCCTTTCTCCGCGGAACGACCGGCGTCGGAGTCCCGCAGAGCGCGGCGATTGTCGACCTCGTCGGCGAGCGCGGTCAGGTCGTCATCAGCTGCATAGCGGTGGTCGGAGACCTGCTCGAACCCCGGGGAACGGCGGTCCGGAGTCTCGTCGAGCGTGCGGAATTCCGGCACGGCGTCGATCGCGTCGTCGCCGCGCGGGTCGGTGCCCGCGGCGTCCGGGCCGGGCTTGCGCCGGGGGCGGAGTCCGATCCGGCCGCGCGGCATCCACCTGGTGGTGGTCATAGTTCGACGCTAACTCCGCTTCGCCCGCTGAGGCCCTGGCAGGCCGCGGGAAACCCTGTGATTCCGACGACAGCCGTTCGGCCCGTTTCATCGGATGACGCCTCGGGTAGCTCACCACGAACATCCGGACTTTCGGGAGGTGCCCGTGAGCGGTCCCGGTGACGACACTCTCCGCGAGAGTCAAGCACCCGGTGCGGACAGCTCCAGTGTCGACTCGTTCCGCGCGCCCGGAGCCGCGGTGCGTGCTACGGCGGCTTCCGACGAGGTCCGCGAAAGTCAGCGTGCGGCGGAGCGGCCGGAGGTTCGGCCGCCGGTGTCCGGCGGGTCCGGCGCTGGCGTGGCGGGGGAGTCCGTCAGCGCGGGCGATGCCGGGTCCGGCTGGCCCGCGGATCCCGGACCGGGCGAACGGGTCGACCACGGGGGCTGCACGGTCGCCGACGCGATCCGGTCGGCCATGGCCCGAAGATCCTGATCTCAAACGTATTTGTGACAGGTTCCACCGCCGCGGCACCGGCGTCGCGCTCACACTGCGCGACCGTCGTGCCGCCTTTAGCGTGAAAAACCACCCTGCAACCGACCGCGCGCATCCGACTGCGACGAAGGGAAGGCCGAAAGATGCTGACCGTTACCGAAGCCGCCGCCGAGGCGATCACTGCGTTGACCGCTGAACAAGACACCGGCTCCGAAGAGAGCGGCCTGCGCTTCGCGCTGCAGAGCATGGAAGGCGACGGTGCCCAGTTGGCGCTGTCCGTAGCCCCGGCCCCGGAGGACGGCGATCGCATCGTCGGCGCCGACGGCGGGGCGAAGGTCTTCCTCGAGCCGCAGGCAGCCGCGTTGCTCGACGACAAGGTCCTTGACGTCCAGCAGGACGACACCGGCGACGTCGCCTTCGCCGTCCTGCCGCAGCAGCAGTCCGCCTGACCGCTGCGCAAGCGCCCGGCCACGGGGTTCGCGCGGCGGTGTCCGTCCGCTGATCCCGTGTGCCGTTCGCCGGTCCCGCCGGGCGTCTCGGGACGTCCGGCCCGGCGAGTTGATTCATGGCCGATCCCTGGGTGGCACCGCCGTCCAAGACCTGGGTTGTCCAGACGGCTGCGTTGTTGAGCAGAAGCGCTCCTGCGTTCCTCGCGGGGGCGCTCTGCTATTTGGTGCTCAGCCAGTCCCGAACCAGCACTCCGGCCCGTTCGCGCAGCAGTTCCGCGGCGTGACTGCGGGCGTAGTCCAGCGACGGCGCGTGGTCGATCAGCGCGCTGCTGCCCACGACTCCCAATCCGGCCAGCGCGTCCGCGTCCAGCTGGATCCGTCCGGCGAGCACCAGCAGCGGGATCCCCGTCCGCCCGGCGCGAGCCGCGATGCCCGCCGGGGCCTTGCCGGACAGCGATTGCTCGTCCAGCGAACCCTCACCGGTGATCACCAGGTCCGCGCCGGTCAGCGCGCTGTCGACGCCGGTCAACGCGGCGATCAGGTCGAAGCCGGACTCGACCGTCGCGCCGAACCCGGCGATCGCTCCCGCCGCGACACCTCCGCCAGCCCCGGCTCCGGGGAGGTCGGAGACGTCCCATGCGCCAGCCTGCACAAGCGCCTTCGCCCAGTGCGACAGTGCTTCGTCGAGCGCTTGGACGTCGTCCGGGACCGCGCCCTTCTGCGGGCCGAACACGGCCGCCGCCCCGTTGGCGCCGAGCAGCGGATTCGTCACGTCCGTCGCGACGGCGACCGGCACGGCGCCCAGCCGTTCCCGCACCGGACTCAGGTCGACGCGCGCCACCTGCGCCAGCGACCCGCCGCCGAGACCGACCGGCGCACCGGACGCGTCGACGACCTCCGCACCCAGCGCAGCCAGCATCCCGGCACCACCGTCGGTGCTCGCGGTGCCGCCGACGGTCAGCACGAGCCGCCGCGCTCCGCGGGCGAGGGCGTCGTTCAGCAACTCCCCGACGCCCCACGTGTGTGCGGCCAGCGCGACTTCCCGGCTCGGCGTCACGAACTCGATCCCGCACGCACGCGCCGATTCGACGTAGGCCGTGCCGTCGAGCAGCACGTACCGCGCCTCGACCGGTTCGTCGAGCGGACCGCGCACCGACAACCGCACCATCGAGCCGCCCGCGTTCTCGAGCACCTCCAGCGTTCCTTCGCCGCCGTCAGCGACCGGGCACGCGGCGATCTCGGCGTCCGGCAACGCATCGCGCACGCCGTGCGCGATCGCTTCCGTCACCTCGACCGCGGTCAGGCTTCCCTTGAACTTGTCCGGTGCGATCACGACCCGGGTCATCGGCCCACCTCCGTCAGCGGCTCGGCGCCGGCGAGCACCGAGACGACGTTGCGCGCGGCCAGCACCGCCATCGCCGTACGCGTTTCCACCGTCGCTGATCCGAGGTGCGGCGTCAGCACCACGTCGTCGCGCTCCGGCAGCCGTGGCTCGACGTCCGGCTCCTTCTCGAACACGTCCAGCGCCGCGCCCGCGATCTCGCCGGCTTCGAGCGCATCGGCCAGCGCCGACTCGTCGACCACCGGACCGCGCGTGGTGTTCACGAGGTACGCACTCGGTTTCATCGCCCGCAACGCGTCCGCGTCGACGAGGTGCCGGGTTTCGGGAGTCAGCGGACAGTGCAGCGACACGAAGTCGGAACGCCGCAGCAGTTCGTCGAACGACACGAACTCGCCGTCGAAGTCCGGCTTCGACGACCGTCCGGAGTAGACGACCCGCATTCCGAACGCCGCCGCCCGCGTCGCCACCGCACGGCCGATCTGCCCGAGCCCGACGATGCCGAGCGTCTTGCCCTGCAAGCCGGATCCGAGCAGGAAACCGAGGTGGAATGACCACGGCTGCCGTGCGCGCAGCAGACGTTCGCCTTCGCCGAGCCGCCGCGAGACGGCCAGCAGCAGCCCGAACGTGAGGTCCGCGGTGGCGTCGGTGAGCACGCCTGGCGTGTTGGCGACCACGACTCCGCGCTCCGCCAGTGCACTGACGTCCACGTTGTCGTAGCCCACCGCGACGTTCGCGACGACCTTCAGTCCGGGACCCGCCGCGTCCGCGACCGAGCCGTCGATCCGGTCGTGCAGCATCGACACCACCGCGGCCGAGCCGGCGACGAACTTCCGCAGTTCCTCGGGCGTGAGCGGCCGGTTCTCCGGCGAGATCTCGACTTCGCCTGCCTCGTCGAGCACCTGCACGGCCTCGTCCGGGATCCAGCGGGTGACAGCGATCTTCGGCATGCCGAGCAGCCTAATGCCGACCGTGCCGCCCAAGCGAGGTTCGCGGCGCGCTCACCGCCGGACACCCGCCTGAGCTGCGACGGAGCGTCCAACCGCGACAGAACGCCGCCGACGTCGACAGTGCCCGAATTCCGCATTGCGGTACCACGCAACGAAATTCCGGTCTGCCGCCGGCCGCGCCGCCCTGTGCCGGCCGCGAAACCCGTTCGCCGACTCCCAGCGCACCGTGTTGTCTTATCGCATCACCTCATTCCCCTCGAAGCCCGCGAACCTCGCGTTGTCTCGTGTCGTCTGTCCGGACGTCCGCTTCGCCTTTCGGCACTCCCGCGGGCGGCCGGATCGTGCTATGTTCATATGCAGAACTTCTGTGCGCTATGCGAACACGCTAGCACGGAACGGCCGAAGCAGGAAGATCCAGACGGAAGGGCTCGTGATGGCAAGGGTGCTGTCGCTCGGCGAGGCGGTCGCCGAGCTGGTGCACGACGGGGACACCGTCGCTCTTGAGGGCTTCACGCACCTCATCCCGGTGGCGGCCGGGCACGAGATCATCCGTCAGGGCAGGCGGAACCTCACGCTCGTGCGGATGACGCCGGACATCGTCTACGACCAGCTCATCGGCGCGGGCTGTGCGAGCAAGCTGATCTTCTCGTGGGGCGGCAACCCCGGGGTCGGCTCGCTGCACCGGTTCCGCGACGCCGTGCAGCACTCGTGGCCGGCGCCGCTGGAGATCGAGGAGCACAGCCACGCGGGCATGGCGAACCGTTACGTCGCAGGTGCTTCCGGGCTGCCGTTCGCCGTGCTGCGCGGCTACACCGGCACTGATCTGCCCGCGCAGACGGACACGATCAAGCCGATCACCTGTCCGTTCACCGGCGAGCAGCTCACCGCGGTGCCCGCGCTGAACCCGGACGTCACGATCGTGCACGCGCAGCGCGCGGACCGGGCGGGCAACGTCCAGTTGTGGGGCATCGCAGGCGTGCAGAAGGAAGCGGTACTCGCGGCGAAGCGATCACTGGTCACCGTGGAAGAGGTCGTCGACGAGCTGGAGCCCCGACCGGGCGCGCTGGTCCTTCCGTCCTGGGCGGTCACCGCGGTGGCCGAGGTTCCGCGTGGCGCGGCGCCCTCGTACGCGGCCGGGTACTACGAGCGGGACAACGCGGCATACCAGGCGTGGGACGAGATCGGACGGGACCGCGAGGAATTCGCCAAGTGGCTGAATGACCTGACCGGGGTGAAGGCATGAGCGAGTACACCGCTGACGAGATGATGAGCGTCGCCGCGGCTCGCGCGCTCGGCGAAGGCATGTCGTGCTTCGTCGGGATCGGATTGCCCAGCACCGCGGCCAACTTGGCCCGCCGCACGCACGCGCCGAACCTCACGCTGATCTACGAATCGGGTTGCCTGGGCGCGAAACCCAGCAGGCTGCCGCTGTCGATCGGCGACGGCGAGCTGGCCGACACCGCCGACGCGGTGGTCAGCGTGCCCGAGGTGTTCAACTACTGGTTGCAGCCAGGCCGGATCGACGTCGGGTTCCTCGGCGCGGCGCAGCTCGACAAGTTCGGCAACATCAACACCACAGTCATCGGTTCCGACTACCACGATCCGAAGGTGCGCCTGCCCGGCGCGGGCGGGGCGCCGGAGATCGCCGCGTCCTGCAAAGAAGTGTTCGTCGTGCTGCGGCAGAGCAAGCGCACCTTTGTCGACAAGGTCGACTTCGTGACGTCGTTCGGCCACGGCACCGGGCGCGGCGACCGCGAACGGCTCGGCCTGCGCGGCGCCGGGCCCACGCTCGTGGTCACCGACCTCGGCCTGATGCGGCCCGATCCGGAAACCGCGGAACTCACGCTCACCGAACTGCACCCCGGGATCGAGCTGGAACAGGTCGTGGAAGCGACGGGGTGGACACTGAAGGCGGCCGCGGACCTCAAGACCACCCCCGCGCCCACCGAACGCGAACTGACCCTGCTCCGTGAACTGAAGAAGGCCGGCGAATGAGCGACGCTTACGTACTCGACGCGATCCGCACTCCCTTCGGGCGCTACGGCGGCGCTCTCTCCGGAGTGCGTCCTGACGACCTGGCCGCGGGCGTCCTGCGCGCACTGGCCGAGCGCAACGGACTCGAACCATCCACTGTGGACGAAGTGGTGCTCGGCGACGCCAACGGCGCGGGCGAGGACAACCGGAACGTGGCGCGGATGGCCGCGCTTCTCGCGGGCTGGCCGACGTCGGTGCCCGGCGCGACGGTGAACCGGCTGTGCGGGTCCGGCGTCGAGGCGGCCGTGCAGGCGAGCCGGGCGATCCAGGTCGGCGACGCTTCGCTGGTCGTCGCGGGCGGCGTCGAGTCGATGAGCCGCTCGCCGCTGGTGATGCCGAAGCCGGACAAGGCTTTCCCGGCCGGCAACCAGACGCTGTACAACACGGCGCTCGGCTGGCGGATGGTCAACCCGGCGATGCCGTCGCAGTGGACCGTTTCCCTCGGCGAGTCCACCGAGCTGCTCGCCGAGCGCTACGGCATCAGCCGGGACGAGCAGGACGCGTTCGCCGCACGCAGCCACGTGAACGCCGCGCGGGCATGGGACGAGGGCTTCTACGACGACCACGTGGTCCCGGTCGAAGGCGTCGAGCTGACCCGGGACGAGGGCATCCGGCCGGACTCCACGCCCGAGAAGCTCGCGAAGCTGAAGACGGTGTTCCGCAAGGAAAACGGCACTGTCACGGCAGGCAACGCGTCACCGCTGAACGACGGCGCGTCGGCACTGCTGCTCGGCAACGCGGCCGCGGCCGAGCGGCTCGGCAAGACGCCGCTGGCCCGGATCGCCGCCCGCGGCGCCGCGGGAGTCGACCCGGATGTGTTCGGCATCGGCCCGGTGCGCGCGGCCGAGATCGCGCTCGAACGCGCTGGCATCGACTGGAACGACCTCGCCGCGGTGGAACTCAACGAGGCGTTCGCGGCACAGTCGTTGGCCTGCTTGAAAGCATGGTCGAAGCTCGACCCGGAGATCGTCAACGTCAACGGCGGAGCCATCGCGATCGGGCACCCGCTCGGCGCGTCCGGCGGCCGGATCATCGGCGCGCTGGCGCATCAGCTCCGCCGCACCGGCGGTCGCTGGGGCCTCGCGGCGATCTGCATCGGCGTCGGCCAGGGTCTCGCCGTCGTGCTCGAGAATAGCTGAGAAAGGGGAGGCATCGTGGCCACACCGACTGAGCGGCGCCTGCCGCAGTACCGGCCTGACCCGGACGGCACCCACCCGCCGCTCGACTACGCGCCGTACCGCTCCACCGCGTTGCGGCATCCGACGCAGCCGCTGGTCCTGCTGCCGCAGATGCTCACCGAGGTGACCGGCCCGCTGCTCGGCCCGGGGAGGCTCGGCGAACTCGACAACGACCTCACCCGCCAGCATCCGGGCGAGCCCCAAGGTCAGCGGATCATTGTCACCGGAAGGCTCCTCGACGGCGACGCGCGGCCGATCCGCAACTCGCTCGTGGAGATATGGCAGGCCAACGCGGGCGGCCGCTACCGGCACACCGGCGACCGCTGGCCGTCCCCGCTCGACCCGAACTTCGACGGGCTCGGCCGCACGCTGACCGACGACGACGGGCGCTACGAGTTCACCACCATCAAGCCCGGCGCGTACCCGTGGAAGAACCACGACAACGCCTGGCGTCCCGCGCACATCCACTTCTCGGTGTTCGGCGCCGCCTTCACCCAGCGGCTCGTCACGCAGATGTACTTCCCGGACGATCCGCTGTTCTCGCAGGACCCGATCTTCAACTCCATCCCGGACGAGAAGGCGCGGCAGCGGATGATCTCCCGGTTCGACCTCGACCGCACCGAGGAGGAATGGGCGCTGGCGTTCCAGTTCGACATCGTGGTGCGCGGGCGCGAACAGTCGGTGTTCGAGGACGAGGAGGAGGACGAGTGAGGCTGGAAGGCACGCCTTCGCAGACCGTCGGGCCGTACCTGTCCATCGGGCTGCCGTGGGACGACGGGCCGTTCGTGGTCCCGGAAGGCACCGAAGGCGCGGTGTGGATCCGCGGCGGAGTGTACGACGGTGCGGGCAATCCGGTTCCCGACGCGATGATCGAGACGTGGCAAGCCGATCCGGACGGCGGTTTCGACCATCCCGACGATCCGCGCGGCAAGCCCGGCGATCCGTTCCGCGGGTTCGGCCGGTGTCCCACCGATGCCCAAGGCCAGTACCGGATTCTCACGGTGCTGCCCGGCGTCGTGCCGGACGCGTCCGGGGCTTCGCAGGCACGGCACATCGACGTGTCGGTGTTCGCTCGCGGGCTGCTGAACCGGGTCGTCACGCGCATTTACTTCGAGGACCAGGACAACGCCGGGGATGCGGTGCTGGCGAGCGTTCCCGAGGAACGGCGGGACACATTGTTGGCCAAAAAAGACGGCGCCGACTACCGGTTCGACGTGCGTTTGCAAGGCGAAGACGAGACGGTGTTCTTCGCGGTCTGACCGGCCGTGTCCATTGTGGAGGTTCAAGCGTGAGCAGTGTCCGGGTGCACCGGGTCGTCGAAGGCCCGGCGGCGGGTCCGGTGGTGGTGTTCTCCAACTCGATCGGCAGCGACCACCGGATGTGGGAGCCGCAGGTCGCGCCGTTGACCGAACGCGGATTCCGCGTGGTCCGGTACGACACGCGCGGCCACGGGGCGTCGCCGGTGCCGCCGGGGCCGTACGACCTGGCCGATTTGGGCGGCGACGTGCTGGGGCTGCTCGACGACCTCAGCGTCGAGCGCGCGCACTTCGTCGGCCTGTCGCTCGGCGGGATGACCGGGATGTGGCTGGGCGCGCACGCCGCGGAGCGGTTGGCGAGCCTCACGCTGTGCTGCACGTCAGCGTTGCTCGGTCCGCCCGAGATGTGGGCCGACCGCGCGCGCCTCGTGCGGGCCGAGGGCACTGCGACGGTCGCGGAAGCCAGCGTCGGGCGCTGGGTCACGCCGGGCTACGCGCAGGCGCATCCGGACCAGGTCGCGTACCTGCGCGAGATGGTCGCGGCGCAGCCCGACGAGGGGTACGCCGGATGCTGCGAGGTGATCGAGCGGATGGACCTCACCGGAGACCTGCCGAAGATCTCCGTCCCGACGCTGGTCATCGCCGGTGCCGACGACCCGTCGACGCCCGCCGAGCCGCACGGGCGGGTCATCGCCGACGGGATCCCCGGTGCCCGGCTCGAGGTCGTCGCCTCCGCCGCGCACCTGGGAAGCTACGAACAGCCGGAGGAGTTCACCCGGCTGATCCTCGAGCGGATCACGGAGGAACAGTGACCGGAGACCGCTACGAGGCGGGCATGCGGGTACGCCGCGAGGTACTCGGCGACGAGCACGTCGACCGGGCGGTCGCGCGGACCACCGAGTTCAGCAAGCCGTTCCAGGAGTACATCACCGAAGCCGCGTGGGGTTCGGTGTGGACGCGCGACGGCCTCGACCGGCGGACCCGCAGCTGCATCACGCTGGCCGCGCTCGCCGCGCTGCACTGCCACGACGAGCTGGCGATGCACGTCCGCGCGGCAGTGCGCAACGGGCTTACCGCAGACGAGATCCGAGAAGTCCTGCTGCACACCGGCGTGTACGCGGGGGTGCCGGCGGCGAACACGGCGATCGGAATCGCCCAGCGCGTTCTCGCCGAGATGGGAGAACCCGCCGCCCAGCCACCGGCCGGATAAGGTCGCCGCATGGAATCCGACGACCCGGCCGAACGCGGCGCGCACCACGTGCAGTCGCTGGAGCGCGGGCTGGCGGTGATCAAGGCGTTCAGCGCCGAGGCGCCGCATCCGACGCTCAGCGACGTCGCACGCGTCACCGGGCTGACCCGCGCAGCCGCGCGCCGGTTCCTGCTGACGCTCGTGGATCTCGGCTACGTCCGCACCGACGGCAAGTACTTCTCGCTCACCGCGCGCGTGCTGGAACTCGGCTACGCCTATCTGTCCAGCCTCACTCTGGCCGAGATCGCGCAACCGCACCTGGAGCGGCTGTCGGCGCAAGTGCACGAGTCGAGTTCGGTGTCCGTGCTGGAGATCGCCGACATCGTGTACGTCGCGCGCGTCGCGGTGTCGCGAATCATGACCGTCAGCATTAACGTCGGCACGCGGTTCCCCGCACACGCCACCTCGATGGGGCACGTGCTGCTCGCCGACATGGACCGGACCGAACTCAACGCCTACTTCATCGTCGCCGACCTCAACCAGCTGACCGCGCACACGCTCACCCAGCGCGCCGCGCTCGAGGCCGAGCTGGCTCAGGTCCGGGAGCAGGGGTGGGCGATGGTCGACCAGGAACTCGAAGAAGGCTTGCGCTCGGTCGCCGCGCCGGTCCGCAACCGGGCGGGGCGCGCGGTCGCGGCGGTGAACATCTCCACGCACGCGAGCCGGACGCCGGTGGAGACCGTCCGGACCGAGTTCGTTCCGCCGCTGCTCGAGACCGCGGCCGCCATTTCGGCAGAACTCGCCGCGGTCGCGCCCGGGCGAGCGATCCGGGGCTGAGCGCGGATGTCGGAACCGGTTGCCGGACTGCTGCTCGCCGCCGGGGCGGGGCGGCGGTTCGGCGGTCCCAAAGCACTGGTCGAGTACGACGGGGAGCCGCTGGTCCAGCGGGCGGTCCGGAACCTGGCCGAGGCCGGATGCGCCTCGGTGCGGGTGGTGATCGGAGCGTCGGCGGAGCAGGTCCGGGAACTGCTGCCGCCGGACGTGACCGCGGTGCCCGCCGTGCGATGGCAGGACGGGATGGGGGAGTCGCTGAAGGCCGGGCTCGAATCGCTCGCCGAGGAGTCGGCGGTGGCGGTGCTCGTGCACCTGGTGGATCTGCCGTGGGTCCCGGCCGCGGCGCTCGCGCGGATCGTCGGGGAGGCGTCCGAGGAGGCGGTCGTTCGGGCTGCTTACCAGGGGGTTCCTGGGCATCCGGTGCTGTTCGGACGGCGTTGGTGGGGCGAGATCGCGGATTCGGCGAGCGGGGACCACGGTGCGCGGGACTGGTTGCGCGGGCGGGCTGACGTGCGGCTTGTGGAGTGCGGTGATCTCGGCAGCGGCAGTGACGTCGATCGGCCTGGGGATTTGGCTGGGCCCGGTGCGGAGCGGCGCTGACGGGTCGCGCTCAGGCTGTGAGTGAGGTCCGGCTGGCGGTGAGCTGCTGTGGGTCTAGCTGCGTTGGGTCGGCTGGGTTGGTGGAGCTTGTGGTTTGTCTCGTCGGGACAGTGTCGGTGCGAGGCCGGGTGCGGTGAACTGTGCATGCGTCGCCGGACCCGGACGCGGTTGTTTTCGAGCGTTTGGTCTCCATGTCGCGTCGCCGGACTGAATGCGGTTCCTCGGAGCGGGCGGTGGCTCGGTTACCGGATTGTGCCCGGCCGGACGGCGGCGAACGGCGAACCCGGCCGTCGCGGATCTACGATCGGGGGCGTGACAGAGTCCCTCGCCTCGCCCGACGCGCTCGCGGCCGCCCTCGACACCACCGGTTACCTCGCCGACGAGGGGCTGGCCACCGCGGGATTCCTCGCGACGCAAATGCAGCGTCCGCTCTTCTGCGAAGGCGAGCCGGGCACCGGGAAGACGTCGCTGGCACTCGCGTTGTCCGAGGCGCTGCAGTGGCCGTTGGTGCGGCTTCAGTGTCACGAGGGCATCGACGCCGCGCAGGCGCTCTACGAATGGGATTTCCCCCGTCAGCTGCTGCACCTGCGCGCCCTCGAAGCGGCGGACGGCGGACGGCTCGACGCGGAAATCGCCGAGCGTTCGCTGTACACGGAGCGGTTCTTGCTCGCGCGGCCGCTGCTGCAGGCGCTCACTACGACACCGTGTGTGCTGCTCGTGGACGAGATCGATCGCGCGGACGATGAGTTCGAGGCGTTCCTGCTGCAGTTGCTGGACGAATACACCGTCACGATTCCGGAGTACGGCGAGGTGCGTGCGGAGCAGCCGCCGCTGGTTGTGCTGACGTCCAACCGGACTCGCGAGGTGCACGACGCGCTCAAACGCCGGTGTCTTTACCACTGGCTGGAGCATCCGGATCTTGCCCGGGAGATCAACATCCTGCGCCGTCGGCTGCCCGGGATCGGCGAGACGCTCGCCCGGCAGATCGCCGACGCGGTGCACCGGCTGCGGGCGATGGACCTTCTCAAACCGCCGGGTGTCGCGGAATCCCTTGACTGGGCGCGGGCTTTGCTCGCACTCCAACGGGACGAACTGGACGCGGCGACGGCTGCGCGCACTCTCGGCGCGGTGCTGAAGTACAGCGAGGATCTCGACCGGGTGCGGGCGAAGCTGGACACCTTGTTCTCCTGAGCTGGTGTCCACTGTGGATGGTCGGGTAATTCCGTTGCGCCGGGGTGCGGGATCGGGCATGCTTGAAGCATCACTGGATGACTTCGCTGACTTCACTGATTTTGTGACTGTGACTGTGCCGGAAGGAGGGCTCGTGACCGACTTCGCCCGGACCGCCCTCCTGGCGCTCCGCTGAGTTCCGTTCTTTCCTGAAGGTTCCGCGCGCCCGTCTTGTGCTACCGAGGCTGGCCGCTGCGCGCAACCACGGTCCGCGCACGCTGTCCCGGAGGCGGGACGGCGTGCGCGGCCGCCCTTCGCCGATGCCGTTGTTGGCGCGGGGGCCTTCGGGGGTGGCGCGGGGCGATGCGGGCTGGCTGTGCTGCGATGCCGGGGAAGTTGGTGCGGCCTCGGCTTGGTCTAGGGGAGTGGGATGCCCTCGGGCGTTGGTGCGGCGGGGCGCTCGGTTGGCTGGGCTGAGACGGCTGGGGAAGTGTGCTGCGGTGTCGGCTTGGTCTAGGGGAGTGGGATGCCCTCGGGCGTTGGTGTGGCGCGGTGTGCGGTTGGCTGGGCTGAGACGGCTGGGGAAGTGTGCTGCGGTGTCGGCTTGGCTTAGGGGAGCGGAATGTCTGCGGCTTTGGTGCGGGCGGCGCGGTGCTCGGCGCGGGCAAAGGCACCTGGAGCGTTGCGCGGCAGGCGTTGCTGGGTTCCCGAGAGCCGTCGCGGTGCGTCTCCCTCGGAGGAAAGCGGCGAGTTCGAGCAAGACGGAACATCTGCGGTGCCGACGCGGTTCACACTGGAGTGGCAGTGCGGAGGAACGCTGGCGAGCTGCAGCAGCTCAAGCCGGAACCTGCGCGCGCCCAAGAATCTCAGCCCGCCCACGAACCCCCGCGCGGCCGAAAACCTCCGCGCGGCCGAAAACCTCCGCGCGCCAAGATCACCGCCGACAACAGGTATCCCGCGACTGGACAACCGCGACTCAGGGTGGCCGAACCGATCGTTGCCCGCGTGAGCGAAGGACGTCCCAGCAAGGCCGGATCGGCTGTCGCGGCGCGAGTTTTGGCGTTGGGGTGACAATGGGTGGCATGAACACCGAAGTCGCTGACCCGCTTGCTGGCTATGCGGGGTTCGCGGCGGCATTGCGCGAGGCGGGCGTCGCCTGTGACGCGCGGCGGGTGCAGGCCTACCTGTCCGCCGTGGCGAAGGTTGATGTTGCCCGGCCGACGCAGCTCTACTGGGTCGGGCGGTTGACTCTCTGCTCCGACCCCGACGACTTGCCTCGCTACGAGGAAGCGTTCGCGCGGTGGTTCGAGGGGGACGACAGTCCACGGGCGACGTCGGGGACTCCGGTGCGGAAGCAGGCCCGGATCGCTCCGTTGATCGCGGCAAGCGGCGACGGCGACAGCAGCCAGGAATCTCACGACACGCTCCGCGTCGCGGCCAGCGACCATGAAGTTCTCCGGCATCGGGATCTTGCCGAGCTGACCAAGGCTGAGCGGGCGCACTTGCGGGAGTTGTTGGCGACCCTGCACCCGGTCTTGCCCCGGCGGCGGGCGGCGCGGCGGACGCCGGCGCATCGTGGGGCGCTTGATCCGGCGAGGACTTTGCGCGCGATGCTCGCGTCCGGTGGCGAGCCCGTTCGGCTGGCGCATCGTCGGAAGGGGACGCGGGCGCGGAAAGTCGTGTTGCTGATCGACGTTTCCGGCTCGATGAGTCCGTATGCCGACGCGTTGCTGCGGTTCGCGCACGTCGTCGCGCGGGCGGCTCCGATGTCAGTCGAGGTGTTCACGCTGGGTACTCGGATGACGCGAGTGTCCCGTCAGCTCAGGCAGCGCGATCCGGAGCAGGCGATGCTCGCCGCCGGTACCGCGGTGCCTGATTTCGCTGGTGGGACGCGGCTTGGCGAGACGCTTCGGGTGTTTCTGGACCGGTGGGGGCAGCGCGGGTTCGCGCGACGCGCGGTAGTCACCGTGTTCTCCGACGGCTGGGAGCGCGGCGACGTGAGTTTGCTGGCCGAGCAGCTTGGCCGGCTGCGCCGTCTCGCGCACGCCGTATTCTGGGTGAATCCGCACGCAGGGCACGAGGGTTATGCTCCGGTCCAATCCGGCATCGTGGCCGCCCTGCCGCACATCGACCGGTTGCTGGCCGGGCACAGCCTGGCGACGTTGGAACGACTCCTCGGGGAGATTGCCGATGCGTGACGTACTGGACGACGTGTACCGCCGCTGGCAGGCGGGCGAAACGGTCGGGCTCGGCACGGTGGTGGCCACGTTCTCGTCGGCGCCGCGGGCACCGGGCGCGTCGATGATGGTCGCGCCGGACGGCACGGTCGTCGGGAGCGTGTCCGGCGGCTGCGTCGAAGGCGCGGTGTACGAGCTGGCCAACGATGTCGTCGCCGAGCGGAAGCCGGTGTTGCAGCGCTACGGCGTCAGCGACGACGACGCCTTCGCGGTCGGGCTGACCTGCGGCGGGATCATCGACATCTACGTCGAGCCGGTGGATCGCGCGTCGATGCCGGAGCTGGAGCGCGTCGTCGAATCGGTGCGCAGCGGCGAGCCGGTCGCGGTCGTCACGATCGTGGAGCACGAGACGCCCGGGCTGGTCGGCGAGCACATGATCGTGTGGCCGGACCGGGTCGAGGGGTCCCTTGGCTCGTCCCGGATGGACGACGCGGTCGCCGACGACGCGCGCGGGCTTCTTGCCGCTGGACGCACCGGGACGCTCCATTACGGACCGGACGGGCAGCGTCGCGGCGAGGGCATGGCCGTTTTCGTGAACTCCTTCGAACCGCCGCCGCGACTGCTGGTGTTCGGTGCCATCGACTTCGCCGCCGCGATGGCACGGATGGGTGCTTATCTCGGGTATCAGGTGACGGTCTGCGACGCGCGTCCCGTGTTCGCGACCAGCAGCCGGTTCCCGGAGGCGCACGACGTGGTCGTCGACTGGCCGCACCGCTACCTGAAGGCCGAGGCCGACGCGGGCCGGATCGACGCGCGCACGGCGATCGCGGTCCTCACCCACGACCCGAAGTTCGACGTGCCGCTGCTGGAGGTCGCGCTGCGGCTCGACGTCGGGTACGTCGGCGCGATGGGTTCCCGCAAGACGCACGACGACCGGTTCTCCCGGCTCCGCGAGGCGGGCATCACCGAGGGCGAGCTGGAACGCCTGTCGTCGCCGATCGGCCTCGACCTCGGCGCGCGCACGCCGGAGGAGACGGCCGTGTCGATCGCGGCGGAGATCATCGCGCTGCGCTGGAGCGGGACCGGGCGGCGGCTGGCTGCGCTGACCGGGCGGATTCACAGCTGAGCTGGCTCGGCGGCTGAAAGCCGGGGTTCGGCAGCTAGCGGGGCTGGTCGGGCCGGGGTGCGGCTGGGCATTCCGGCAGCTCACGGGTGGCGCGGACTGGATTCGGCGGCTGGCGGTGCTGGGCAGACACGGAGCTGAGCTGGAAACCGGCGACTCGGCTGGTGCTGGGAGGATCAGGGCCCGGCGGCTGGTGGACGGGAATCGCTGCTGGCAGGAAATGCGGTGCCAGGGCGAGTCCATTCGGGCCGGGACTTGGCGACTGTGCTCGGGAAGCTGGAGCGGTGCATCCCCGGTGGGTGCGGTGGACAGCTGTTGCCGGGATCGCGGCGCTGCGGGGCTTGGGAACTTCGCTGGGCAAGCCGTAACAGCGCATTCCAGCAGTTGCGGCGGGCCGTAGCCACCAGGAAGTGCGACACCGGCCAGAACCGTCGAGGTCGAGATCGGGCAGCCGTGCCGGGCAGCCGTACCGGCGCGCATCGGTGGCGCATTCCGCCGGGAAAACCCCTTCCCGCAACGAAACCCGGTGAACCCCCGACCCGAAACGCCGCCCCCTCGGGAAGATCCGCCCACCGCACCGGACCGTCGAAAAATCACCCGTCCGGCTTCACGCATTTGCGCCTCGAAAAGAGAAACAAAACCGCATCTGCGGAATCGCCCCGGCGACGTGCGACATCAGGACTTGTCCGCGCGCGAAAGGCGTAGCACGCTCCCTGTGAGGCCGATCACGATCGCGCCTTGGCCGTTCCCGAACCGGCCCGCCGCCTCCGCCGGGGCTGGCGGGCATTTGCACTTGGAGGCCTTTGATGCGCATCACCGTCACTGTCGACGGCACGAAATACACCGATGACGTCGAGCCGCGCACCCTGCTCGTCCACCACTTACGGGAACGGGTCGGGAAGGTGGGCACCGTCGTCGGGTGCGACACCAGCAACTGCGGCGCGTGCACCGTCCATCTCGACGGGCACAGCGTGAAATCCTGTTCCGTCCTCGCCGTGCAGGCCGACGGATGCGAGGTCACCACCATCGAGGGGCTGGCTCGCGACGGCCAGTTGCACCCGGTCCAGCAGGCGTTCCACGACAATCACGCGCTGCAGTGCGGGTTCTGCACGCCGGGCATGATCATGCAGTCCATCGACCTGCTGGCCGACAACCCGGACCCGGACGAGCAGGCCGTCCGCGAGGGGCTCGAGGGCAATCTTTGCCGCTGCACCGGTTACCAGAACATCGTGAAGGCGGTTCGCGACGCCGCGCAGCACATGAGTCCTGGTGCGGGGCCGGACGCCGAGAAGATCGACCAGCCCAACCACGTCGGCGTGGGTGGTGAATGATGACCGCCACGATCGAGCCCGAGGTAGGAAAGTCCCGGCGCCGCAAGGAAGACGAGCGGTTGATCACCGGGCGCACCCGGTGGACGGACAACATCGCGTTGCCGGGCATGCTGCATCTCGCGGTGCTGCGCAGTCCGCTGGCGCACGCGAAGATCGTTTCGATCGACACGTCCGCGGCCAAGGAAGCTGCTGGCGTCGTAGCCGTTTACACCGCCGCTGACCTTGATCCCGAGGGTGCGATCGGCATGCCGTGCGCATGGCCGATCACGCCGGACATGGCTGCTCCGCGACGTCCGGTGCTGGCTTCGGATCGGGTGAATTTCGCTGGCGAGGGCGTGGCTGTGGTGGTCGCGCGGTCGTCCGCGGAGGCGCATGACGCGCTCGAGGCGATCGAGGTCGAGTACGAAGACCTGCCGCCAGTGCTCGACCTGGAGGCCGCGCTCGCCGAAGACGCGCCGCTCGTGCACGAGGAATTGGGCAGCAACAAGAACGCGCTCTGGGTGTTCGATTCGGCTGAGGCAGGCACCGGCGGCAATGTCGAGGAAGCACTGTCCTCTTCGGAGATCGTGCTGAAGCGGCGGTTCCGCCAGCAGCGACTGGTGCCCGCGTTCATGGAGCCGCGCGCGTGCGTGGTCGACCCGACCGGCGCGCAGCTGACCATGTGGTCGGCCACTCAGGTGCCGCACATCCTGCGTGTGATGTCCGCGCTGACGTTGGGCATCCCGGAGCACAAGCTGCGCGTGATCGCCCCGGACGTCGGCGGCGGGTTCGGCGGCAAGATCGGCGTGCTGCCCGAGGAAATGATGTCCGTGCTGGTCGCGAACAAGCTCGGCAAACCGGTGAAGTGGAATGAATCCCGGTCCGAGACGATGCTCGCCGCGCACCACGGCCGCGACCAGATCCAGGACATCACGATCTCGGCGAAGGCCGACGGCACGGTCACCGGGCTCAAGGTCGAACTGCTCGCCAACCTCGGCGCGTACAACGGCCTGGTCGGGCCGGGCGTGCCGATCCTCGGCGCGTTCATGTTCAACGCGATCTACAAGATCCCGGCGTACCACTTCGCCTGCACCAACGTGTTCACCACGACCACGCTCACCGACGCCTACCGCGGCGCAGGGCGTCCGGAAGCGACGTTCGCGATCGAGCGGATCATGGACGAACTGGCCGACGAGCTGGGCATGGACCCGGTGGAGCTGCGCGAAAAGAACTGGATCAAGCACGAGGAATTCCCGTTCACCACGGTCTGCGGGCTCACCTACGACTCCGGCAACTACGAGGCCGCGACCGAGAAGGCGAAGGAACTCTTCGGCTACGACGCGCTGCGCCGCGAGCAGAAGGAACGCCGCGAGGCGAACGATCCGGTGCAGCTCGGCATCGGGATTTCGACGTTCACCGAGATGTGCGGGCTCGCGCCGTCGCGGGTGCTGGGTTCGCTCGATTACGGCGCTGGCGGCTGGGAATACGCGTCGCTGCGGATGCTGCCGACCGGCAAGGTCGAGGTCACGACGGGTGCGTCCGCGCACGGCCAGGGCCACGAGACGGCGTGGAGCCAGATCGTCGCCGACCAGCTGGGTGTGTCGTTTGAGGACGTTGAAGTGCTGCACGGCGACACGCAGTCCTCGCACAAGGGTCTCGACACTTACGGGTCGCGTTCGCTGGTCGTCGGCGGTATCGCGATCGTCAAGGCGGCCGAGAAGGTGGTCGCGAAGGCGAAGCCGATCGCCGCGCATCTGCTGGAGTGTTCGGAGGACGACCTCGAGTTCTCCGGCGGCAAGTTCACCGTGAAGGGCACGGATTCGGCGACGACGATCCAGGACATCGCGCTCGCCGTGTTCGCCGCGCACAACCTGCCGGACGGCGTCGAACCGTCGCTCGATTCCGACGCCACCTTCGACCCGGAGAACTTCTCCTTCCCGCACGGCACCCACCTGTGCGCGGCCGAAGTGGACACTGAAACGGGCCAGGTGAAACTGCGTTCGTACGTCTGCGTGGACGACGTCGGCAAGGTGGTCAACCCGCTGATCGTCGAAGGCCAGGTGCACGGCGGGCTTGCCCAGGGCATCGCGCAGGCGTTGTTCGAGGAGGCCGTGCACGACGAGAGCGGCACGCTCACCACCGGCACGTTCGCCGACTATCTGCTGCCCTCGGCGGCCGACCTGCCGTCGTTCACCACGGATCGCACGGAGACGCCGTCGACCACGAACCCGTTGGGGGCCAAGGGAGTCGGTGAGGCGGGCACGATCGCTTCGACGCCTGCTGTGGTCAACGCGGTGGTCGACGCGGTACGCCAGTTCGGGGTGAACGACATCGAAATGCCGCTCACGCCGATGCGCGTGTGGAACGCGGTGCGCAACGGCACCGCCGATGCCGGCGGACCCGGCGGCGAGGCCGGCGGCGGTCTCGGTTCGATCGACGCCTCCGGAGGTGCCCAGTGATCCCGGCTCCGTTCGACTACGTCGCTCCGTCCACGGTGGACGAAGCCGTGCAGGCGCTCGCCGCGGCGGGCGAGGACGCCAAGGTGCTGGCGGGCGGGCAAAGCCTGCTTCCGGTGCTGCGGATGCGCCTCGCCGCGCCGACCATGCTGATCGATCTCGGGAAAGTCGCCGAAATGCGCGGAGTACGCGAGGACGGCGACGCGCTCGTGGTCGGTGCGATGACGACGCATTACGAGGTCCAGCGCGACGCATTGATCGCCGAGCACGCCGCGTTGGTGAAGGAAGCGACCGACACTGTCGCGGATCCGCAGGTGCGGCACCGCGGCACTTTCGGCGGCGCGATCGCGCACGCGGATCCGGCCGGTGACCTGCTGGCTCCGGTTCTCGCGCTGGACGGCGAACTGGTGCTGGCCGGTCCGAACGGGCGGCGCACGGTGTCGGCGGCGGAGTTCTTCCAGGACTATTTCACCACCGCGCTGGCCCCGGACGAATTGCTCGTCGAGGTGCGGCTGCCCAAGCACACCGGCTGGCGGGCGCACTACGAGAAGTTCAACCGGGTCGCCCAGGCCTGGTCGATGTGCGCGGTGGCGGCCACCGTGCGCACCGAGGGCGGCGTGATCGAGGAAGCCCGGGTGGCGCTCACGAACATGGGCGCGACCCCGGTCCGGGCGACTGGCGTGGAGCAGGCGTTGCTCGGCGCGCAGGCCAACGCGGAAACCATCCGGGCGGCCGCCGCGCACGCGGCCGAGGGGACCAACCCGGTCGCGGACGGCAATTCCGATGTCGAATACCGGCAGCACCTCGCGCGGGTGCTGACTGGGCGTGCCGTCGCGGCGGCGGTGGGCGCCTAGCCGACCGGCCGTGAAGGACTCCTTGGGGGAATCAGATTCCCCCAAGGAGTCCTTCACGGCAACGCTCCCCGGGCGACGGCCGTAAGGTGGACGGCAACGGCTCGACGCAGTGCGCAGGAGAGGAGGTCGGCCCGTGCGGCTCGACCACGAATTCACCGTCCCCGCCCCGATCGGGGAGGTCTGGCAGGCCGTCATCGACCCGGAGCGGGTCGCCCCGTGCATGCCTGGCGCCTCGCTCACCAAGGTGGAGGGGGACTCTTTCGCGGGCACGGTGAAGGTCAAGCTGGGTCCGATTTCGCTGCTGTACAAGGGAACCGGCGAGTTCCTGGAGAAGGACGAGGCGGCTCGCAAGGTCGTCATCAAGGCGTCCGGCAAGGACTCGCGCGGCGGCGGCACCGCGGCCGCGACGGTCACCCTCACGCTCACCGAACGCGACGGCGGCACCCACGGCGCGGTCGCCACCGACCTGGCGATCACCGGGCGTCCGGCGCAGTTCGGGCGCGGGCTGATCTCCGAGGTGGGCGGCAAGATCCTGGACACCTTCGCGGGGAACCTCGCGGCCTCGCTGGAGACCCCCGCCGAAGAGGCTCCCGCGGCGAAGCCGGAAGAGAAGCCTGCCGAGGCGGCCAAGCCCGCTGCCGAGGAGAAGCCGGTCGCCGAAGAGAAGCCGCATCTGCGGAGCGTTCCGGCAGGCGGTTCGACCGGCGAGACCGAGGCGATCGACCTGCTCGACTACGCCGGGCAGTCCGTCGCGAAGCGGCTGGCTCCGGTGGCCGCGGGCGCGGTCGTGCTGCTGATCGTGCTGGCCGTCGTGCGGAAGCTGCGCCGCCGCTGACCGGTTGGAAGTTGCCCGCCCGCTCTACTCAGAGCGTGCCCGGTGGGCAGCTCGCGGGGTGGTTTTTCCCTCGGTTCGGCTAGATCCGGAGCGGACCCGCTACCCTGGGCAACTTCCGTAGGCCGAATTTCGCGTGGGGGCGCCCGTGACGCAGGCACCTGTCCCCATCGGGGTGCGCGGCGCGGTGGCGGCTTGGCGCGGCTGGCCGCCGCGCTGGACGATGTGGGCGGTCGCGCGGCGGCGCTGGATCGGCTACGCGATGGCGTGCGAGGCCGTCGCCGTGGCAGTCACGGTGACGGGTCTCGCGACCGGCTTCGGCGGGCCGGTGCAGTTCAGTTCGTTCGGGGTGCTCGTCGGGCTGGGCATCGCGCAAGCGGAAATGTCGCGGCGGATCGAGCGTCTGCGGCGGTGGATGAGCGGCCAGACGCACATCAACGTCACGTCCGTCTGGTACCTCGCCGGTGCCTTCCTGCTTCCGCCGGCGTGGGTCGCGTTGCTGGCGTTGGTGCTGTACCTGCATCTGTGGCTGCGAGTGTGGCGACACGTGCGTACGCGGCCCGCGCATCGTTTCGCGGCTAGTACGGCGTGGGCGGTGCTGTCGTGCTTCGCGGCGTCTGCGGTGCTGACCATCGGCGGCCTGGATCAAGCGCGGCTCGACACTGCGTACGGGGTCCTCGCGCTCGTTCTGGCGGCGGCTGTCTTCGAGTTGGTGAACGTCGTGCTCGTAGCGACGGGCATCTATCTGTACACGAACAGCCGCTCGCCCGCGGACCTCATCGGCACCTGGGAGGACAACGCCTTCGAGATCGCGACGCTCTGTCTAGGCGGGCTCGCTGCGCTGGCGTTCGTCCATCAGCCGGTGCTGGTGGTGTTCGTGCTGCCGCCGTTGCTGTTGTTGCACCGCTATCTCCTGCTGAAGCAGCAGTTGCAGGTGGCGGTCGTGACTGATGAAAAGACCGGGTTGCTCAACACCGCGGGGTGGCACGAACTCGCGACCCGCGAGTTCACTCGGGCGAGGCGGCGGGGGACCGGCAGCGGGTTCGCCGTGCTGATGATCGATCTCGACCACTTCAAGCGCATCAACGACACGTACGGGCACCTCACCGGCGACGAGGTGCTGGCCGCGGTTGCCGTGGCGATCGAAGCGTCGGTGCGGCAAAGCGACACCGTCGGCCGGTTCGGTGGTGAGGAATTCGTGGTCCTGCTGCCCGCGACCGGCGACACCGACGTGCTCGGGATCGCCGAGCGGGTGCGGATCGCGGTGGGGGAGTTGACGGTCGCGGTGGGAGGTCCGGTGCGGATCAGCGGACTCTCCGTATCCGTCGGCGTCGCGTGCTATCCGCAGGCGGGTGAGACGCTCGACGAGGTGCTGCGGTCGGCTGACGCGGCGTTGTACCGGGCGAAAGACGGCGGCCGCAACCGCGTGGCGGTCTGAGCCGGAAATACCGGGCGGGGTCAATTGTTGAACGTTGTATGAGCACTGCGGATCACGAGACCGACGTCGTGGTGATCGGGGCCGGGCAGGCCGGGCTGTCGGCGGCGTATCACCTGCGCCGAGCCGGATTCGCCAACGAACGCGGGTTCGTCGTGCTCGACCACGGCAAACGCGCGGGCGGCGCGTGGCAGTACCGGTGGCCGTCGCTGGTCGTCGGGAAGGTGCACGGGATCCACGACCTGCCCGGGATGGCGTTCGGGACCCCGGACGCGACGCGGCCCGCGAGCGAGGCGGTGTCGGAGTACTTCGGGCGCTTCGAGAAGACGTACGACTTGCCGGTGCACCGTCCGGTCGACGTGGCCGCGGTGCGGCGCGCGGGGGAGCGGTTGGTAGTCGAATCGCCTGCGGAGACGTGGGCGGCGCGCGCGGTGATCAGTGCGACCGGGACGTGGGATCGGCCGTTCTGGCCCCGTTACCCCGGGACTTTCGCCGGACGGCAGTTGCACACGGCGGATTACCGGGGCGCGGAGGAGTTTCGTGGCCAGCGCGTCGTGGTCGTAGGCGGCGGGACGTCGGCGGTGCAGCTGCTGATGGAGATCGGTCCGGTCGCCCGTTCGACGGTGTGGGTGACGCGGCGTCCGCCGGTGTGGCGGGAAGAGGAGTTCAGCGAGGACTGGGGACGGATGGCGGTGGCGAAGGTCGACGAGCGGGTGCGGGCCGGGCTGCCGCCGGAGAGCGTCGTGAGCGTGACGGATCTGCCGGTGACGCCGCAGGTGCTCGCCGGCCGGGCAGCGGGGTATCTGGAGCGGCGGCCGATGTTCTCGCGGTTGGTTCCCGACGGTGTCGTTTGGGAGGACGGCAGTTTCGAGCCCGCGGACACGATCCTGTGGGCGACCGGGTTCCGGGCTTCGATCGAGCACCTGGCTCCGCTGCATCTGCGGACGTCCGGGGGCGGGATCCGGATGGACGGGACTCGCGTGGTCGACGAGCCGCGGCTGCATCTGGTCGGGTACGGGCCGTCGGCGAGCACAGTGGGGGCGAACCGGGCGGGGCGCGCCGCGGTGCAGGAAGTGCGGCGGCTGCTGCAGAGCTGAGGTCCGTGAAGGTGGCCCTCACGGACCAGCGCAAGTCCGTGAGGGCCACCTTCACGGACTTGGGGGTCTTCACAGACCTGCGCGGCCCGTGGGGTTGCTTTAGCGGGCTTGCGGTCCGTGAGGGGAACCTTCACGGAATCAGAGTCCCTCAGGGTTCCCTTCACGGCACTTTCCCGGGCCGGACCGAGGCGTTCCGCTGATCGGCGGTCTTGATCGTTTCACGTCCGTTCCGGGCTTGTCGGGAGAAACCGGGCCCGCTACTCTGCCGTTTTAGTTAGGAAACTTTCTTAACGCAACGAGACGCCGCAGAACCGTAACGCCGCCGCCCTGTTCCCGTCCGGCCCGAAGGAGTGCGACGTGTCCTCGTCCCGTTTCCGAAGTCTCGCCCGGTTCGCGTTGCCGGCCGCCGCGGTGGTGCTGCTGCCCGCCGCGGTCTCGCCCGCGCGCGACGCCCATGCCGCTGCCGCCGATGTGCTGCTGTCCCAAGGGAAACCGGTCAGCACGTCGACGCTTGAGACCTCCGTGTTGGGCGGCGACAACGCCGTCGACGGGAATCTCAAGACGCGCTGGGCCAGTTCGGTCAGCGCCGACGCCCAGTGGCTGCGCGTCGACCTCGGCCAGGTCGCCACGATCCACCGGGTCAAGCTGAACTGGGAAGCGGCCTACGCCAAGAAGTACCGCATCGAGATCTCGGACGACGGCGAGACCTTCAAGCCGATCGCGACGATCACCAACGGCGACGGCGGCACCGACGACCTCACCGGGTTGACCGGGCACGGCCGGTTCCTGCGCTTCGTCGGCACCGAGCGCGCCACGAAGTACGGCTACTCGCTGTGGGAGCTTCAGGCATACGGCACCCCGGACTCGTCCGGCGACACCCAAGCGCCCACCACGCCGTCGAACCTCGCCGCGGGCGACATTGGCTCGAACAGCGTCGCGCTGACCTGGGCCGCCGCGACGGACAACGTCGGCGTCAGCGGGTACGACGTGCTTCGGGACGGCAAGTCCGTCGCCACCAGCACGTCCACGTCCTACACCGACAACAGCCTTTCGCCGGACACCGACTACACCTACACCGTCCGGGCGAAGGACGCCGCCGGGAACACTTCGCCGGCCAGCAGCTCGGTCAAGGTGCACACGAAGCCGGGGACCGCGGGCAACACGTTCGTCCTCGCCGCGGCCGGCGACATCGCCGAGCAATGCACCGCCAGCAGCTCCAGCTGCATGCACCCGAAGACCGCGAAGCTCGTCGGGCAGCTCAACCCCGCCGCGGTGATCACCATGGGCGACAACCAGTACGACTCCGAAAACACCGGCTTGAGCCTGCAGAACTTCAAGGACTACTACGACAAGACCTGGGGCAAGTTCAAGAGCATCACCCACCCGGTCCCCGGCAATCACGAGACCTACGACGACAACAAGCCGTTCGAGGCCTACGAGCAGTACTTCGGCAAGATCGCCACACCGAACGGAAAGCGTTACTACAGCTGGGAAATGGGCAACTGGCACTTCATCGCGCTGGACTCCAACGGCTTCGTCGACGACAACGACGGCGGCGAGCTGAAGGACACCGACCAGATGAACTGGATCAAGCAGGACCTGGCGAAGAACACCAAGGGCTGCGTCGCGGCGTACTACCACCACCCGCGGTGGAGCTCCGGCGACCACGGCGACCAGCGCGGCTCCAAGCAGCTGTGGGACCTGTTCGCGCAGAACAAGGTCGACCTGGTCCTCAACGGCCACGACCACCACTACGAGCGGTTCGTCCCGCAGGACGCGAGCGGCAAGGCGGACCCGGCCGGTCCGGTCGAGATCATCGGCGGCATGGGCGGCGCGAACCCGTACCCGGTCCACTCCGCGCACCCGACCACGGCGAAGCTGCTCAAGGACACCTTCGGCGTGCTGAAGCTGACGATGACCGACAACACCTTCTCCGAGCAGCTGATCGGGCTCGACGGCAAGGTCCAGGACAGCAGCCCGACCTACACCTGCCACAACTAGGGGCCGGTCATGTACATCGCGACAAGCCGTAGTTCGGACGTCGCGGCGGGCACCGAGCGGAAGACCGGCCTGCGCCGGGTGTCGGCGAACGTCGTCGCACTCGGCGCGGTCAGCCTGGTCACCGACATCTCCTCGGAGATGGTGACCGCGGTGCTCCCGCTGTACCTGGTGCTCGGCCTCGGGCTGAACCCGCTGCAGTTCGGCCTGCTCGACGGGCTTTACGCGGGAGCCACCGCCGTGGTCCGCGTGCTCGGCGGGCATCTGGCCGACCGGTGGAGAAGGCTCAAGGCGGTCGCCGGGTTCGGCTACGGCTTGTCCGCGGTGTGCAAGCTCGGCCTGGTCGCGGCCGGTTCGTCGGTCGCGGCGATCGGCGTGGTGCTGGCCGCCGACCGCACCGGCAAGGGGCTGCGCACGGCCCCGCGCGACGCGTTGATCTCGCTCAGCAGCGAGCCCGACACGCTCGGCCGGTCGTTCGGCGTGCACCGCGCGATGGACACCGTCGGTGCGTTCCTCGGCCCCCTCGTCGCGATGGCCGTGCTCGCGTTGAGCCTCGGCAGCTACACCTCGGTGTTCTTCACCAGTTTTTGCATCGCGGCGATCGCGGTAATGCTGCTCGTGTTGTTCGTCCACGACCACAAGCAGGAGATCGCCGACCGGGCCACGGTGTCCGTGCGGGCCGCGTTCGGGCTGTTGCGGGACCGGGGTTTCCGGCGCGTGGCGGTGTGGGCGGCGCTGCTCGGGTTCGTGACTCTCGGCGATTCCTTTGTGTACCTGGTGCTTCAACGGCGCTGGGATGTCGCGGCGACGTTCTTTCCGTTGCTGCCGCTCGGAACCGCCGGGATCTATCTGGTGCTGGCGGTTCCGCTGGGCAAGCTGGCCGACCGGATCGGGCGCTGGCCGGTGTTTCTCGGCGGGCACGTCGCGCTCGTCGCCGCGTTGATCG
The DNA here is from genome assembly GCF_003385235.1 of Amycolatopsis circi. Taxonomy (GTDB): domain Bacteria; phylum Actinomycetota; class Actinomycetes; order Mycobacteriales; family Pseudonocardiaceae; genus Amycolatopsis; species Amycolatopsis circi. Next base: position 10,100 of record NZ_PQIA01000098.1, on the reverse strand, counting down.
CGCTGTGCGGGCCGGTGTCCGGATTCTGGCTCGCGGCGCTGGCGTTGGGGCTGCACGGCGTGTTCTACGCGGCTACCGACGGGGTTTTGATGGCGGCTGCCGGACCTCTCGTGCCCGCTGATCTCCGGGCGACCGGTCTCGCGGTGGTCCAAACTGGACAGGCGGCCGCTCGGATGCTTTCGTCTGTCCTCTTCGGACTCGCCTGGACGTTGTGGGATCTCCAGCCCGCAGTCCTCGCGGCGGCCGGAGCGCTCGCTGTCGTGGCGCTTGGCGCCGCTTTCGCAAGGCCGGTGCGCAAATGAAGAAGGTCCTTCTCGCTGTTGCCGGAACCGTGGTTCTTGCGGCTGCCGCGGTGGTCTACACGGTTGCCGCACGGCCTAGCCCGGCCGAACCCGCGAAGGTGGAGCATCTTTCGCTCGCGCCTGGGCAGTTGTTCTTTCGCAGTACCAAGACGGGTAACGTCGGCGTCGTTCCGCTGGCGAATCCTGGTGCTGCGCCGAAGTTCAGCGATGTGAAGTGCGACCGGTTCGCCGTGTCCGGCGCCACGGGAATGTGTCTCGCGGTGCGTCCCGGTACGTTGCCCGCGGTCAGCGATTTCAGCGTCCTCGACCGGAATCTCAACACCACGCACAAGGACTACCTGCCGGGTACACCGAGCCGCGCACGCGTGTCGCCGGACGGCAAGCGGGTGTACTGGACGCTGTTCGTCACTGGTGATTCTTATGCGGCCACCGGATTCTCGACGCGCGCCGGGGTTTACCAGCTGGACAACGGCGAGCTGGAGAAGACGATCGAGGAACTGCCGGTCCTGGTCGACGGGAAACGGTACTTCTCCTCCGACGTCAACTACTGGGGCATCACGTTCGCCAAGGACGGCAAGCGGTTCTACTCGACGCTAGGCTCCAAGGGCAAGACGTACCTGATCGAAGGCGACTACGACACCTACCGCGGGAAAGCGCTGCGGGAAAACGTGGAGTGCCCGTCGCTGTCGCCGGATGAAACGCGGATCGCGTTCAAGAAGAAGGTCAGCGAGGGCGTCTGGCGGCTGTCCGTGCTCGACCTCAAGACGATGCGGGAGACCGCGCTCGCCGAGACTCGCAGCGTGGACGACCAGGCGCTGTGGCAGGACGACCACACGATCCTCTACGGCCTGGAGAACGCCGTGTGGTCGGTGCCCGCGGACGGGTCCGGAGCCCCGCGCAAGCTGGTCGACGAAGCCGCGTCGCCCGCCGTCACCAGCTGATTCGACATCTCTTTACGTCGTATAGTACTCTCGCCTCCGCCGATACTTTACGACGTAAAGAGATGAGATGGCTGAAGCGACTCTGCACGACGGAACGCGGATCGAAACGCAGGTGCACGGGGACGGGCCGGTACTGTTGCTTCCGGTCGACCCCCGGCCTGCCGAAGGACCGGAGGCCGAGGCGGCCCGGCAGTGGGGCGCTGATCCGGAGCTGGGCCGTTCGCTGATCGAGGGATTCGCCGGGTTCCGGGTGGTGGCCTTCGACTACCAGGGGCACCGGATGGCGCATCCGGCCGACCTCACGCCGGACGTGGTCGCGGCCGATTTCCTGGCGGTGGCGGACGCGGTCGGGGCGGATCGGTTTTCTTATTACGGCTACTCGTGGCTGGCGCTGTCCGGGTTGCAGCTGGCGTTACGCACGGATCGGCTGGACGCGTTGGTGATGGGCGGGTATCCGCCGCTGGACGGGCCGTATGCGGCAATGCTCGCGGTGACCCGGGCGACGCACGAGATGGCGCTTGCTGGCCCGTCGGCTGAAACCAAAGCCGAGCCGGGGGACTGGGATTCGGTGGACGTCACGTTGTCGACGGGCCAGACGAAGCAGTTCGTGACGTTGTACGAGGCGTTGCGGGACTTCGACGACCGGACGGTCGAGCTGTCGTGTCCGCGGTTGTGTTTCGCGGGGTCGGAGGATCGGATCGTCTACAGCGAGCGGTGGGGCGGGGTGACTGTCGACATCGCTGGGCCGTTGGTGCGGGAGCGGGCCGAGTTGGAGGCGCGTGGGTGGACCGTCGAGGTGCTAGACGGGCTGGACCACATGGGCGCGATGCAGGCCGCGGCGGTGCTGCCGGTAGTGCGGCCGTGGCTGGAGAAGGTGAGGCGTCGTGAGTGGCAATCACGGTTCTAACCGTGATTGCCACTCACGACGCCTCACCCTGCCGCAGCTCGTGCTCCAGCGCTTCCAGCTCCGCGCCGCCCGCCATCTGCCGGGTCAGCTCCGGTAGTTCTATCTCCGACTTTTCGTAGGACCCGAGCGCCGCGCCGCGTTTGAGGAGCAGGAAGCGGTCGGCCACCGGGTACGCGTGGTGCGGATTGTGCGTGATCAGGACGACGCCCAGGCCCCGGTCGCGGGCCTGGGCCACGTACTTCAACACGACCCCGGCCTGCTTCACGCCCAGCGCGGCCGTCGGCTCGTCCAGGATCAGCACCTTCGCGCCGAAATGGATGGCCCGGGCGATCGCCACACACTGCCGTTCGCCGCCGGACAGCGTGCCGACCGGCTGTTCGACGTCTCGCAGGTCGATGCCGAGGTCGGCGAGCGCCTTCTTTGTCAGTTTCCGGCCTTTGCGCCGGTCCAGCGCGCGGAACGGGCCGAAGCCAACGGTCGGTTCGGAGCCGAGGAAGAAGTTCCGCCATACGCTCATCAGCGGCACCACCGCGAGGTCCTGATACACCGTGGCGATTCCGCGATCCAACGCTTCGCGGGGCGAGGCGAACCGCACCGGGGAGCCTTCGACGAGGAACTCGCCTTCGTCGTGCTGGTGCACCCCGGCGAGGATCTTGATCAAAGTGGACTTTCCCGCGCCGTTGTCGCCCAGCACGCAGGTGACTTCGCCCGCATTGACCACTGTGGACACTTCGCGCAGCGCGACCACGGTGCCGTAACGTTTGCCGACGTCCTTGACTTCGAGGAGAGCGTTCATCGCCGGACCCTTTCCGCACGCCGCCGCAACGCGTTGTTGACCAGGACCGCCGCCAGCAGCATGATCCCGAGGAACAGCATGAACCAGTCGTTGTCCCAGCCGGCGAACACGATGCCCTGGCGGGCCATGCCGAAGATCAGCGCGCCGATCGCCGCGCCGACGGCCGAGCCGAAACCGCCGGTCAGCAGGCAGCCGCCGATCACCGCGGCGATGATGTACTGGAATTCCAGTCCGATGCCCTGATTCGCCTGGACGCTCGCGAACCGCAGGATGTTGATCGAACCGACCAGCCAGCCGGCCAGCGCGGTGCCCATGAACAGCAGGATTTTGGTGCGCACCACCGGAACGCCGACCGAGCGGGCGCTCGTGGCGGAACCGCCGACCGCGAAGATCCAGTTGCCGAACCGGGTCCGGAGAAGCAGCCACGCGGCCACCGCGATCACGCCCAGCCACCAGACGATGGAGATCTGGAACGGTGTCCCGCCGATGTCCACTGTGGAGGCGAAGACGAACCCGGCGGACGCGTAGCCGTCGGTCGAGCGCATGCCCGACACCTGCACGGTGCCGGTGACCAGTCGCGTTACGCCGAGGTTCAAGCCTTGCAGGGCAAGGAAAGTACCTAGGGTGACGATGAAGCTCGGCAGTCCGGTTTTCATCACCAGCCAGCCGTTGAACGCGCCGACTGTCAGCGCGAACACCAGCGAGACAAGCAGCGCGAGCCACACATTCCAGCCAGCTTGAGTCGCGAGGATCGCCGTGACCAGCGACGTCGACGCGGTCATCACGCCTGCCGACAGGTCGAACTCGCCACCGACCATCAGCAGCGACACGGCCACCGCCATGATGCCCAGCGTCGCTGCGTCGTCCAGCCAGGTCGCGGCTCCGTTGGCGCTGAAGAACTTGTCGGTCGCGAAGGTGAAGAACAGGAACACCACTACCGCGCCGAGCAGCGCGCCGACCTCCGGGCGCACTATCAGCCGGTCGGTCAGCCGCGGCTTCGCCAGCCGTTCGTCGAGGGTCGTCATCGGGTGCCCCTTTGCACGTACTGGCCGACCTTGTCCACTGTGGATTTGTCGACCAGGTCGGGTCCGGTGAGCACCGGTTTGCCGCCGCCGACGACGTTCGCGTTGTCCCGGTACAGCTTCAGGAACTGCACCGGGAGATAGCCCTGTTCGTACTGCTGCTGGTCGACCGCGAACAGCACGTCGCCCGCCTTGATCGCGGCCACGACGTCGGAGTTGAGGTCGAACGTGGCGACCTGCGCCTTCGAGTTCACCGACTTGATCGCGCTCACCGCACGGGCGGCGACCTGCGAGTTCAGCGTGAGGACCGCGTCGATCGACGAGTCGGTCTGCACCGCGCCGCGGATTCGGGATTCGGCGTCGGTCGGGTTGGAGATGTCCACCTGCAGGGTTTGCACGGTGCCGGCGAACCCGGCCTTCGCACCGTCGCAGCGCTGCGCCTGCCCGACGTTCCCGGCCTCGTGGATCACGCACAACAGCTTGTGCTTGCCGAGGTTCTTGAACTTCTTCCCGGCTTCCTGCCCGGCGATCGACTCGTTCTGCCCGACGTGCGTGAGCGCGCCGTACGCCGCGCTCTTGTCCTCGCCGGAGTTGATGGTGATCACCGGAATTCCGGCGCGCACCGCGGCTTCGATGGACGGGCGCAGCGCCTCCGGGTTCGCCATCGACACCACGAGCCCGCCGGTCTGCTGTGCGACCGCGTTGTCGATCAGCTTCGCCTGCGCGCCCGGATCGCCGTCCGAGGTGTATTCGACTTGCACGCCAAGGTCTTTGCCCGCTTGTTCGGCACCGTTCTTCACCACATTCCAGAACGCGTCGCCCGCGGTGCCGTGCGTGATCACCGAAACCTTCAGCGGTCCGGACGGTGTCGGGGCGGCGGCAGGCGCGGTCGTCTTCGGCTCGGCGGCCGGGCCGGTGCACGCGGTCAGCAGCAAGCCCGCGGCCAGCAGGCTCGCCACCGCGCGGCCGGAGCGTCGGGTGCGCCCCCAGCGATGGGACATCGTTGTCTCTCCTCGCTTGGTTTCCAAGATCAGCCGGTGATTTTCCGCAAGTACGAGAGGCTGGTCGCGACGTCCTGACCAGGGCGGTCCACCGGGCTCTCTTCGCTCAGCGCGGTGTCCTGTTCCAGCACGTACCAGCCGTCGTAGCCCGCTTCGGCGACGGAGCGGACCATGGCTGCGATGTCCACGTCGCCTTCGCCGAGCGGGACGTAGAGCCCCTGACCGACGGCTTCGGTGTACGGGAGCTTTCCGGTGCGGACGGCTTCGGCCAGTTCGCCGCGGACGTCCTTGAGGTGCAGGTGCCCGATCCGCTCCGGATGCCGTCGGGCGAGCGCGACCGGGTCGGTGCCGCCGATCAGGAGGTGACCGGTGTCGAGGCAGAGCTGGAGATCGGAGTCGGCGAGGAAGCGTTCGACCTCGGCCTCGGTCTCCACGTGCGTGCCGACGTGCGGGTGCAGCACTGTGCGCAAGCCGTGTTTTGCGGCCACGTCGCGGATCTTGGCTGCCGTGCGGACCAAAGTGGACCATTCGGCCTCGGTGAGGGTGGGCCGTTCGTCGTAACCGTCGAGGCCGGTTGCGGCGGCGAGGACGAGCATTCCGCCGCCGCAGGCCGCGAAGAGTGCCGCCGAGTCTTCCGCTTCGGCGACGGCCGCGTCCGGGTTTTCGTGCAGCGGCACGGCAAGGAAGCCGCCGACGAGTTCGAGCCGGTGGCTTTCCAGGAGTTCTTTCAACTCGGCCGGGTCCCGCGGCAAGTATCCCGGCGGACCCAATTCCGTTGCGGTGACGCCTAGTTCGGTCATTTCGCCGAGTACGACGGGGGCGTCGAGCACCCGGCCCCACCCCGGCACCTCGCAGACTCCCCACGAGATCGGGGCGGCGGCGACGCGGATCTTCGCGGTCATGGATCCCTCTCCGGTCGGGGGACAGTGCAGGCGTGCCCTTGATTAGAGCGCTCTAAGCTTGTAGCGTCCGACCCGTCGCGTCAAGCGCTTCTCCGGGGAGGTTTTCGAATGGGGAAGCCCACCATGGAGGACGTCGCCGCACGCGCCGGGGTGTCCCGGGCGCTCGTGTCGCTCGTGATGCGCAACGCGCCGAACGTCTCGGCACAGCGGCGGGCGGCGGTGCGGAAAGCGGCCGAGGAGCTGGGTTATTCGCCGCACGTGATGGCGCGATCGTTGGCGAGCCGGACGTCGACGGTGCTCGGCGTGATGGTGAACGACCTGCGCAACGCGTTCTTCGCCGATGTCGTGGAGGGCCTGGACGCGGCGGCCCAGGCGGCCGGTTTCGACTTGATCCTCAACACCGGCGGCCGGATGCCTTCCCGGGAAGGCGCGGCGTTGCGCAGTCTGCTGTCGTTCCGTCCCGCTGGCGTGGTGCTGTTGTCGCCGGTAGTTCCGGCCGCCGCGATCGAAGCCGCGGCACGGCAGTGTCCGGTGGTGCTGGTGTCACGAACTTCTCGACTATCCACTGTGGATACCGTGAACGATGACGGAGAGGCTGGCGCGGCGTTGGCTGTCGATCACCTGGTCCAGCTGGGGCATCGCCGGATCGCGCATCTCGACGGTGGTGGAGCGGCCGGTGCCGCGGGGCGGCGTCGAGGCTTCCGGCAAGCGATGCAAGCGCACGGGTTGGAGCCGATCGTGGTGCGCAGCGAACACACCGACACTGCGGGCGAAAAGGCTGTGCAGGAGTTGCTGTCTTCGTACTCTCCGGCACCGACCGCACTGCTGGCGGGCAACGACTTCAACGCGGTCGGTGCGATCTCGGCGCTCGAGGAACACGGTTTGCGGGTGCCCGACGACGTCTCGGTGGTCGGCTACGACAACACGTCATTGGCTTCCCTCCGGCACATCTCACTGACCACCGTGGACCAGCCGCGCGCGGAAATGGCGCGGCTGGCCTTCGACGCGCTGCTGGAACGCGTGCGCGGCGAACGCACTGAACCGGTGCGTCATTTGCTTCATCCGTCCCTGGTCGTGCGGGAGACCACGGGGCCGAACTCAGGGGAGGTACAGCGATGAGGTTGGGACTGGCCGGAGCCGGACGGATCGGTGCCGCGCACGCGGAAACGCTGGCGGGCTTCGACGAGGTCACGTCGGTGGTCGTCGCGGATGTGGACCCGTCGCGAGCGCAGGAGGTCGCCGCTCGGCTCGGTGTCGAGGCGGTCGAGGGCATCGACGCGCTTTTCCGAGCCGATCTCGACGGCCTGGTCATCGCGGCGGCCACCGACGCGCATCCGGAGCTGATCATCAAGGCGGTCGACGCGCGGGTGCCGGTGTTTTGCGAGAAGCCGGTCGCCGCGGACATCCCCGGCACGCTGGCGGTGATCGACCGGATCGCGGACTCGGACGTACCGGTGCAGATCGGTTTCCAGCGCCGGTTCGACGCGGGCTACCAGGCCGCGCGGGTCGCGGTGGAGAGCGGGGAATTGGGCTGGCTGCACAGCGTCCGGGCGACCACATTGGACCCGGCTCCGCCGCCTGCCGCCTACATCGCGCATTCCGGCGGCTTGTTCCGGGACTGCGGGGTGCACGACTTCGACATCCTCCGGTGGGTGACCGGCCGGGAGGTCGAGGAGGTGTATGCCCTGGGGCGCAACAAGGGCGAGCAGTTCTTCGCCGACGCCGGGGACGTCGACACGGCGGCGGTCGCGATGACTCTCGACGACGGAACCCTCGCGACGGTCTCGCTGACGCGCTACAACGGCGCGGGCTATGATGTGCGCTTCGAGGTACTCGGCTCGACGGGGAATGTCGTAGTGGGCCTTGACGACCAGGCTCCGCTGCGGTCAGTAGAGCCGGGCGTCGAGCCGTTGCCGGGACCGGCGTATTCCGGGTTCATGGAACGGTTCCGGACGGCTTATGCCGCTGAGCTGCGCGCGTTCTTGGACGTGGCCGCCGGGCAGATCCCGTCGCCCGCGGGGGCGGCGGATGCGTTGGAGGCGTTCTACATCGCGGAGGCGTGCGAGGTCTCGAGGCGGGAGAACCGCCCGGTGCGGGTCGCGGAGGTGCGGCGGTAGGTCAAAATCGGCGCGGTTGCCGGGCAGTGCGTCCGCGGAGATAGTCAACTTCGCGGACGAAGAAGCTTCTCTACCAACGTATCCACCAAATCCCGCGGAACGGCAGCCCCGGTCAGGGCACAGTAGACAATCGGCCCCAGCAAAGCGTCCATTGTGGCCTCCGGGTCCAGCAGCGGGGAAACCTCGCCCGCCTCGGTAGCTTGCGTCAGCATCTCGCGCTCCGCGATCTGCCGGGGCTCCAGATAACGCTCATGGAACCGAGCCGCAGTCCCGACATCGTGCTGCGCCTCGGCCAGGAGAGTCAACAAACACTTGCCCGCCGGATCTTCGGTGAGGAAGCTCGCGAAATCACGCAGATACGCGCGGATGCTGTCCGCCGTCGGCGATTCCGTGGGCACCGTCAGACGTTTCGCACTGTCCTCGATCAGCGTGTCCAGCAGGATTTCGACCTTGGACGGCCACCAGCGGTAGATCGTCTGCTTCGCGACCCCGGCCCGGCGCGCGATGGCTTCGACGGTCAGCGCACTGAAGCCGTGTTCGACCAGCAGGTCGTCGGCGGCGTGGAGCACGTCCAGGCGCGCGGCCTCGTCGCGCCGGTTGCCGGAGCGTGCCCTGCGGGGCTGGGAATTCACTGCGGGCATACCGGACACCTTACCGTGCTACTGTCTAGACGTGACGTCGCGTCTAGACAAAGGAGGGGTCATGGCCGCACGCCGGGCATTGGTGGTCGGAGCTTCACGGGGGCTGGGATTGGTGCTGGTCACCGAATTGGACCGGCGAGGATGGGAGGTCATCGCGACCACTCGCGACGGTGCGGTGCCGTGCGAGGGGATGCGGACCGAGCACTTGGAGATGACCGACGACGCACAGATCGCCGCGCTAAGCGACAGAGTGGACGGTCCGCTCGATCTGCTCTTCGTGAACGCGGCGATCAACCGGGGGAACTTGCCGATCGGTGAAGTGTCCACCGAGATGTTCACCGAAGTGATGGTGACCAACGCGTTGAGCCCGCTGAAAGTCCTCGAAGGACTGCACGATCTCGTCGTGCCGGGCGGCACGATCGCGGTGATGTCGTCCGAGCAGGGCAGCATCTCGATGAACGTCGAACCCGGATACGAGCTGTACAAGGCGAGCAAGGCCGCGCTCAATCAGCTCATGCGCAGCTACGCCACCCGCAACGAGGGCGACGGGCGCACCAAACTGCTCATCGACCCCGGCCACAACCGGACGCGGCTCGGCGGGCCGGACGCGCCGTTGCTGCCCGAGGAAAGCGTGCCCGCGGTCGTCGATGTGCTGGAAGCGCAGGCAGGGGAACCGGGGCTGCAGTTCCTCGACCGCTTCGGCAAACCGGTTCCCTGGTAACGACTGGGCCGATCGGGTAGCGCGCGGCGGCTTCGCGTGCCAAGCTGCGGGGCGTGCCTGGATCCGGAGAATCCGAGATCGTGCTGATCCCGCTCGACGAGCCGGGGCTCGATCGGCTTCTGGAAGCCGCGGTGGCCGACGCCGAACCGGCCGAGGTCATGCCGCCGGTGGAAGGTCCCGCCGGCTGGACCGAAGCCCGCCGCGAAGCGTTTCTCGCGTTCCACCGCCGGCGATCGCTCAATCCGGACACGGCGATCGAGACGACGTGGGTCGTGGAGGTCGACGGCCGGGTCTGCGGGGCGGCCCGGTTGCGGCCGGTGTCCGGGCGGTCCGCGCTGGAGGTCGAGGCCGGGGTGTGGCTCGGCCGTTCGGCGCGCGGACGCGGGATCGGCCGCAAGGTCACCGCGGTGCTGCTGGACGCGGCCCGCGACGGCGGCGCGGCGAAGTTCGTCGCGACGACCACTGTGGACAACGCGGCGGCCCGGCGGCTGCTGAGCGGAACCGGCGCGGAACTGGACGTCCGCGGCACGGAGATCGACGCACACCTCGACTTCTGACCGCCCGCCCAGCGATGGGCCCTGCGCGCGATACCGAGGTCCGTGAAGGGCTCCTTGAGGGAATCAGACCTGGATCCACCGGTGTTTGTGGTGTTGTAGGCCGTGTCTGGACGCGCAGATGCCCTCTGGCCTGGGATGATTGTTCTTGCGAAGGAAAAATCAGTCCGAGGGAGAGGGCATCTGCTGGATGCGA
>NZ_PQIA01000095.1 GCF_003385235.1 Amycolatopsis circi | reverse complement strand
ACCCAGCCCCTCCCCCGCACCCCGATACGAAGCCTCCCTGCGGTCTGGGGTTGCTTGTCAAGGCATCTTTCCCGCCTTGACAAGCAACCCCAGACCGTCAGCACAATTGGCTTCGGGGTGCCCCACGCAACCACCAAGGCAATGTCGCCGCCAGGCGACGAGCCGCCTACTCCGACCCCCGCCTCCGAGAAGGAATCGCAGTCAACGCCGTAAACAACACCGCAGCCAGTTGCACCAAAAGCAACAACCCCCGCTCAGTCCCAGGAAAAGTCACCGAAACCTCCGAAGACTGCGGCGGCACCGACACCGCAACCTGATGCCCCCAAGCAGGAACAATCGGCACAGCCTTCCCATTGACGCTCGCCTGCCACCCAGCCTCCTGTTCAGCAGCCAACACGAGCAACCGCCCCGTAGGCCCCTCAGAAGCCCGCACCCGCACGTCCGGCAACCGCGCAGCCACCGGCGAAATCCCCGGATTAGTCCCCGGCGCACCCCCACCGGTGACGGCCTGCTTAGCCAACTCCGGCGAGATCAACGCGACCTCCCCAGCCTTGGGCAACAACCGCAACACAGGACGCCCATCCGCCATCGGCGCAGCCACCGCGGCAAGATCACTAGCCGCAGCAGCAAAAGCCCGCGCATCCGTCCCCACCGGCAACACGACGTACTGCACCCCAGACGTCGCAGCAGCCGCAAACACCCGCTTCAGCGCCGCAACATCCCCCTGCCCGAGCCCACGCCGCCATTCAGCCAACCGCTCCGGCGTCCCCTTGACCGGCGCAAGCTCATCGTCCCCGAAAAGAGCCAGCCGACCACCAGTCTGCCGAACCTGCCCAGAACTGACGTCCAGCACGGACCGCCCAGTAGCCGCGACATCCGCAGCCACCTCAGGCGCAAGCTGCGGACGCGTCGAAGCCGTCAACGGCCCCTCGGAACCAGTCGCGACCGCACCGACCGCCAACGCGGCCACCACAACAACCCCAGCCACCGCCAACACCTTCGGCAACCAGACAGCAGGCATCGCCGGACCACCGCGCTGCCAAGTAGCCAGCACCGCCCACAACAGCCCAGCGCCAACCACCAGCAACGGCACCCCGGCATACCCAGACGCAGGTGCCCCACCCTGCATCGGCGTCAACTGCACCTGCCGAACCAAAATCACGCCGATCAGACCCAGCACCGCAAGCGCCAACCCACCAACGACCTGCTTCCGCGGCCGAACCACCAGCGCGACAAGCGTCGCCGCGAGCACCACGACCCCGATCGGCCACGCCCCCGGCCCGCCCGGCGTAAGCCCAGCAAGATCCGTAGCGGACGCGGGTGCCGCAGGACCGCCGAGACCCTGCAGCAACAGCTCCGGATGCCGCAACAGCACAGTCGGCCACGGCAGCAGCAGAACCAGCGGCAACAACACCACGATCCCGACCGACGCCACCCGCCGAGCCAGCCCCGACGGCGCAGGCAGCACCACGAAGCCGACCAGCAGACCCACCAGCGCAAGCCCATGCGCGAGCGGCGAAAACGCCCCCAGCAACGCGACACCGAACGCCGACAGCGCCGAAACGTGCAGCCACCGCGTACCCGGCCGAGTCAGCAACCGAACGATTCCCGCGACCACAAGCGGCAACACGAGATGCACCACAACCACATCAAGCCGCCCCTGCGCGACCGACGCAGTGGCAGCAGGCAGCAACGCGTACGTCGCAGCAACAGCAGCGCGAACCCAGCGACGCACAGCGAGCTTGCGGGTGGCCACGTAAGCGCTGAGCGCGGCGAGCGGGATGTCTCCGATGAGCAGGATCGCCACGAGCGCGGCCGGACCGCCGATCGGAGCGAAGATCGCGCCGATCGTCCCGAGCACCGGCAACGTCGCGGGAGCGGGCGCACCGGTGCCGCCCGCGATCGAGTGCCACGGCGACAGGTACGTCGACCAGATCTCGCCGAGCCCGCCGACCGGCAGCAACTGGCCGCCCCACAGATCGAGGCCGAGCCGCCCGCGGTTGAGCACCAAAGCCAACGCGGTGAGCAGAACGACCAGCACCACCGGCGGCGCGAAGACGGTCGCGGCGAGCACGCGTCGCCGGTTGACCTCCACGAACACCAGATCCGGTTCCGGCGCGGCCGGTTCCGGGCGGGGCGACGGAGACGGGTGGGCCGAGGTCTCCTCGACCGGTTCAGTGTCCTCTTCGGACACTGGCGCTTCGGGCAGTGTGACCGCGACAACCGTGCCCGGCCGGCGCAAGCCCCGGCCGCGAGTGCTCAGACCGCGCAGCGCACCGGCGGGCAACGCGTCGGGACCGACCGGACGCGCGCCGGACGCGGCGAGCGCCTCCGGCGGGATCCACGCGGACTCCTGCTCCACACTGTCGGGCACCGTCCCGAGGGCGACATCACTCTGTACCCCGCGCCGGACGAGTCCAACCACCCCGGCGCTGATCGCGTTGCGCAGCCTGGTGATCCGGCTCGTGAAGAGCCCGCGGACAGTCCCCGGCCTCGGCTGGTCGCGCCGCCGCGCACGAGCCGCACGGAGATTTCCCTTGCCCCCGCACAGGTATCCGAGCGCGGCCAGTTCCGCGCCGGCTTCGGTGGTGCGCCGCAGCACGAAGAACACGAACGCGCGCAACACCAGCATGATCGGGAGCCGGACGAGCCCGAACCAGAACGACGGGGTCGAGCAGTTCACGAGAAAGACGCGCAGGCCGTGCGAACGGTTGAGCGCGGCGAGCGGACGGCCGGCGGCGTCCGGGGTGCGCCGCCCGGTGGACAGGGCGCGAGCGTGCCGGACGCGCGCCGCGGGCACCGAAAGCACGAGCGAGCCGGCCGCGTTGGCGCGCCAGCCGAAGTCGAGATCCTCGCGCAGCAACGGGAAGTCCTCGTCGTAGCCGTCGAGGGCGTCCCAGAGTTCCCGCTGCACCAACGATCCGGCGCTCGGGACGGCGAGGACCTCGCTGGGTTCGCTGTCCGGCGCGGCCATCTGCTGGCGGTGCCCGGAGGCGTCGGTGGACAGCCCGGCCTCGACGATCAGCCGCGGATCGGCCCAGTCGGTGCCGAGCGGGCCGAGCACCTTCGCGGACGGGTTTTCCTCCGCGGCGCGGAGGAGTTGCTCGAGACAGTCCGGTTCGGGAGCGCAGTCGTCGTGCAGCACCCACAGCCACGTTCCCGGGTCGCCCCACCGTTCCACCGCGTGCGCGACGGCCGCGGCGACCGCTTCCGCGAACCCGGTTTCACTCGTCAGAGTGACAACTCCGGACAGCACGGGTTCCTCGGCGGCCGCGCCCGGCTGTGCTGCGTCGGCGAGCAGTTTCGGGGTACGGTCGACAGATCCGGTGTCCACGGCGAGCACATGCCGCGGACGGACTGTGCTGCGCCGCAACGCGGAAAGCGCCAGCGGCAGCCATTCTTCGCCGTCGTGACAGACCACAATGGCCAGAACGGGCAAGGTCCGCACAGCGGGCGGAACGACGGTGCGAGGCAAGAACGGCTCCTGCTCGGACGGGGCGACGAGTGCGGTCACCCTACGGCCTGCGCCGACGCGCGGGCACCGGCCCACGCCGCACGCCCGGCGGATCCCACCGCGTGGACCAACCGTGGCCAAGGGAGCGAGCACAAGTGAAACTTCGCGCGGGCTGAACCGGCGCGCTCAAGCGGAAACCGGAGGCCCCGTTCCGGGGGAGAGATCCCCGGCACACCGGGGATCTCGTGAGCAGAAGACGAAGATCACAAAGAGAACCACGGCACAGCACCGAAATTTCCGGCCGCCGCGACGGCAGTTTTGCCCTCACGGTCCCGCCGGATCGGGGCCGCGCGAATCCCTCGAATGTGCCCGGCACCACCCCGGCGGGACTCCCCTCCCGCCGCGTCGCACCGGCCGCAGCACTGCCTCGCCGCTACTACGGCGGCGGGGCGCACCCCCGGTCCACGCGGACCGGGGGAACCGAAAACCGTTTAGACAGCTCGTTTCTTGAGCTTGCGACGTTCCCGTTCGGACAGTCCGCCCCAGATGCCGAAGCGCTCGTCGTGCGCCAGCGCATACTCGAGACAGTCGTCCTTGACCTCGCAGCCAAGGCAAATCCGCTTGGCCTCGCGGGTCGAGCCGCCCTTCTCGGGGAAGAACGCCTCCGGGTCGGTCTGCGCGCACAGGGCGCGCTCCTGCCAGTCCTGCTCCTCGGGGACGTCGAAAAGGTCGGTCAGATCCCCGAGCTGCTGCTCCGGGTTCTCTCCCCAACCCACGACGTGCCCCCATTCCCTGTTGTCCGCTTCCAACCGCACGTCCGCCTCCTCGCTCCTACGCACTCCCCAGGCTGGCGGTGGTGAAACGACACCCGCTGCCCCCTCCGGCAGCGAATGACATCACTGTGATTACACCTGTGTAGGTCGGCCAGGTCAAGCCGAGTAGCGAGTTCGGGGGATCTCTGTGCCCGGGTGCGCAAGGGGACACGCCGAAGACTTCACACCGGGCATACGGAAGACTGGTGGGGTGCAGAGATCAGCAGTGCGTCCGAGCCCGATCTTCCTCGGCATCCTCGCCGTCGCCGTCGCCGGTGGTTTCCTGGCTGCATACGGTGACTTCACGAATCTTCGCGACCCGATGTTGATCGCCGGCATCGTGCTGCTCGTCCTGGGCGGCTGGATGGCGTCGCTGACGCTCCACGAGTTCGGCCACGCCTTCGTCGCCTTCCGCGGCGGTGATCACGAGATCGCTCACAAGGGGTACCTCTCGCTGGACGTCCGGCGTTATGCCGATCCCGTCCTGTCCTTCGTGCTGCCGCTGATCTTCCTGCTGATCGGCGGCATCCCGCTGCCCGGCGGCGCGGTGTGGATCAACCGCGGCGCGCTGCGCAACCGCGCGACCGCGTCGTGGACCTCGCTGGCCGGCCCGCTCAGCAACCTCGCCGTCGGCGCCGCGCTGTGCCTGGCGACGATGCTGATCCCGATGGCGACCGGCCTCTTCTACGCGATGTCCTACCTCGCGCTGCTGCAGATGATGACGTTCCTGATCAACATCCTGCCGGTGCCGGGACTGGACGGCTGGGGCGCGCTGGAGCCGTATCTCTCGCCGCAGGCGCGAGCGTTCGGCGCGCGGGTGCGACCGTGGGCTCCGCTGGTGCTGTTCGCGCTGCTCTTCCTGTTCAAGCCGGTGTCGAATCTGCTCTGGACGATCGCCGGGCACATCTACGAACCGCTCGGCGGCAACTCGACCGCGGCGATCGTCGGGCAGACCGCGTTCCTTTTCTGGCAGTGAGGGCTCAGGCCCACTGCCGGTGGGCCATGAGCCAGGCGTGCGCGCGCTTCCAGACCTTTTTGAGCCCGGAGCGCTCGCCGAGGTAGTCGCCCAGCGCGCCGACCACCGGCAGCATCCCGAGCGCCCGGTGGAACCATCGGCCGCGCGGGCGCTTCTCGAGTTCGCCGGTGATGCCCCACAGCGACTTGCCGAGGTGCCAGAGCGTGCCGGCGACGGCTTTCGCGGTCACCTTGCCGTGTTTGCGGTGGGATTCGTCGAGTTCCTCGGTGAGCCGCGCGGTCTCGCTGTCCTCCGCGGACTTGGCGGACTTGTCGTGGCCGGCTCCCGCCGCGAGGTCGGCGTCGATGTCGCGTTCGAACAGCACCGAGGCGATCAGCCGGACGCGGCTGCCGACGTCGGTCACGCCGTACTCCCCCGCGATCGCGCACAGCACCAGCCCCTGCGACGCCGCGCCGAGCGTGTCCTGCACCGGCAGCCGGTCGGCGAGCGCGCCGCCGAGACCGGGGATCGACGTCAGCAACGAGGTGAGCCTGCCGACGCGGTTGACCCACCAGCTCGCGCGCTGGTCGATGTCCATCGCCGCCCACCCCGCGGTGCCGGGCACCTTCACCGTCGCCAGCGCGTGGAGCATTTTCTTCTTGAGACCAGCGTCGGAGAATTCGCCCTCGCCGCGCCGGGCTCGCGCCTGCAAGCCGAACGGGTCGGCCTCCCGCAGCGCGTCGATCATCGGAGCGCAAGCACGGACGAACGGGCGCAGAATCGCTACGACCTGACGGTCCGAAATGGCCTCAGACACGGGCACCTCCCTTCGCCGCGGCCCGTCCCAGCCCGCCGCCGAGGACCAGTGCGGCGGGCAGTGCGCTCGCGCCGAGCAGAAGCAGCGCGCGCCAGTCCTGGACGAGCACGACGTCGCCGCCCGGACCGAACAGGCCGACCCCGAACACGACGAGTACCCACACCAGCAACGGGACGAACGACAGTCCGGGCCGGACGAGCCTCGCCGCGGTCAGCACGAGCCATGGCGTGGTGATCGCGCCGACGAGCGCCGTGATCGGCATCGGCACTTCGCCGAGCGGGCCGAGTCGCAGCGGAAGGAAGAACAGTTCGAGCAGCGCCAGCACGACCGCGTCGAACGCGAGCAGCACCAGCATCAGCCGCTGGTCACGGGTGAGCGGGGCGGACACCGTCACCACCCGCCGAACAGATCGGTCTCGGCGCCGTGCGCGTCGCCGTGGGCGAGCACGAAGTATTCGGCGGACGGGATCGGCTGCGCGATGCTGTTGGTGAGGGCGAAGTGCGCGACCGTCCCGTCGACCACGGTCAGCTGGGTTTCGTGCGCGCGCAGGGCCGCCAGCTTCGTCTGTCGGTGCGCTGAGATGTCGACCACGGTGGTGATCTTGCCGTCCGGAGTGGACGGAAGCTCGCCGTCGGCGGCCACCCGGAACGGTGATGTCCCGTCGGCGCGCAGTTCGGCCAGGCCGACAGCGAGTGCGACCTCGGACTGGACCACGTGGAAGACCCGCTCGACCGACGGGGCGTCCGGGGCCGCCGCCATGGTGATCTCGTGCGCGCGGATGTGGTCGGGGTGGCCGTAGCCGCCGAAGGAGTCATAGGTGACGACGACCTGCGGGGCGAAATCGTCGATGAGTTCGCGCAGCTGAGCGGTCTGTTCCGCCGCCGAGCCGCCGGTGAACGCCCGCGGATGCTCGGCGGCCGGCGTGCCCGCCATGCCCGAATCGCGCCACCGGCCGATGCCGCCGAGGTATTTGTGCCGGGTCAGCCCGAGCGCGGCGGCCGCGGCGGTCATCTCCCCCGACCGGTATCCGCCGAGCTGGTCGGCCTCCGCGGCGACGAGCCGCGCGAGCCGCGGCGGGACGATTTCGCCCTCTTCGCCGAGCGTGCAGGTCACGACGCACACCTCGGCGCCCTCGGCCGCATAACGCGCGATGACCCCGCCGGTGGCGATGCTTTCGTCGTCCGGGTGCGCGTGGACCAGCAGCAGCTTCCGCTTCACGCCCTCAGGTTAGTGACCGTCCCGTCCGCACCCGGGACGCCGGACCCCCGGCGCGGCGTCCGGGAGCCGGAAAACCGCGTCGTGCACGGGTAAATGCATTCGCATCCCACGAGGTCGGATCCGAGTCCCGCACCGTGGGCATTCCGTTCCGCGGAACGTTCCGCGGTTCGGAATACGCGGGCAAGGACGCAAGATGCTCGGAACACCCACCGAGTACCGGTCGCCGTCCGGGCAGTCCTGCCCGTGCCCGGCGGCGGGCGCATTCTTTCGCTTCACGAGATCGGACCAATTTCTTGTCACTTCGGGTTCGTCGCGGCCGCGTGACTGCTCCATTAGCTGGGGTGCCGCACACGGAACGGGACGGTTATTGTCCGCCGGGCCAGTCGGCTCACTGGACTGAACCGCCACCCGAACCGGTGCCGAATTTCCGTGATCAACTACTAACCGTAGTCGATCAAGTGCGGAAACCGGGGTGCAACCAGGGGGTGCGAGATATCTGTTCCGCAACGATCTCACTGAGAGTGTCCGGATCGATAGGTTTGCCGTCTGTCCAATGCCTAAGTTTCACGGCTACGGTGAGCAACGCGATACCGATCGGTGCTTGCGCGTCAGGAAGAGCCGCCTCGCAAAACCGCGACGGCGTCGAGCAAGGAGAATGAATGTTAGTGACGACTAGGTCGCGCGCCGCCAAACTCGGCGCGTTCGTCGCGGGCGCGGCCCTTCTGCTCTCCGCATGCGGTGGTGGCGGAGGCGGCAACAGCGCGGTGCAGACCGGGCAGGCATTCGCCGACTGCGACAAGAACCCGAACACCTGCAACGCGGCGCAGGCCGACCAGTTGCAGCAGGGCGGCGACGTCACCTACGCCATCGAGAAGAACGTCCCGAACTGGAACGTCATCTCGGCCGAGGGCAACGTCTTCGAAACCGGCGAGGTCACCAAGGGCCTGCTGCCCTACACCTTCTACGCGACGCCCGACCTCAAGCCGGTCCTGAACAAGGACTTCGTCGAGTCGGCCGACGTGACGAGCACCAGCCCGCAGACGGTGGTCTACAAGCTCAACCCGAAGGCGGTCTGGTCGGACGGCACCCCGTTCTCCGCCGACGACTTCATCTACAACTACAAGGTCCAGAACGGCAAGGACTGCGCCGACTGCGCCGCGGCCAGCACCGCGGGCTACGACCAGGTCAAGTCGGTCACCGGTTCCGACGGCGGCAAGACCGTCACGGTCGTGTTCGACAAGCCGTTCACCGACTGGAAGCTGCTGTGGAGCTCCGGCGGCGCGATGTACCCCGCGCACCTGGCCAAGGAGCACGGCGACATCAACACCCCGGCCGGCCTCGCGTCGTCCTTCAAGTGGTTCGGCACGACCGTCCCGACCTGGTCGGGCGGCCCGTGGAAGATCTCGAAGTTCGTCAACAACCAGTCGGTCACCGAGGTCCCGAACGAGAAGTACTGGGGCGCGAAGCCGAAGCTGAACAGCGTCATCTTCCGCGTCATCACCGACGCGACGCAGGAGCCGACCGCACTGCAGAACAACGAAGTGCAGGTCATCTACCCGCAGCCGCAGGTCGACCTGATCAACCAGGTCAAGAACATGCCGAACATCTCCTCGTTCATCGGCCTCGGCCTGACTTGGGAGCACTTCGACTTCAACCTGAAGAACCCGGCGCTGTCCCAGAAGCCGCTGCGCCAGGCGCTGTTCACCGCGGTCAACCGCAAGGACATGATCGCCAAGACCGTCGGCCAGTTCACCAACAAGGTCGAGCCGCTCAACAACCACAACTTCGTGCCGCAGCAGACCGGCTACAAGGACACGGTGAGCGCGACCGGCCAGGGTTCCGGTGACATCGAGAAGGCCAAGAAGATCCTGACCGACGCCGGTTACAAGCTGGCCAACAACCAGCTGTCGGACCCGAGCGGCAAGGCCGTCCCCGAGCTGCGCATCCGCTACACCGTCGGCAACCAGATCCGCCAGAACGAGTGCGAGCTGTTCGCGCAGACCGCGGCTCAGCTGGGCGTCAAGGTGAAGGTCCAGTCCACCGACGACCTCGGCCAGACCACCACCAGCGGCGACTACGACATCATCGTCTTCGCCTGGGTCGCTTCGCCGTTCCCGTTCGGCGGTGCCATCCAGAACTGGGGCACCGGGCAGGGCAACAACTACGGCAAGTACAGCAGCCCGCAGGTCGACAGCCTGATGGCGCAGGCCAACGCCGAGACCGACCAGACCAAGGCGGCGGCCCTGCTCAACCAGGCCGACGAGGTCATGTCGAGCGACGCGTACGTGCTTCCGCTGTACCAGAAGCCGACCTTCATCGCCTCGTCGGACAAGATCGCGAACATCCGCAACAACTCGACCCTCGACGGGCCGGTGTACAACATGGCGGAGTGGGGCATCCGGAAGTGATCAACGACCGGTAGATTCCCGCGGGACACCCGGTGAAGGGCCGGCCGAAGCTGCCGGCCCTTCACCGTATCCGCGAACGAATGCCCCTTTAGTTCCCGAACACCACGATTGCCCCGTTTCGTCGCCAAGGCCCTGCCACCACGAGCGGCGGGCGCCGGCAGAACACCGTCCAGAGCAGGAAGACCTCCATGCTTGCCTTCGCACTGCGCCGGCTTTTCGTCTCGGTGCCGATCCTCATCGTGTCGACGTTCGTCGTCTTCGTGATGGTGTCGCTTTCGGCCAACCCGTTGACTCCGCTGATCGCGAGAAACCCGCCGCCGCCCCCTCGCACGATCGAACTCGAACGCATCCGGCTGCATCTCGACCAGCCGATTCTCGAGCGATACTGGCACTGGATCACCGGCGTGCTGCACGGTGATTTCGGCCCCTCGGTCCAGTCCACCATGAACATCGGCAGCGAGGTGTTCGGCCGGTTCGGCGTCACGCTCCGGCTGATCGTGCTCGCCATGGTGGTGGCGCTGATCCTCGCCGTGCTGATCGGCGTGATCAGCGCGTCGCGGCAGTACTCCAAGTTCGACTACACCGCGACCTTCTTCGGCTTCCTCTTCCTGTCGATGCCGTCGTTCTGGTTCGCGCTGGTGCTGAAGCAGATCGGCATCTCGATCAACACGACGGTCGGCGACCAGGTCTTCTACACCATCGGTTCCTCGTCGGTGGTCGCCGCGGGCGGGTTCTGGACCCAGTTCGGCGACGTGCTCGGCCACCTGATCCTGCCGACGATCTCGCTCGCGCTGACCAGTTACGCGGCCTGGAGCCGGTACCAGCGCGCCTCGATGCTCGAGGTGCTCAACAGCGATTACGTCCGCCTCGCGAGGGCCAAGGGCCTGCCGCGCTGGACGGTGACGCGCAAGCACGCGCTGCGCAACGCGCTGATCCCGCTGACCACGGTGACCGCACTCGACATCGGCTCGATCCTCGGCGGTGCCGTGGTGACCGAGACCGTGTTCCAATGGCAGGGCGCGGGCGCTTTCCTGCTGGACGCGATCAAGCGAAGCGACGTGTACGCGGTAGAAGCCTGGCTTCTCATCGCGGCCACGTTCATCATCCTGCTCAACTTGGTCGCCGATCTGCTCTACGGCCTGCTCGACCCGAGGATTCGCTATGCCTAACGACGCAATCCCCACTCCGCCCACCACGCTGGGCAGCTCTCGGTTCGCTCCGGGCGACCCGCAGACCCCGAAGGGCGCGCCGGAGCGCGAGTTCACGGTCAAGGAACGCAGCCAGGCGCAACTGGTCTTCCGGCGGTTCCTGCAGCACCGGCTCGCGATGATCAGCCTCGTCGTGTTCGTGCTGATCATCCTGTTCGCCTATCTCGGCGCGGCGCTCTGGAAGTACAACGCGGCCGACATCACCGAACAGAACTCGGCCCCGCCCTCGGGCGACCACCCGTTCGGCACCGACGCGGTCGGGCACGACACCCTCGCGCAGGTGATGCGCGGGACGCAGATCTCGCTGCAGATCTCGATCCTCGTCGCGATCTTCGCGACCGTCGTGGGCACGGTCTGGGGCGCGATCGCCGGTTATTACCGCGGCTGGCTCGACACGGTCCTGATGCGCATCGCCGACCTCGTGCTCACGCTGCCGCTGCTCGCGGTGGCCGCGGTGCTGGGCCACCAGTCCGGCGGCTCGTGGTGGCTGATCGCGGTCGTCATCGGCGGCCTGTACTGGGCGTATGTGTCCCGGGTGGCCCGCGGTGTCGTGCTTTCCTTGCGCGAGAAGGAGTTCGTCGAGGCGTCGAAGGCGCTCGGCGCGAGCGACAGCCGGATCATCTTCCGGCACCTGGTGCCCAACGCGCTCGGCGCGATCATCGTCAACCTGACGATCCTCGTGTCGATCGCCATCCTGCTCGAGACGGCGCTGTCGTTCCTGGGCTTCGGCGTGCAGCCGCCGGACACCTCGCTCGGCCTCCTGGTGAGCAGCGCGCAGACCGCGATCGACACGCGGCCGTGGCTGTTCTACTTCCCGGGCATTTTCATCATCCTGATCGCACTGACGATCAACTTCATCGGGGACGGCCTGCGGGACGCGTTCGACCCCCAGCAGACGAAGGTGCGCGCATGACCCAGAACGTCTCCGACGGACGCGGCGGCGATCCCGTCCTCGTCGTTGAGGACCTGACCGTGCAGTTCCCGACCGGGGAGGGCGTGGTCAGCGCCGTCCGCGGCGTGAACTACCAGCTTCGCCGCGGCGAGGTGCTCGGCATCGTCGGCGAATCCGGCTCCGGGAAATCGGTGACCTCGCTCGCGGTGATGGGCCTGCTGCCGAAGACCGCGAGGGTGTCCGGCTCGATCCGGTTCGGCGGGAAAGACCTGCTGAAGTGCAACGAGAAGGAACTGAACAAGGTCCGCGGCAAGGGCATCGCGATGGTCTTCCAGGACCCGATGACCTCGCTGAACCCGGTGTACACCGTGGGCGACCAGATCGCCGAGGCGATCACCGCGCACCACGACGTGCGCAAGGACGTCGCGAAGAAGCAGGCAGTCGAACTGCTCGACCTGGTCCGCATCCCGAACCCGAAGCAGCGCGCGGACGAGTACCCGCACCAGCTGTCCGGCGGCATGCGCCAGCGCGTGGTGATCGCGATCGCGATGGCCAACAACCCGGACGTGATCATCGCGGACGAGCCGACCACCGCGCTCGACGTGACGGTGCAGGCGCAGATCCTCGAGGCACTGCAGGCCGCGCAGAAGGAAACCGGCGCGGCGATGGTACTGATCACGCACGACCTCGGCGTGATCGCCGGCCAGGCGGACCGGGTGCACGTGATGTACGCGGGCAAGGTCGTCGAGTCCGGCACGGTCGACGACATCTTCTACAACCCGCGGATGCCCTACACGCTGGGCCTGCTCGGCAGCCTGCCGCGGCTGGACGTGCGGACCGAACGGCTCACGCCGATCACCGGTTCGCCGCCCGCCACGCAGAACATGCCGCCGGGCTGCCCGTTCAGCCCGCGCTGCCCGCTGTCGCAGCCGATCTGCGACGAGGAAGAACCGGAGCTGGTCGCGGGTCCCAGCGGCCAGCACGCGGCCTGTCACTTCACCGAGCAGGTCGTCGGGAAGGACCCGGCCGAGCTGTTCAGCGCCACCTCGGCCGACGCGGCAGCCGTCCCGGTCGCCGTGGACGCCATCGCGACCGACACGGAGACGAACCGATGAGCGAGGCCATGGCGGGAAAGTCGCCCGTCCTCTCCGCGCAGAACCTGGTCAAGCACTTCCCCATCCGCGGCGGCGGCCTGGTCCGCCGCGTCTCGGGCGCGGTGCAGGCGGTGTCGGACGTGTCGTTCGACATCTACCCGCACGAGACGCTCGCGCTGGTCGGCGAATCCGGCTGCGGCAAGTCGACCACCGCCCGGATCGCGCTGGCGCTGCAGCCGCTCACCGGCGGCAAGGTGACCTACGAGGGCAAAGACCTCGCGAAAATGGGCAAGCGCGAACTGCAGCGGCTGCGGCGCAGCATGCAGATTGTGTTCCAGGACCCGTACGCCTCGGTCGACCCGCGGCTGCCGGTGAACGAGATCATCGCCGAACCGCTGCGCATCCACGGGCTGTACGACAACGGCGGCAAGCAGCAGGTCCGCGACCTGATGAAGACCGTCGGGCTGCGCCCGGAGCACGGCAACCGGTTCCCGCACGAGTTCTCCGGCGGTCAGCGCCAGCGCATCGGCATCGCCCGGGCGCTCGCGTTGAGGCCGAAGGTGCTGGTGCTGGACGAGCCGGTGTCCGCGCTGGACGTGTCGATCCAGGCCGGCGTGCTCAACCTGCTGAAGGACCTGCAGGCGGAGCTGGGACTGTCGTACCTGTTCGTCTCGCACGACCTTTCGGTGGTGCGGCACGTGGCGGACCGGATCGCGGTGATGTACCTCGGCAAGATCGTGGAGACCGCACCGTCGGAGGAGCTGTTCCAGACTCCGGCGCATCCGTACACGCAGGCGCTGATCTCGGCGATTCCGGTGCCGGACCCGCGCAAGGAGCGGACGCGGCAGCGGATCGTCATCACCGGCGACGTGCCCAGCCCGGCCAACCCGCCGTCGGGCTGCCGGTTCCGGACCCGGTGCCCGAAGTTCGCGAACCAGCTCGACGACGCCGGTCGCGAGAAGTGCAAGACGGAGGAACCCGCCTTGGTGGACCGCGGCCACGCGCACCCGGTCGCCTGCCACTTCGCGGAAAGCCTGCAGCTGATCTGACGCACCGACGAAAAAGGGCCTCGCACTGTCCGTGCGGGGCCCTTTTCGCATGGTGGCGCGCAGGGGTCCTTGCTGCCGATGAGCTTGGCGCGCGATGCCAAATGTCCGTGAGGGGAACCCTGAGGGAATCAGAGTCCCTCAGGGTTCCCCTCACGGACATTTGGCCGCACCGCGTTGGCGAGCACCGCGACAGCGCCGCCGCACACGGCGCTACTGAGAAAACCTCATCGGGGCGGTTTAGGTGGCGCCGCGGGTCCAGTTGACCGCCGAGTTGAACGGGCCCTGCATCGGCGGGCCGGGCGTCAGGCCGGAGATTCCTTTGCCCACCGCCAAAGTCTCGGCTTCCTGGAACAGCGGGATCGCGACGTTCTGGGACCACAGTTGCGGTTCCAGCGTCTTGAGCGAGTCGGCGACGGTCGCGGAGCCGGTGAGGGCCGAGTCGATCGTCGCCTGGAGACCCTGGTCGCACAGGCCCGCGGAGTTGGCTGGCACCACGGGTTTGGTCTTGTCCGCGGAGGCCGGTTCGGGCGCGCAGCCGTAGTTGGACGCCAGGACTGTCGCCGGGTCGCCGCCAACGGGTTGGCCCACCACGGCGATGTCGACGCCGACGGTGCTGTTCGAATCCGGGCTCGCCTGCTGTTTTCCGTTCATCACCGGCATGGCCAGCAGCGACGAATACAGGTCGCGCGGCTGCGGTTTGATCTGGTTGACCTCGATGCCGCCCGCGACCAGCTCCGACGCCAGTTCCTTCGCAATCGACGCGTACGGCTCCTGTTCGCCGGGCGACGCGAGCACGATCGACAGCGTCTTGTTTCCCTTGCGCCACACGCCGGCTTCCTTCTTGTACCCGGCGGCGGTGAAGTACTGCTCGGCCTTGGTCGCGTCCGGCGCGGCGGGCGGACCTGCCGGAATGGTGGCCGCGTAACCCTTCGCTGAGGGCGGGAGGACCTGCGCGTCTGCCTTCAGCGTGGCGGACGGGCCGCCCTTCGCCCCGGCGGAGATCAGCTTCCCGCGGTCCAGCAGCGCGGCGATGCCCGCGCGCACCTGCGGTTCAGACAGAGTCGCGCTGACCGGGCGGAGCAGCACCGACGCGGTGAGCGGGCGGGGCACCGTGTGCAACTGGACGGCCGAGCCCAGGTCGTTCAGCAGCTGGAGACCGGTGGAATCGGTATGGGTCAAGGAGAACTGGTCGTTGCCGCTGCGCAGTGCGGTCGCGATGCCGGCCGCGTCGGAGCGGCGCAGGATCAGTGTGTCGACCGCGGCTGGTTTCTCCCAGTACCGGTCGTTGCGCTGGAGGGTCGCTTCGCCGCGGGCAGTGTCGATCGTCTTGATCGCGAACGGTCCGGCTACCGCGGGGAAGCTCGTCGCGAGGGCGTTCGTCCAGCCGCCTGGCGAGTCCTTGAGCAGATGTTGCGGCAGCAGGTTGTCGAACAGCGTCTGCCAGGCCGGATACGGCTTGCTGAAGGTGACCTCGACGCCCTTGCCGCCGTCGCGGGATTCGATGTCCGAGATCAGCCGGTAGCCCGCCGGTTCGATCACGCCGGGGTTCGTCTTCATCGCGTTGGCGAGGTAGATGAAGTCCTCGGTGGCGATCGGGGCCCCGTCGGACCACGAGGCGTCCGGGCGGATCACGTACTTCACCGTGAACGGCACCTGCGAGACGACGTCGGCCGAGACCATCAGCGTCTTGTCGAGCGTGCGCGTGCCGTCGTCGGACTGCCGGAACACCGAGGGCAGCAGCAGTTGCGACAGTGCCGTGGTGATCGTCGACGAGTCCGCGATGCTGTGCGGGTTGTAGCCGCCGACCACGTCGTCGACGCCGACCACGATCTGCGACTGCGCCGCCGCGCTGGTCGTGCTCGACGGCGGAGCCGACGTGACCACCGGGGGCGGCGGGGTGTTCGAACACGCGGCGAGAAGCACTCCCGCCAGCGCCAGCACCGGCCACAGCCGGCGTCCGAATCGCACGCTCGTCCTCCTGAAAGTTCCCGCCGCGCTCCGTGGTCCGAGCGGACATGCTGCCATGCCAGGGCGGGGGCCGGCATCGAGATTCCCACATCGGCCGCCGCTCCGTGACACCGGAGCGGATACCGCCATAAGAGTGGACGCACGAACCGCTGCCGGGGTTCACGCGAAAGGGCGCCTCCCGGAACGGGAGGCGCCCTTTTTCACCTTCGCGAGGTTCAGCTGTTGTTGTCGCGGCTCTTGGCGCGCGAACGCTCCTTGGCGCGGGTGTTGATGTCGAGCGTGACCTTGCGGACCCGCACGACCTCCGGCGCGACCTCGACGCATTCGTCGCTCGCGCAGAACTCCAGCGCCTCTTCCAGGCTGAGCTTGCGCGGGCGGGCCAGCGTCTCCATCACGTCGGCCGAAGACTGCCGCATGTTGGTCAGCTTCTTTTCCTTGGTGATGTTGATGTCGAGGTCCTCGAAGCGCGGGTTCTCGCCCACGACCATGCCCTCGTACACCTCCGCGCCGGGCTCGACGAAGAACGTGCCGCGGTCGGCGAGCTGGATCATCGCGTACGCGGTGATCGGGCCCGAACGGTCGGCGACCAAGGAGCCGCTGTGCCGGGTGCGGATCTCGCCCGCCCACGGGAAGTAGCCCTCGAACACGTGGTTCGCGATGCCGGTGCCGCGGGTTTCGGTGAGGAAGTCGGTGCGGAAGCCGATCAGGCCGCGCGAGGGCAGCACGTAGACCAGCTTGATCCTGCCGGTGCCGTTGCCGCTCATGTCCTCCATGCGGCCCTTGCGGGACGCGAGCAGCTGCGTGATCGCGCCGAGGTGCTCCTCGGGCGAGTCGATGTACAGGCGCTCGAACGGCTCGTGCAGCTTGCCGTCGATCGTGCGCAGCACCACCTGCGGCTTGCCGACGGTCAGCTCGAAGCCCTCGCGGCGCATCTGCTCGACCAGGATGGCCAGCGCCAGCTCGCCTCGGCCCTGCACCTCCCAGGTGTCCGGGCGCTCGGTCGGCAGGACGCGGATCGAGACGTTGCCGATCAGCTCCTGGTCGAGACGGGCCTTGACCAGCCGCGCGGTGACCTTGTCGCCGCCGTTGCGCCCGGCCAGCGGCGAGGTGTTGACGCCGATGGTCATCGAGATGGCGGGCTCGTCGACGGTGATCCGCGGCAGCGCGACCGGGTTCTCCGCGTCGGCGAGGGTGTCGCCGATGGTGATGTCCGGGATGCCCGCGATCGCGACCAGTTCGCCGGCGCTGGCCTCGGACGCCGGGACGCGGGAGAGCGCCTCGGTGACGAGCAGCTCCGAGATCCGGACGTTCTGCACGGTGCCGTCCTCGCGCATCCAGGCCACGGTCTGGCCCTTGCGCAGCTTGCCGGCGTGGATGCGGATCAGCGCGATGCGGCCGAGGAAGTTCGACGCGTCGAGGTTGGTGACGAGCGCCTGCAGCGGGGCGTCGAGGTCCGCGGCCGGGGCCGGGACGTGCTGGAGCAGGGTCTCGAACAGCGGGTCGAGATTCTCGCTGTCGGGAAGGCCGCCGTCCTCGGGCTGGGTCAGCGACGCCTTGCCGGCGCGCGCGGAGGCGTAGACGACGGGCAGGTCGAGGATCGCGTCGTGGTCGGCGTCCTCGATGTCGCTCGCCAGGTCGAGCAGCAGGTCGTGGGTCTCCTCGACGACCTCGGAGATCCGCGCGTCCGGCCGGTCGACCTTGTTGACCAGCAGGATCACCGGCAGCTTCGCCTCGAGCGTCTTGCGCAGCACGAAGCGGGTCTGCGGGAGCGGGCCCTCGCTCGCGTCGACCAGCAGCACGACGCCGTCGACCATGGACAGCCCGCGCTCGACCTCGCCGCCGAAGTCGGCGTGGCCCGGGGTGTCGATCACGTTGATCGTGACCGGGCCGTCGGCGGTCTGGCGATGGATGGAGGTGTTCTTCGCGAGAATGGTGATGCCCTTTTCCCGCTCGAGCTCACCGGAGTCCATCACGCGGTCGACCAGCTCGGCGCGTTCGGCGAAGGCGCCGGACTGGCGGAGCATGGCGTCGACCAGGGTCGTCTTGCCGTGGTCGACGTGGGCGACGATCGCGACGTTGCGCAGGTCGGGCCGGGTCTTGCCGGACGCGCGGCCGGTTTCGACCGCGGTGGCGCTGGCTGCGGGCACGCGAAGACTCCTGAACTTCGAAGAATAAAGGCGGGTGGCACCGCGCGGCGGATCGGGATGACGGGCACCGGACACTGCGACCGGCTCTCGCTGACCGGCTTTGGCCACACGCGGACTTCAATCAGGATACCTGTTGGGCTGGTGTGAGGAGCGCCACGCCCTATGATCGGTTAGGCTCACCTAATCTTGTGGGTGTTCTCCTGGGTGTTGTTGCAGCCGAGTCTGAGGAGTCGCGGTGGGGAAGAAGCACGCGGATGATCCTCGGGCTGTGGTGCGGAAGTTGATGAAGGCCGGGAAGGTCAAGTCGAAGTGCTGCCGGTCCAAGGATCGGTGCAAGAAGTGTCCGGTGCTGGCGTTGAAGAAGGCTAAGAAGCAGGTGGCTAAGGCTGCTTGAGTGCTTTCTGTGCTGCTCGTCGCCTGGCGGCGACATTGCGCATGGGCTTGCGTGGGGCACCCCGAAGCTTGATTGTGATGACGGTCTGAGGGTGCTTGTCAAGGCGGGAAAGATGCCTTGACAAGCACCCTCAGACCGCATTTTGGCTTCGTATCGGGGTGCGGGGGTGGTGTGGGTGCGCCTCGAGTTGGGTGCGTCGGTGGCGGTTGGGTTGTGGGGCGCGCGGCCTGGGTCCCTCGTCGCGTTGGGTGCGGCGGGGCTGCGGGTGGTCCGTGAAGGGCCCCTTGAGGGAATCTAGGTCCGTGAAGGGGCCCCTCACGGACCGTCGCTGGTCGTGAGGGGAACCCTGAGGGACTCAGAGTCCGTGAGGGTTCCCCTCACGGACTTCGCTAGTTGTTTTCCAGGAGTTCGTTCACCAGGTTCAGTTCCGGGGATGTCCTGGTGGGCTGGAAGTGGATGATTTCGTAGGTTGCCAGCTGGGCGATCGCGAAGGGGTCGGTGGCGAGGATCGCGTCCAGTTGTGCGCGCTCCATGGGGCGGGTGATCAGCACGCCGCCGGTGCGTGGCTTCTGGCCTCCGGACGCCAGGAAGCGGCCGTCTTCGTACTGCTTCGTCAGCCACTCGTTGTGGGCGGGGAGAGCACGGTCGATTTCCTCTAGCGGAACGATGTACGTGAGCACGACGACGAACATGGATCGAACCGTAGTCCGGTGCTAGGCTCGCCGCATGCGTTTTCAGAGCACTCAGTGGTGGCCGCCGGTTGGCGGCTCGCTAGCTCTGCGCTGAAAAACCAGCGAAGGCCGCCCGGGTGGGCGGCTTTTTTTGTGCCTGCTCCCGGGGGTCTGCTCATCCCAGGGAGAGGAAAATCCAATGGTCCAGCTGTCCGGCATCACGCCGTCCGGTCACGTTCAGCTCGGCAACCACCTCGGCGCGTTGCGGCGGTGGGCGGCTGAGGGCGGGCCGGACGATCTGTACTTCGTGTCTGATCTGCATGCGATGACCACCGCGCACAATCCGGCGAAGTTGCGGTCGTTGGCTACCGAACAGCTCGCCGTGCTGGTGGCCGCGGGGATCGCGCCGGAGCGGGTGTTCGTGCAGTCTGATCTTGCTCGCGAGCTGGGGGCGTTGACCTGGGTGTTGGAGTGCACTTGCTCTTACGGCGAGGCGGCGCGGATGATCCAGTTCAAGGAGAAATCCAAGGGCCAGGCGGGGGTTCGGCTCAGTTTGCTGACTTATCCGGTGCTGATGGCGGCCGACATTCTGTTGCAGGGCGCGGATGAAGTACCGGTCGGCGAGGATCAGCGGCAGCACGTTGAGCTGGCTCGCACGCTTGCCCGGCGGTTCAACTCCACGTACGGCGAGGTGTTCGTCGTGCCGGAGGCGACGTTGCCGCCGGCGGGGGCGCGGGTGAAGGACTTGGCCGAGCCGACGCGGAAGATGTCCAAGTCCGCGCAGGATTCCGCTGGCGTGGTGTTCGTGCTGGACGAGCCGGATCAGATTCGGCGGAAGATCCGCAAGGCTCGTACGGACGGGGATTCGGTGCCGGTGTACGACCCCGAGAATCGGCCGGGAATTTCGAATTTGCTGGAGATCCTGGCTGCCTGCGTGGGTGGCGAGCCTGCGGAGCTGGCGGAGAAGTACCCGTCGTACGGCGTGCTCAAGGACACAGTCGCCGACGCCGTGATCGAGGAGTTGCGTCCGGTGCGGGAAGGCACGCGCGCGTTGCTGGACGACGTCACCGAGTTGGAACGGGTGCGCAAGGCGGGTGCGGAGCGGGCGATCGATCGCAGTTCGCACCGGGTGTCCGCGGCGTTGCGGATGGTCGGGGCTGCTTGAAGGGCCTCGTGAGTGCTGGTGCCGGTTCTAACCGGCGGCAGCACTCACGAGGGCGTGCAGTGCGGGCAGCAGGTCCCGGTCCGCGGGGAGCCAGTTCAGGTCGTCCAGTTCGTCGTCGCCGACCCAGCGCAGGGCGGTGTGTTCGACCGCTCGCGGTTCGTCGCCGGGAGAAAGCAGTGCGGCGGAGTACACGCGCAGCACTTTTCCGCCCGGCAGCGGGATTTCCGGGCCGACTCGGTCGCCGACGGTGACTACGACGTCCAGTTCCTCGTGGCATTCCCGGGCCAGCGCGAAGGCTTCGGTCTCGCCCTCTTCGACGCGCCCGCCCGGCAGTTCCCACTGGCCCGCGTGATGCGGCGGCCAAGCTCGTTGCTGGGCAAGAAGCTTGCCGTCGCGCACCAGTGCCGCCCCGACGATGACCGCGTCCATGCGCCCAGTCTCCCCCACCGGATTCACCGGTCCGCTCCCGCCCGCCAGGTGACCTCGAACCGCGCGCCGCCGTCGGGCGACTCGCCGACTCGCACCTGACCGCCTCGGCGGCGGACCGTTTCGGCGACCATCGCCAGGCCAAGGCCGGTTCCGCCGGACGAGCGCGCCCGGTCGTCGGACACTCGATAAAACCGGTCGAACACCTTGCTCCGGTGTTCGGGCGCGATGCCGGGACCGTCGTCGTCCACCACGACTCGCACCTTCGACCGCGAAGCCAGCACGGACACCACGATCTGCCCGGACGCGTACCGGCAGGCGTTGCGCAGCAGGTTGTCCAGCACCAGCTCGACCTCCTGGTGCGCCGCCGACGCCCACGCCTGCGCCACCGCGCTGCTCACCCGCGTGTTCGGCGTCCCGGACGGCAGGCGGCGCACTGCCGCGCGGACCTCCGAGACGACCTCGACC
The DNA here is from genome assembly GCF_003385235.1 of Amycolatopsis circi. GTDB lineage: Bacteria > Actinomycetota > Actinomycetes > Mycobacteriales > Pseudonocardiaceae > Amycolatopsis > Amycolatopsis circi. The sequence goes on along the minus strand of NZ_PQIA01000095.1, from coordinate 15,254 downwards.
GGTTCCGCGGGCGGCACCTCGCCAGCGTCGGAGCGAGCGAGCGCGAGCAGGCCGTCGAGCAGGCCGGACAGCCGCTCGGACTCTTCGAGGATGTCCGAGAGCGTCTCCTGCGACAGCTCAGGATCGGGATTCGTCACGGCCACCTCGGCCTGCACCCGGATCGACGCGACCGGCGAACGCAGCTCGTGCGCCGCGTCGCCGGTGAACCTGCGCAGCCGCTGACTGACCTCTTCCTGGCGTTCGAGCAACGCGTTGAATTCCTCAGCCAGCGCGCGCATTTCGTCGTGCGACGTCGGCAGCGGCAGCCGGGAGCCCGGCGGCAGCGCGCGCACCAGACCGCGCATCCGCGCCACCGGACGCAGCGCGAGCCGGACCACCAGCCAGGTCGCCAGTCCCGCGACCAGCGCGCCGACCAGCGCGACCACGACCAGCCACAACCCGCCGTAATGCACCGCGGCGGCGAACCCGACCAGCCCGGCACCGGCGACGACGAGCCGCTGGCTTCCGTTCGGCGTGCTGACCACCTGGCCGCGCCAGCGTGATCCGTCGGATTGCACCGGCAGGCCCGCCTTGAGCTGCGAGATCTCCAGGTCGGTCAGCTTCGGCCGCGCCTGACCGTCCGCTGGAGCGCCGGAAATGTCCAGCACCCGCACCGAAACCGGGTCAGCCGAGGTCAGCGGCGTCCCGGTGGAGACTGCGCCGGCCGCCGGACCGAGGGCGGCGGTCAGCTCCTTGTCGACCGAATCAGTGAGCAGCGGGTCGAGCTTGTTCGCCGCCAGCGCGGCGAGACCGAGCAGGCAGCCAAGGGTGATCGCCGCGGCCAGCACCGTGATCCGGACCTGCAGCGAACGGCGGCCCCACCACGACGACGGCGAGCCGGTCACATGACCTCGTCGAGCTGGTCGTCGGAGGCGAGATACCCGTGCCCGCGCACCGTCCGCAGCAGCGAGCCCGCGCCGACCGCGTCGAGCTTGCGCCGCACGTAACCCACATACACCTCAACGAGATTCCGCGTGACGGCTTGCTCTTCGCCCCACACCGCGCGCAGCAATTCGTCCTTCGTCACGACCGTCCCGGCGCGGCCGACGAGCACTTCCAGCAACCCGAACTCGCGTGGGCTCAGCGGCACTTCCTGACCGTCCCAGCGCACCTGCCGCAGCGCCCGGTCGACCTCCAGCGCACCAAGTTTGAGCGCGCCGCGCGACGCGTCCGGCCCGGCCCGGCGCAGCACCGCCCGCACCTGCGCGACCAGTACGACAAACGAGAACGGCTTCACGAGGTAACCGTCGGCACCGAGGTCGAGGCCGTCGGCCTGGTCGATCTCGCCGTCTTTGGCGGACACCAGCAGCACCGGCGTGGTCACGTTCTCCGCGCGCAGCCGTTCCAGCACGCGATAGCCGGACAGACCGGGCAGCATGATGTCCAGCAGCACGACGTCGAACGAACCGGTGCGCGCGAGCTGCAGCCCGGTCGGCCCGTCCGCGGCGGTGACCACGTCCATGTCCTCCGCGCGCAGGCCGCGCTGCAGCGCCTTGCGCACACCAGGTTCGTCGTCGACCACCAGCACCCGAGGTTTCACGATCCTCATCATGGCCGGTTTGTGCAGTTGACGCGCGTACTCTCAGTGCCATCTCAGCTGAACGGGCCGAACATTCAGGGGTATCTCAGCCTGGGCAGGGCAACGTCTGCACCGGGAGCCGGGCCCACCAGAGCCCGGGGACACAGGGAGAGACGAGATGGATCCGAAGAAGAAGGCCATCACCGCGGCCGTCGTCGGCACCGCGCTCGGCGTGGGCGGACTGGTCGTGGTGGCGATGCCTGCCTCGGCGGGGGACGCGCCGAAGCTGCCGCAGGTCAGCGCGGAGGACCTGGTCCAGTCAGTGGTCACCGCGAAGCCGGCGCCGTTCGACGGCACCGTGACGGTGAGCAACAACCTCGGCCTGCCGAGCATGGGGGGCATGGCCGGCAGCGCGATCCCGGGGGCGAGCGCGCTGGGCATCGATTCGGCGCAGGTGTTCAGCGACGGCGCCGGCAAGTCGAAGGTGTCGCTCACCAAGGGGCAGGCGCAGGAGACGATCATCCACAACGGCAACACCGTGTGGGACTACGAATCCAAGACCAACAGCGCGACCAAGACCACGATCCCGGCGGACGTCGCGACCAAGCAGCACGCACCGGCCGAGGGCAAGGCCGCCGACCCGTCCACCGCGGCGAAGGAACTGCTCGCCAAGGTGCGCGAGAGCAGCAACGTCGCGGTCGACGGCACGGCCACGGTCGCCGACCGGCCGGCGTACGAGCTGGTCCTCACGCCGAAGCCGACCGAACGCACGCTGCTGCGCGAGATCCGCGTCGCGATCGACTCGCAGACCCGGATGCCGCTGCGGCTTTCGGTGCTGAGCAACGGAACCACCGCTCCGGCGCTGGAGCTGGCGTTCAGCAAGATCGAGTTCGCCGACCAGTCGGCGGATCTGTTCGCCTTCACCCCGCCCAAGGGCGCGAAGGTGACCGAGAAGCAGGCCAAGCTCGACGACCGCGACAAGGCGCTCGCGAACGAGGCCAAGCAGGGCACCAAGCTCGTCGGCGACGGCTGGGACACCGTCGTCACCGGCAAGGTGCCCGCGGACCTGATGAAGCCGAAGCAGGCGCAGGGCGAGGAGAAGGGCGCCGACGTGCAGAAGATGCTGAGCCGGTTCGCCAAGCGGGTCAACGGCCCGTGGGGCAGCGGCTACCTCTTCACCACGAAGGTGGGCGGCGCGGTACTGACCGACGACGGCCGGTTCGCCGCCGGCGCGGTCCCGGAGCAGGTGCTCTACGAAGCGCTGGGCGCCAAGTGACCAGCACCGCGGTCGAAACCGGGGCGGGCATCTCCGACGAGGTGCCCGCCCCGGCGGTCCCGCTGGCCGCGCGCACCCGTGGGCTGCGCAAGGTCTACCGCAGCACGGTCGCGGTGGACCACGTGGACTTGGAAGTGCCCGAGGGCGCCGTGCTCGGCATGCTCGGGCCCAACGGTTCGGGCAAGACGACCACGATCCGGATGCTGCTCGGGCTCGTCCGCCCGACCGCGGGCGAGGTCGAACTGCTCGGCCGGAAGATGCCGGAGGAGTCCGCGCACGCGCTGCCGGACGTCGGCGCGCTGGTCGAGGGGCCGGGCTTCCACCCGTTCCTCTCCGGCCGCGACAACCTGCTGCGGTTCGCCGCCGCCGAACCCCGGCTGGCGTCGTCCGCGATCCCCGGCGCGGTCGACTCCGCACTGGACCGGGTCGGGCTGTCGGTCGCCGCGCGCCGCCGGTACAAGGGCTATTCGCTCGGCATGAAACAACGGCTCGGCCTGGCGAGCGCACTGCTGGTGCCGCGCCGGATGGTCGTGCTCGACGAACCCACCAACGGTCTGGATCCGGCGGGTACCAGGGAGATCCGCCGTATCATCGCCGATCTGCACTCCGACGGCGTGACCGTCGTGGTTTCCTCGCACCTGCTCGCCGAGGTCGAAGCGACCTGTACGCACGTGGCGGTGCTGCAGTCCGGCACCGTGGTCGCCCAGGGCGAACTGGCGGACCTGCTGGAATCGGGGAACGCCGCGCTGCTGGTGCGCACCCCGGACGCCGAGCAGGCAGTGGAAACGTTGCGGGAGAACCGGATCGGGGCCCGGCTCACGCCGGACGGCGTCCGCGCCGACCTCACCGCGACCCCCGCGCCGAGGGTGCTGCAGGTGCTCGTGCAAGCGGGGGTCGAGGTGCACGAGGCGACCCGGGCGAGGACCGGGCTGGAAGACCTGTTCGCGCGGCTGACCGAAGGGGAATCGGCGGCTGGCGACGAATCCGAGGGGGAATCATGACTACCGCCGACGTACTTTTTCCCGCGGAGGCGAAATGACTGCCGCTGCTGTCGCGGTTCCGGTGAGCCGGACCGGACACGACACGGTGCCGCTGCCCCGGCTGTTCGCCGCGGAGTTGCGCTGGATCTTCCGCAGACCGCGCACGCTCGCCGTGCTGGGGCTGCTGGCGCTGGTGCCGATCGTCGTCGGGATCGGGCTCACGCTGGTCGGACAGAACTCCGGGAGCGACGCGCCGGACAACAGCGGCGGCGCGCTGCTGGCGTCGGCGGTGAACAACGCGTTCGTGCTGCCGATCGCCGCGATGGTCATGACCCTTACGCTGCTGCTGCCGCTCGCCTCCGCGATGGCCGGCGCGGACGCGATCGCCGGCGAGGCCGCGCACGGCACGCTGCGCGGCTGGCTCATCGCGCCGGTGAGCCGGGGGCGGCTGCTGGCGGTCAAGGCGTTCGGCGTGGCGACGGTGTCCGTGGTCGCGGTGCTCGCGATGTGCGTGACCGGCGTGGCCACCGGATTGGTCATCAACGGCACGGATTCGCTGTTCACGCTGTCGGGCTCCACGCTGTCGCTCGGCGAGGCGCTGCTGCGGATCCTGCTCGTCGGCGGATGGATCGTGCTGCAGCTGTGGGCGGTCGGCGCGGTCGCGCTGGCGGTGTCGAGCTGGACGGAACACCCGATGCTCGTGGTCGCCTCGGTGCTGGCCGGGAACATCGTGTTCACCATTCTCGGCTTTCTGACCTCGCTGAACTGGCTGCACCCGTTCCTGCTCACCGAAGGGTGGACGCTAGCCCCGACCGCCGTCCTGCAGGATCCGATGGTGCTGACGAGGCTCGGCGAGGGCGCGGTCCGCGCGGCCTGCTACATCGTGGTCGGGCTTTCGCTCGCCTACGGACGGCTCGCCACCCGAGACGGCTGACCTGGGGGTTCAGCCCACCACGGCGATCCCGTTCGGATCCGGCTGGAGCCGGACGGGGTCGCCCGCCCGGAAGTCCGCTCCGGCCGGGGCGATGGCGTCCACAGTGGACTCTCCGCACCGGACGACGAGCCGCAGATGCTCCCGCCGGTGCACTGCGGCGGTCACTTCGCCGGGTACACCTTCTGCGGCGACTTTCAGGCCGTGCGGACGCAATCCGAGCCTTACCGGACCGTCGTCCAGCCCTGGCAGCTCAACGGTTCCCAGCTTCGTTCGCACCACCCCGTCGGCCGCGGTGCCGTCCAGGAACGTGGTGACGCCGAGGAATCTCGCCACGTTGTCGTCGACAGGCTTGTTCCACACCGACCGGACCGCGCCCTCCTGCCGGATTTCCCCGGCGTCGAGCACCGCGACGCGATCGGCGAGCGTGAACGCCTCCTCCTGATCGTGCGTAACCAGCAGCGCGGTGATCTTGCTGCGCCGCAACAGATCCGCCAGGTCGATGGCCAGCTGCTCGCGCAGTCCAGCGTCCAATCCGGACAGTGGCTCGTCCAGCAGCAGCAAGCGCGGTTCCGGAGCCAATGCACGAGCCAACGCGACCCGCTGCGCCTGTCCGCCGGACAGCTCGGTGACCCGTCGCCGTTCGTAACCTTCCAGCCCGACCAGCTTCAGCAGTTCTTCGACGCGCGCCGCGTGCCGTTCGCGAGGCACACCGTGCATCCGCAGGCCGAACGCGATGTTCGCGGCGACATCGCGGTGCGGAAACAGTTGCCCGTCCTGGAACACCAGGCCGAATTCGCGCTTGTGCACCGGTACCGCGGCGAGATCAGCGCCGTCCCAGGACACCGAACCGGACGACACCGGCTCCAGCCCGGTGATCGCGCGCAGCAACGTCGACTTGCCCGAACCGGACGGGCCCAGCAACGCGAGCACCTCGCCGTCGGCGATGTCCAGCTTCGCGTCGCGGACCGCAGCAAACGCTCCATAGTGGACAGTCAGGTCCCGTACCGTGAGCGCCATCAGAACTCCCCGACCGTGCTGCGGCCGCGGACCGAGCCGAACCGGTCGATCAGCGCCACCGCCACCACCGTCACCACCATGAGCAGGGCGCACGAGGCGTACGCCATCTGGTTGTTCAACTCCCCCGGCCGGTTGATCAGCGTCGCGACCGCCACCGGAAGCGTCGGCGCGTCCGGCCGGGCGAGGAAGCTGGTCGCGCCGAACTCGCCGAGCGCGACGACGTACCCGAAGCCCGCCGCGGCCACCACCGATCGCGCGACCAGCGGAAAGTCGATCTCCCGCCACACCCGCGCCGGGCTCGCGCCGAGCGTCGCGGCGGCCTGGCGCAACCGGACGTCGACCGCGCGCAGCACCGGCAGGATCATCCGCACCACCAGCGGCATGATCACCAGCGCTTGGGCGAACGGCACGAGCAGCGGCGACGTGCGCAGATCGCCGGGCAGCGCGTCGAGCGTCACGAGGTAGCCGAAGCCGACGGTCACCGCGGAGACGCCGAGCGGCAGCATCAACGCGACGTCCATGGTCTCGCCCATCCCGCGCGCGAGCCCTCCCGGAGAACGGCGTAGCGCCACCAGCACCACGCTCGCGACCAAGCCGACAGCCATCGCCAGCAGCGTCGCATCGGTGGCGGCAGCGAGCGAGTTCTGCGCCGCGATCCAGCCGGACACCTGCAACGCGCCGTTCTGCCCCACGGTGTTCAGCGCCCGATACCCGGCGAGGCTCCATCCGTCCGAAGTGGACACTGACTCGACGAGCAACGAGACGATCGGCGTCAGCAGCAGACCGAGCACCACGACCGCGGCACCGACCGTCCACCACTCCCCGCCGCGCGGCCGACGCGCGGTGACCTGCGCGGACCGCAGCTTCACCGCGTTCTCCCGCTTCCGGCGCGCCATCGCCCCCAGCACCAGCGCGGCGACCACGGCCGCGAACTGGATCAACGACAACGCGGCCGCTCCAGAGAGGTCGAGCAGGTCGACCGTCCGGAGGTAGATCTCGGTCTCGAGCGTCCGGTAGCTACCGCCGCCGAGGATCAGCACCACGCCGAAACTGGTGGCGCAGAACAGAAACACCACCGCCGCAGCCGACGCGACGGCCGGGCCGAGCGCAGGCAACGTCACCGACCGGAACGCCCGCCACGGCGACGCGCCAAGCGCCCGCGCCGCCTCGGTCGCGCGCGGATCGAGATGCGCCCACAGCCCAGCGACCGTGCGCGCGACGACGGCGACGTTGAAGAACGCGTTGGCCAGCACGAGCGGCAACACGCCGCCGTCCGGCCAGATCGCCCGGAAAGCCAGGCCGACGACCACCGTCGGCAGCACGAACGGAACCAGCACGATCGTCCGCGCCAATCCGACGCCCGGCAGCCGGACCCGCGCCAGCAAATACGCCACCGGCAGGCCGGCGAGCACCGCGACCACCGTCGACGCGGCCGCGCTGGCCAGCGTGAACCCGGCGAGCCGCCACGTCTGCGGGTCGCCGAGCACGGTGTCGACGCCGCCCGCGGAAAACCCCCGGCCGACGATCGCGACGACCGGCCAGGCGAAGAACACCACCAGGAACGCGACCGGCAGCAGGCCGAGCAGCGTGAGCCCGAGGGTGCGCGCGGGGATCACGCGCCCATGAGCGAGCGCCATTCCCCGATCCACTTCTCCCGGCCCGCCTGCACCTTGTCCGCGGGCATGGTGGCCGGCGTCTGCGGCTGCGGCGCCGCGGTGGCCCAGCCCGCGGGCAGTTCGACGCCCTGGCGCGCGGGGTAGACGTACATGTTCGCCGCGACCGTCGTCTGGAACTGCTGCGACAACAGGAAGTCGACGACCTTCTGCGCCTGCGGGATCTGCTTGCCGTTGGTGAGCACGCCCGCGTACTCGACCTGGCGGAAACAGGTGTCGAGCAGGGCCTTGGTGCGCGGCTTGCCGTCCTCGCCGACCTCCGCGGCCGGCGACGAGGCGTAGGACACGACGATCGGGCGCGGGCCCTTGCCCGAGGAGCCGGAGAAGTCCTTGGTGTAGGCCTCCTCCCAGCCGCTGACGGTCTTGAGGCCGTTGTCCTTCAGCTTCTGCCAGTAGCCCTGCCAGCCGTTCTCGCCGTACTTCGCGACCGTGCCGAGCAGGAAGGCCAGCCCCGGCGACGCGGTGGCCGGGCTTTCCGCGACGGTCAGGTCCTTGTACTTGGGGTCGGCGAGGTCGTCGTAGGTCTTCGGTTCCGGAAGGCCCTTGCTCGCGAAGTAGGCCGGGTCGATGTTCACGCACACGTCGCCGAGGTCGACCGCCGCCAGCCGGTGTTGCGGATCGACGGAGTAACGCTGCGGGCCGCGGTCGGCCTCCGGGCTCGTGTAGGGCTGGAAGACGCCCTCGCTGAGCGCGCGGGAGGCGAAGGTGTTGTCGACGCCGTACGCGACGTCGCCGATCGGGCTGCCCTTGGTGAGCACGAGCTTGTTCGTGAGCGCGCCGGCGTCGCCGGACTTGAGGATCTTGAGCTTGATCCCGGACTGGCGCTGAAAGGCGTCGAGCACGTCCTGCGGGGCGGCGAACGAATCGTGCGTGACCAGCGTGACGGTGGGCGTCTGCTGGTCAGAACTCGCGGACGACCCGCCGGAGTCGCCGCTGGACAGCGAACAGGCGCTGGCGAGCACCGAGACCATGGCGAGCCCTGCCACCGTGCGGACGGTCCGCGACATCATTCTTCCCCTCCTGCACTGCGCCGGATGAGGGAGAGCGATACAGCCTCCCTACGCCGGCATGATCCGGATCCAGGTGCGAACGGTCGCGGGTGCGAGCCCGCCTCTCAGCCCGGCGTACCGGACTCCCGTGGCAATGCCGCAGCGTAGCCGACACCATGGAGTGATGACTCAGCTATTGAACGACTCGGCAGTAGACCAGGCCCTCGGCGACGTCCGGGAGTGGCGGCGCGAGGACGACAGCATCGTGCGGATGGCCGAACTCCCGTCCTTCCCGGCGGCGATCGAGGTGGTGGACCGGGTAGCCGAACTCGCCGAGGCGGCCGACCACCATCCCGACATCGACATCCGCTGGCGCACGCTGACCTTCCGCCTCAGCACCCACTTCCTTGGCGGGTTGACCGAACGCGATTTCGCACTGGCCAAGCAGATCGACGAGGTACTGGCGGCCGCTGACCAGGTGTGATGTCCGCAACCCTGGCATAACGAGCAACCCTTTCGCGCGTCTCCCGGACAGACGCGACGGAAGGAGCCGGGATGGTCCAGGCACTAGTGGTAGGGATGGGTTCGTTCGGCCTGATGGTGGCCGCCGCGGGAGGCGTGCTGTGGCACACCGCGCGCAATCGACGTGACCTTGATCACAAGCGGTAACAGTGAGCTAGATCAAGGCGCTATCCCAGCGGTAATCATCGGCACTCGCCCCGCTAGGACCCGCCATGAACAGCACCTCCGCCCAGCTCACCGCCGCACAGCGCACGTTGGTCGCGGCGTTCTCGACCGCTGTCGTCCTCCTGTCGATGATCGTGCTCGGCCTGCTCGGCTAAGCCTTTCGCCGGTTTCCCGCGCGAGTCAGGCGTTCGAGACGATCCGGAACCGCTCCCGGTACTCGCTGGGCGTCGTGTTCAACGTCCGCCGGAAAGACCGGTTCAGCGTCGACACCGTGCCGAACCCGCACACCCCGGCGATTCGCGACAACGTCTCGTCAGTCGTCTCCAGGCGATGCCGCGCAGCCTCGACCCGCGCGTGCTCGACGTAAGCGGCGGGCGTCATCCCCAGCTCAGCCTTGAACACGCGCGTGATCTGCCGGTCCGTCACATGGGCGTGCGCGGCGAGATCGGCGACCGTCAACGGATCCGCCAGGTGAGCAGCGATGTGCTGCCGCAGCTCATCGACGCGCCGGGTCGCGGATGCGGGCTCCAGCGACACGCTGAACTGGCTCTGCCCACCTGGTCGCCGCAGGAACATCACGAGCTGACGAGCCACCCGCGACGCCAGCTCCGGACCGAAATCGTCGGCCACCAGCGCTAGCGCGAGGTCGAGGCAAGCGCTCAGCCCAGCTCCCGTCCACACGGAGCCGTCGCGAATGAAGATCGGGTCCGCGTCGACAGTCACCTCCGGATGCTCCGCGGCCAGCTGCCGGGCGGTCGACCAGTGCGTCGTGGCACGTTTGCCGTCGAGCAGCCCCGCCGCCGCGAGGATGTGCGCGCCGACGCAGACGGACGCCACGCGGCGCGTCTGCCCAGCCAGCCGGCGGACCTCCTCGACCACCGCTGGGTCGCACTGGGCGACGATCTCCCCGTTCTCCCCAGCTGTCACCGCCCCCGGCACGATCAGGGTGTCGATCGACTTCCGGTACAGCTCCGCGAAGGTCACGTCCGGCAAGACCCGCACCCCGGCCGACGTGGTCACCGGGTCCAGCGTTTCGGCCGCGAGCACCACCTCGTAGCCCGTCGGACGGTCCATCTCCCGCTGCAGCAAGGAAAACACCTCAGCGGGACCGGTCACGTCGAGCAGGTCGATCCGGTCGAACAGGACGACGACCAGCAGCCTCTTCATCGCACCCCTCATGTCGGTTTCTGCGCTTTGCATGTCATTGCCGACATCCGCTGGCGAGTCTAGCGTCGATCGTGCGGAACAAGAACGAGAGGAAACCCCAGACATGGCAAGGAAAACGCTGCGGGAGCTGAACGGTCTCGACCAGACCCCGGCAACACTGGCCGACGCGACCCTGATCCTGGTCGACTACCAGAACACCTACACCCGCGGCGTGATGGAACTGGAAGGCTGGCGACCGGCACTGACCGCGGCGAAAGACTTGCTCGCCAAGGCCCGGGCCGCCGGAACGAAGGTGATCCACGTGATCAACGACGGCGGCGAGGGCACGCCGTACGACATCCGCGCCGAGATCGGCAGCATCCATCCGGACGTCGCGCCGATCGAGGGTGAGCCGGTCGTGGTCAAGGGCGCGCCGAACTCCTTCGTGGACACCGATTTGGGCGCGCAGGTGGACGAAGCCGGGCGCAAGAACGTGGTGATCGCCGGGTTCATGACCAACATGTGCGTCACGTTCACCACTGAAGGAGCCTTCCTGCGCGGCAACCACCCGACGGTCGTCGCGAACGCCTGCGCGACCCGTCCATTGCCGACTCCCGCTGGGGAAGTCGGCGCTGATCAGCTGCACAACAGCGCTTTGGCGACCATCGGGGATCTTTACGGCGTGGTCGTTGTGAGCGCCGCTGAGCTGAACTGAACGCTGGCCTCGGCCTCGGCAGGTCCGCCGTCCTGCCGAGGCGGGTTCGTCAGAAGTCGATGAAGCCCGCGACTACTTCGCGGACGATTCCGTCGGCTCCCGATGTGCCGTAGAAGTAGACCGATCCGTAGCCCCAGAGATATTCGTCGATGACGTCCTCGAGTTCTCCCTCGACCGGCCAGCCCTCTTCGTTGACCTGAAAGAGAAACTGATGCCCGTCAGCGCGTACGGCGTCGGCGTAGCTGGGTTCGTTCTGGATCAGCACCGGTTCGTCCGCGATCCGGACCAGCGCGATCGAATCATCCGCGTCAGGCGTCTCGACGAGCGCCGTCGAGCGGAGCCCAGGCCAGCCCATCGCGGTGTGCTCGCCGCGCGGTGACGGCGCGTGGACCAGGGCACGCATCGCCAGGTCCGGATACTCGAGATCGCTGTCGCCGATGCCGAACCCCTTGCGCAGCAACACTGAGACTTCGCTGGCAGGTGCCCAGGGAGCGCAGCCCGCGGGGAGCGTCAGCAGGTAGCTGTGGGTCGCGACAAGCGGATCCGCCTCGATAGCGACGGGCGGCGCGCCACCCAGACGACCTCCGGCCACTCTGTCCGGCAGGGAGGGGGTGAAGAGCACGGGCATGGGTGGAGCTTACGAACTCAAACCGACAATCTTGCGCCCGCGCTTCCCCGGCATCTGTCGAAGACTGATGCCGGGGAAGCCGTTGAGCTGCGAAACCGGTCAGACGTTGAAGCGGAACTCCACCACGTCACCGTCAGCCATCACGTAGTCCTTGCCCTCCATGCGCACCTTGCCCGCCGAGCGCGCGGCCGCCATCGAGCCCGCCTCGACGAGGTCCGCGAAGGACACGATCTCCGCCTTGATGAAGCCACGCTCGAAGTCCGTGTGGATGACGCCCGCGGCCTGCGGGGCGGTCGCGCCCTGCGGGATCGTCCAGGCGCGGGATTCCTTCGGGCCTGCCGTGAGGTAGGTCTGCAGGCCGAGCGTGTGGAAACCCGCGCGGGCCAGCGCGTTCAGGCCCGGCTCCAGCTGGCCGACGGACTCCAGCAACTCGCGCACGGACTCCTCGTCGTCCAGCTCCAGCAGTTCGGCTTCGACCTTCGCGTCGAGGAACACCGCGTCCGCCGGGGCGACGAGCTTCGTCAGCTCTTCGCGGCGCGCGTCGTCGGTGAGCACAGCCTCGTCGGCGTTGAAGACGTACAGGAACGGCTTCGTGGTGAGCAGGCTCAGCTCGCGCAGCGCCTCGCCGTCGATGTCCTTCTGCGCCTGGAACAGCGTGCGCCCGGAGTCGAGGATTTCCTTGGCCTTCTGGGCGTTTTCGAGCGCCGGCCGCGCTTCCTTCTTGGTGCGCGCCTCTTTCTCCAACCGCGGCAGCGCCTTCTCGAGCGTCTGCAGGTCGGCGAGGATCAGCTCGGTGTTGATCGTCTCGATGTCGGACATCGGGTCGATCCGGCCGTCGACGTGCACCACGTCCGGGTCGTCGAACACGCGGATGACCTGGCAGATCGCGTTGGCCTCGCGGATGTTCGCGAGGAACTTGTTGCCGAGCCCCGCGCCCTCGGACGCGCCCTTCACGATGCCCGCGATGTCCACAAAGGACACGACGGCGGGCACGGTCTTCTCCGACGAGAAGATCTCGGACAGCTGGTCCAGCCGCGGGTCCGGCAGCGGCACGACGCCGACGTTGGGCTCGATCGTGGCGAACGGGTAGTTCGCGGCGAGCACGTCGTTGCGCGTCAGCGCGTTGAACAGGGTGGACTTGCCGACGTTGGGCAGGCCGACGATACCGAGGGTGAGACTCACGGCCATGAAGTCTACGTGCTGGGCGAAGACCCCCGCCGACCCGGTGAGCGCGGCCGCAACGTCGTGTCGGTTTTCCGCCAGTCAGGGCTCTCACCTGCTGGCATCATCGACGGCATGGCTACCTCGACCATCCCGATCTGGCGCGACACCGAGCGCTGCTACCGCGCGGTGACCGCCCGCGACCAGCGGTTCGATGGCCAGTTCATCATGGCTGTGCGCACCACGGGCATCTACTGCCGCCCGTCCTGTCCGGCGCTCACGCCCAAGGCAAAGAACGTCCGCTTCTATCCCACTTCGGCCGCCGCTCAGGCCGGTGGTTTCCGCGCGTGTCGCCGCTGCCTGCCGGACGCGGTCCCGGGTTCGCCGGACTGGAACGTGCGCGCCGACCTGGCCGCCCGCGCGATGCGGCTGATCTCGGACGGCCTGGTCGAGCGCGAAGGCGTGCCCGGCCTGGCCCGTCAGCTCGGCTACTCGGAACGCCAGCTCGGACGCGTGTTGACGGCGGAACTGGGCGCCGGTCCGATCCGCCTCGCCCGCGCACACCGCGCCCACTCGGCACGGCTGTTGATCGAGATGTCGCCGCTGCCGCTCACCGACGTCGCGTTCGCCGCCGGGTTCTCCAGCATCCGGCAGTTCAACGAGACAATCCGCGAGGTGTTCGCGACGACGCCGTCGCAGCTGCGTGCAGCTTCGCTTCGCCGCGGAAACCGCAACGAACCAAGCGGCGCGACGCGGCTCAGCCTTCGCCTGCCATTCCGCGCGCCGTTCGACGCCGCGGGCGTGCTGAACTACCACGCCTCACGGGCGTTGCCAGGCATCGAAGCCGTCTCTGAGGACGGCTACGGCCGCACCTTGCGGCTGCCGCACGGCCCGGCGTCGGTGTGGGTCAGCCCGCGTGCTGGCTACGTGCAGTGCGACCTGGCGCTCTCGGACCTGCGCGACCTGAGCAGCGCCGTCAGCCGAGTACGGCGGCTGTTGGACTTGGACGCCGACCCGGAAGCCGTCTCGCGCGTGCTGTCCGCCGACGAGACGCTGGCCCCCCTTGTCGCCGCCGTCCCAGGCATCCGCGTGCCCGGCGCTGTCGACGGCCCGGAGGTCCTGCTCCGCACCCTGCTCGCCGAGGAAGTGGCCGACGTCGTTGGCCTCGGCGAGCCAGTCCCGCCCGCCGATCCGCCGATGGACACCCTGACGACCCTCTTCCCGACCCCGGCCGCCATCGCCTCGGCCGACGTGAAGCCGCTGGTCAAGAAGGTCGCCGCCGCGATCGTCGCCGGTGAACTGGACCCGCACGTGGGCCGGGACGCCGACGAACTGCGCGCGGAAATGCTCGCGGTCGGCGTCGATCCGGCCACCGCCGACTACGTCGTGATGCGCCTGCTCGGTGCCCCCGACGTCCTGCTGTCCTCCAACCCAGCCGTCCGCCGCAGCGCGGCCGAACTGGGCATCGACCTGGCGACCTCCGCGCGCGGCTGGCAGCCGTGGAGTTCGTACGCCAGCCGGTATCTCAGTACCCGAACCGCTTGAGGAGACTTTCCCCGTGCACACCGCCTTCTGGTCCACTTTGGACACCAAGATCGGCCCGTTCACCGCAGTGGTGGCAGGCGACGGCGCCGTCCTCGCCTCCGGCTGGACCGGCGACGCCGCCGAGCTGACGCCGCTCATCTCGCCGTCCCTGGCCCCGACGACCCTGACCGAACGCCGAGACCTGGGCCCAGTGACGACCGCGATCCGCCGCTACCACGGCGGTGACCTGGACGCCGTCGCCGACATCGAAGTACGGCAGCGCTCAGGCCCGTTCCGCGAGCACGCGTGGGAGATGCTGCGCAAAGTCCCGGCAGGCAGCCCGGTGAGCTACGCGGAGTACGCCTCCCTCTCGGGAAACCCCTCCGCGGTCCGCGCCGCAGCGACCGCCTGCGCCCGCAACGCGGCCGCGCTGTTCGTGCCCTGCCACCGGGTGGTGCGGACTGGCGGAGCGATCGGCAACTTCCGCTGGGGAGTGAACGCCAAGCGGTGGCTCCTGCACCACGAAGAGTCCGCCTGACGGTTCGTGCGGGGGCGGTGGCGGGATTTGGCCAGACCAGAGCGGCGAGCGCGGCGAGCGCGGCGGAGGGTGGCCAAGGTGGCACGTGTCGCAGGGGCCAGGGGCGGAGGCTGGCCAGGCCAAAGCGGCAGGTGCCGCAGAGGCCAACTGGGGCGCGACGGCGAGCGTTGCCGGAGTGGCTGAGCCGACGAGGCGACCGTGGTGGAGCTGGCTTGGGCCTGTTACCTGACGGCCGCCCGTCTCCGCCAAGGGCACCCGGCTCGGCTCACCACTTCAGTAGCGGCCCGCCGCGCACTCAGCCCGCCACCCTGCCCGTTCCCGGCCGCGCCGCCCGGCCGCCCAGCCAGCCCGCCCCCCGCCACGCCACCCAGCCCACCTCCAGCCAAGCCGCCAGCCAGTCCAGTTCCAGCCACGCCACCCGGCCAGCC
>NZ_PQIA01000094.1 GCF_003385235.1 Amycolatopsis circi | reverse complement strand
GATGTGGATGAGAGACAGCCCCCAACCCCGATACGAAGCCTCCCTGCGGTTCGGGGGTGCTTGTCAAGGCATCTTTCCCGCCTTGACAAGCACCCCCGAACCGTCAGCACAATGGGCAACGGGGTGCCCCACGCAACCAACGAGGCGCAATGTCGCCGCCAGGCGACGAGCCGAGAACTCAGCTGAGGAACTTCCTCAAAACCGAAGCCACTTCCCGAATCTCCCCCACCCGAACATTCTCCTGCTGAGTATGAGCCAAAGTAGGATCCCCAGGCCCGAAATTCACCGCAGGCATCCCCAACGCGGCAAACCGAGCCACATCCGTCCACCCCAACTTAGCCGCAGCAGACCCCCCAGCCGCAGCAACAAGTTCCGCAGCAGCAGGAGCAGACAACCCAGGCAACGCCCCAGGCGACATATCCACCAACGTCACGTCAAACCCGTCAAACACCTCACGCACATGCGCCTCAGCCTCCCCCGCCCCACGATCCGGCGCAAACCGATGATTAACCGTCAAAACAGCAGCATCAGGCACTACATTCCCAGCCACCCCACCAGAAATAGCAGTAGCCTGCAGCCCTTCCCGATAAGTCAGCCCATCAATATCCACGACCCGAGCCGAATAAGAAGCCAACCGCCGCAACGGCTCCGCCAACGCATGAATCGCATTCGAACCCATCCAAGCCCGAGCAGTATGCGCCCGAGCCCCAGCCGTCCGAACCTCAACCCGCAAAGTCCCCTGGCACCCAGCCTCAATCACCCCGTTGGACGGCTCCCCCACAATAGCGAGATCGCCGACCAACCACTCCGGCAGTTCCCGCTCAATCCGCCCAAGCCCATTCCGAACAGCCTCAACCTCTTCATTGTCATAAAAAACAAACGTCACATCATGCCGAGGCTCCGGCAAAGTAGCGGCGAGATGCAAAAACACCGCATCCCCACCCTTCATGTCCACGGACCCCAACCCGTGCAACACAGCATCGTCCCCGACCCCAGAACGCCGAGAAGGCAAGTTGGAATTCTCCGGCACAGTATCCAAATGCCCGGCTAACACAACCCGCGTAGCCCGCCCCAAATGAGTCCGCGCCAAAACAGCATCCCCATTGCGCACAACCTCCAAATGCGGAGCCTGCTCCACCAACGCCGCCTGCACCGCATCGGCGAGCTTCCCCTCCTCCCCGGAGACGCTGAACACATCCACAAGGGCAGCAGTGAGCTCGGCCGGATCGGCGCGCAGGTCAAGGGAGGTCATACCGGCACGGTACCCAGCCAGCGCGGGGGCTACCGTGAGGACGTGCGCACGCGAAGCTCCCTGGTCGCTCTCGGCGTCCTCGCCCTCGTCCTCACCGGCTGCAGTACCGAGGCCGGGCCCAAGGCCCGTCCTGGCGCCGGCGATCCGGGTCCGGACGCCCTGCCGACCAAGCTCGACGCGCTGTCGGCCGACGCCTGCTTCACCGGCCCGCAGACGCAGCTGCCCAAGGGCTGTGAGAAATACGTCACCGAGGTCGGCAACACCGCCGGTTCGGTGCACAAGCTGGCGAAAGCGGGCAAGACGGTCAACCAGCCGCTCGACCGCGACGCGACGGCGCTCGACCAGGCGGTCGGTGCGTTCCGCCAGGCAGGCTGCACGACCGTCCCCACGCCGGGCGGGGCGTGCACGCAGGCGCTGGTCTCCATCTCGGCCGCGCTGACCGAGGCCAAGCAAAAGGTGAACCAACTGGCCACCACAGGTTGATCCGGCCCGCTTCGGCTACCGTGACCAGCGTGAGCGAGCAGACCCCTGACCCCGAAACGACCGGCGCCGTCGGCGTCGGGCTGGCCACCGTCACGTCCGACGGGACCGTGCTGGACACCTGGTACCCGCACCCGAAGCTGGTCGGCGCAGGCACCAGCGGCACCGAGCGGCTGACCGCGGAGCAGACCACCGAGCTGCTCGGCGAGTCCGCGGCCGCGCTGCTCGGCCCGGACACCGACCGCGGTGTCGAGGTCGTCGCGGTGCGCGTCACGATCGGCAGCCTGGCCACCGCGCCCGCCGACGCACACGACGTCTACCTGCGCTTGCACCTGCTGTCGCACCGGCTGGTCCGGCCGCACGGGCAGAGCCTCGACGGCATCTTCGGCCTGCTGGCCAACGTCGTGTGGACGAGCCACGGCCCGTGCCCGGTCGAGGGCTTCGAGCAGACCCGGCTGCGGCTGCGGTCGCGCGGCGCGGTCTCCGTGTACGGCGTGGACAAGTTCCCGCGGATGGTCGACTACGTGCTGCCGACCGGCGTCCGCATCGCCGACGCCGACCGCGTACGCCTCGGCGCGCACCTCGCGTCCGGCACCACCGTGATGCACGAGGGCTTCGTGAACTTCAACGCGGGCACCCTCGGCGCGTCGATGGTCGAAGGCCGCATCTCGGCGGGCGTGCTGGTCGGCGACGGCAGCGACGTCGGCGGCGGCGCGTCGATCATGGGCACGCTGTCCGGCGGCGGCACCGAGGTGATCTCGGTCGGCGAACGCTGCCTGATCGGCGCGAACGGCGGCGCGGGCATCTCCCTCGGCGACGACTCGGTGATCGAGGCCGGGCTGTACATCACCGCGGGCACCAAGGTCGAGGTCGACGGCAAGACGGTCAAAGCACGCGAGCTGTCCGGCATCTCCGGCGCGGTCTTCCGGCGCAACTCCGCGACCGGTGCGGTCGAGGTCGTGCCGCGCGGCGGTGTCGGCATCCAGCTGAACGAAGCACTGCACGCCAACTGATCCAGCGTTCGAGAGGGTGCGCTTCCCGCCGCGGGGAGCGCACCCTCTCGCTGTTTCGGCGGACTCCGATCCGATCGCTGTTCACCTACCATTAACCAGGTGACTTCCGAAGCGACCAGCCGCCGCACTCCGGAACCGACGACGCCGGCCGCACTCGGGCTCCCCGCCGAACCGGCGAAAGCGGGGCCCGAGGCCCCGGCGGCCGCGCACGTGCGCGCCAAACTCGACCACGAACTGCGCGAACTGCTGTCCCGCGAACCCGGCACCCGGGTCGGTGCAGATCCGGAGGAACTGCACCAGATGCGCGTCGCGCAACGGCGGATGCGCAGCGTACTGAAATCCTCCAGCGCGCTGGTCGGGGCCACCGTGGAACCAGTGCGCACCGACCTCGGCTGGCTAGGCCAGGTGCTGGGCGAGGTCCGCGACTACGACGTCCTGATCGGCCACCTGCGCGAGGTGATCGCCGACTTCGACGTCCGCGACCAGGCCGCCGGACGACGGCTCGTGTCCCGCTTCGTCTCCGAACGCACCACCGCCCGCCGCCGGCTGAACCGGGCGCTGTCCAGCCCGCGGTATGCGACCCTGCTGCAAGGCATCGCTCAGCTGTCCCGCACCGCCGAGCACGAGATCGACGAGACGCCGTCCGAGAAGCCCGGTCTGGCCGCCGACGTACGGAAGCCGTACCGAAAGCTCGCCCGCGCGGTCGCCGCCCTGCCGCCGAACCCGCCGGACGACGACCTGCACGCGCTGCGCATCCACGGCAAGAAACTGCGCTACACCGCCGAATTGGCCCGCTCGGCGGCGAAAAAGAAGCAGGCCGAAAAGCTGTCCGAACTGATCAAGGCGACCCGCAAATTCCAGACCGTCCTAGGCGATCACCAGGACGCGGTCTTCGCCGCGGAGAAGGTGCGCGGCGCACTGGCCAACGCGGATGCGGAGATCGGCTTCATCGCCGGGCGGATTGTCGAACACGAGCTGGCGAAGCGTGCGCGAGCCCGGGCTGCCTGGCTCGACGTATGGCACCGCATCGAGAAGGCCGAGCACGCGGTCTCGTGAGTGGCTATCCCGGTTAGAACCGCGATAGCCACTCACGAGACCGACCACACATACCCATCCGGCCGCACCAACACCCGCTTCCCCTGCGTGCCCTCATAAGCCGCATACGCATGCCCACCCACGTCGACGAATTCCCCCGTCGAACCCTTCGGCAAAATCCGATACGCCGGATGCTCCGTCCCCAGCGATCCCTCGCCGAACACCAGCTCTGTCGCATGTGGACCCCGGAACAACTCGAACAGCCGCACGCTCTTGCCATTCCCGTCGACAAGCGGCGCGTCCGGTGCCCGGTCCCCCGGCCGCAGCGCCCCCGTACCAACCGGTGACAGCGGTCCGCCCCGATAAGTCAGATCGAGCTGCTGCGTCTCCGGCCCACGTTCGTGCGCGTCGTCCGCACCCTCCTTGTATTTCTCCAGCAACGCGCTGCTCACCCCCAGCACCCGCGCCGCGACCGCGCGCCGTTCCGCCTCGTAGCTGTCCAGCAGCGCAGGCGATCCGTCGGCGAGCTTCCAGGCGAGGTTGTACGCGTCCTGCACGCCGGTGTTCAGCCCCTGTCCGCCCGTCGGCGGGTGCACGTGCGCGGCGTCACCAGCGAGGAACACCCGGCCCTGCCGGAAGGCTGCCGCCAGCCGGATATTCGGCCGCCACACCGTCGACCACGCCAGGTCGAGCAGCCGGACCCCGCCGCCGGACACCCGGTCCAGGTGGGCCTGCAACGCGCTCAGCGAGGCCTCCGCGTCGCCGTCGCCGAGCGGCGAGGAGAACTGGAAGTGCGGCGTCCCCGCGAGCGGCGTGAACGCGACGCCGGACATCGGCTCGTCCGCCGTCGCGAACCAGTACCCCGAGTCGTGGTCGAGCCCCTCCGCCGAGACGTCGCCCAGCAGCAGCCGGATCGACTCGTCAGTGGTCCCCTCGAAGGCGATCCCCAGCGCCTTGCGCACGAAGCTCTTCCCGCCGTCCGCGCCGACCAGGTACTCCGCCCGCACCGTCTCCCCCGTCGACAGCTCCGCGGTGATGCTCTCCTCGTCCTGCGTGAAGCCGGTTAGCGCGGTGTTCAGCTCCACCCGCACGCCGAACTCGGCCAGCCGGTCCCGCAGGATCCCCTCGGTCTGCGACTGGCCGAGGAACCAGGCAGTCGGATACGGCACCGACGGCGTCGGCTCGACCGGCTCGGCCATCCGCCGCACCATGGCGAACTTCCCGTCGAGGTACACCTTCATCGGATACGGCGGCGCACCCGCGGCGAGCACCGCGTCCAGCACGCCGAGATCCTCGAAAACCTCCATCGTGCGCGGCTGCAGCCCGTCGCCGCGCGAACCGGCGAAGTACTGCTCCGCCTTGTCCACGATCCGCACGCCGACCCCGCGCCGCGCCAGCTCGATCGCCAGCGTGAGCCCGGTCGGGCCCGCTCCCGCCACCAGCACCGTCATCTTCCTCGCCCCTTTCGGTGAACTTTGATTCAGTGAATCTGAATTCAGAATGCCCGCTGATAGCGTTCGCGTCAAGGGAGGTGCCGGATGACGGCGACGAGCCGCAAGGACAAAGCCGCCGAAACGGAAGCGGCGCTGAAGGAAGCGGCCAAGCGCGTGTTCGCGGCCAAGGGCTACCTGAACACGAAGATCACCGACATCACCAAGGAAGCGGGCCGCGCCGCGGGGTCGTTCTACAACCACTTCGCGAGCAAGGAAGAACTGCTGGTCGCGCTGCTGGCCGACCTGGCCGAGGACAGCGACCGGCAGGCCTTGGGCGACGACCACCTGGCCGACTTCAGCGATCCGGCCGCAGTCCGCTGGCACGTGCGGCAGTACTGGGACTTCTACCGCACCAACGCGCCCACGATGCTCGCGCTGCGCCAGGCGGCGATGGTGAACGACGACTTCGCGGCCACGTACGCGAACTTCGGCGCCACTCAGGCCTCAGACGTCGAGAGCCACCTCGAACACGTCACCGCGGCTGGCTTAAGGCTCCCGGCGAACACCCAGCTGACCATCGCGATGATGTACCAGCTGATCGACAACTTCGCGCAGATGTGGCTGCTGACCCCGCCCCCGGCGGGCTGGAACCAGCCGTCGGACGAGGAAGCGGTCGAGGCACTGACGCGGTTCGTCTACCGCGGCTTCACCGGCCGCGACTACTGAACCCGCGCACCCAATGCGACATCTTCTCAGCAGCACGCGGGCGCGCAGAGGTCCGTGAGGGGAACCCTGAGGGAATCAGAGTCCGTGAGGGTTCCCCTCACGGACCTCTCCGGGAGCGGAGCGCCTAGCCAGCGAGCCGCTCGGCGGCGGCCTCGATGCGCTCGTCCGTTGACGTCAGCGCGACCCGCACATGGTCGCGACCCGCAGGCCCGTAGAAGGTGCCCGGCGCGACCAAGATCCCACGCTCGGCAAGCCATTCCACAGTGGCCTGCGCGGATTCCCCACGCGTAGCCCAGAGATACAGCCCAGCCTCGGAGTACGTGATCTCAAACCCGCTGTCCTGCAACGCCTTCCGCAGCACCACCCGACGCGCACGATAGCGTTCGCGTTGCACGGCAAGGGCTTCGTCGTCGGTCAGCGCGGCCACCATCGCCTGCTGCACCGGCCGCGGCACGATCATGCCGGCGTGCTTGCGCACCTCCAGCAGTTTTTTCACCAGCGCAGGGTCGCCCGTCACGAACCCGGCGCGGTAGCTCGCGAGGTTCGCCGATTTGGACAGCGAATGCACCGCGAGCAGACCGTCCGTCTGTCCACCGTGGACGGACGGGTGCAGCACCGACAGCGGTTCCGCCTCCCAGCCGAGCGAGAGGTAGCACTCGTCGGACACCACGACGGTGCCGCGGTCGCGCGCCCACTCGACCACCTTGCGCAGGTGGTCGACGCCCAGCACGCGGCCGGTCGGGTTCGACGGCGAGTTCAGCCAGATCATCGCCGGGCGGCGCGGGCCGAGCTGGGTCAGCCCGTCCGCGCGCACCGCCTCGGCGCCCGCGAGCAGCGCGCCGACCTCGTACGTCGGGTACGCCAGCTCCGGGATGACCACCACGTCGCCCGGCCCGAAGCCGAGCAGCCGCGGCAACCAGGCCACGGCCTCTTTCGAACCGATCGTCGGCAGCACGGCGTCCGGTTCGACGCCAGTGATCCCGTACCGCCGCCGCAACGCCGTTACGGCCGCTTCGCGCAGCTCAGGCGTGCCGTGCGTGGTCGGGTAGCCGGGAATCTCCGACACCGACGCGAGCGCGGCGCGGATCGAGTCCGGCACCGGGTCGACGGGCGTGCCGACGGACAGGTCGACAATGCCCCCGGGATGCGCCTGCGCGCGGGCCTTGACCTCGGCGAGCGAATCCCAGGGGAAGTCGGGCAGCCGGGTCATTCGCCCTGCGGGGGCAGAGCCTTGATGAACCCCGGGTCGTGCGCGGTCTTGCCGACCTTGGAGGCGCCGCCGGGCGAGCCCAGCTCGTTGAAGAAGTCGACGTTCGCCTTGGTGTAGTCGGACCAGTTGTCCGGGACGTCGTCCTCGTAGTAGATGGCCTCGACCGGGCAGACCGGCTCGCAGGCGCCGCAGTCGACGCACTCGTCCGGGTGGATGTACAACATCCGCTCGCCCTCGTAGATGCAGTCCACGGGGCACTCGTCGATACACGCCTTGTCGAGCACGTCGACGCAGGGCTCGGCGATCACGTAGGTCACTGCGTACTCCTGGCTTCTCCTGCTGGGCCGGTCGGTGCGGACATTACGCGCTTCCCCGGCCCCCGGTGGTGGTTAGGCGACCCTTATCCCACCCCTGGAAACGGGGCGGATCCGTGCCGCTCAGCGGTCCCGGCGACGCGGTTTCGGCGCGTTCCGGGCATCGCCGGTAATCGTGAAGGCGGGGCCGGCGGGCTTGCCGCCCTCGCGTTTCTCTTCGAGAGTCCGCTTGAAGCCATCGGCGATCTCGTCGACAAGCTCGTCGTTGTGCCGGTCGTCCTTGCGCGCGTAGCTCATGGGTTCTCCTGCGGAACGGGACAGCTCTCTCCGTCACAATCTAACCGTGAACTCCCGGGAAAAGCTCGAAATCGTGTGCGCGAAAGCGTGGCCGGCGGTGGTCGAGGAGCCGCTCGGAGAATGGACTTTGCGCTGGGCTGACGGCTTCACCGGGCGCGCGAACAGCGCACTCGCTGTCGGCGACCCCGGCTGTCCGCTCCCGGACGCGCTCGAGGCGGTATGTGACTTCGCCCACGCCCGCGGCATTCCGCCCGCCGTCCAGGTGCTGGAAGGCAGCGATCTGGAGCGCGAGGTGGCCGCGGCGGGCTGGCGCGAGCAGGTCGAGCATGCCGCCGGGCACCGGGTGTCGGTACTGACCGGTCCGCTGCCGTCCGGGCCTTCACCGGACGCCGAGGTCCTCGACCAGGCGACGCCGGAATGGTGGGCGTTGGCCGAGAACACCACCGAGCCGAGTTCCGCCCAGTGGCACGTCGTGACCACCGGAAAGGTCGGCTACGGCGTGGTCCTGGCCGACGGGATCACCGCGGGCGCGGTGCGCGGCGCGATCGTGGACGAGTGGCTGCACGTCGCCCGTCTCGCTGTCGCACCGGAGTTTCGCCGCCGCGGCCTGGCCACGACGGTGCTGCACGCGCTCGCGGACTGGGGCCGCGCACACGGAGCCAACAAGTGGATCCTGCAGGTGGCGGTCGGCAACACCGGCGCACTCGCGTTGTATTCCGCGCTGGGCTGTTCGGAGCACCACAGGTACCGGTACTGGGGCCCGGCGCCGCGGACGTGCGAGGATCGCCAGTCGTGAAGATCGTCGTACTGGTTGGCGGGGTGGGCGGCGCCCGCTTCCTGCTCGGGGTCAAAACCGCACTCGGACTGCCCGCGATCGGCGCGGGCGAATCTCCGCACGAGATCACCGCGCTGGTGAACACCGGCGACGACGTGTGGATGCACGGCCTGCGCATCTGCCCGGATCTCGACACCTGCATGTACACCCTCGGCGGCGGCATCGACTCCGAACGCGGCTGGGGCCACGCGGGCGAGACCTGGACGGTCAAGGAGGAACTCGCCGCCTACGGCGCGGAGCCGACCTGGTTCGGGCTCGGCGACAAGGACATCGCGACCCACCTGATCCGCTCGCGGATGCTGCGCGCGGGCTATCCGCTGTCCCAGGTCACCGAGGCGCTGTGCGACCGCTGGCAGCCCGGCGTGCGGCTGCTGCCGATGTCGGACGACCGGGTCGAGACGCACGTCGTGATCGACGACCCGGAGCAGCCGGACCAGCAGAAGGCCGTGCACTTCCAGGAGTGGTGGGTCCGCTACCGGGCTGGTGTGCCCGCGCATTCGATCGTCGCGGTCGGCAACGACGAGGCCAAACCCGGCCCCGGCGTGCTGGCGGCGCTGGCCGAGGCGGACGTCGTGCTGTTCGCGCCGTCGAACCCGGTCGTGTCGGTCGGCACGACGCTCGGGGTGCCCGGGGTGCGCGACGCGCTGCGGAAATCCCCCGCGAAGGTCATCGGGGTGTCGCCGATCATCGGCGGGAAAGCGTTGCGCGGCATGGCCGACGCGTGTCTCACCGCGATCGGGGTGGAGACCTCGGCGGAAGCGGTCGGCCGCCATTACGGCGCGCGAACGGAGGGCGGCGTGCTCGACGGCTGGCTCGTCGCGCCGGAGGATCACGAGGTCACGGTGCCCGGCGTGGACGTGCGCGCGGTGCCGCTGCTGATGTCCGATGTGGACGCGACGGCGGACATGGTCCGCGCGGCGCTCGACCTGGCTGGAGTCTCTCTTGGCTGATCACGCTTCCCAGAAGATCGAGATCCTGCCTGTCCCGGGGTTGCCGGAGTTTCGTCCCGGCGACGACCTGACCGGCGCGATCGTGGCCGCCGCGCCGTGGCTGCGTTCCGGCGACGTGGTCGTGGTGACCAGCAAGGCTTTTTCGAAGATCGAGGGCAACCTCGTCCGCGTGCCAAGCGATCCCGAGGCACGCGACGCGGCCCGGCGCAAGCTGATCGAGGAAGAATCGGTGCGGGTGGTCGCTCGCATCGCCCGCACGCTGATCACCGAAAACCGGCTGGGCATCGTGCAGGCGGCGGCCGGGATCGACGCGTCGAACGTGCGCGGCGACGAGGTCGCACTGCTGCCCGCGGACCCCGATGGGTCGGCTTTGGCTCTGCGCAACGGTTTGCGGGAACGGCTGGGCGTCGAGGTGGCCGTGGTCGTCACCGACACTATGGGCCGGGCCTGGCGAGTCGGCCAGACGGACGCCGCGATCGGCGCGTCCGGCCTGCGCGTGCTGCACGGGTATGCCGGACAGATCGATTCGCAGGGCAACGAGTTGGCCGTTACGGAAATCGCGATCGCGGATGAGATCGCCGCCGCCGCGGATCTGGTGAAGGGCAAACTCGGCGGACTGCCAGTGGCAGTCGTGCGTGGACTGCAGATCCACGACGACGGTTCCAGCGCGCGCAACCTGATCCGCCCGATCGACGAAGACCTCTTTCGCTTAGGCACCAACGAATCCATCGCGCAGGGCCGCCGGGAAGCCGTGCCGCACCGACGTTCCGTGCGGCAATTCAGCGACGAACCGGTGGATCCCGAGGCAATGCGTCGTGCCGTGGCAGCCGCGCTCACCGCACCCGCGCCGCACCACACGCACCCGGTGCGATTCATCTGGCTGCGCGACGAAGGCCTCCGCCGCAAACTCCTCGACGCGATGCGGTCGTCCTGGGAAGCCGACCTGACCAGCGACGGCTTCACTCCCGAACAGATCGCGAAACGCTTGTCCCGCGGCGACATTCTCTATCGCGCGCCGGAACTGGTGATCCCGTTCCTGCTCCCCGAAGGCGCGCACACCTACCGCGACGACCGGCGAAACCGGCACGAGCGCACCATGTTCACCGTCGCCGCCGGCGCCGCAGTGCAGGGTCTGCTGGTCGCGCTGGCCGCCGAAGACCTCGGCTCGTGCTGGATCGGCTCGACCATCTTCGCCGCCGACCTGGTCCGGTCCACTTTGGACCTGGACGACCAGTGGCATCCGCTCGGCGCGGTCGCGATCGGGCACCCGGCCGAACCCGCTCCCCCGCGCGGACCGCTCACCACCGGCGATTGGCTGGTCGAACGATGACCCTGCACGAGTCCGCCGTCGCCGCGCTGACGGAATGGAAACCGTCGGCGCCAACGCAAGAGTCGCTGCGGCAAGCGTTTCTCGGTTTTCTGGCGTCGCGTTCGGACACTTGCCAGCGCTCCTGCGAGGCCGGGCACCTGACCGCGTCCGCGGTGGTCCTCGACTCGACCGGCACGCAGGTCCTGCTGACTCTGCACCCGCGCGTCGGCCGGTGGCTGCAACTCGGCGGGCACTGCGAACCGGCGGACGCGTCGCTGTCCGACGCCGCCCTGCGCGAGGCGACCGAGGAATCCGGCATGAGCGGCCTGGTGATCGGGGAAACGCCGGTGCACCTGGACGTCCACCCGATCACCTGCTCGCTCGGCGTCCCGACGCGGCATTTCGACGTCCGTTACGCGGTGCACGCGCCGCCCGGCGCGGAACCCGTGCGCAGCGAGGAATCCGACGACCTGCGCTGGTGGCCGGTCGACGCGCTGCCCGCGGGTTCGGAAGATCTGGCCGAACTGATCGCGGCGGCCCGTTAACCTGGACGCATGGACCTGGCGCGACCGCACCTGCACCATGGCGACACCGGTGTCGCCATCAGCGGATGGGTGGTGCTGATCGGCTTCGCGGTGGCGTTCGCGCTGCTGGCGCTGGGCATTGTGGTGAGTACCCGGAGGAAACGGCGGCAACGATGAGCATCAGCTACGACCCGGCTTCGTCCGTTCCGCCGTTCGAACAGGTCCGGACCTCGCTGGCGAACCAGATCAACGACGGAACCCTCGCGGTCGGCACGAAACTCCCGACAGTGCGCGGACTGGCCGCGGACCTGGGCATCGCGCCGAACACGGTGGCGCGCGCGTACCGCGAACTCGAGGAAGCCGGGCTGCTGGAAACCCGAGGCAGAGCAGGCACTTTCGTCGGCGCGACCGGCGACGAGACACTGTCGCGAGCCCAAGCCGCCGCGGCCTCGTACGCCGAGGTGATCCGGGGGCTGGGTTTGTCGGCGGAACAAGGCGTGGCGATCGCGGCGGCTGCCCTGCGCTGACCCCGGCGAGGAATTAGCATCTCGCCTTGTCCGTGCCCGACCCGATGGGAAACCCATGCTGAACTTCGTCCTGCCGGGCGCGCTGATCCTGCTGCTGGTGGTCGTACTGGTCTTGAAATTCACCGTGGGACGGCCAAAGCAGCCTCCGCAGGCCGGGCCGGGGCAGTATCCGGGACAACAGGGGCCGGGTGCGCCGTACGGGCAGCAGCCGCAGGGGCAGCAGTACCCGCCGCAGCCTGGTGCTCCGCAGCAGTTCCCGCCGCAGGGGCAGTACCCGCAGCCGGATGCGCAGCAGCAATACCCGCAGCAGCCCGGTCAGCAGTACCCGCCGCAGCAGCCCCCGCAGGGCTGATCCTTTCCGGTGCGCGAACCCGGCTGAGGGGCCTACGATGGACCCTCGCCCAGGGGAGGATCTTCATCGTGGCTCTGCAGCCTTGGCACCTCATCGTCTTGCTGCTGCTAGCGGGCCTGGTCGTCGCGATCGTGGTCGCGGTGCGGGCTTCGTCGCGGCGGAAGCAAGGGCCGCCACCGGGTTACTTCCCGCCGCAGCAGGGCTATCTGCCACCCGGCCAGAGCTACCCAGGCCAGCAGGGCTATCCCGCGCCCGGGCCGCAGCAGCCCGGCTATCCCGCACAGAACTACCCCGCCCAGCCCGGCTATCCGCCGCCCGGGCCGCAGTACCCGAACGCCCCGCAACCGCCCCGGCCAGGCACCCAGTACCCGCCGCAAGGCCCCGGTCAGTAGCCAGACTCAAGCTCCCCCAAAGCCCGGAGCCGCGCAAGCCGGGCGGGTACCCGCAGCGCTGACTTCGCTTCGTCCGCCAGCCCCGCAGCCGGAACCTCAGCCTCCGCGCCACCCGCGCTGGCCTCACATCGCCCGATAATCCCGCAACTCAATCCGCGGCCCAAACCTCGGTTTCCTAGCCCCAGCCGCCCCCAGATACCGGATCGCGCGCTGCCGTTGCGGGGCATACGGCGCGAGCACCTCCGCCATCTCCTCGTCGTCGATCTTCCGCCCGAGCAGCGTGTGCCCGACCATCGCCGGGATGTTGTAGTCGCCGAAGCTGACCGCGTCCGGGTCGCCCCACGCGCGCTGGGCGATCTCCGCCGCCGTCCACACGCCGATGCCCCGCACCTTCCGCAGCCACGCGCGCCCCTCGGCCCCGCGCAGCCGCACCGCTTCCTCCAAGCGCGGAGCCACCCGGGCGGCTTCGAGCAAAGCCGTGCGGCGCTTCAGGTCCACGCCGATCTTGTGCCAATTCCAGTCCACAATGGACCGAATCGCGACCGGATCCGGCGGCACCCGAAGGAAATCCGGTCCCGGCCCGGGAGCGCGCGTGCCGAACCACCGGCACAGCTCCGCCCACGACCGGATCGCTTCCTTGCCGCTCACCTTCTGTTCCAGGATCGCCAGCACCAGCTCGTCCCACACCCGCCCGGTCGAGCCGAGCCGCAGCCCGGGCGCGTTGCGGCGTCCTTCGGCGATCACGCCGTGGTGCGCGACGAATCCGGTGGCGTCATCGTCCGCGCCCAACAACGCGGGTACGCCCTCGAGCAGGAAATCCGCGCCGTCGCCCCAAGCTTCGGCCTCGACGACCCCGTCCGGCCGGTGCAGCAGCGCCAGCGTTCCCTTGCCGCCGGGCGTGTTCGCGGCCAGCCACCAGACGCCGCGGTCGCGCCGGAAGTTCAGCGAGCCGCGCCCACGGCTCAGCGGACCCAGCACCTGCGCCAGGTCCACAGGAAACCCCGGACGCCACTCCATCACGCGTCGCTCGAAAACCGGATGCCGCCGTCCGGCACCGAAACTCCGGGCCAGATCCGGACGCCGTCGAGCAGTTCGCAACCGGCCCCCACCGTCGCGCCGTCGCCGAGCACCACGCCGCGCAGCACCGCGCCCTCTCCGACCTGCGCTCCGCGGCCCAGCACCGAATTCTCCACAATCGCGTCCGAACCGATCACCGCGTCGTCGAACACCACCGAGCCGGACACCTTCGCGTCCTTCCCGACGACGGCTCGCGCACCGATCGTCGTGCCGTCGGTGAGCTTCGCTCCGGTAAAGATGGAAGCCGCGTCCAGCACGAGGGAATCGCCGGTCGGCCCGGCCAGCGCCGAGGTCGGAGCGACGCCGCGAACCAGATCGGCGCTGCCGCGGACAAACGCTTCCGGGGTGCCGACGTCGAGCCAGTACGAAGAGTCGACAAATCCGTGCAGATGCGCGCCGTTCTCGAGAAGGCCGGGGAAGGTCTCGCGCTCCACCGACACCCGCCGCCCGGTCGGAATGGTCTCGATCACCGGACGGCGGAAGACGTAGCAGCCGGCGTTGATCTGGTCCGTCGGCGGGTTCGGCGTCTTCTCCAGGAAAGCGGTGACGCGCCCGTCGGAGTCGGTCGGCACCGAACCGAACCGGCTCGGGTCGGAGACGCGCTGCAGATGAAGGGTGACGTCCGCCCCGGAATCGAGGTGGGTGCGCAGCTGGGCGTGCAGGTCGGCACCGGAGAGGATGTCGCCGTTGAAGACGATCGCGTGGTCGGCGCGCAGCCGGTCGTAGACGTTGCGGATGGCGCCGCCGGTGTCGAGCGGCTCGTCCTCCACGACGTACTCAAGCTCAAGGCCGTGCGCGGACCCGTCGCCGAAGTACTCCTCGAACACCTCGGCCCGGTACGACGTGCCGAGCACCACGTGCCGGATCCCGGCCGCGCGGATGCGGGAGAACAGGTGGCTCAGGTAGGGCGTGCCCGCCGTCGGCAGCATCGGCTTCGGCGCGGACAGCGTGAGCGGGCGCAGCCGCGTGCCCTGGCCGCCGACCAGTACGACGGCGTCGACCTCGACCTCGGACGTCACAGAAATCTCCTTTGTATCACGCACCGCTGAGCGACAAGCCGCGGGAAACGTGGGCGGCGCGGGCCCCGAGGGCCTACCCTAGACAGGAAACAGGCGGGCCTTTCCCCAGAGGCCCCGGGTCAGTCGGGAGGCCGAGGGGAATGGACCCCCGCGATCGCGCGGACGCTTTGCTCGCACGCGCACGATCCCGCGGCGCCTTCGTGGTGACGCCGGACAACATGACGTCTCCGATGGATTCCTCCAGCACCCAGCAGATCTCCCGCGCGGTGGTCTCCGGGCTGGACCCCGACACCACGACGCAATTGCCCGCGTCGCTGATCGAAGAGAACGACCATCCGCTGGCAGGCGGCTCGCGAACCCAGCCGTCGCCGCATCCGCTGGCCCAGCCGACGCCGACGCGGCCGCTCGAAGTCCCGGGCCCGCAGAACACCTTGCCGCAGCCGACGGTGCCGAGCCCGGCCGGTCCGCAGACGACGACGCCGCTGGTCCCGCGCCCGCAGGCGAAGCCGGTGGCGAGCCCGCTGAAGGAACCGGCCGAGGAGGAAATGACCGGCCTGGTCCCGACGGTCAAGCAGAACAGCGGACGGTCCAATCTGTCCCGGCGGCTCGACGGGCTGTGATCTTCGCGGGGTCTGCCTCGGCCCGGGTTGCCCGGATTGCCCAGGCAGACTTCCCGTGCGGGAGATCGCACCGCCCGCGAGCGATCTTTACGACCGCAAAGTGTTGCGGCCGCTGAGCATCCGGACGCTCCCGAAGGCACGCCGATTGCCCTGCCGTCCTTTGCGGACCTCAGCCCAATACCTGGAACTCAAGGCCGTGCTAATTACGCGCTCAAGGTGCGTCAGCCCAGGTCGCCCGGGGCGGGTTTGCTGTCCGTGAGGGGAACCCTGAGGGACTCAGATTCCCTCAGGGTTCCCCTCACGGACCTACAGGCACGGGCTCTGCCCGGGTTGAGTTCCCGGTTGCGGACCCTCAGCCCTTGCGGGTCTCCAGCTTCACCCGCAACGCCAGCCCGAGCTTCACCGCCGCCAGCACCGGCTTCCACAGCAGACCCTGGTGCCGGTCGGCGAGGTAGCGGTAGGCGCTCGCGTGGTGGGCGCGAAGCATCTTCGCCGACGCGCGCGCGGTCGAGTGGCCGCCGATGTGCATCACGCTCGACGACGGGGCATAGACGTTCTGCCAGCCCGCCTTCGCGAGCCGGTCGCCGAGGTCGACGTCCTCGAAGTACATGAAGTAGCGGGTGTCGAAGCCGCCGACGGAATCGAACGCTTCGCGCCGGAAGAGCTGGCAGGAGCCGGACAGCCAGCCGGACGTGCGCTCGGTCGGCGCGGCGTTTTCCTGGCGGTATTCGCGGGTCCACGGGTTGCCCGGCCAAACTTTGCCGAACACCGCGTGCCCGATCCCGCGTCCGAACGACGGCAGCAGCCGCGCGGACGGGTAGACGGTCCCGTCGAGGTCGTGGATCAGCGGCCCGAACGCGGCTCCGCGCGGCCAGCGCCCGGCGACCTCGATCAGCGCGTCGAGCGAACCCGGCTCCCATTCGAGGTCCGGATTGACCACGACGACCCAGCCGTAGCTGTCGTCGAGCGCCGCGACGCCGCGGTTGGCGGCCGTCCCGTAGCCGACGTTCTCGCCGATGCTGACGAGCGTCACGTTCTCGCGTTCGGCGGCCTTCTCCGGAGCGCCGTCGGTGGACGCGTTGTCGGCGACGACGACGTGGACCTCGCGGTCGGTCGCCTTGTCGAGCGTGTCGAGGAACTTCTCGAGCGTTTCGCCGGGGAAGTAGGTCACGGTCACGACGCCGACGCGGTCACCATACGTGCGCTGCTCAGTCACCGGGCCATTGTCCACTGCTCACGGACGGCTACGTCAGCCCACCGACCCGATCACCCGCGGTCACTGCCGTTCACGCTTTCAGCTCGGCCAGCTCGTCGTCGATCAGCAGGGCCGGGTCGAACTTCATCCCGGTGAAGTGGCCGGCCAGTTCGAGCGACAGCACCCCGTGCAGCCGGGTCCAGAACGACAGCGCGCGCCGCACCGCGCCGGTTCCGACGGTGTCGCTGTCCACCCACTCGCGGTGCGTTTCGAGGTGCACGTGGAACGTCGTCGCCGACTCCGGTTCGCCTAGCGCCGAGTTCGCCTCGATCAGGACTTCCATGACCTCGTTGGAGATGGCCGTCGTGTCCGGCGGCGCGTGGTAGCCGGGCACCGGCGTGCCGTAGATGAGGAAGTAGCGCTGCGGGTCGGCCTTGGCCCAGTCCCGGATGACGTGCGCCAGTGCCAGCAGGTCCGCCCCGGAATCCGCCGCCGCGCGGACGGTGTCGGCGAGGCTCCGGAACGCGTCCCGGATCAGCGCGGTGATCAACTCGTCGCGACCGCGGTAGTACCGGTACAGCGCGGGCACGGTCATGCTCATCTGCTTGGCGATCGCGGTCAGCGACAGCGCTGGCAGCCCCGCCTCGGCGATCTGGTTCCGAGCGTGCTGCTTGATCTCGCCGCGCACCTGCTCGCGGTAGCGCTCCCGCGGTGCCTGTTCGGTCATCGGCCGTTCCCCTTCGCTCATCCCCGCCCAGTGTAGTTAAGCCCCTTCACTTCCGCTATTGACGTTCACGACGGCGTACCAGTAGGGTCTTAACCAGAGTTAGTGCTATTAACTATCAATAAGGGGACTTACCGATGTCGCACTCCACACTCCGCCGCTTTCGCGCCGCCCTTCTCGCGCTTCCGATCGCCGCCGGACTGCTCGGCGCCGCGCCCGCCCAAGCCGCCACCTCGCACCCGGGTTCCCTGACCTGCCAAGGCAAAGGCATCGACCCGGCCGCCCAGCTCCACCACCGTGCGGAGACCTTCGTCAAGGCCCCGCTGAGCACCGTGTGGCGGCTGCACACCGACGTCGAAAGCTGGCCGTACTGGCAGAAGCCGGTCACGAGCATGAAGCGCCTCGACCCGGGCAGGCTGCACCCCGGTTCGCAGTTCCGCTGGACCACGCCCGCCCCGGCCACGCCGTCGACGCCGCCCACCACGCTGGTCATCACGTCGACTGTCCACCAGGTCAAGCCCGGCCAGTGCATCCGCTGGTCCGGCCCCGCCATCGGCCAGGGCCTGCGGATCGACAAGGGAACGCACGTCTGGAACTTCGTCCCGGTGCGCGGCGGAGTCCTCGTCCGCACCGAAGAAAGCTGGACCGGCAAGCAAATCGAGGCCGACCCGGCCACCGCGATCAAGTACCTGGCACCGGGACTGGACCTCTGGCTCGCCGATCTGAAGACCGCTGCCGAAGCCCGCTGCCACCACTGAACACCGGCCCCCGAAGGAGAATCCTCATGACCGCCTCCCGTGCCTCGCTGCCCATCCTGATCACCGCGTGGTCCGTCCCCGCCCTCGTCCTCGGGCAGTTCGCGTTGCTCTCCGGTATCCCGCTGATCGCGCTCGTCGTCTCCAGCCTGCGCGATTCCCAGCCACGCGCCCTGCGCTGGTGGTCCGCCGGATTGGCCGCGGTCTATCTCGGAGTCCTCGGGCTCTGGGCGTCAAGTCCGGAAAGCGCGCCCAGTTTGTCCAAATCCATGAATCCGGCGGTCACCGCATTCTTCGTCGCGAGCGGAGTCGCGGTCGCTATCGCACACCACGTGCGCAAAACGACCAAGGCCGCTTAACGGAAAACTGGTAATCTCGAAATCACCAGCCAGCACGAGGAGGCCGATGAAAACCGTCGCGATCGAGGAGCATTGGACCACCCCCGGCATCGACCGGATGCTGCGCACCGAATCCGGCGACCCGAGCATCGCGCACAACGACCGGGGCGACCTCCCGGAACGCCTGCTCGACATCGGCGACCAGCGCGTGGCGTGGATGGACGAGGCGGGCATCGACGTCCAAGTGCTCTCGATCGCGCCGCCGGGAACGCACGGATGCCCGCCGCCGCAAGGCATCGAGTTGAGCCGCGAGGCGAACGACCTCGTCAGCGAGGCGGTCGCGAAGCACCCCGGTCGCTTCCGCGCCATGACCACGTTGCCGATGTCCGATCCGGACGCTGCGCTCGCCGAACTGCAGCGCACCGCGAAAGATCCGGCACACGTCGGGATCATGTCGTACGGCCGCAGCGGCGACCGTCCCCTCGACGATCCCGCCTACGACGAACTGCTCGGTGCGGCCGCCGCGCTCGGACGGCCGGTCTTCGTCCACCCGCAGATCCCGGTGGAGTCGGTTCGGCAGGCTTCCTACAGCGGCTTCGGCCCGGAACTCGACCTCGGGCTGGCCACGTACGGCCTCGGCTGGCACTACGAGGCCGGGCTCGCCGTCAT
The DNA here is from genome assembly GCF_003385235.1 of Amycolatopsis circi. Lineage (GTDB taxonomy): Bacteria > Actinomycetota > Actinomycetes > Mycobacteriales > Pseudonocardiaceae > Amycolatopsis > Amycolatopsis circi. Next base: position 17,430 of record NZ_PQIA01000094.1, on the reverse strand, counting down.
CCGGCTGATCCTGCGCGGAACGTTCGACCGGCACCCGGATCTGCAAGTCGTCCTCGGGCACTGGGGCGAGGTGGTGCTGTTCGCACTCGACCGCATCGACAGCCTGTCGCACACGGCCACTCATCTCGAACGCCGTGTCTCCGAGTATTTCCGCACCAACATTCACCTGGCGACCAGCGGAATGCTCGTCCCGCGAATGCTGCGCAACGCGCTCGAATACACGACCGCCGAGCGAATCCTGCTGTCCGGCGATTACCCGTTCCATCGAATCCAAGCCGCGGCCGTCACGGAATTCCTGCAGAACTTGCCGAATCAGGAAGACCGGGAAAAGATCGCGCACGCCAACGCGGAAGCCCTTTACGGCCTCCGTTAACGATTGCGCAAATGCTGGTGCCAGGCTTTTCCGTAAGCCTCGCGGTGCCGATCCGCCGTTGTCGTCCACGAGAATTCCTTGGCGCGCCGCTGCGCCGCGGAGGCGAGCACTGAGCGACGCGACGGATCGGCCAGCAATTCCGTCAACGCCGCGGCGACATCGCCCGCACCGACGCCGCAGTACGCCACCGCGTCGCCGCCAACCTCTGGCAGGGAAAGGCGGCGCGTGGTCAGCACCGCGGCACCGCAGGCCATCGCTTCGAGAACCGGCAGGCCGAAGCCTTCGCCGAGACTCGGATACGCCACAAGTTCCGCTCCACCAAGGAATCCGGCGAGCGTGCCGAACGGCAGATAACCCGCGCGAATCACGCGAAGCCGGTGCGGCACCGCGTCCAGCGCGCGCTCCACCTGGGTGTCCCAACCGGGCTGCCCGGCGAGCACGAGCGCCGGGGCGTCGCGCTGCCCGGCGACCGCACGGGCGTAACCGCGGATCAGCGCGGGCACGTTTTTCCGCGGTTCGAGAGCCCCGAGGAACGCGACATACGGCGTCGCGCCGAGCCCGACCGCCTTCCGCGCCGCGGCGACCTCCTCCGGGGACGGCGGGTGAAATCTTTCGCTGTCGACGCCGTGGTGGATGATCTCCAACTCCGCCCGCCGCACAGGGCTCACCCGCGCCAGTTCTACCGCTGTCGCGTGACTGGGAACTACGCAGAGTGTCGCCCGGCGCAGCGCGGTAGACGTCCACGCGCGGAAGAACCGGGCTTTGACCGACGAGTGCAGGACGGCGTCGGTGAAGAACGTCGCGTCGTGCAGCGTGACCACCGAAGCGGCCCCGCTGCCGAGCGGCATCGTGTAGTGCGGCGAGTGCACGACGTCGGCGGCGAGCCGGCGCACGAGCCGCGGCAGAGTGGCTTGTTCCCAGGTCAGCCGAGCGGTGCGCGTCGAGGTCGCGGGCGACGCGGCGACGATCCGGGAGCCGGGCGCGAGCTGGCCGTACAGCGGCAGGTCGCGCGGCTGGCAGACCACCGTCAGCCGGGCCCCGTCCTGGTCGAGCGCGCCGACGAGCGAGTCCACGTATCGGCCGACCCCGCCCCGGTCCGCGGGCACCGCGGTCGCGTCGATCAGCACACGGGGATCACCGGTCACGAGTGCAGCGTACGGCGGTCACCCACCGCACAGGTCAGGAACCGGCAAACTCCCGCCGACTCCGGAAGCGGCCACCCTCGCCCACCTGCACTCACCCGTCTGGGTTCACCCGACCGTGTGACCTCGACAGTTCTGTCTGACTGTCAGCTCGACCACCGACGCCGAGCTTCGACAGCTCCGCCGCCTTGGCCCAGCCCGCCTCGTTCAGTCCGCGTCGGCTCGAAGCACCCCGCTCGCAGCCGCAACTCGTCAGCTCGGCCGCCGATGCGCCGCCCACACCGCCTCGGCCGCAGCCCGCCAGGTGAACGTCCGCGCCCGCTCGCGTCCGAGCTTCGACAGCTCCGCCGCCTTGTCCGGCGACAGCAGCACCTCTTTCAGCGCCCGCGCCAGCGCGTCGGCGTCGCCGCGCGGCACCACCAGCCCCGCCCCGCCGGACACCTCGACCAGCGCCGGGACATCCGTGTGCACCACCGGCACCCCGATCGCCATCGCTTCCAGCAGCGGCAGCCCGAAGCCCTCGGCGAGACTCGGCATCGCCAGCACGCTCGCACCGCGCATCGCCGTCGCCAGCTGCGCGTCGGTCACCTTCCCCAGCACCCGCACCGATTTCAGGCCGCGGTCGGCCGCGAGCCGCACCGGGTCGATCCCGCCCCAGCCGGGCTGTCCGGCGAGCACGAGGCCGACGTCGCCGACCTCGTCCGTGCCGTCGAGCTGCGCCACCGCGTCGACCAGCACGTCCATGCCCTTGCGCGGTTCTATCGTCCCGACCGCCAGCACGTAACGCGACGGCAGATCGAGCTTCGCGGACCCCTCCGGCACAGTCACGCCGTGCGGCACGACCCGCACCGGAACGTCCACGTCCAGCAGCACCGCCAGCTCGTCGGCGACCGCGCGGGTCGGCACGATCAGGCCGGACGACCGCCGTGCGGCCCGCGCGATCATCGACCGGTGCCAGCTGACCCCTCGCGCGGTCAGAGTCTCCGGATGCGTCCACGGCACGGTGTCATGCACAGTGACGGTCAGCGTTCGCCCAGCTGGGGGGCGTGGCGGCGCGAACGGGGTCGGCGCGTGCACTGCGTCACCGCCCGGCCACCAGCGCAGGCCCAGCTGCCACAGCGCGACCAGCGCCCTCGGCGGCAGCGGCAGCACGCGCGGCCCCTCGACCCCCTCGATCCGCGCCCCGGAGACGTCGGCGTGCCGCGCGACCACGCTGGACACGGTCCAGCCGGGCGGCGCGGTGCGGGCGAGCGCGGGCAGCAGTTCGGCGGTGTACCGGCCGGTGCCACCCGGAACGGGGGCGAGCAGTTGCTCGGCGATCACGACCAGTTCGGGCACGCCGCTATTCTCTCCCAGGTGACCAGCGCGGACTCCGGCACCACCGTCGTCGTGGTGACCTGGCGTGGGGCGGACCACCTCACCGCGTGCCTCGACGCGCTCGCCGCCCAGGACCGTCCACATCGGACACTCGTGGTGGACAACGCCTCAACCGACGGCACCGCAACGATTCTGGCCGCGCACCCCAGCCGTCCGGAGGTGCTTCGGCTGCGTCGGAACACCGGATACGCCGGTGCGATGGCGCACGCGCTCGGCCGGATCGACACCCCGCGCGTCGCCTGGCTCAACGACGACGCCGCTCCCGAACCGGACTGGCTCGCGGTCCTCGAAGACACCCTCGACAGCCAGCCGCTCGCCGCCGCCGTCACGTCCCGGCTCGAACTGCCCGACGGCAGCACCCAGTCCACCGGCGTCCGGCTTACCGCCGACGGCCACGGCGCCGACCTCACCGAACCCAGCGACGAGGTGTTTAGCTTCTGCGGCGGCGCCGCGCTGCTGCGCACCGAGGCCGTGCGCGCGGTCGGCGGCGTCCCGGCAAGCTTCTTCTGTTACTACGAGGACACCGACACCGCGTGGCGGCTGCGGCTGGCCGGCTGGCACGTCGCCGCCGCGCCGAAGGCACGCGTCCAGCACCTACACGGGGCCAGCACGAAGCCCGGTTCACCGCAATTTCACCGCTGGAACGAACGCAACCGTTTGCTCATGTTGCTGCGCTGCGCCCCTACTAAAGTCGCATTCCGCGAGTTGGCCCGTTTCGCCGCTATCACCGCTTTGCTGCCGCTGCGCCGGCACCGTCCGGACGCGGCGAATTTCGACCCGGCACTACGGTTGCGCGTGCTGGCGGAGATCGTTCTCCGGCTCCCCCGCACGCTGCGGGAGCGCGGTCGGGTGAGCCGGATCTCGGCGCTGGGCCGAGGCGCGATCTGGGAAGCCTGGGCTGGCCTTTAAGCTGGGCGGAAATTCGACGGAGGAGCTCGTCTTGGCAGTGGGGGACCCGCAACCGCTCGTCTCGGTGATCGTGGTGAATTATCGCGGCGCCGACGACACCATCACCTGCCTGCGGGCGCTGCGAGCCGACCTGGACTACGCGAATGTCGAGCTGATCTGCGTCGACAACGCTTCCGGCGGCGACGACGCGGCCCGCATCCGCGCCGCGGTGCCGGACATTCAGCTCATCGAATCGCCGGTCAACACCGGATTCGCCGGCGGTTGCAACCTCGGCGCGCAGCACGCGAACGGCACCGTCCTCGGCTTCCTCAACAACGACGCGCGCCCCGCTCCGGCGTGGGTCTCCGCGGCCATCGCCGAACTGCGCGCGCAGCCGACCGTCGCCGCGGTGGCGAGCAAGGTCCTCGACTGGGACGGCACCGGCACCGACTTCGTGGACGCGGGTCTGACCTGGTTCGGCATGGGCTACAAGCGCCACGCGGGCAGCCCGCTCGCGGAGGTGCCGGAGGCCGAGCACGACGTCGCCAAGGACGTCCTCTTCGGCACCGGCTCGGCGCTGTTCGTGCGCGCGTCAGTATTCGCTGAGCTTGGCGGTTTCGACGAGCGCTTCTTCATGTTCTACGAGGACGTCGACCTCGGCTGGCGCCTCAACCTGCGCGGCTGGCGCGTCCGCTATGTGCCGGAATCGCTCACCTACCACCGCCACCACGGCACCATGTCCGCCGTCGACGCACCCGACACCGGCCGTGAGACCTTCCTTCTGGAACGCAACGCACTGGCCGCGCTGTACAAGAACCTCTCCGACGAGTCCCTGGCCCGCGCGCTCCCCGCCGCACTCGCGCTGGCCGTCCGCCGGGCCACCGCGCGCGGCGGTATCGACCCGGAGCAGCTGAATCTGGAAAAGGGCGTCGGCCCGGTCGACACCTCCGAGGTCGCCATCCCGCGCACCACGCTCGCCGGAGTGCTGGCGGTAGACCGATTCGTCGAGATGATGCCTTCGCTGGCCGAGTCCCGGGCGATTGAGCAAGCCGCGCGCGTGCGCACCGACGCCGACCTGCTTCCCTTGCTGCGCAAGGCACTTGAGCCCGCTTACCCGCTGCCGGACTACCTGCGCGCGCACGAGATCCTGGTCGAAGCGTTCGGTATCAAGGACGTCTTCGGCCAGCGCCGCAAGATCCTCGTCTTGACCGGCGATTCGATCACCGAGCGGATGGCCGGTCCGGCGATCCGGGCGTGGAACATCGCCTCGACGCTCTCCGCCGAGCACGACGTGCACCTCATGACCACCAACCCGCTGGTCTCGCCTCCGCCCGCGGCCTTCCAGATCAGCTCGGGCAAGCACCGCGACCTCGACGCCCCGATCGAATGGGCGGACGTCGTGATCCTGCAGGGCCACGTCCTGGAACTGGCACCGTCGCTGAAGAAGCAGCACGAGAACAAGATCGTGGTCGCCGACGTCTACGACCCGATGCACCTCGAACTGCTGGAACAGGGCAAGGACGCCCCCGACGACAAACGCGCTCTCGACCTGGCCGGTGTCACCCGAGTCCTGGACGCCCAGCTCGAACGCGCCGATTTCTTCCTCTGCGCCTCAGAACGCCAGCGACACTTCTGGCTAGGCCACCTAGCCGCCCTCGGCCGCCTGTCCCCGCGCCTCTACGACGCCGACCCGACCACCCAGTCGCTGCTCGCCGTCGTGCCCTTCGGCCTCTCCCCGCAAGCCCCGGCTCGCACCGGCCCCGGCCTGCGTTCCGCCCTTGGCATCGGCGAATCCGACCGCGTAGTCCTGTGGGCAGGCGGCGTCTACAGCTGGTTCGACCCGCTGACCCTGATCCGCGCCTTCGACCTGCTCCGCCACCGCCGTGACGACGCCCGTCTCGTGTTCCTCGGCATGAAGCACCCGAACCCCGAGGTCGCCGAAATGGACATCGGCGCGCGGACGATGCGTCTCTCGGATTCGCTGGGCCTCACGGACAAGAACGTTTTCTTCAACGAACAATGGGTCCCGTATTCGGACCGCCAGAACTGGCTTCTCGACGCCGACTGCGGTGTCACCACCCATTACGAACACGTCGAAACCACTTTTGCTTTCCGCACCCGAGTTCTCGACTATCTGTGGGCCGGTTTGCCAATCGTGACGACCGACGGCGATGCCTTCGCCGACCTCGTCCGCACGGAGAACCTCGGCGTCGTAGTCCCCGCCGAAGACGCTGGCGCCTTGGCGGACGCACTGGAAAAGTCGTTGTACGACCGCGAATTCGCCGACGCCTGCGTCGAACGGATCCGGGTCGTCGCGCAGCGATACGCGTGGCCGGAGGCGCTGAAACCGCTGGTGGAGTTCTGCCGCAACCCGCGCCCCGCTGCCGACCGGTTGCCCGGCGGTGCCGACCTCACCGTCAGCGACCCGGTACGCGGCACTGCAATGGTACGGCGGGATTTGGCTCTGGTGCGCGAATACCTCGCAGCCGGCGGCCCAGGCGAGTTGGCCAAGCGAGCAGCGGGACGGGTCACGAAAGTGGCGCGGGAGCGGTTGCGCCGTGGCTGATCGTCCGCTGCGCGTCCTGCTAGACGGCACCCCTCTGCTCGGTTCCCGGACGGGCATTGGCCGGTACACGGCTGCATTGAGCGAAGAGCTGGCCTCAATGTCCGAAGTGGACCTTCGCGCCGTCGCGTTTACCTTGCGGGGCTGGCGGAAACTGCGACATGTGTTGCCGCACGGCGTACAGGCCCGAGGAATGCCGGTCTCCGCGCGACTTCTGCGAGCCACCTGGCTGCGCACCCAACTACCGCCGGTAGAACTGTTCGCCGGCCCCACAGACGTCGTACACGGCACGAACTTCGTCCTCCCCGGCCGCCTCCGTGCCGCTGGAGTTCTGACCATCCACGACTTGGCTTTCATCGACGCCCCGCAAGAACTGGCGCACTCCGACCGAACCCTGCCCGAACTGGTCCGACGCGGCGCACACCGAGCAAATGTCATCTGCACGCCGACCGAGGCCGTTGCGGACTCTGTCGCCGAGAAACTGGATGTTGACCGCTCCAAGATCATCGCCACCCCGCTAGGCGTAAACCCAGCCTGGTTCACCGCCCGACCGCCAGACGATGGGGTCCGAGCGAAGCTGCGCTTGCCAGAGAAGTACCTGCTGTTCGCCGGCGCCGCCGGACCGCGCAAGGGTTTGGACTGGCTAGCCGCCGCCCATGCCGCCGCACCGGACTTGCCGCCGCTGGTTTTCGCCGGTCCTGGGCCCTTCCCGAGGCTGCCGAGGTCCGGACAGACCGGTTATCTGTCCGATGTGGACCTTCGCACCGTGGTGGCTGGTGCTGCTGCCCTCGTTCTCCCGTCGCGAGATGAAGGCTTCGGCCTGCCAGTCCTGGAAGCGATGGCCTCGGATGTCCCCGTCGTCTGCACGGACATCCCCGCCTTGCGCGAGGTAGCGGGAGACTGCGCCACCTTGGTTCCGTATGACGACGTGGATGGCTTAGCGGAAGCGCTACGCCAAGCCGTAACCGACCCCCACGGCCTAGCGACGTCCACCGCCCGCAGAACTCATGCTGCCAGCTTCACTTGGCACAACACCGCTCTACGCACGCTAGATGCATATCGCCAGGCGATCGAAGCGTAAAACGGCATAAGAACCGCCGCCTAAACACACAAAGCCGGGTACCACCCAGACCCCTCCCGCAACCCCGATCCCCGCTTCGCACGCGGTCTGAGGTGCTTGTCAAGGTACTCTTTCCAGCCTTGACAAGCACCTCAGACCGTAGTGACAATTAAAGGATCGGGGCGGGGGTCCCTCAGTGCTTTCCCGGCTTCGCCGGGGTCCGGCGAAGCCGGGGGAAGAAACCGGCGAAGCCGGGAAAGAACACCCAGACAAAGGCACCCCGAGCCGTAATTGTGCTGACGGCCGGTGGGTGCTTGTCAAGGCGGGAAAGAGTACCTTGACAAGCACCCACCGACCGCAGGGCGGCTTCGTATCGGGGAGCAGGGAGGGGGCTGGCGCTTTTTCTTCTTAAGCGTTGATGTAGCTGTTTAAGGCCGCGCGCCAATCCCTCAGCGGAGTTAGTCTTGCGTCTCGCCAGGAAGCATTGGAGAGCAAAGAATAGGCGGGGCGAGCGGCCGGTCGGGGGAATTCCGCAGTAGTACAGGGCTTAACCCGGGCAGGGTCTGCCCCGATCTCCTCGAAGATCGCCCGGGCGAACCCGTACCAGGAAGTCTCCCCGCCGCCGGTGCAATGAAGGACCTTCCCCGCCGGTCCCCGACCAGCAGCGACCGCCTCAGCCAGCTCCCAAAGACCCCGAGCCAAATCGGCAGACCAGGTAGGTGCCCCGACCTGATCATCAACGACCGACAGCTGATCCCGCTCAGACTCCAACCGTCGAATGGTCTCTACGAAATTAGCGCCGGTCTTCCCATAAACCCAACTAGTCCGCACCACCCAAGCCGAAGCCCCCGAACCGAGAACCGCATCCTCCCCAGCAGCCTTGGTCCGTCCATAAGCATTCTGCGGCCCCAACGCGTCATCCACCTCGTAAGGCCGCTCACCATCCCCAGGAAAAACATAATCCGTAGAGACCTGAATCAACGGCACCCGCCTGGAAGTACAAGCCGCAGCCAACACCCGAGGTCCGTCGACATTCACCGCAAAAGCCCGAGCCTCGTCCGACTCCGCGGCATCAACCGCCGTATAAGCCGCAGCGTTGATCACCACCGGCACCGCTCCAGCAGCGGCGGCCCGTTCAGCCAGTTCGCCGACCGCCGCGATTACCTGGCCGGGGGCCGTGACATCCAGCTCCGCCGACGAAGGCGCGAGCACCTCTGTTTCCGAGCCTGCGGTGTTCACCAGGTCCCGGCCTAGCTGACCGGAACCGCCGGGCACGAGCACTGCCAGCCGCACCGGCGTACCTCCTACTGCGAAAAGGGTTTCAGGACGTGCCGAGCGCGGCGCGGGCCTTCAGCGGCTCCCACCACGAACGGTTGTCGGCATACCAGCGCACCGTCTCCGCCAAACCGTCCTCGAACGACACCCGCGGAGCGTAACCGAGTTCGCCGCTGATCTTCGCGATGTCGACCGAGTACCGCCGGTCGTGGCCCTTGCGGTCGGCCACCGGTTCGACCATTTCCCAGCCGACACCGACGGCTTCGAGCAGGCGTTCGGTCAGCTCCCGGTTGGTCAGCTCCGTGCCACCGCCGATGTTGTAGATCTCGCCCGCGCGACCGCCGTCGGCGACCAGCTGGATTCCGTGGCAGTGGTCGTCCACGTGCAGCCAGTCCCGGATGTTCAGGCCATCGCCGTACAGCGGGACCTTCTTGCCGTCCAGCAGGTTCGTCGCGAAAAGCGGGATGACCTTTTCCGGGAACTGGTGCGGACCGTAGTTGTTCGAGCACCGCGTGACGCACACCGGCAAACCGTGCGTGCGGAAGTACGAGCGGGCGATCAGATCCGACGACGCCTTCGAGGCCGAGTACGGCGAATTCGGCTCCAGTATGTGGTCTTCCGACCACGAACCGTCCTGGATGGACCCGTACACCTCGTCCGTCGAGACGTGCACGAACTTCCCGACCTGCGCTTCCAACGCGGCCTGCAGCAACGTCTGCGTGCCGAGCACGTTGGTCAGCACGAAGTCCGCCGAGCCGAGGATCGAGCGGTCCACATGGGACTCCGCGGCGAAGTGGACGACCAGGTCGACGCCGTGCATCAGCTCGGCGACCTGTGCGGTGTCGCAGATGTCGCCGCGCACGAAGCGCAGCCGCGGGCTGTCGGCGACCGGGGCGAGATTCGCCTCGCTGCCCGCGTAGGTGAGCTTGTCGAGCACCACGACCTCGGCGTCGGCCAAGGTCGGATACGCCCCCGACAACACCTGTCGCACGTAGTGCGAACCGATGAACCCGGCACCGCCCGTGACCAGGACCCGCATCCTCATCCACCCTTCCGCCCGACCGGGCATTCTCGTCCCCAGCCTACGGGTGGCTCACTCGCCTGTCGGTAGAGTTCGGCAAAGCGCTCAATGCGCGGGGCATCCTGGGGAGGAACAGTGGCCGAATGGCCGGGGACACCGCTGCCGGTGCACCGCGGTCGCGGCGTGGTCGTCGTGCTGCGGCGAAGCGGGAAGATCCTGCTGTCCGTCGTGTCCGTGGTCGTGCTGGCGCTGACCTGGTACGGCTGGCAGTTCATCGGCGACCCGCGGTCCGGATTCTCCACCACGGCGATCTTCGGCGAACAGCAGCCGCACGCGAAACCGCTCGACGGGGCCATCGACATCCTCCTGGTCGGCCAGGACAGCCGCACCGACGCGCAGGGCAACCCGCTGCCCCGCGAGGTGCTCGACATGCTGCACGCCGGCGAGTCCGACGGCGAAAAGCAGACCGACACGATGATTCTCGTGCACATCCCGCAGAACGGGGAGCACGCGATCGCCATCTCCTTCCCGCGCGACTCCTACGTCGAGATCACCGGCGGCTTCGGCAAGCACAAGCTGAACAGCGCGTACGTCTACGCCTACAACGACACCGCGAAGACGCTGCAGGCCAAGGGCAACACCGACCTCAAGGACGTCGACGAGAAAGCCAAGCTCGCCGGACGCAAGAACCTCGTCGCGACGCTCGAGAAGTTCATCGGCAAACCGGGCATGATCGACCGCTACGCCGAGGTGAACCTGGCCAGCTTCTACGAGGTCACGAAGGCCATCGGCGGCGTGCAGGTCTGCCTCAAGAACGCGGTCAAGGAAAAGAAGTCGGGCGTGGACCTGCCCGCCGGGAAGCAGACCATCGAGGGCGTGCAGGCGCTCGCGTTCGTCCGGCAGCGCTACGGCCTGCAGAACGGCGACCTCGACCGGATCGGGCGGCAGCAAGCGTTCCTGGCCGGCCTCGCCAGCAAGGTGCTCTCGTCCGACGTGCTGGCCAACCCGGTGCGGATCGCGCAGCTCATCGAGGCGGTGAAGAAGTCCGTGGTGCTGTCCGCGGGCTGGGACCTCTCCGAGTTCGTCGAGCAGATGCGCGGACTGACCGGCGGCAACGTCGAATTCCACACCATCCCCACCGAGGGCAACGCGGTGATGGGCGGTGCGGACGTGCTCCGCGTCGACCAGGCGAAGGTCCGCGCCGAGATCAGCCGGCTGACCTCCGACGGCAGCACGCCGCCTCCCAGCAACGCGCCGCTGCCCGGAGCCGGTCAGGTCACCGTCGAACTGTTCGACGGCTCCGGTTCGAGTGCCGCCGACCAGATGCACGGGCTGTTGCAGGACAAGGGTTTCCAGTTCGGCACGAGCACGAAGCTGTCCACCCGCGCGACGACCGTGCTGCGCTACCACCCCTCCGACGAGGCGGCCGCCGACCTGGTCCGCCAAGCCCTCGGCAACAACGCACAGGCCGAGCCGGACGCCGATGTCGCCGCCGGGCACGTCCGGGTGATCCTCGGCAAAGACGCGCGCGACACGGCCGGAGCGTCGGCCACTACGTCCTCGGCCCCGCCTGCCGCACCGCCTTCGTCGTCCTCCTCCGGACCGCCTTCGTCCGGACCTTCGAACTCACCCGCGCCGCTGATCACAGCGGGCGATGTGCCCTGCGTCAACTAGAGTCGAGCACCCAGCGTGGCGGCGCACCACGGGCCGTACGCTGGTGAGCGGGGAGGTAACCGGGGTGAGCGAAAACCAGGACAAACCGGACCGGACGGCGGATTCCGCCGACAGTCCGGCGGTTTCCGACGCCTCGGACCGGGCATCCGACGGAACGACGGAGCCGAAGCACGCCGCCGCTGAACCGGTCGCCGAACCGGTCGCCGAAGAGGCGACCGAGGACACCGCGGCCGAGGAAGCCGAGCCGGTTACCGAGGGTGCCGCCGGTGCCGAAGATGCCGCCAGCTCGGAAGCCGTCGCCAGCGCCGAAGGTGCCGCCGAGGAGGAAGGCGCTTCCGAGTGGAAGCCCTCCCCGCGCCCGCGCGTCGAACTGCCCCAGCCGTCGAACCCCGCGCCGCTGCCGGAATCGCGGCACCGCACCGGCCGGGTCACCCGGATCACCCGCCGCGTCGCGATCGGCCTGGTCTCCCTGGTCGCACTGGGCGCGACCGGCTACGCGTACGTCACCAAGGACAAGCTGCAGGAAAACGTCGCCACCACCGACGTCCTCACGCCGCGCGCGGGCGAGCCTCCGGCGCCGCCCGCCGACGACGGCGGCACGGACATCCTGCTCGTCGGCAGCGACGCGCGGACCGACCAGCAGGGCAACCCGCTGCCGTTGAGCATGCTGAAGTCGTTGCGCACCGAGGGCACGTCCGGCATCAACACCGACACCATCATCCTGGTGCGGATCCCGAAGAACGGCGGCAAAGCGTCCGCGATGTCGATCCCGCGCGACACCTGGGTCGACGTGCCCGGCCGCGGCAAGGCGAAGATCAACTCCGCGTACGGCGTCGCCAAGGCGCACGCGGCGGAGGAGGAACGCGCCCAAGGCGAGCGCGACCAGGCGAAGATCGCCCGCGATTCGGACGGGGCCGGCCGACGCGCGCTGGTCCAGACCGTGCAGGACCTCACCCAGGTCCGCATCGACCATTACGCCGAGGTCAACCTGCTCGGCTTCTATTTGCTCACCGAGGCCGTCGGCGGCGTGCAGGTGTGCCTCAACCACTCGACCTCGGACAAGGACTCCGGCGCGGACTTCCGCCGCGGCGTGCAGACCGTGACCGGCGGGGCGGCGCTGTCTTTCGTGCGCCAGCGCAAGAACCTGCCGAACGGCGACCTGGACCGGATCAAGCGGCAGCAGGCGTTCCTGTCGTCGGCGGTGCACAAGGTGCTGTCGGCGGGCACGCTCACCAATCCGGGCATGCTGAACAGCCTGATCGACGCGGTGCACCGGTCGATAGTGCTCGACGACAACCTCGACGTGCTCGAGTTCGCCCAGCAGGTCAAGGGCCTCGCGTCCGGCGACCTGACGTTCGCGACGATCCCGGTGATCACCACGAACGGCCGCAGCGAGGACGGGCAGAGCATCGTGGAGGTCGACCCGCCGACGGTGCAGAAGTTCGTCGCGGGCCTGGCCGGGCGGAACAGCTCCGGAGGCGGCGGCGCGGCGGCCGGGGCGGCGCCGCAGGGCCTGGACTCCGGAATCCCGGGCGTGCCCTGCGTCGACTGACGCCGCGACTAGCCTTGGGGACATGAGTCTCACCGAGCAGCTGCTGCGCCCGCTTCTGGCCTCGCCGGCGAAACCGCTGATCACACACTACGACGACCGGCTCGGCAGCCGGGTCGAGCTGTCCGTGGCGACGATGCAGAACTGGGCCGCGAAAACGGCGAACTGGCTGGTCGACGAGTTCGACGTCGAGCCGGGCGACGCTGTCGCGGTGCGGCTGCCCGCGCACTGGCAGACCGCGGGCGTGCTGCTCGGCGCGTGGTGGTGCGGGGCTCGTGTAGTCGCGGAGCCGGAGGGTGCTCGGGTCGTGTTCACCAGTCCGGACGAGGAGATCGACGCCCCGGCCGTCGCGGTGGTGTCGCTCGACCCGATGGGTCGCGGCCTGTCGACCCCGCCGTCCGGTGGAGCACTCGACTACCTCTCCGAGGCGCGGATGTCCGGCGACCAGTTCTTCCCGACGCAGCCGACGCCCGGCGACACTCCGGCGCTTGGTTCCTCCACTGTGGACGAAGTGTGGACGGAAGCCACTGCCCGCGCGGCAAAACTTGGCCTGACCGCAACAGACCGAGTGTTGTCCACAATAGACTGGACGGTGCCGGACGGCGTACTCGACGGCCTGCTCGTTCCGCTCGCCGCCAGCGCGCACCTGGTCCAGGTCACGAACGCCGACCCGGCGAAACTGTCCGCGCGCCGCGAGGCCGAACGCACCACCGCCGACCTGACCTCGTGAGTGCTGGTCACGGTTAGAACCGTGATCAGCACTCACGAGCCGCTCAGACGTTCTGCAGCTCCTTCGCCCCTTCGCGACGACGCCAGAACAGCACGTGGTCCAGCGACAGCCTGCCACCGTTGAACCCCAGCGCCAGCGCGGTGAGTCCGAGCACCAGCACCAGTTCGTAGCCGCCCTCGCCGGTGAGGCCGTGCGCCGCGTGGACCGAGATCAGCGCGCCGGCCATGTCGATCGCGTAGCCGATGGCGACCACCGGCAGCAGGAAGCCCACGACGAACGCGATCGAGCCGAGCAGTTCGAGCACGATCACGAGGAACGCGGAGACGGTCGGCAGCGGGATGCCGATCTGGCTGAACATGTCGGCGGTCGCGCCCACGCCGCTGTCCCATTTCTGCAGGCCGTGGGCGAAGAACACCACCGCGACGCCGATCCGGCCGAGCAGCAGCGCGACGTCCTTGACTCGAGTCAACATGGAGACAGCTCCCAGTAGGTGAAAATTCAACTGACCCGGCTCACGGTAGGACACTGAACACCGCCGCGGGGGTGTCAGCCAGTGATCGACAGGAAACCGACAGGCACCGAAAACTCGCTGTACACCGCTCGCGGCCCGGCGGTACCGTCCGAAGATCCGTGAGTGTGCCCTGCTCGCGGCCGAGTTTTCCTGTTTTCGTGTTTTCGACCTGAGAGGAGCCCCGATGCGCCGACAGTCCGATCGACCCCAGTTCGGCCTGTCTCCCGTATCTGAGGACCTCCGCACGCATGAAAGCACTGACCATCGGCATCCTGGCGCACATCGACGCAGGTAAAACCAGCCTCACCGAACGTCTGCTGTTCGAAACCGGCGTGATCGACCACGCCGGTCGCGTTGACGACGGCGACACCCAAACCGATTCGCTCGACCTCGAACGCCGGCGCGGCATCACCATCAAGTCCGCCGTCGTGGCGGTCAGCACGCCCGGCCACCGGCTCAGCCTCGTGGACACCCCCGGCCACCCGGATTTCATCGCCGAGGTCGAACGCGCCGTCGGCGTGCTCGACGGCGCGGTGCTGGTGGTGTCCGCGGTGGAAGGCGTGCAGGCCCAGACCCGCGTGCTGATGCGCACGCTCGTCCGGCTCGGCATTCCGGTGCTCGTGTTCGTGAACAAGATCGACCGCACCGGCGCCCGTGAAGACTCCTTGCTGGAATCCTTGCGTACCAAGCTTTCCCCGCAATGTGTCGCGATGAGCACGGTGACCGGAATCGGCACCGCGGACGCGCATCCCACGCCGCTGCCCTTCGACGAACGCCTGGCCGACGCGCTGGCCGGGGACGACGTTTTCCTTGAGTCCTATGTGACTGGTACAGCGTCCTCAATGGATTACCGAAAAGCGTTGGTGCGTCAGGTCGCCGCAGCCTCGGTGTACCCGGTCTTCTTCGGTTCGGCAGTCACTGGAGCTGGCGTCTCGGACCTCATCGCCGGGATCTACGAGCTACTGCCGTCCCGTGAACGCCGCGGAGACGGCCCGCTTGACGCCACCGTCTTCAAAATCGAACGCGGCCGTTCCGGCGAGAAAATCGCTTACGTACGAATGTTTTCTGGGTCGCTAGCCGCACGCCGACCAGTACCGTTCCGACGCCTGGGCACGGAAGGCGTCGGCCGCCCGTCCGCAGTGCGAGTGTTCGAACAGGGCGCGACCCCGGTGTCCGGCGAGGCGCTGGCCGGGGATGTCGCCCGTGTCTGGGGTCTGCCGGAGATCCAGATCGGCGACCGGCTGGGCGAAATCGCCGATCTCTCGCAGGATCGATTCTTCGCCCCGCCGAGCCTCGAAACGCTGGTCTGCCCGGCTGATCCAGACCAGACCAGTGCGTTGTACACCGCGCTGACCCGACTGTCCGAACAGGACCCGCTGATCAGCATTCGCCGACAGGATCAGGAAATCACCGTCCGCCTGTATGGCGAAGTGCAGAAGGAAGTAATCCGTACGACGCTCGCTGAGGAATTCGACATTGCCGCCGAATTCGAGGAATCGCGCCCGCTGCTGGTCGAGCGTCTATACGGGACTGGACGTCGTGTGCGCCGCCCCGCCCCAGACGAGCGCGTGTTCTTCTGGGCCACAGTCGGACTGCGCGTCGAACCCGGCCCACCTGGCTCCGGTACCGACTACCGACTGGAGGTAGAACTCGGTTCGCTGCCGCTGTCGTTCCACAAGGCCGTTGAGGACACCGTGTACGAGATCCTGCGCGAGGGCCTGCACGGCCGCGAAGTAATCGACAGCGTGGTCACCCTCACCGATACCGCGTTCTACCCGCCAGCCAGCACCGCCGGAGATTTCCGCGGCATGACCCGGTTAGTACTGCAGGAAGCCCTCCGCCAGGCCGGAACGCGGGTATACGAACCGGTCCATGCGTTCGAACTCGAAGCCCCGTCTTCCGCGGTCAGCGCGGTGCTACGCAAACTCGTCGAACTTCGCGCAGTACCCGGAGAGCCAGTGATTACCGGTGATCGGTGCACTGTGGACGGTCAGCTCCCGGCCGCCTCCACGCACGAACTGGAACAAGCCTTGCCCGCACTGACCCAAGGCGAAGGCACCCTGATCACCAGTTTCGCCGAATACCGGCTCAAGCCGGGTGGCGGCGGGCCGCGTCGAGTTCCGTCCAGCCCCCGTGGGCGGACAACAGCGTGAGGACGCGCTCCGCGAGGGCCGAAAACCGGCGCAGGTCCTCGTGGAGCGCCTTCGCCCGAGTGGAGTCGAGCGGGGCGTGGTCGTCCCACCACAGGCAGATGACCGCGCTCGCGCACAGCACCAGCGGCTGAACGATGTCCGAGAACTCCGCGGACGGCTCGGCCGTTTCCCGGCAGGTGTGCTCGATTTCGTCGCACGCGTCGAGCAGTTCGCGCAACGGGCCCACCGCGCCGGACGGAGTGCCGTCCCACGACGCGGTGGGCCACGCGCGGTCGCTCAGCTCGAGCCACAGCCGCCATCCGGCGACCAGCTCGGCCTCGTCGTGCGGCGTCCAGGTGTCGGGGAGCAGCCAGAACATGTCACCGACTGTGACATCGCGGCCGGAGTCCGCACAACCAAGTCGGCGAAAGTGTTCGCGTTTATACCCCGAGGCGGGGGTATCTCAGCTGATCACCGGGGGCACGAGCACACAGTTGGGCTTTTTCGCGTGCTGCGGGTCGAGCGCGTTGAGCACCTCGCGCTGCGCGATCGGGTCGTAGGTGATGCCGAGGTGGTCGGTGTAGTCGAGTCCGCAGACGTCTTGGAGGACGAGGTTCTTCACGTTGGGCGCGGGCTTGAGGAAGGCGTTGGCGTAGGGCGTGACAACGTCGTCATACCTGGTCTGGATGACGGTGTAGTCGATGCCCGGGACGGTGTCGCCGCCCGCGTTGAGGTCGGTGAGGAACGCGGAGCCGGTGGACTGTTCATTGCAAGCCGCGCAGGCGGCGCCGACGAGGTCGCGGGCAGGCGGGATCGCCTGGATGGCGGTGAGCAGACCGTACAGGCTGGTGCCGTAATTGGACGGAGACAGCCCGATCAGCTTGCCGATCTTGCTCGCGCCGCCGAGGTACTTGATCCAGTAGCGCGGATTCATGCCGCCCTGCGAATGCCCGACGACGTCCAGCTTCGCGGCCCCGGTGGCCTTCAAAATCTTGTCCCCGAAGGTCGCGAGCTGCCCCGCCGTCCTCCCCGCGAACACGCAGTACCCCGCGTTGGCGAGCTTCTGGGAAAGATTCGCCCAGTTCTCGTCCGCGTTGGCCGTGGTGCCATTGGACAGGAGCACCGGTTTCGGATG
>NZ_PQIA01000092.1 GCF_003385235.1 Amycolatopsis circi | reverse complement strand
ATGTGTTAAGCACGCCGCCAGCGTTCGTCCTGAGCCAGGATCAAACTCTCCAACAATGCTGTAAAGTTCGATCGAGACTATTCTCAATCATATTTCTCAAAGGAAACCCCGACGAGGGGGTTTCATAATAAGCTCTACTGGCTTAGTTCACTAGCACACTGTTGAGTTCTCAAGCAACACACCCCGCATCACACCCGAACCCCCGTGAGGGCGAGCCTGACCGAAGCGGTCATTCCTAGCAGTTTTTGGTGGGACACCCACTCAATCACCCTAGAGGCGAGAGCTTGGTTCGTGTCCCGGCGGCCACCCGGTTTCCCTGGCGACTTGGAGAACTTTACACGCCCTGACAGGGCCCGAAACAGGGGGGTGCCTTAACTGCGTTTCCGCAGGTCAGGCCTCCTGTTTCGGGCCCCGGGCGGAGATCAGCCCCCGACGCGGACGCCGGCGACGTTGCGCTTGCCCTTGCGGACCACGAGCCAGCGGCCGTGGAGCGCGTCGGAAGCCGAGGGCTTCCACTCCTCGTCGGCGATCTTCACGTTGTTCACGTACGCGCCGCCCTCCTTCACGGTCCGCCGAGCCGCGCCCTTGCTGTCCACCAGTCCCCCGGCGATCAGCAGGTCGACGATCGTCCCGTCGCTGGCAGGCTCGACGTTGCCGTTCGGGACCTCGGCCATGGCGGCGTCGAGCGTCGGCGCGTCCAGCTCGGTCAGCTCGCCGCGGCCGAACAGCGCCTGGCTCGCCGCGATGACCTGGCGCGTCTGGTCCTCGCCGTGCACCAGGTTCGTGAACTCCTCGGCCAGCTTCTTCTGCGCGGCGCGCAGGTGCGGGCGCTCCTCGGTGTCCTTCGCCAGCGCGTCGATCTCCTCCTGGTCGAGGAAGGTGAACAGGCGCAGGTAGCGGAGCACGTCGGCGTCTCCGACGTTCACGAAGTACTGGTACCAGGCGTACGGCGAGGTCACCTCCGGGTCGAGCCACACGTTGCCGCCGCCGGTGGACTTGCCGAACTTGCGTCCCTCGGCGTCGGTGACCAGCGGCGCGGTCAGCGCGTGGGCGGTGCCGCTCTCGACGCGACGGATCAGGTCCACGCCGCCGACGAGGTTGCCCCACTGGTCCGAGCCGCCGACCTGCAGCTTGCAGCCGTGCTTGCGGTACAGCTCCAGGTAGTCCTGGGACTGCAGCAGCAGGTAGCTGAACTCGGTGTAGGACATGCCGTCGCCCTCGAGCCGGCGCTTCACCGTTTCCCGGTTCAGCATCACGTTCACCGAGAAGTGCTTGCCGACGTCCCGCAGGAACTCCAGCGTGTTCTGCTTCGAGGTCCAGTCGAGGTTGTTCTCGACGATCGCGCCGGTCGGCGAATCGTCGAAGTCCACGAACCGCTCCAGCTGCCCGCGGATCCGCCCGGCCCAGTCCGCGACGACGTCCAGGGTGTTCAGCGTGCGCTCCCCGTTGTCGCGGGGGTCGCCGATCATCCCGGTGGCGCCGCCGGCCAGCACGATCGGCCGGTGCCCGGCGCGCTGGAACCGCTTGAGCATCAGCAGCGGGACGAGGTTGCCGGCGTGCAGGCTGGGCGCGGTCGGGTCGAAGCCGCAATAGAGCGTGAGCGGGCCGCGGTCGAGTTCTGCGCGCAGGGCGTCGATGTCGGTGGATTGCGCGATCAGGCCGCGCCAGGACAACTCGTCAAGGATGTGCTCACTCACACCTGTAGATGATCCCCCACCAGGTCAAACGACTATCCCGCGGGTCGCACCTGCCGGCGTTTCCCGCCGCGGCGGTAGGTCGAGACGGCTGGTGAGCCATCGATCCAGAACCGCCACGGCGTCTCCATCGCCATCGCGACGCCGACGCGCGGGCCGGTGCGCACGTTGTCCGCGGGCACGCGCTCGCCGACGAGCAGCCGCACCGGCGATTCGGGGTCGGTGAGGTCGACGCCGTTCTGCTCGCGGGCGAGGCCCAGCACGGAGGTGAGGATGGCCGGGCCCTTGGCGAGTTCGCCGTTGCCGCGCGCGTTCGGCCGCCGCTTCCGCACGATGTCCGCGCCCTCGACGACCTCGCCCGCGCGCAGCAGCACCGCGCCCGGCTGTCCGTCCTCGGTGCCGACGACGTTCGCGCAGAAGTGCATGCCGTAGACGAAATACACGTAAAGGTGCCCGGCCGGGCCCCACATCACCGCGTTGCGCGGGGTCTTCCCGCGGTAGCAATGCGAGGCCGGATCGTCGAGCCCGCGATAGGCCTCGACCTCGACGAGCCGCACCCCGACCCGGCCTTCGGGCCCGTCGGCCTCGAGGACGGCACCGAGCAGCAGCCGAGCCAGGTCGACCGGGTCCAGTGCCAGTTCTTCGCGCCGGAACAACCGGTCCACACGCACTCCCCTCGTCAGGCCGCCAGCCTAACCAGCGGCCTGACGACAGATCACTTCAGCCATTGCCGATGCGTCGCGACGCGCTCGACCAGGCGTTCCCGTTGCTCGGCAACGCGATCCGGCGCGGTGCCGCCGCGCGCGTCGCGCGAACGCACCGAGCCTTCGACGGTGAGGACTTCGCGCACCGCCGGGGTTAGCGCCGGGTTGATGGCCTGGAACTCCTCGTCGGTCAGCTCGTCGAGCCCGACCCCGCGCGATTCCGCGACCCGCACGCTCTCCCCCGCCGCCTCGTGCGCGACGCGGAACGGCACGCCCTGGCGCACCAGCCATTCGGCGATGTCGGTGGCCAGCGTGAACCCGGCGGGCGCCAGTTCGGCGAGCCGGTCGGTGTGGAAGGTGAGCGTGCCGAGCATCCCCGCGATCGCCGGGAAGAGCAGTTCCAGCTGTTCGACGGAGTCGAAGACCGGTTCCTTGTCCTCCTGCAGGTCGCGGTTGTACGCGAGCGGCTGCGCCTTGAGCGTGGCGAGCAGGCCGGTGAGGTTGCCGATCAGCCTGCCCGCCTTGCCGCGGGTCAGCTCCGCGACGTCCGGGTTCTTCTTCTGCGGCATGATCGAGCTGCCGGTGGCCCACGCGTCGTCGAGGGTGACGTAGCCGAATTCGGCGGTGTTCCAGATGATCACCTCTTCGGCGATCCGCGACAGGTTCACCGAAAGCATGGCGACGGCGAACGCGAACTCGGCGACGAAATCGCGCGAGGCGGTGCCGTCGATCGAGTTCTCCACGCTGGTGTCGAAGCCCAGCTCGGCGGCGACGGCTTCCGGGTCGAGGCCCAGCGACGAACCGGCGAGCGCGCCCGAGCCGTACGGCGATTCCGCGGTGCGCGCGTCCCAGTCGCGCAGGCGGGAAACGTCGCGCAGCAGCGACTGGCCGTGAGCCATCAGGTGGTGCGCGAGGAGAACCGGCTGCGCGTGCTGCAGGTGGGTGCGGCCGGGCAGGATCGCGTCCGGGTGCCGGGACGCCTGCGAAACCAGGGCGTCAATCACGTCGAGCGTGCCCGCGACCACCCGGCGCGCGGCGTCGCGCAGCCACATCCGGAACAGCGTCGCGACCTGGTCGTTGCGGGAACGGCCTGCCCGCAGCTTGCCGCCCAGCTCGGTGCCGGCGCGTTCGAGCAGACCGCGTTCGAGAGCGGTGTGCACGTCCTCGTCGGCGATCGTCGGCGTGAACGCGCCGGACACGACGTCTTGGGCCAGCGTGTCGAGCGCGTCCAGCATCCCGGCCAGTTCCGCTTCGGTGAGCAGACCCGCCTTGCTCAGCACGCGGGCGTGCGCGCGCGACCCGGCGATGTCGTAGGGCGCGAGGCGCCAGTCGAAGTGGGTCGAAGCGCTCAGCGCCGCCATCGCCTCGGCCGGCCCGCTGGCGAACCGGCCGCCCCACAGCTGCACCGGCTGGTCTTTCCCGCTCACGTTCTGCCTCTCTCGTCCGGCGTCTCAGGACGCCTGGGTGCTCGGATGCTGGGTGCTCCCCAGCGGAGTCTGCCCGGTGACCGGACGGTACCGCCGTCCGACCGGGCGAAGCCGCCTCCCGGGGAGGTCGGCGACGGTCGCGCTGCCCGCGTGCAGCACCAGCCGCACCTCGCCGGACACGCGCTCCTGCGCCCGCCGGACGAACGCGTCCAGCGGCTCGCGCAGCGGCGAGAACCACAACCCGTCGTGCACCAGCTCGGCCCATCGACGGTCGACGCCGCGTTTGAACCTCGCCAGATCGCGGTCCAGGGTGACTGATTCCAGCTCCTGATGCGCGGTGATCAACACTGCCGCGCCCGGCGCGTCGTAGCTGTCCGCCAGGTCGAACCGGCCGATTCCGTGCGGCCCCGCCCGATGGCCGAGTCTCTGCACGGCCTCGGCCACGCTGACCGTCTCGCCGTCGATCGCGACCGGTACGCCCTGCTCGAAGGTGACGACGACTTCGTCCGGCATGCCGAGGTTCACCACGGCGTTCTCGGTGCAGCGGTAGCCACCATTCACGGACCTGCCCCACAAAGTCCGGCTCGTCGACAACTCGTGCCTGCCTCGGATGCCAAGTTCGACGATCTCCAGGTCCGGCGCGAGTGTCGCGATCATGCTGGACAACGCGTCACCGCCGCCGTGCGCGACGGCCGACGCGTTCCGGTCCCTCGCGGTCGCGACGAGCTGGCTCGCCAGCAGCGGCCGGGCCAGGACCAGCGGATGCCGGTCGAGAATCAGTGCATTCGCTTGCAGTGCAAGCAAACAGTAGCCGTTCGCGAATTCCTCGCGGACGTCCGCGACCACGACCTCGGCGGCACCGTCGGCCGTTGCCTGCCGCCGAAGCGCCCACAAATCTGTATCGTTAGCACCGAAATCCACCGCCACGGCAACCACTTCGCCTTGTGCGGCCAGGAGATTCAGCGCGGCTGAGGAGCCGTGCCCGCCCGGATAAGCGAGCACGACCCGCCGGGTCACGGCTCGTCCCCTTCCGCCGAACCTTGCGCGAGCGCGGTGAACCGCTCGGCAAGGTCGCGTCCGGTAAGCGGTTCGCGCGCGATCACCGCGACCGTGTCATCGCCCGCAATCGACCCGACGACCTCTTCCAGCGCCGCCCGGTCAATCGCGCTCGCGAGGAACTGCGCGGCGCCCGGCGGCGTGCGCAACACGGTGAGGTTGCCCGACGAATCCGCCGACACCAGCAGTTCGGCGAGCAGCCGGGACAGCCGCGAAGTGCCACCCTGCACGCCGCGGACGGGGCTGCCGTCCTCGGGGATGACGTAGACCGGCGCACCCGAGTCGGCGCCGCGCAGCTTGACCGCGCCGAGTTCGTCGAGGTCGCGCGACAGCGTCGCCTGCGTGACGTCGATTCCCTCGGCCGCCAGCAGCCGCGCCAGCTCCGTCTGGCTGCGGATGGCCATCGTGGACACCAGTTCGGTGATCCGCGCCTGGCGCCCGACCCGGCTGCTGGTCATCGGCCGTTCTGCCCGAACAGCCAGACCAGCAGGGCTTTCTGCGCGTGCAGCCGGTTCTCGGCCTCGTCCCACACCGCGCTGGCCGGGCCGTCGAGCACCTCGTCGGTGATCTCCCAGCCGCGGTGCGCGGGCAGGCAGTGCAGCACGATCGCCTCGTCGGCGGCGCGCTTCAGCAGCTCGGCGTTGATCTGCAGGGCACGGAACGGGCCGACCCGGTCGAGGCCGTCGTTCTCCTGCCCCATCGACGTCCAGGTGTCGGTGACCAGCACGTCCGAACCCTCGGCGGCCTCGCGCGCGTCGGTGAAGACGGTCGCGCTGCCGCCCGTTTCCTCGCCGTGCTGCTTGGCGTCCAGCATCACCTGCTGATCGGGCTGGAAACCCTCCGGCGACACGACGCGCACGTTCATCCCGGCCGTGGTTCCGCCGAGCAGCAGCGAATGCGCCATGTTGTTGGCGCCGTCGCCGAGGTAGGTGAGCGTGAGCCCGGCGAGCTTGCCCTTGCGCTCGCGGATGGTCATCAGGTCCGTGAGCACCTGGCACGGGTGGAACTCGTCGGTGAGCGCGTTGACGATCGGGATCGACGCGACCGACGCCATCGAGTCGATGCGCTTCTGCGCGAAGGTGCGCCACACGACGGCGTCGACGTAACGGGACAGCACGCGCGAGGTGTCCTCGATGGTCTCCTCGCGGCCGAGTTGCATCGAGCGGCCGTCGACGATCACCGGATGCCCGCCGAGCTGGCTGATGCCGACCTCGAACGAGAACCGGGTGCGGGTGGAGTTCTTCTCGAAGATCGCCGCCACCGTGCGCCCGGCCAGCGCCTTCGTGCCGAGCGGGTCGGCCTTCAGCTGGTCGGCCAGATCGAGCAGGGCGGTCTGTTCGGCGGGCGTGACGTCGTCGTCGCGGAGGAAGTGGCGAGGCATCAGTCGGATTCCTTCGTGGTGGTGGAGTCGAGCGCGCCCGGGAGGGCGGAGAGGAAGCCGCGCGCCTGCTGCTCGTCGAGCACGAGCGGCGGGGCGAGCCGGACGGTGTCCGGGGCGACCGGGTTGACGAGGTAGCCCGCGTCCTGCGCGGCCTTCGCGACGGCCGCGGAAACCGGTTCGCGCAGGCCGATGCCGAGCAGCAGCCCCGCGCCGCGGACCCCGGAGACGAGCGGGTGGCCGAGCGCCTCGACGCCGGCGGCGATGTCCTTGCCCAGCGCCGAAACGTGGTCGAGCAGGTCGTCCCGGACGATCGTGCGCAGCACGGCCAGCCCGGCCGCGCAGCACACCGGGTTGCCGCCGAAGGTCGTGCCGTGCTGGCCCGGCTTCAGCAGGTCGCCCGCCGCGCCGACGCCGATCACCGCGCCGAGCGGAAGGCCGCCGCCTAGGCCCTTCGCGAGCGTGATCACGTCCGGCACGATCCCGGCCTGCTGGAAGCCGAACCAGGTGCCGAGCCGCCCGATCCCGGTCTGCACCTCGTCGAGCACGAGCAGTGCCCCGGCGGCCTTGGTGATCTCGCGCGCGGCCTGCAGGTAGCCGTCCGGAGCAGGGATCACTCCGGCCTCGCCGAGCACGGGCTCCAAGAAGACAGCCGCGGTCTCGCCGTCCACGGCGGCCCGCAACGCCTCGACGTCGCCGTACGGAACATGCGTGACGCCCGGAACCAGCGGCTCGAACGCCTCGCGCTTCGACGGCTGCCCGGTGAGCGACAGCGCGCCCATGGTGCGGCCGTGGAACGCGCCCTCCGCGGCGACGACCTTGCTGCGGCCGGTGAGCCGGGTGATCTTCAGCGCGGCCTCGTTGGCCTCCGCGCCGGAGTTGACGAACAGGACTTTGCCTTGCCCGTTCAGGCCCGCGACGTCGAGAAGGGTCTCGGCGAGTTCGACCGCGACCGGGTTCACGTACAGGTTCGACGTGTGCCCGAGCTTCGAGATCTGCTCGGTGACCGCGCGCACCACCTCCGGGTGGGCGTGGCCGAGCGCGTTCACCGCGATGCCGCCGACCAGGTCGACGTACTCGGAGCCGTCCGCGTCCCACACTCGCGCGCCTTCGCCGCGCACCAGGGTGAGGCCGGGGGTGCCGTAGTTGTCCATGACCGCCGACTGCCAGTGCTGCTGACCGTCCGCATTGGACTTGAGGGTAGTCACGCGTTCTCCGTTCCGGATGCCGCTGCCTCGGGCAGCACCATGGTCCCGACGCCGCGCGAGGTGAAGACCTCGAGCAGCACCGAATGGGCGAGCCTGCCGTCGATGACGTGGGCGCCGCGCACGCCGCCGCGCACCGCGCGCACGCACGCCTCCATCTTCGGGATCATGCCGCTGGCGAGGCCGGGCAGCATGCGTTCGAGACGGTCGACGGGGATCCGGTCGATCAGCGACGACCGGTCCGGCCAGTTGGCGTAAAGGCCTTCGACGTCGGTGAGCACGACGAGCTTCTCCGCGCCGAGCGCTGCCGCGAGCGCGCCCGCGGCGGTGTCGGCGTTGACGTTGTGCACCACGCCGTCGACGTCCGGGGCGACCGTGGACACGACTGGGATCCGGCCCGCGTTCACGATGTCGAGCACCGCGTCCGGGTTCACCTCGGCGACCTCGCCCACCAGGCCGATGTCCACCTGCTCACCGTCCACAGTGGCCTGCTTGCGCTCGGCGGTGAACAGCCGCGCGTCCTCGCCGGAGATGCCGACCGCGTACGGCCCGTGCGCGTTGATCAGGCCGACCAGCTCGCGGCTGACCTGCCCGACCAGCACCATCCGCACGATGTCCATGGTCTCCGGCGTGGTGACGCGCAGGCCGCCCTTGAACTCCCCCGGCACGCCGAGCCGGGACAGCATCGCGCTGATCTGCGGACCGCCGCCGTGCACGACGACCGGGTGCAGGCCGGCCAGCCGCAGGAACACCATGTCCTCGGCGAAGGCGGCCTTCAGCTGGTCGTCGATCATCGCGTTGCCGCCGTACTTGACCACGACGGTCGCGCCGTGGAACCGCTGCAGCCACGGCAGCGCTTCGATCAGCACGCCGGCCTTCTCGGCCGCACTGGCGAGCCGTTCGTCGGCGGAGACGAGCCTTCCGGTATCGGTCATGACGAGTACGCGCTGTTCTCTTCGACGTACGCGTGCGAGAGATCCGTGGTGTAAATCGTGGCCTCGGCCGAACCGACCCCAAGGTCCACGACGACGTCGATGGCGCGCCCGGACAGGTCTGCCGCCGACCGGTCCTCAGCCGTCGTACCGCCCGCGAACAAGGTGACACCGTTGATCGCGATCGACACCGTCTCGGGGTCGATCCGCGCGGGCGCGCGGCCGAGCGCCATCGCGATCCGGCCCCAGTTGGGATCGGACCCGAACAAGGCGGTCTTGACCAGGTTGTCCTCGGCGATCGTCCGGGCCACCACGATCGCGTCGGCCTCGGACGCAGCGCCCTTCACCGTGACGTCGACATCCTTCGTGGCGCCTTCGGAATCGGCCCGCAGCTGCAGCACGAGGTCGTGGCTGACCTTGGTGAGCAGCTCGGTCAACTCGGCCTCAGTCGGCTCGACGCCACTCGCGCCCGAGGCGAGCACGAGCACGGTGTCGTTGGTCGAAGTGCCGCCGTCCACGTCCAGCCGATCGAACGTGACGTGCGTGGCGGCGCGCAACGCCCGGTCGAGAGTTTCCTTGCCCACCACGGCATCCGTAGTCAGCACGGACAGCATCGTCGCGAGATTCGGCGCGAGCATTCCCGCGCCCTTGGCGAACCCGCCGACGCTCCACCCGGATTCGTGCCGGGCGAACGCCTGCTTCGGCTTGCTGTCGGTGGTCATGACGCCGGTGGCCGCGTTGAGCGCCGCTTCCGGGCTGGTGTCCAGCGCCTTGACCGCACTGTCCACACCGGACAGAACCGCCGGCATCGGCAGCCGCTCGCCGATCAGCCCGGTGGAACACACGGCCACCTCGATCGCCCCGGCGCCCAGCACTTCGGCGACCTTCTCGGCCGTCGCGTGAGTGTCCTGAAACCCGCCCGGCCCGGTAGCCGCGTTCGCCCCGCCGGAGTTGAGCACGACGGCCTTCAGCTTCTGCTGCTTCAGCACTTCCTGCGACCACAGCACCGGCGCGGCCTTGATCACGTTCCGGGTGAACACCCCCGCCGCGACGTCGAACGGGCCGTCGTTGACGACCAGCGTGAAGTCGAGCGCGCCGGAGGCTTTGATCCCGGCGGCCACGCCCGCGGCGCGGAAACCCTTCGGTCCGGTGACGGTCACGGTGCCACTCCCACGGTGGAAAGTCCGGTGGCCTCGGGGAAACCGAGCGCCAGGTTCATCGATTGGACGGCACCGCCCGCGGTGCCCTTGGTGAGGTTGTCGATCGACGTGACGACGACCAACCTGCCCGCGTCGGCGTCGATCCCGAGCTGGAGCTGGACGTTGTTCGAGCCGACGGTGGCTGCGGTCGTGGGCCAGGTTCCTTCAGGCAGGATCTGGACGAACGCCTCTGCGCCATAAGCCTTCTCGTACACCGCGCGCACGGCAGCCTCGTCGACGTCTTTGAGGAGTTGCGCACTCGCCGTGGTGAGAATGCCGCGCGGCATCGGCGCGAGCACCGGCGTGAACGAAACGGTCACCGGCTTGCCCGCCGCACCGGAGAGGTTCTGCACGAACTCCGGCGTATGCCGATGCGCCCCAGCGACGCCGTACGCACTCGCGTTGCCCATGACCTCGGACCCGAGCAGATTCGGCCGGAGGCTCTTGCCCGCACCGGACGTCCCCGTCACCGACACCACCGTGACCGCGGGCTCGACCAGCCCCGCCGCCAACGCAGGCGCCAACGCCAGCGATCCGCCAGTCGGGAAACAGCCGGGAACCGCGATCCGCTTGGTGCCCATGAGCTTCTCGCGCGCACCGGGAAGCTCGGGCATCCCGTACGGCCACTGCCCCGCGTGCTCGCCGGAGTACCACCGTCGCCAGTCCGCCGCGTCCGCGAGCCGATGATCGGCCCCGAGGTCGACCACGAGCACGTCCGGCCCGAGCTGAGCCGCGATCTCGGCCGAGTGGCCGTGCGGCAGAGCCAGGAACACGACGTCATGGCCCGCGAGCGTCTCCGCGTTCGTCTCGAGCAGCACGCGCCCGGCAAGCGGAACCAGGTGCGGCTGGTGCGTGCCCAGCGTCGTCCCCGCGCTGCTCGCCGCCGTGAGAGCGCCGATCTCGACCTCGGGATGGGTCAGAAGCAGGCGCAGCAGTTCGCCGCCCGCGTACCCGCTGGCACCGGCTACCGCGATCTTCACCGTCATACGAATGATTATGCACGAGCATGCAAGCTCAAACAAAGAGGGTTTGCTCACCCTGGCCGTCCCCTCCCCAGGACTTCCGTGGTTTTCCCGCTCCTCCCGCCGTCGTCAGTGGCCGCTGGGATCGCGCAGCCACAGATCGCCTAGCTGGGTTTGTCCGGGCCAACCAGGCACACGTCACCGACCACCGGAGCCATCCGGCCGCAGCGCACCTCCCGCCCGGGTCACCTGACCATCCGAGCCACCCAGCCTCGCCGGACCGTCCGGCGACACAGGGTCGTTCGGCGACACGGAGTCGTTCGGCCAGCCGAACCTCCCGCCGCCCAAGCCATCCGGCCAGCGCGCAGGTCGTTCCGCACCGCCCAGCCTGTCCAACCCATCCGGCCACCCAACCCACACGGCAACACGGCAACACGGCAACACGGCAACACGGCAACACGGCAACACGAGCCGATGGTCGCCCAGCCGCCGGGCCGCACAGGTCGGCATCGCCCAACCCGTCCGCTTGATGCCCAAGCCGCCACTCCGGCGCGCAGACAACGCCTCGCCGGGCCCGCCGCGGGATGCGAACCCGGCGGGCGCTCGTCAGTCCGCCCCCTCCTCCGCTTCGCGGAGACTCGGCGGCGTCGGCAGATGATTCCCCGGATGTTCCGGATCGCAGCCGACCCGCGGCAGGCGCGCCCGGATCCCTCCCGGCGTCCGCGCGAAATGCCGCGCCAGCTCGGTCACCGAATCGCCCGCGAGCCAGCGGGCCTCCAGATCCGCGTCCATCTCGTCGGTCCACGGCCTGCCCTGCTGGGCCGGGCGTCCGCGCGATCTTCGCCGCGAGCCGCCGCCCGCGAAGGTGCGCAGGCTTGTGTCGAGCAGTTCCGCGACGGTCGCCACGGACGTCACGTCGAGTTCGAGTCTGCCCTCGACGACGGGTTCGCCGTCCGGCCGTTCTCCGCCGACCGTGACGGTGACTCGCTCCGGCTCGCCGTCCTCGGTGCGGGTGACGACGGCGACCTGGTACTGGATATCTCCCGACCGGACCTCGGTCCGGTGCTCCTGAATGATCGTCATGGCCGCGAAGGTATCGGCGACCCCCGACAATTTTCGATCACTTAACGCGATCGGGTGACTGCGGTCCGAAATTGTCAGACCCTCGCCGTAGCGTCCCCGGCGACCACGAAAACGACCGAGGGGGATCGGTGGACCAGCGGAAAAGGACAGTGCCCCGGCCTGGCGGACCAGACCGGGGCAGCGGGAAGAACAGCTCAGAAACGCAGCAAACCGGAAAGCAGGCTCTGCTTCTCCTCCGCCGCGGCCTTCGTCAGGGCATCGGACTTCTGCTGCGCGCCGGTGGCGACCGGAGACGGAACCGGCTGCGGCACCGCGGCGCACTGAACGTCGGAGCGGTCGGCACGAACCCGATTCGGCAGCGCCCCGGTGGCGAGGTAGTCGGCGACCCGGTCGTCCACACAGGACACCCCGGAGAGCGATCCGGCGTGCGTCGTCCCGCCGGGCGCGCTGATGAGGCTCGAACGCGGGTAGCGCTTGCGCACCTCGAGGCTGCCCGAGTACGGCGTGGCGGCGTCGAGTTCCTCGCTGATCAGCAGCGCTCCGCTGACCTTCGACCCGTCGACGTCCACCGGCTTGCCCGGCTTCGCGGGCCAGTTCAGGCAGCTCGCGTTGTACCAGGTGTTGCTCCAGGTCTCGAAAGGCGCGCGGCTGTGGGTGGCCCAGGCGTCGCGCCGCCAGCGGTCCCAGCCCTGCGGCCACTGCGCATCGGTGCACTGCACCGCGTTGTACACCGCGTAGCCGTTGTCGTCGCCGGGCGCGTTCGACTTGTCGTACAACGCTTTCAGCGTCTGCCAGTCGCCGCGGTGCACCCAGCCATCGAACGCCTTGGCCATGTCTTCCCAGCCGAACACGTAGTAACCGGCCTGCAGGAAGACGTCGAGCCACTCGTCGCCGCCGATCACACCGCCCGCCGGGTTCCGGTCGAGCTTCCGCTGCTGCGCGTACCAGAGCTGCTCGACCGCCGAACCGGTCTTGCCGAGGTGGTAGACGTTGTCGTACTTGGCGAGCCAGCCGAAGTAGATCTTGATGTTGCGGTCGAAGGCGACGTCCTGGTCGAGGTTGGCGTCGTACCAGACCTTGCGCGGATCGACGTTTCCGTCGAGCACCATCCGGCGCATGCGGTCCGGATACAACGTGCTGTACACCTGCCCGAGGTAGGTGCCGTAAGAGAAGCCGTAATAGTTGATCTGTTTCTGGCCCAACGCCTTGCGAAGGCTTTCCATGTCCTGCGCGACGTCAGTGGTCTTGATGTGCTGGAGCAGCGGGCCGTTCTTCGCGCATGCCTCGGCGTAGCCCTTCGCGCGGGCCCGCCAGGTGCTCTCCAGCTGCGGCGTTTTCGGCACGTAAGCCGGGCGGGCAGGCGCGAAGTAGTTCCCGTCGCACGTGAGAGCCGGTTTGCTGGAGCCGACGCCGCGAGGGTCGAAGCCGATCCAGTCGTAGCTGTCGCCGGCGTGCTCGGGCACGTTCCGGCCGAGCACCGAAAGGCCGAGTCCGGAACCACCGGGACCGCCCGGGTTCACCAGCATCACGCCCTGGTACTTCGCGGTCTTGTGCTTCACCCGCGAGACGGCGATCTGCACCGTCTCGCCGGACGGCTGGGCGTAATCCAGGGGCGCCACCAGGAATCCGCATTCGGCGCCCGCCTTCGCGAGGCCTGGTGCGGAACACGGTCCCCACTTGATCGGCGGAGGCGCGTAGCCCGGCCCCTCGGCTTGCACCGCGGTGGCGGCGGGTGCGACAGCCAGCGTTCCGGCCGCGACAGCGGCGGCGGCCAGTGCGGTGACGATTTTCCTCACAGTGGTCCTTTGCGTACGACGGCAACCCAGGTTCGTCGAAGCTACCGGCTGCGCGGCAGAATCTCGTTTCCCGACACGAGCCGCGCCGTCCCCCGATCGTCGGGATCCGATACGACGGAGGTGGCCCTCGATGAGCGCGGGCGAAGCGTTGATCACCGCAGTGCGAACCGGGCTCGCCGAACTGGCAGACCCGGTCAGAGCACCGGAAATGCAGGCATACATGAAGTCCGCGATGCCGTTTCGCGGAGTGCCGAAACCGCCGCGCGGCAAGCTCATGAAGACGGTCCTCTCCGAGCATGTTCTGCCCGATCGAGTGACCTACGCCGAGACCGTGCTCGCGTTGTGGCGGGAAGCGGAGTACCGCGAGGAGCGGTACGCGGCGATCGATCTTTCCGGGCATCGCGCTTATCGACGGTGGCAGGATCCGGGGCTGCTGGACATGTACGACGAACTGATCGTCAGCGGGGCGTGGTGGGACTACGTCGACGAGGTCGCGATCCGCCGGGTCGGGCCGATCCTGCGCGAGCACCGGGCGGCGGTCACGCCGGTTCTGCGCCGCTGGATGACAGACGCTGATCGCTGGCGCCGGCGAACGGCGGTGATCTGTCAGGTCAGCGCGAAGGACGAGGTGGACCAGAAGCTGCTCGCCGATGCGATCGAGGCGAACCTCGGCGACCGGGAGTTCTTTCTGCGCAAGGGAATCGGCTGGGCGCTGCGGGATCACGCCCGCGTCGAACCGGAGTGGGTCCGCGCCTTTGTCCGGGCACACCCGGGGTTGTCCCCGCTGTCCACAAGGGAGGCGATGAAGCACCTCGGCTGAAGTGAACCGCTTGCCGAAAGAGAAAGGAGGGATGCCATGACACCAGCGCTCCCCCCGCCCCGGCTGACCGGCCGGGTGGCCGGAGCGCGGGGCGGGGACAGCGTCAGGTCAGGCGCGGAGCGTCGCTCCGAAGCGCTCGCCGGCAGCGGCGATCGCGGCGTCGCGAGACTTGGTGGCCTCGTCGACGGTGAGGGTGCGGTCCGCGGCGCGGAAGCGGAGCTTGTACGCCAGGGAACGCTTGCCTTCGCCGAGCTGCTCGCCGGTGTAGACGTCGAAGAGGGTGATCTCCTCGAGCAGTTCGCCGGCTCCTTCGCGGAGCATGTCGGCGAGGTCGGCGGACGGGACGTCCGTGCCGGCGACCAGGGCGACGTCCAGCAGCACCGGCGGGTACGCCGAGATGCTGGGCGCCGGACGGGAGTCGGGCAGCGGGATCGCGTCCAGGTCGAGTTCCATCGCAACCGTGCGCGGCGGCAGGCCGAGGGCCTCGACGACCTTCGGGTGCAGTTCGCCCGCGTGGCCGACCGGCCAGTCGCCCACCCGCAGCTGGGCGCAGCGGCCCGGGTGCCACGGCAGGAGGTCCGCGGCCTGCACGGTGAGCTGCACGCCGGCGGCCTCGGCCACCAGGCGCGCGGCCTGCACGGCGTCGGCCCAGCCCGCCTGGTCGCCCTTGCCCCACCAGCCGGCGCGCGGGCGCTGGCCGCTGAGGACGACGGCGACGTGCACCGGCTGCGCGGGCACGGCGGCCTCCAGCACGGCGAGATCCTCGTCGCTCGGGCGGTGCTCGACGCCGAGGTCCGGGACCTTGAGCTGGTTCGGCTTCGGCAGCACGACCTGGCCGACGTGGAACAGCGACACGTCCTTGAGGCCGCGGGAAACGTTGCGCTGCAACGTCTCCAGCAGGCCCGGCAGGAGGGTGGTCGCCATCCGGTCGTGGTCGGCTTCGAGCGGGTTCTGTACGCGCACCGTGGTGCGGCGGATGTCGTCCTCGGGCAGGCCGAAGACGTCCCACACCGCGTCGTCGATGAACGGGAACGGGCGCACCTCGACGTAACCCGCCTCGGCGAGCGCGCCGGACACCGCGCGGCGGCGGCGCTGCGCGTCGGTGAGACCGCGGCCCGCGGGTGCGGTGGGCAGGACCGACGGGATGCTGTCGTAGCCCTCGAGCCGCAGAACCTCTTCGACGAGGTCGGCGGGCTGGACGAGGTCGCCGCGCCAGCTCGGCGGGGTCGCGGTGACGAGACCGACGCCCTGGTCGCTCGTGCTGAGCTGGACCTTGCAGCCGATCTGGCCGAGCCGCCGCACGGTGACGCCGCGTTCGTAGCGCACGCCGGCGATCTGGTCGGGCAGGTTGATCGGCATGGTCACCGGGGCGTGCGGAGCGACGCCGCCGACGTCCGTGCGGCCCGGGCGGATCGCGCCGTCGCCGTACTGGCGCAGCAGCCGCGCGGCGAGTTCCACCGCGGCCGCGCACAGCGCCGGGTCGGTGTAGCGCTCGAAACGCTTCGCCGCCTCGGAGAACAGCTTGTGCCGTCGCGCGGTGCGGCTGATCGACGCCGGGTTCCAGTGCGCCGCCTCGAGAAGGACGTCGGTGCTCTCCGGCGTGATTTCCGTGCTGGCGCCGCCCATCGTGCCGGCGAGGGAGATGACGCCGCTGTCGTCGGCGATCACGATGTCGTCCGCGTCGAGGGTGCGCTCCACGTCGTCGAGCGTGGTGAGCTTCTCCCCTGCCTTCGCGCGGCGCACCACCAGGTCGCCCTGGATGGAGCCGGTCGCGAACGCGTGCAGCGGGTGGCCCAGCTCGAGCATCACGTAGTTGGTGACGTCGACCGCGAGCGAGATGGACCGGATGCCGGCCAGCATCAGCCTGCGGCGGATCCGCCACGGCGTCGGCGCGGTCGCGTCGAGACCGGTGACGCGGCGCAGCACGAACCGCGGGCAGCCCTCGGGGTCCTCGACCCGCACCGGCCACGCCTCGCCCTCGGCTTCCGGGAAGCTGTCGAGCATCGCCGGGTCGCCGAACGGCACGTCGAGCGCGTTCGACAGCTCGCGCGCCAGGCCGCGGATCGACAACGCGTAGCCGCGGTCCGGGGTCGGCGTGACCTCGATGACGGTGTCGTCGAGACCGAGCAGGTCCTTCGCGTCGTCGCCCGGGCTCGCCGTGCCCGGCGGGAGCACGAGGATGCCGCTGTGGTCGTCGCCGAGACCGAGTTCGGCCGCGGAGCAGATCATGCCGTCGCTGACCTTGCCGTAGGTCTTGCGCGCGGCGATCTCGAAATCGCCCGGCAGGACCGCGCCCGGCAGCGCGACCACGACGAGGTCGCCCTCGGCGAAGTTGCTCGCGCCGCAGACGATGCCGCGCGTCTTGATGCCGTGCGGGCCCTCGTTCTCGAGCGGGCCGTCGTCCTCGTCTTCGTCCTCTTCGGACAGTTCCGCGTCGTCGGGCTCCGGGTCGGGTTCCTCGCCGACCTCGACGCGGCAGAACCGCACCGGCTTCTTGAAGCCGGTCAGCTCCTCGATCTCCGCGACGCGGCCGACCACGAGCGGGCCGGTCACCGGGCCGAGCTCGCTCAGCTCGTCGACCTCGATCCCGATCCGCACGAAGGCGTCGGCCAGGTCCTGCGGCGTGACGTCGGCATCCACTTCGAGATGCTCGGTCAGCCAGCTCACCGGGACTCGCACTACGCCTCCGTTCCGAAGGGAAGGGTGAACCGGACGTCGCCTTCGACCATGTCGCGCATGTCCGGGATGCCGTTGCGGAACTGCAGGGTCCGCTCGATGCCCATGCCGAAGGCGAAGCCGGAGTAGATCTCCGGGTCGACGCCGCACGCGCGCAGGACGTTCGGGTTGACCATGCCGCAGCCGCCCCATTCGACCCAGCCGGGGCCGCCCTTCTTCTCCTCGAACCAGACGTCGACCTCCGCCGACGGCTCGGTGAACGGGAAGAAGTGCGGGCGCAGCCGCGTCTTGGAGCTCTCGCCGAACATCGCGCGGGCGAACGCGTCGAGCGTGCCCTTGAGGTGCGCCATGGTGAGGCCCTTGTCGACGGCGAGGCCTTCGACCTGGGTGAACACCGGCGTGTGCGTGGAGTCGAGCTCGTCGGTGCGGTAGGTGCGGCCCGGGCACACGACGTAGACCGGCAGGTCGCGGTGCAGCAGGCTGCGGGCCTGCACCGGCGAGGTGTGCGTGCGCAGCACCAGGCCGGAGCCTTCCTCGCCGACGTAGAACGTGTCCTGCAGCTGGCGCGCCGGGTGGTCCTTGCCGAAGTTCAGCGCGTCGAAGTTGAACCACTCGGCTTCGAGCTCGGGCCCTTCGGCGACCTCGTAGCCCATGGCGACGAAGACGTCGGCGATGCGCTCGGACAGCGTGCTGATCGGGTGCCGGGCCCCGCGCGGGACCTGGTCCCACGGCAGCGTGACGTCGACGGCCTCCTCGCGAAGCACGCGCTCGTCGCGCTCGGCCTGCAACGCGGCGCGGCGCGCGTCGAACGCGGACTGCACCGCCTGCCGGGCCTCGTTGACGCGCTTGCCCGCGTCGGCCTTCTCCTGCTTGGGCAGCGCGGCGATCTCCCGGCGCGCCAGCAGCACCGGAGACTGGTCCCCGAGATGGGCCGGTTTGACGGCGGCGAGCGCGTCCAGGTCGGCCGCGCCGGCGAAGGCGTCCTCGGCCGCCTTGACCGCCGCGCGCAGGGTCTCCGGTGCGAGCACGTCGACCGGCTGTTCTGTGGCTCCGGACATGACTCCTCGGCGTCCACTGGGACTGGTGTTGTCGGCGGCACGCGGGCATGCCGCCGCACGTGCACATCGGGCAGCTCAGTCTAGGGGATCGGGCGCCGGGCCCGGCCGCTCACCCTCCGCTTCCGGAGCGGCTGCGCCGGATCCGCCCCGTGATCACGACCGACCGTCGCCGCGGACCCGAACGGACGTCAGCGGATCAGGTGAGAACCGCCCCTCGACCGGCTTGCCGCGGACGCCCTCCCGGAGCGGCTGCTGGACAGGTGCGGGACGGCGGAGCCAGCCGGGCTTGGCTTCGCGGAATCTCGGAGTTTTCCGGCGGAAGAGCGGCGGGGGCCGAAGCCCAAGCCGAACAAGCCGGGATGCGAGATCCGGATGGAGGCAGCGGACGGAGATGGCTGGCGACGCGGCAATGCGCTACTGGCTCCCGACCGAGGTGCGGAGGGAGGCAAGCCGACAGGCAGCACAGAAGTGGCTGGCAAACGCGCTCGGTATCTGGTGCCTCAGCGATCGGCTGGCGCTCGGCAACCGGCGCAGCAGAGCGGTGCCCGACGGCGCGGCATGGCAACTCACGCGACGGGTTGTTGCTGACAGTGCGACAACTCGACAGGCGGCTGACGCCCCGGCGGACACAGTTCGGCAGCCAACCGGCCTGCGACGAGCAGGACTTGGCAGACGGTTGGCGGTGCGGCAGGCATAACTCGGCACCCAGCGGACAACGCGCGGACAGAGCTTCACAGCCAGCAACACGGCGGACACCGCCCAACAGCCGACCGGCTCGCTGCCCGCGCAACCCGGCAAGCAACCGACCACGCGGCGGGCACCACGCGCAGGCAACCCAGCAACACGGCAAGCGCAACTTCACCAATTAACCGGGCCTGCCACGAGGGCGACCCGGCAAGCAGCGGTGAGTGCGAAGGCAGAAAGCCAAGGGCGACCGTGGCCCGAAGTGAGCAGACTTGTTATGACCGTCGGGCTGATGTCCGGGTCATGGCGAGCGATGAGCTGCCGCGACAGTGCCCCGGGGGATAGCGCCAGGAGGCGGCGACGCCAAGCCCGCGCGAGACCACGGCGAAGGCGGCCGGCAGTCAGAGTCGGAAGGCGGTCGTCACCTGACGAAGAAGATCCTCCTCCGAAATCGCGGTGTCGACCTCAATCGCCCGCAACCCGAGCCGCGACGTCTCCTTCCGGAGGCGGCTCGTGAACATCCGGTCCCGTTCGGCGAGGTTGCGGGCGGCCCGGGCCGGATCGCTGGTCTGCCATACGAAACTGTCCCCCGGTGCGCTCCGGCCCTCGATCGCCGCGTGGCGGAATTCCGGGGTCGGCAGGAGCCAGACGGCCTGGTCCACGACGGCCAGCAGCGGCTTCACCAGGTGCGGCAGCAGCCGGAAGCCGTCGACGACAACGGGAGGGGGCAGGGCGAGGAGGTCTTCGACAATCAGCTCGAAGCCCTCGCCTCGGAACCAGTGGAACGTCTCCAGCATGACGGCCGGGGAGCGCCGGACCCAGCGTTCGTCCATGTCCATGGCCCGGAAGGCGTGCAGCATCGGGGCCGTGGCGGGAGTCGTGCGGGCGGTGTGGGCGCGCATGACGTCGTCGGTCGCGTAGTGGTGCCAGCCATAACAGGCGGCTAGGCGGCGGGCGATCGTCGATTTGCCTGCGCCGGGGGCACCGCCGATCCAGTAAGACGTGCCGGAGATCCTGCACGGGGTCAGCGGTGCGCGGCCATCGCCGCGGTGTAGACGCAGACTGCGGCGGCGGTCGCGAGGTTGAGGCTTTCCGCCTTGCCGTACAACGGGATCCGGACTGCGTCGTCGACCGAGGACAGGACGTCTTCGGGCAGGCCGTGGGCCTCGTTGCCGAAGATCCACGCCACTGGGTCTCCGAAGTGGACGGTCTCCAGCGAGGTCGAGGCGTAGCCGTGCGCGGCCAGCGTCCGGAGACCGGCCGAGCGCAGGGCTGTCAGCACCGACGGGATGTCGCGGGCGCGGGCCAGCGGGACGTGGAAGGTGGACCCGGCGGCGGCGCGGACGCTTTTGCCGTTGTGCGGGTCGACGGTGTCGCCGGCCAGGACTACCGCGTCGGCGCCGGCGGCGTCGGCTACCCGGATCACGGTGCCCGCGTTGCCGGGTTCGGCGACGTCCACCAGGACGACCACCAGCCGGGCGGAGGCGAGGACTGTCTCCAGTGGACGGTCGACCAGCGAGCAGACCGCGATGATTCCTTGCGGCGTCACGGTTTCCGACAGGCTCGCGGCCGCGCGGTCGGTGATCGGCGACACGCGCGGGGCGGCCTCGACCAGGGAAGGGTGCGCGGCGGCGGCGCGTTCGGTGACGAAAAGCTCGTGCACCGTGCCGTGGGCGAGAGCCGACGTGACGGCGTTGACCCCTTCGGCCAGGAAGCGGCCGGTTTTCTCTCGTTCCGCGCGCCGGGTCAGTTTGCGCGCGGCAACGACCCGGGGGGTCCGTTCGGTGAACGGATCCGCCCCGGGCCGGAAGGTGCTGCCGGTCAGGCCGACTTCGCTTCGCCGGTCGTGACGTTCGCCTTGGCGAGCTCGGCGAGCGCGGTGAAGGCGGCCGCGTCGTTGACCGCGAGGTCCGCGAGGATCTTGCGGTCCACCTCGACACCGGCGGCCTTCAGGCCCTGGATGAACCGGTTGTAGGTGACGCCGTTGGCGCGAGCGGCCGCGTTGATGCGGGTGATCCACAGCTGGCGGAAGTCACCCTTGCGCGCACGGCGGTCGCGGTAGGCGTAGTTGAGCGAGTGGAGCGTCTGCTCCTTGGCCTTGCGGTACAGCCGCGAACGCTGGCCGCGGTAACCGCTGGCCAGTTCGAGAGTCGCGCGACGCTTCTTCTGGGCGTTGACCGCCCGCTTGACGCGTGCCACTGGTCCATCCTGTCGAATTCGGGGGGTCGGAGACCCCGGGGTGGTCGGGAAAGAGTGCGGGGCCTCAGCGGCCGAGCAGGCGCTTCACGCGGCCGACGTCGTTCTGGGCGACCTCGGTGGTGCCCTCGAGACGGCGGGTGAGGCGGTTGGACTTCTTCTCCATCAGGTGGCGGCGGCCGGCCTTCTGGCGACGCAGCTTGCCCGAACCGGTCACGCGGATCCGCTTCGACGTGCCCTTGTGCGTCTTCATCTTCGGCATGCTTGTTGTCCTCTTCCGTGCGGCGGCACACCGGATGACCCGGTGTGCCGCTGACTGTGCTGGTCGGCGCTGGGGCGCTACGCCTCGGGAGCCGATTCGGCCGATTCGGCTTTCGCCGCCTTCGGCTTCACGTTCTTGTGCGGGGCCAGCACCATGATCATGTTGCGTCCGTCCTGCTTCGGCGACGATTCCACGAAGCCGAGCTCGGTGACGTCGTCGGCGAGCTTCTGCAGGAGCCGGAAACCGAGCTCCGGCCGGGACTGCTCGCGACCGCGGAACATGATCGTGACCTTGACCTTGTTGCCCGCCGCCAGGAACCGCGACACGTGACCCTTCTTGGTCTCGTAGTCGTGCTGGTCGATCTTCGGCCGCAGCTTCTGTTCCTTGATGACGGTCAGATGCTGGTTGCGCCGGGAGTCGCGGGCTTTCTGCGCGCTCTCGTACTTGAACTTGCCGAAGTCCATGAGCTTGGCCACGGGCGGGCGTGCCTGCGGGGCCACCTCGACGAGGTCGAGGTCCGCCTCCTGCGCAAGCCGCAGCGCATCCTCGATCCGGACGATGCCGACCTGCTCGCCGTTAGGGCCGACGAGCCGGACTTCCGGCACCCGGATGCGGTCGTTGATGCGTGTCTCGGAGCTGATGGGGCCTCCTTGGTCCGAGTGATGTTTTCTCGTTTCGACCTGGTGCCCACATGATTCAGGCCCCGTCGCCGGCTGCTGCCGGTGCACGGGGCCCGCTCTGTCTCCGATCGCGTCCGGCCGGAAGGCCGAACGCTTCGCCTCGTGGGACGATGCCTGAACGGCACGAACCACTTCGGCGAGACCGGACCCGGACACCTCAGTCGGTGACGCGGGTGGGAGCGGGGCTCCACTTGCCGCCCCCGATCGCTCGGGAGCTGGTCGCACGTGGAAGGGTACCAGACGTGTCTGAACAACCTTCGCCACCGCCCCCGTATTCCCCCGACGACCGCGGGCTCGAGGAGATCCCCAGCGTCGAGGTGATCAGCCGCGCCGCGGTGATGCTGCTGTCCGCGGGAGCCGAACGCCTCGGCCTCGCCGACGCCGACCCGGAGAACTCGCCGCACCGCGACCTCGACGAGGCGCGCCGCCTCATCACCGCGCTCGCCGGGCTCGTCACCGCCTCCGCGGAGTACCTCGGCCTGCACGCCGGTCCTCTTCGCGACGGACTGCAGTCGCTGCAGAAGGCGTTCCGCGAGGCGTCGGTCGTGCCGGATCCGCCGGGCCAGGGGCCGGGCGAGAAGTACACCGGGCCGGTTTACTGAGCCGGGAAGCCCGCAGAAGAGACGTTCGAAGACCCGCCCCGCGGCATCGCCGGGCGGGTCTTCGCCGTTTCCGGAGGGCGGCAAGAAAGGCCGTGCGCGAGACCGGAGGGGCGGGCCATCGCCGAGGCGATGCTCTTGCACGCGGAGCGATGCACTTCATCCGCGGGACGCGGACCTTCGCGCTCTCGCACGCCGAGCGCGCACCTCCCCCGCAGGACGCGGCCCTTCGCGCTTTCGCACGCCGAGCGCGCCTCTCACCCGCAGGACGCGGCCCTTCGCGCTCTCGCACGCCGAGCGCACCTCATCCCCGGGACGCGGCCCTTCGCCGCCCCGCATCCGGCTGCGCCGGTCGACGGGACCTGGCGCGGCACCCGCTCCGCGAAGGTCCGTGAAGGACGCCTTGAGGGAGTCAGAGTCCGTGAAGGTTCCCCTCACGGACCTCCCACCCTCGACAACCGCACCAGCCCACGCAGCGCTGGACGGCGGATCCCGTCGTTCCGAACCCATTGCCCCGAAGGTAGCCGACATCTAACATGTTAGATGTGAGCGCACTTCCCAAAGTCTCCCGGTCGCTGCTGCGCGACGAGGCGTACGAGCGCATCCGGCACGCCATCATCGACGGCAGCCTCCCGCCGGGCACTCCCCTGCGCGACGCCGACCCCGCCGACCAGCTCGGGCTTTCCCGCGCCCCGGTCCGGCAGGCGCTGCTGCGGCTGGCCGAGGACCGGCTGGTCGTGTCGAAGCCGCAGAGTTACACGAGGGTCGCCGAGTTCGACGCCGACGACGTCCGCGACGCGGTCCGGCTGGTCCGGGCGCTGCACGAGCTGGCCGTCCGCGAAGCGCTCCCCCGGCTCGGCCCGCGGCAGATCGCGGAAATGCGCGAAGCCAACGAGCGGTTCAGCGCGGCCGTCGCCGAGGGAGACGTCGGCAAGGCGATCGAAGCGGACGACGAATTGCACGACGTTCCGGTGCGGGCGTGCGGCAACCGGGCGGTTGCGGCGACGCTCGACCGGTACACGCCGTTGTTGCGCCGGCTCGAATACGCGCGGTTCAGCTCGCTGCCCGCGCACCGTTCGGTCACCCGGCACGAAGAACTCGTCGACGCGCTGGAAAGCGGCGACGAAAAAACCGCGGCGCACCTCACTTCCACGATTTGGACCGATCTCGAAGCCCTCCTGGAGGACGCGTGAGCCTGGCTGATTTCCCCCGTTTCCCGTTGCTGATCGGGCCTTCGCCGGTGCACCGGCTGGAGCGGCTGACCGAACACCTCGGCGGCGCGACCGTCTGGGCCAAGCGCGAGGACCTCAACTCCGGTCTCGCCTACGGCGGCAACAAGACGCGCAAACTGGAGTACCTCGTCGCCGACGCGCTCGCCGAGGGCGCGGACACGCTCGTCTCGATCGGCGGCGTCCAGTCGAACCACACGCGGCAGGTCGCGGCCTCGGCGGCGCGGGCCGGGATGAAAGCCGTGCTGGTGCAGGAAAGCTGGGTCGACTGGGCCGATCCGCTGCACGACAAGGTCGGCAACATCCAGCTGTCGCGGATCCTCGGCGCGGACGTCCGGCTCGTCGACGCCCGGTTCGGCATCGGCTTCAAGGAGAGCTGGGAGCAGGCGCTGGCGGAGGTCGAGGCGAACGGCGGCACTCCGTACGCGATCCCGGCCGGCGCCTCGGATCATCGGCTCGGCGGGCTCGGTTTCGCGAACTGGGTGCTGGAACTCGAAGAGCAGGAACGCGAACTCGGCGTTTTCTTCGACACCGTCGTGGTTTGTTCGGTCACCGGCGGCACGCAGGCGGGGATGATCGCCGGAGCGGCGGCGAGCGGGAAGCCGCGGCGGATCCTGGGGATCGACGCGTCGGCGAAGCCCGAGGAGACGCGCGAGCAGATCGGCCGGATCGCGGAGAGCACGGCGGAGCTGATCGAGGCCGGGCCGGTCGAGGAAGCCGAACTCGACGAGCGTTATCACGCGGGGGTTTACGGGATTCCGGACGAGCAGACGCTTGAGGCGATCCGTACTGCGGCGCGGCTGGAGGGAATGATCACTGACCCGGTGTACGAAGGCAAGTCGATGGCCGGGCTGATCGATCTCGTGCGCACCGGCGAGATCGCGAAGGACTCGAACGTGCTGTACGCGCACCTCGGCGGGCAGCCTGCCATCAACGCGTACACCAGCGTGCTGGGCTGAGGTTCTCGTGAGTGGCGATCACGGTTCTAACCGTGATCGCCACTCACGAGCCCACCCGTCAGTCGAGAACGGCGAGCACGTCGATCTCGACCAGGAGACCGGCGGGCAGCCCGACGTACACCGTGGTGCGGGCCGCGTGCGGGGCCTCGCCGATCAGCTCGTTGTAGACCTCGTTGAACGCGGCGAAGTGGCTGGTGTCGGTGAGGTACACGCGCACCATCACCGCGTCCGCGAAGCTCGAGCCCGCTTCTTCGAGCAGCGCGGTGAGGTTCTTGAACACCTGCCGGGTCTGGCTCACGACGTCGTCGCCGACGATCTCGTTCGTGGCCGGGTCGAACGCGACCGCGCCGGCGACCTGCAGGATGTTCCCCTTGCGGACGGCCTGCGAGAAGTTCGCCGGCGGCTTCGGCGCGTTCTCGCTGGTGATCGCCGTCTTGCCCATCATTGCCCCTTTCCGTTCCCCGTCCATCCACTGTGGACGGAAGCTTCTTCGGCGGCGGCCAGCAGCTCGGGCACGAGCGCCAGCAGCCCCTCGTAGTCCAGCAGCACCTTCGGCACCGACATCGACGCCGCGGCGAGCACCTCGCCGCCCGCGCCGCGCACCGGCGCGGATATGCAGTGGATGAAGTCCTCGTGCTCGGCATTGTCCACCGCGTACCCGCGCTCGGCGACCTGGTCCAATTCGGCCAGGTACGCCTCGGGCGTGGTGATCGTGTTGGCGGTGAGCACGACGTAGTCGATCGCGCGGGCGATCTCCTCGCGTTTGGCCCGCGGCATCGCCGCGACGAGCACCTTGCCGACTGCGGTGCAGTGCAGCGGAGCGCGTTTGCCGACCCGCGAGTACATCCGGACCGCGTGGTGGCCCTCGAACTTGTCGATGTACACCACCTCGCCGTCCTCATAGGACGCCAGGTGCACGGTGTGCCCGGTGCGCAGGTTCAGCGCGGCGAGTGCTTCGTGCGAGCTGCGCCGGACGTCGCGGTCTTCCAGCGCCTGGTTGGCGAGGTCGAAAAGGGCGCTGCCGAGCCGATAGTGCCGGACCCCCTCGCGCCGCACGAAATGGTGCGATTCGAGCGTGCGCAGCAACCGCAGCACGGTCGTCTTGTGCACGCCGATCTCTTCGGCCAGTTCGTCGAGCGTCTTGCCGCCGCGGGCGAGACCGCTCAGCAGCGTCAGCGCGCGGTCGAGACTTTGGCTCACGTGGCCACCACTCCCTCTCCGGTGAGCCGGACGGAACCCCAGCTCTCGGCGTCCGCCTGCACCAGCTTCAGCACGACCGCCTCGGCCAGCGGCACGCCGACGTCGTCTTGAGTCAACAGCGTTGCCGCAGCTTGCAGGTGACCCCGCCGAAGCCTGGTCAGCGGATCAGCTCCGCGCAGAGTCGCGGCCAGGAATCCGGCGGCGAAGGCGTCTCCCGCGCCGACCGGTTCCACGACGTCAACCCGAAGCGCGGGCGAGAACAGCGGTGCCGCCGAGCCTTCGACGAGCGTCGCGCCGCGTTCCCCGTGCTTGACCACCAGCGTGCGCGGCCCGGGCAGAAGAGTGCGCAGCTGTACCGGATCGCCGGTGCCCCACACTCGTTCGGCCTCGTCGTCGCCGGTCAGCACCAGATCGGCCTTCCCCGCCAACTCGGCGAGCACGGCCTGGTCGCGTCCGGTCCACAGCGCGGGGCGGTGGTTGACGTCGAACGACACGAGCAGGTCGCCGCGCGGACGGTCGAGCAATGCGCGGACGAGCGCGAGGCAGCTGTCCGAAAGCGCGGGCGTGATCCCGGAAAGGTGCAGCACGCGAACGCCGGAGAAGTCCAGCCGGGACACCAGTTCCGGGCCCATGCCGGACGCGGCGGAACCCGAGCGGTAGTAGCGAACCGGACTGCCGCCCGCGCCGCTTTCCTTGACGTACAGCCCGGTCGGGCGGGTCGGGTCGACTACGACGCCGCGCACGTCCACGCCCGCCGAGGCGATCTCGCGGACGAGCGCGCGACCGAACGGGTCGTCGCCGACCGCGCTGACCCATCCGCTCGGCACGCCGAGCGCGGGCAGGTGGCACGCGACGTTCGACTCCGCGCCGCCGATGGTGCGCAGCCAGGTGCGCACCTCGTCCGGCGGGCCGGGTTCGGCGGGCACGAACAACGCCATCGACTCGCCGATGCAGAGCACTTCGGGCGACCCAGTCGGACTGCTGGTCACTGACGTCCCTTCCCCGTTGACCTGTGGCGACCCGGATGCTACACCTATGCAACGCATTTTGCGCAACGTCCGTTGCAAGATACGCAACCGAGGTCCTGAATGAACAGCAACGCCGCTCTCACCGCCGCCGTCCGAGCCGGGCGCGGCGAACGGATCGACTGGCGCTTCCGCGCTCTCCCCCCGGCCCTGTCCGGACTCACGCTCGACGAAGCCGCGGCCCGCCGCGCGAAGCTCTTCGACGACGGCTTCTTCGGTCCGTTCGTGGTGCTCGACGCGGCCGCGATGGAGCACAACCTCGCCACCATGGCCCGCTGGTGCG
The DNA here is from genome assembly GCF_003385235.1 of Amycolatopsis circi. GTDB lineage: Bacteria > Actinomycetota > Actinomycetes > Mycobacteriales > Pseudonocardiaceae > Amycolatopsis > Amycolatopsis circi. The sequence continues at coordinate 9,790 of NZ_PQIA01000092.1, read as the reverse complement.
CCGAACGCGGCATCGCGCTCGCGCCGCACGGCAAGACGACGATGGCGCCGGAGCTGTTCGCCCGGCAGCTGGAGCACGGCTCGTGGGGCATCACCGCGGCGAACGCCGGGCACGTGCGGATCTACCGCGCGTTCGGCGTGTCGCGGATCCTGCTGGCGAACCAGCTCGTGGACCCGTCGGCGCTGCGCTGGCTGGCCGGCGAGCTGGCGGCGGATCCGGACTTCGAGTTCGTCTGCTGGGTCGACTCGGTGCGCAGCGTCGAACTGATGACCGAAGCGCTCGCCGGTGCCGAGCGACCGGTGGATGTGCTCGTGGAATTGGGCGGCGAAGGCGGCCGCACCGGTGTCCGCGCCTCAGCGACCGCGCTTGCTGTCGCTGAGGCGGCGGCGAAGAGCCCCGTGCTGCGACTGCGGGGCACTGGCGGTTACGAAGGCGCGCTCTCACACCACACTGACGAGGCCGCGCTGGAGAAGATCAGTTCCTATGTGGACAGTCTCCGCGACGCGACGGTTACCTTCGCGGAGAAGGGTTTGCTCGCCGACGGCCCGGTGTACGTCACCGCAGGCGGCAGCGCGTACTTCGACCGCGTCGTGGACGAGCTGACCAAACCGTGGCCGGACGGTCTCGAAGTGGTCCCGATCCTGCGCAGCGGCGCGTACCTCACGCACGACGACGGGTTCTACCGCGAGATCTCGCCACTCGGCGAACACCCGCGCATCGCTGGCGTCGAGAGCTTCCGTCCGGCGCTGCACGCGTGGGCGCAGGTCACGTCGAAGCCGACGCCTGAGCTGGCACTGCTCACCGCGGGCAAGCGCGACCTGCCATATGACGAAGGCATGCCGGAGCCGCAACTGCTGCGCAAGGACGGCGTGGTCACCGAGCTGACCGGACACGCGGTCCCGAAGCTCAACGACCAGCACGCGTTCCTCGAACTGCCCGAAGGGTCGCCGGTCGAGGTCGGCGACTGGGTGCGGCTCGGTTTGTCGCATCCGTGCACGACGTTCGACAAGTGGTCGCTGCTGCCGGTCGTGGACACCGACGGCGAGACTGTGGTCGATTTCGTGCGGACGTGGTTCTGATGGATCTCGTGATCCGCGGCGCACGGGTCGCCGACGGAACCGGGGCCCCGCTGGAAATCCGCGACGTCGGGATCGCCGGCGACCGCATCGCCGGCGTCGCCGCGCCGGGAGAACTGACCGCGCCGCGCGTGCTCGACGCGACCGGGCAGGTCCTCTCCCCCGGCTTCGTCGACATGCACTCGCATTCCGACCTGCAAGTGCTCGCCAACCCGGACCATCTGGCGAAAATCAGCCAGGGCGTCACCACCGAGGTGCTGGGCCAGGACGGCCTCTCGTACGCGCCGGTCAACGACGAGGTTCTCGCGAGCCTGCGCCAGCAACTCGCCGGATGGAACGACGACCCGACCGGTTTCGACTGGAACTGGCGCTCGGTCGGCGAGTACCTCGACCGGCTCGACCAGGGCATCGCGACGAACGCCGCGTACCTGGTCCCGCAGGGCACGGTGCGAATGCTCGTGGTGGGCTGGGAAGACCGGCCCGCCACCGACGCCGAGCTGGCCCGGATGCAAGAACTCATCGCGACCGGGCTGGCGGAAGGCGCGTTCGGGCTGTCGTCCGGACTGACCTACACGCCCGGGATGTACGCGACTACCGAGGAACTGGTCGAGCTGTGCCGCGTGGTCGGCGAGCGCGGCGGCTACTACAGCCCGCACCACCGCAGCTACGGCGCGGGCGCGCTGGACGCGTTCGCGGAGATGGTCGACGTCTCCCGCCGCTCCGGTTGTCCGCTGCACCTCGCGCACGCGACGATGAACTTCTCCGTCAACAAGGGCAAAGCGCCGGATCTGCTGCGACTGCTGGACAACGCGCTCGACGCAGGCTGCGACATCACCCTCGACACGTACCCGTACCTGCCCGGCGCGACCTACCTGTCGGCGCTGCTGCCGAGCTGGTCCACCGAAGGCGGACTGGAACCGACGCTCGCCCGACTGTCCGATCCGGACACTCGCGAGCGGATCCGGGCCGAGATCGAAGAGTCCGGTTCGGACGGTGCGCACGGCGTGCCGATCGACTGGGACGCCATCGAAATCAACGGTGTGCGCCGCGAGGAGAACGCCGCGTTGGTGGGGCACAGCGTCCTCGCTTCCGCGCGCACCACCGGGAAATCCCCGGCAGACCTGTATTTCGACACGCTGATCGACGAAAAGCTCGGCACGTCCTGCCTGATGCACGTCGGGCACGAGGAAAACGTGCAAGCCATCATGCGGCACCGCACGCACACCGGCGGCTCGGACGGCCTGCTGGTCGGCGCGCGGCCGCATCCCCGCGCGTGGGGCACGTTCCCGCGGTACCTCGCGCGCTACGTCCGCGAATTGGGCGTTCTCGAACTGGCCGACTGCGTCGCGCACCTCACCGGGCGCGCGGCACGGCGGCTGGGGCTGTCCGACCGGGGCCTCGTGCGCCCCGGCCACGCAGCCGACCTGGTGCTCTTCGACCCGGACACGGTCGCCGACACCGCGACGTTCGACAATCCGCGGCAAGCCGCCGCGGGCCTCTCCCACGTCTTCGTCAACGGCGTCGCCGCCCTCGAAGACGGGTCCCCCACCGGCGCGCTCGCCGGGCATTCCCTTCGCCATCCCGGGAGTCGACGATGATTCACTGGCTGCAGACCAGCACGGCCGGTCTGCTCACGCTGGCCGCGGTGTCCATCGCGGTGCTGCTCTTCCTCATCATCAAGGTGAAGCTCGAACCGTTCATCGCCTTGATCGTGGTGGGCCTGCTCACCGCGCTGGCCGCGGGCGTGCCGGTCGGCACCCTGGTCGGCACCGCGCAGAAGACGTCGGATTCGCTGCTGGAGAAGGGCTTCGGCAGCATTCTCGGGCACATCGCGGCGATCATCGGGCTGGGCACGCTGCTCGGCTCGATCCTGGAAAAATCCGGTGGTGCGCGGGTGCTCACCGCGGCATTGCTGCGGGCGTTCGGCGAGAAACGCGCTCCGCTCGCGATGGGTCTCTCCGGGCTCATCTTCGGCATCCCGGTGTTCTTCGACATCGGCATTTTCGTGCTCGCGCCACTGGTCTACGCCGCGGCGAAGCAGGGCGGCCGGTCGATCGTGCTGTACGCGATGCCGTTGCTGGCCGGGCTTTCCATCACGCACGCCTTCATCCCGCCGCACCCGGGCCCGGTCGCCGCGGCCGGACTGCTGCACGTGGATCTCGGCTGGCTGATCCTGATGGGCGCGGTCTGCGGCATCCCGGCCTGGTTCATCGGCGGCATCCTGTACTCGACGTGGATCGGCAAGCGCGTGAACGTGCCGCTGGCCGAGGATTTCGCGAAGCTCGCCGGGGAAGAGGGCGAGCAGGACGGCCCCGCGCCGTCGCTCAAGCTGGTCGGCGGGATCATCGCGGTTCCGCTCGTGCTGATCCTCGTGGGCACATTTGGCAGCATCCTGCTGCCCAAGGGGTCCACCGGCGCGGGTATCGCCGCGTTCCTCGGCACGCCGGCCATCGCGCTGACCATCGCGACCATCCTCGCGTCGTGGCTGCTCGGCCGTCGCCGCGGGATGAGCGGCACGGATCTGGCCCAGCTTTCCGCCAACGCGCTGCGTCCGGTCGCAATGATTCTTCTCGTGGTGGGCGCGGGTTCGTTCTTCGGCGCGGTGCTGTCCGCCACCGGGATCGGCAAGGCAGTGGCCGGATCCCTCGGCGACGCAGGGCTTCCGGTGCTGCTGGCGGCGTACATCATCAGTTGCGGCATGCGCATCGCCCAGGGTTCCGCGACGGTCGCGATCGTGACCACGAGCGGCATCGTCGCGCCGACGGTGCTGGAACTGCACTATTCGCAAGCACAATTGGCGCTTCTGGTGGTCGCGATCTCGGCCGGTTCGATCATCGCGTCGCACGTGAACGACGGCGGATTCTGGATCGTCTCCCGCTACTTCGGGCTGACCGTGACGCAAACCCTGAAAACCTGGACGGCTTTGGAAACAGTCCTTTCCTTGAGCGGTTTCGGTGTGGCAGCATTGGTGATGGCATTGGTCTGAACCACATCGGCACAGGTTCCGGGGGTATTCGATGACCGAGATTTCCCGTCGCACGTTCGTCGGCGCGGTCGCCGCGGCCGGGGCCGCCGCGGTGGTGGGCGCACAGCTCGCCACGGCAGCGCCCCGGCCGCGCGCGGCCACGACGGTGTACGTCGGCAGCTACACCAACAGCGCACCGGCCGGCCACGGACTGGACGTCACCGAGCGAGCGGCGGGAAGCCCCGCGCTCACGCAGGTGCGCACCGTTCCGAAGCTGACCGACGTCTCCTGGTTCGACCGCACTCGCGACGGCCGGATCCTGTACGTCACCAACGAAAACGAGGGCGCGGCGACCGGCACGGTGTCCGCGTTGGACATCTCCGACCCGACCCGGCCGAAGCTGCTCGGCTCGACGTCCTCGAAGGGCGGCTCGCCCACGCACCTTTCGGTGCACCCGAGCCAGAAGTACGTGCTGGCCGCCAATTACGACTCCGGCAGCGTCGTCGTGCTGCCGATCAAGTCCGACGGCAAGCTCGGCGCGGCCACCGACCTGCAGCAGCACCAGGGCAAGGAGCCACACGCGCACCAGGTGGTCACCGACCCGTCGGGCAAGTGGGTGTTGGCGGTCGACCTCGGCACTGACTCCGTGTACGTCTACTCGTTCGACACGGGCAAGGGAAAGCTGAAGCTGCACAAGCAGATCGTCCTTCCCGCCGGTGCCGGTCCGCGGCACCTCGCGTTCCACCCGAACGGCAAATTCGCTTACGTCGCCCAGGAACTGCGGCCGGAGATCACCGTCGCCAGCTGGGATTGCGCCACCGGCACGTTCCAGCCGATCGCCGTGGTGCCCGCGGTTCCGCCGGGCAGCACCGGCGATCTGTTCCCCGGCGAGATCACCGTGTCGCGCGACGGGAAGTTCGTCTACGCCACCGTGCGCGGCCCCAACACCGTCGCCACCTTCACCGTCGCCGACGGCGGAGCCAAGCTCACCTTGGTCTCCTCAGCAGCCTCCGGCGGCAACTGGCCGCGCCACCTCGCGCTGGACCCGGACGAGAAGTGGTTCTACGTCTCGAACCAGCGCTCCGGCACCGTCACCTGGCTGCCGCGCGACCCGGCCACCGGCCTGCCCGGCAAGTCCGCGGGCTCGCTCGCCGTCCCGAACGTCAATTCCGTCTTCTTCGTCTGAGAAAAACCGGGGCTGTCACGCCGCACAGCCCCGTCTTTCCCGGTCTCCGACCGGTCCCCGCGACAGGAGTCACCGATGAAGCTGCGTTCTGTCCTGCCCGCTGCCGCCACGCTGGCGTTGCTCGCCGCGTGCGCGCCCACCCAATCCGGCCCGGCCGCGTCCGGCGGAAACCAAACCGACGGCACGCTCAGAGTCTGGTTGTTCGACGAAGCCAACCGCGCGCCGAAGGAGGCCGCGGTCAAGGAAGCGATCACCGAGTTCGAGGCCAACCACGCCGGTGTGAAGGTCGACGTGCAGTGGGTCCCGGTCGAGGGCCGCGCGGACAAGTTCTCCGGCGCGTTCAACGACCCGTCCAACGCCCCGGACGTCGCCGAATTCGGCAACACCGACGTCTCCAGCTACGCGCAGACCGGCGCGTTGTCCGATCTCACCAAGGACATCTCGAACTGGTCGGACGGCAAGGACCTGCTTCCGTCCGTTTTGGACACCGCCAAGGCGAACGGCAAGATCTACGGCATTCCCTGGTACACCGGCATCCGCGCGTTGTACTACCGCACCGACGTTTTCGCCGAACTCGGCCTCAAGCCGCCCACGACGCTGGCCGAGCTGACCGACGACGCGCGCAAGATCCGCGAGAAGAAGCCGGATCTGTACGGCATCGCCACCGGCGGCAAGTACACCTACGCGATGCTGCCGTTCATCTGGGCCAACGGCGGCGATCTGGCCAAACAGGACAATGCCAAGTGGACGTCCACTGTGGACTCCCCGCAGGCCAAGGCCGGGGTCACCGCGTACGCGAATCTGATCAAGGACGACATCTGCCCGCCCGCCGCCTGCGCCAACCTCACCGGCACGCAGAGCGTCACCGCGTTCGCCGGCGGCAAGGCGGGCATGGTGATCGGCGGCGACTTCAACCGCAAGGCCGTCGAAAAGGGCGCGGTGAAGGGCAAGTACGCGATCATGCCGCTGCCTGGCACCACCCCGAACTCGGTCGCGCCCGCGTTCGCCGGTGGCAACCTGCTCGGCGTGTTCGGCGCGAGCCAGCGCCACGGTCTCGCGGTGCAGTTCGCCGAACTGCTGGCCGGGATCAAGTACCAGGAGAAGATGTACGCGGCGATGGGCAACCTGCCCACCCTCGCGTCGGTGCAGAAGAAGCTCGCCGCCAGCGACCCGACGCTGAAGGCCTTTGTGGACACTCTGACCGCGGGCACGAAGTTCGTGCCGAGCACCCCGGCGTGGTCCAAGATCGACAGCCAGAACGTGCTGCCCACCGCCGTGCAGCAGATCGCGACCGGCGGCAAGGACGCGAACGCCGCGCTGGCCGACGCCGCAGCGGCGATGAACAAGAACTTCGGCTGACCCGTGGCCGCAGTCCGTTCCGCGACCGTCCGCCGCGACGGCCGCGCGGCGTTGGCGTACCTGCTGCCGGCGGGCATCCTGCTCGCCGCGCTGCTGGTGTACCCGATTTACCAGCTGGTCGTGATCTCGCTCTACGACTACGGCCAGCCGCAGGCGGCGGGCGCGGCCCCGCTGGTGTTCCTCGGCCTCGACAACTACGCGAGCCTGCTCGCCGACGTCCAGTTCTGGACAGTGCTCGGCAAGACGGTCGGGTTCGCCGCCGCCTGCGTGATCGGCAGCCTGGTCGTCGGCACGGCTCTGGCCGTGCTGGCGAGCCGGGTCCGCGCGCTGCCGCGGATGCTGCTGTTCCTGGCGGCGCTCGGCGCGTGGGCGACCCCGGCGATCGCAGGCTCGTACGTCTGGCTGTTCCTCTTCGACACCGATTTCGGCTTGGTCAACGAGGTGCTGTCGGGCATCGGGTTCACCGGCATGGAACACCATTCCTGGACGTTCGGCACCTTCGGCACGTTCGGGCTGGTCGCCGCCGAGGTGATCTGGTGCTCGTTCCCGTTCGTCATGGTCACCATGTACGCCGGGATCAGCGGGGTGCCGAAGGAGACGCTGGAGGCGGCCGCGCTCGACGGCGCGTCGGTCTGGCGCACCACGCGGTCGGTGATCCTGCCCGCGGTCCGGCCGCTGCTGACCATCGCGACCGTGCAGTCGATCATCTGGGACTTCAAGGTGTTCACCCAGATCTACGTGATGACCAACGGCGGCGGCATCGCCGGGCGGAACCTGATCCTGAACGTCTACGCCTACCAGCAGGCGTTCGCCGGGCAGGAGTACGGGCTCGGCTCCGCGATCGGGGTCGTGATGACCTTGCTGCTGCTGTCGATCACCGGGCTCTACGTCCGGTCCCAGCGCCGGAGTGCCGCATGGCTCTGAAAGTGCGCCGCCCCGCGCGGCTCGTCGCCGAAATCTTGACCGTCGTGATCGCCGCGGTCGTCGCGTTCCCGCTCTACTGGATGGTGCTCTCGGCGTTCAAACCGGCCGGCGAAATCCAGTCGGCGCATCCGAAACCGTGGACGTTCGCGCCTTCGCTGGACAGTTTCCGGCGCGTGCTCACGGTTTCCGGGTTCGGCCGGTACTTCCTCAACAGTCTCGCGGTCGCGGTGGTCGTGGTGTTGCTGTCCTTGCTGCTGTCGTTCCTCTCCTCGGTGGCACTCACCCGATTCCGGTTCCGCGGCCGCGGAATGCTGCTGGTGATGATCCTGGTGGCGCAGATGGTTCCGGTGGAGGCGCTGACCATTCCGCTGTTCTTCCTGATGCGCTCGGTCGGCGGGGCCGTGCCGGCGTTCGGGCTCAACGAACTGGGCTCGCTCGTACTGGTGCACCTGGCGTTCAGCCTGCCGTTCGCGATCTGGATGCTGCGCGGGTTCGTCGCCGCGGTGCCCGCCGAACTGGAGGAAGCGGCCACTTTGGACGGTGCGTCGCGGATGCGGTTCACCTGGCAGATCCTGTTCCCGCTCGTCGCCCCCGGGCTCGTGGCGGTGAGCGTGCTCGCGTTCATCCACGCGTGGAACGACTTCCTGTTCGCCAAGACGTTCATCATCTCCAAGACCGAAAACCAGACTCTGCCGCAGGCGATCCTGGTGTTCTTCAAACCGGAGGACACCGACTGGGGCGCCGTGATGGCCTCGTCCACCCTGATGACGATCCCCGTGCTGGTGTTTTTCGTGCTGGTGCAACGGAAGCTCATCGGCGGGACGGCCGGGGCCGTGAAGGGATGACCATGTCCGGTTTCGACACTCTCCTCCCCCGCCCGGTGTCCGCGGAAGCTGCGCCCGGCACCTGCCCGTGGCCCGCTCCGGTGGAGGTCCGGACGGCCTCGGATCTCCCTGCCGAGGGCTACCGGCTGCAGATCACGCCGGACGGCGTCACGCTCGACGCGGCTGACTCCGCGGGCGAGTTCTACGGCCGCCAAACCCTGCGCCAGCTGGCCGGTCCGGACGCGTTCCGCTCCGCGTCGATCCACAATGGACCGGTTGAGCTGCCATGCGGAACGATCACCGACCACCCGCGCTTCGCTTGGCGCGGCTGCCTTTACGACGTCTCGCGGCACTTCCGGACGAAGGCCGAGGTGCTGCGGTTCGTCGATCTGCTGGCCGCGCATAAGATGAACGTGCTGAACCTGCACCTCACCGACGACCAGGGCTGGCGGATCGAGACGCCGGAATTCCCCCGGCTCACGTCCGTGGGCGGCTGGCGGAAATCGTCGATGGTCGGCAGGCACGACGGCCCGGAACGCGACGGCCGCCCGCACGGCGGTTACTACACTGCGGACGATCTGCGCGAGATCGTCGCGTACGCCGCCGCCCGGGCCGTCACCGTAGTGCCCGAAGTGGACATTCCCGGGCACGCCCGAGCCGCCATCACGGCGTACCCGGAACTGGGCCCGGCCACCGACACCCCTTGGGAGGTCTGGACTTCCTGGGGCGTCAGCACCTCGCTGCTGGACCCGTCGGAGTCCACTCTGGACTTCTTCCGCGCGGTCTTCGACCACGTGCTGGACATCTTCCCGTCCCCGGTGATCGCGCTCGGCGGCGACGAGGTGCCCGGCGTCACCGAGGCGCACCACCGGTTCGTCCGGGCGATCGCGGACCACCTCGTCGCCCGCGGCCGCACGCCAATGGGCTGGGACGAGGTTCTCGACGGCGGCGACCTGCCGACGATGGTGATCGGCGTGTGGCAGGACCGCGAACGGGCGTCGCTGGCGCTGAAAGGCGGGCACGAAGTCGTGCTCTGCCCCGAGGACGGCGTGTACCTCGACCACCGGCAAAGCGACCACCCGGACGAACCGATCCCGGTCGGGTACCTGCAGGATCTCGAACACTTCTACGGCTTCGAGCCCGAATCCGGCCCGCGCGTGCGCGGGATCCAAGCCCAGCTGTGGTCCGAACACCTGGACACCGTGCGACGGACGGACTACGCGGCGTTCCCGCGGCTGTCAGCGTTCGCCGAGGTCGCGTGGAGCAACGGACCGCGCGACTACAAGGAATTCCTGCCCCGACTGCGAGAGCACCACCTGCCGCGACTGGACGCGCTCGGCGTAGATTACCGACCGCTAGACGGCCCGCACCCGTGGCAAACCCGCCCAGACGCGCCAGGACGCCCCCGCTGAGACCGCTTCGCGCCCCACCCGATCCACGAGGCCCCCCCCTTCAC
>NZ_PQIA01000093.1 GCF_003385235.1 Amycolatopsis circi | reverse complement strand
GGCGGCGGTTGCTCGGCTTCGCGCCTTGGCTCAGGGGTTGGGCGAGGCGGGGATGGTGTGGGTTGTGTCGAGACTCCTTTCGGGGCGAGGCGGATGAGCGGGGCCGGGGCGGCGGATTGCTCGGCTTCGCATTCGTGACTCAGGGATTCGGCGAGGCGCGGGTGTCGTGGGTTCCTGTCGGGACTCCCTTTGGGGCAGGCGGGTAGGCGCGGGTCGAGGGCGGCGGGTTGCTCGCTGGTGAGTCGCAGGGGTGTTGGTGAGCCGGGCGGACATGGGGTGTTTCGGGTGCGGCGGCGTCAGGATCGGCGGCGGTCGACCGGTGGTGATCGCGGGCGGGTGGGTTGCTCGGCGGTGGGTTGGACGGACGTTCGTGCCGGGGCGGCGTGGGTGTTTCCCGGGCAGCGCGAGGCCGGGACACGTCGCTGGTTCCGGACGGTGCTGAAGTCCGGCGCGACGATCGCCCAGTCGCGAGAGTCAGTTGGCGGGTGGCGAGGGCGGGCGGCGTGGACCCCGCATGAGGCAGCGGGCGGATGGAGTCAGCAATCGCCCTGGCATTGACGCGAAAGCGGCTGGCAGGCCCCGGCTCGGCGCAGGGACGGCTGGCCCGGCATAAACGCGGAAGCGTCGGCGCGGCGCGGTGCGATTGGTGACGTGATGCCGGGTGGTGAGCGTCCCGCAGTTTCACCAACCCGTCGCGCTACCCAAGTTCTTTCAGTTCCTTTTCCACCGCGGCCAATTCCTCCGCCGAACCCTGCACCTTCGGGCCGGTGAACCATTTCCGCGCCGACAACACCCACCACAAGGCAGCCCCGCCCAGGACGACCAGGAAGGCGATCGGCGTGTAGTTGAACGTGTCGACCGTGATGGGGCTTGCTTGGGGGAGCATGAAGAGCACGAAAATCACCACGACCCATCCCGTCGCGACGATGCCGATCGGTTTGCCCCAGCGGCCCAGGTTCCATGGGCCTTTCTCGAAGCTGTCGCCTCGACGGACGCGGAGGAAGACCGGGATCACGTACGCGACGTACAGGCCCACTGTCGCGATCGAAGTGACTGCTGCGTAAGCCGTCGCGCTCCACAGGTACGGCAGCGCGAGCACCAGTGCACCACCGGCGGCCAGCCATACAGCGTTGGTCGGGGTTTGGGTTCGTTTGTTGATGCTGTGCCAGATCTTCGAACCCGGGATCGCGCCGTCGCGGGCGAAGGCGTAGATCATGCGGGAGTTCGCGGTCACCGAGGCCATGCCGCAGAACAACTGCGCGCCGATGCAGATCAGGAGCAGAAACTTGCCGGTCACCGCACCGGTTGCGTCGATGAAGATCTGTGCCGGCGGGACGCCGGTGGTCGAGTTGACGGCTCCGTCGTAGTTCTGGATCGCGAAGGTCAGGCCGATCAACAGGATCCAGCCCGCGACCAGCGACACGAGGATCGAGTTGATGATTCCGCGCGGGCCCGCCTTCGCGGCGTTCTTGGTTTCCTCTGTCATGTGCGCCGAGGCGTCGTAACCGGTGAGGGTGTACTGCGCCAGCAGCAAACCCAGCAAGAACACATACGGCGCGGAACCCCAGCCGGTCTGGTTCACGAAGCTGCCGAACACGAACGACGCTTCCTGGTGCTTCGCCGGAACGAACACGAGCACGCCCACGATCACCAGCACGCCCAGCAGATGCCACCACACGCTGACGCTGTTCAGCACCGCCACCACGCGCACGCCGAACGTGTTCAGCACCCCGTGCAGGACAAGGATGATGGCCAGCAACAGAATCGTGTGCCCGGGCGTCGCGCTGTAGCCCCACTGCAAGTCGAGGAACGCGTTGAGGAACAGGGCAGCGCCGAAGTCGATGCCAGCCGTGACCGCGATTTGCCCGATCAGGTTGAACCAGCCGGTGAACCACGACCAGGCCGGACCGTTGCGGGTCGCCAGTTTCGCCGCCCAGTAGTAGAGCCCGCCCGCGGTCGGATAGCTCGAGCACACCTCCGCCATGCCGAGCCCGACCAGCACCACGAACAGCCCGACCAGCGGCCAGCCCCAGATCATCGCCGCCGGGCCGCCGGTCTTCATGCCGAAGCCGTACAGCGTGAGGCAGCCGGACAGGATCGAGATGATCGTGAACGACACGGCGAAGTTCGAGAACGCCGACATCGTGCGTTTGAGTTCCTGCGCGTAACCGAGCGCGTGCAGGCGAGCGCTGTCTTCGTCGGGTTGGCCGGTCTGCTGGTCGGAGACATCCATCGGGCACCCACCTGAAAGGTATGCGGACAGACCATTGAGAGTGCGCAGAAGTTAGCCCTCGAGGTTCGCGGGTGTCAAGGTTTCGCTGGTGGCTGGGCGGAAGCTCCTCCGAACGGCGCAGGGCGGTCCGGGTTTCGGTGATCAACATAGGATCAGTATCTCGAACAACTGTTCGAGTGCGCATCACTCGAACCGGTAGTCTGTCGAGCACCTCTGAGGAGCGCTTTGACCAGGACGACTACTCAGCGCTGCCGTGAGGTTTCAGCAGGCACCTTGGCTGATTTTCCGGTGGGCGTCGACGGATTCTGGTCGTGGGAAGCCGCGATCCGGAACCGCGCGGGCTGGCCCACTGTCTTGCCGAAAGCATCGAGTTGCCGGACCTCGTAGTCACCGGGTGCCAGTGGTCGCCCTGTCGAGTCCTCGGCTGGCACGACGACTTGAGCGGCCCTTTCCGGCAGAGCTGTTTCCCGCACCGGGCTGTCCGGGGCGGACGGACCGATGAGGTGCACGACGACCTGGCGCTGCCCTTCCCGCCTCGCGGCGGCGACCGATACGACCAGGTCACGCCCTTGTTCATAGATCGTGCGGTCCAGGATGAGCCGGTCGAACGGCGCGGAGTCGTCGGCGGTGACGCCGGTCGAGCCGTTTTCCACGTAACCGCGGAATCGGCGCAGATAGCCGGAGTCGGTGTCGACGGTCGCGGTCAGGTCGTACCAGCCGTCGCCGGTTTCGGGCGTTTCCAACGGCAGGTTCACGCTCGCCGAGTTGCCCGGCGGCACCGGGAACGTCCAGGGTCCGTCGGTGCGGTAGGCGTTGGCTTTGACGGTGAAGACGACGGCGGTGGACCCGCCGTTGGCGAAGGACAGCGTCACCGCGCGGCCGTGTCCCGGAGCGGGCCCGGCGGAGACTTCGGCGGTGGCGCCGGGCTGGGTCAGGTCACCCGCGAAGCGGTGCTGAAAGCCGTTGGGCCCGTAGCAGGTGCAGTCGTACTTCCCGGAGGCCTGCTCGATCGTTTCCGTGACTGTGCCGCCCGGCAGGACGTCGAATCTGGTGGGGTTGGCGTCCCGGAAAGCGTTGGGGTAGACGATGTAATGAATTCCCGGTGCGCCCGCGGCGGCGGCGTTGCGCATCGACAGCACGACCTTCCTGGCCGCGACATCCTGCCGGACGCTGGTGATCGGGGCGTAGGACAGCGGACGCTTGGGCTTGGTGCCGGGCTCTTGAACCGGCATCTCCTGGTTCTCCGGCACCGGTTCGCGTGCTCCGGTCGCAGGCTGGGGTGCGGCGGGCTCCGCGGGCGGCAGGACGGGCGCGGTCGTCGTGCTGAAGTCGAAAGCCGAGGTCAGATCGCCGGTCATCCGGCGGCGCCAGTCTCCGATGTTGGGTTCGGCCACCCCGGTCACCTTTTCCAGGAATCGCAGCACCGAGCTGTGCTCGGACAATTCGGAGCACACCCCCTGCTTGCTCCACGGGGACACGACGATCATCGGCACCCTGGCGCCGAGGCCGAACGGTTCGCCGTAATACGACTCTCCCGATGCGCTCACGGGCGGGACCGGGGGCAGTACGTGGTCGAAATAGCCGTCGTTCTCGTCGTAATTGAGTATAAAAACGGTTTTGTTCCATACCCCGGGAACCGACCCGATAACGTCGAGCACGTCGTGTACCACCGCGGCGCCGTTGCGCGGCCCGTGAATCGGGTGCTCGGACTGCGCGTAGGGCAGCACGATCCACGACACCCGGGGAAGGCGGCCGGCGGTCGCGTCACTGCGGAACTGCCCCACGAGATCTCCGTCGGGCGCGCGGTAGAGGCCGCGCTCGAACAGGCTGCGGTCCCGCGGCGAGAGCCGGTCGACTCCGCGCGCGAGCTTGGCCAGCAGCGTGGCGCGTTTGGCCGGTTTGGTCCGCACATCGGTGTAAAAGTGCTCGAAAGAACGGTAGGGCAGGGTGTCGCTGGTGTATTTGAGCGCGGCTTCGGCGACCTGCTGGAATCGTGCGAAGTATTCGAGAGAGTTGTCGGCGTAGTTGTCCCATTCCTGATACACCCGCCAGCTCACGCCTTGTTCTTCGAGCCGTTCGGCATAGGTGGTCCACTGATAGCCGAGCAGGGCTTCCTTGACGTTCGCCGAGAAGGCCGGGTCCTTGATGACTTTCCACGCGAACGGCGACAACTCGCCGCTTCCGGTGAAGCACCGGTAGATCGCGCTCGCGATCTCCACCGGCAGGATCGTCGCGGCTCCCTGCATCGCGGCGGCGATCGCGTCCACCACGGCGTCGGTGCCGAAGGTCTTCAGCAGGCCGAGGCCCACGTCGTTGCCCAGCAGCAACGATCTGATCGTCGATTCGAAGTTGTACAGCGACACCGGGTTGCCGATCTTGCCGGTGAACAGGAACATCCGGTTCGGATCGGTCGGTCCCATGACCGAGCAGTGGTAGGCGTCGCAGATGGTGAAAGCGTCCGCGAGCTGGTGGTAGAAACCGAGGTCCTCCCGGCCGTAGTGCGCCATCGTCAGCTCGGACTTGGCTTCGATCCAGCCGTCGTACCGGCCGCCCGCCCACGCCGCGTGTCCGCCGTCGACGGTGTGGTCGAGCCCCGCCAGGTTCTGCAGGCGGGTCGCGTAGGGCAGCACGTATCCGTCGCCGCGCGGCTGATGGAAGACCGAGCGGCCGGTCGGCAGCTGTGCCGCGTTGAGGTCGCCGAACCCGCGGACGCCTCGCAGCGCACCGAAATAGTGGTCGAACGAGCGGTTCTCCTGCATGAGGATCACGACGTGCTCGATGTTCGCCAGCCCGCCGGAAGGGGCTGGCGCGGCCATCGCCTCGACCAGGCTCCGCGGGAGCATCGACAGGAGACCGGCGCCGCCGAGGGCGGCACCGGCGTTGCGGATGAAGCCCCGACGATCCACGATTCCCCCTTCGGGCTCGCGACGCGCGGCTCAGTCGCGATTACCGCCAGTGAAACATGAAGAGTATTCAGATTGAGAGCAGTCTTGTGCGGTCGAGCGCTCGAGTCAAGAACGCGGCCGGGTGAGGGTCAGCCGGTCACCCGGAACACGTAGGCGTGCTGACTGGACGTCGCCCTGGCGGGGTCGCTGCCGGGCGTCGAGATCACGAGGCGGGAACCGTCCCGGCGCCAGCGCAATGGCTGACGGTCGGAGCCGAGCAGTTCGATGCGCGATCGCTCGGTGACCGCCGGGGCGGCGTCCACGACGAGTTCGCCGCCGGGCCAGGACAGTGCGGTCAGGTATCGCGCGCCGGTGCTTTTGCCGACCGTGAGCTGGACGTCGCCGACATTGGAGGTGGCGGACGAGCGGGTCCACGGCCGGGTCGTGTAGACGGCCTCGCCGTTGATCTTCAGCCAGGCGCCGATGCCGAGCAGCCGCTCGCGCATCGGGCCGGGGATGCTGCCGTCGGCTCGTGGCCCGATGTTGAGCAGCAGGTTCGCGTTGGCCGCGACGGAGCTGATCAGGAGATGGATCAGCTCCGCGGTGCCGCGGAAGGCGGAGGCGTCCTCGCCGGCGTCGTAACCCCACGATTCGGCCAGGGTGCGGCAGACCTCGGCGCGTTCCCCGGTGGGTTGCTGGTCGAGCCCGGCGCCTTGCTCGACCGTGGTGTAGTCGCGATGGGTGCGGGCGTCGCCGAAGCGGTCGTTGACGAGCACGCCGTCGGGGTTCGCCGCGGCGGCGTGGTTGTAGTAGCCGGCGATGGTTTGGTTGCCGTGGAAGTAGTTTTCGTCGCCGCCGATGTCGCACCAGATCAGCGACGGATGGTAGCGCTCGATCAGTTCGCGCAGCTGCGGCCGGACGATGCCGTCGGCGTAGTCGGCCACGGCGCCTTGGCCGGTGTAGGAGACGCGCCGGCGGGTGTAGGCGTTGCGGGGCGGGCGCTGCGGAAACTGCAGCCGGTTGGCCAGCGGTCCCATCCACCAGCCCGCCCGGCTGCCGCGGTAGGGCGCTGGGTTGAACCACTCGGGTACGGAGTAGTACACGCCGGGCTTGACGTCGTCGCCGTGTCGGTGGGCCGCGGCGAACAGTTCGCCCACCAGATCGCGGCGCGGGCCCAGTTCGACGGTGTTGCGGCCGGTGGTGGCCGTTGGCCAGAGGGCCAGTCCGTCGTGGTGTTTGGCGGTCAAGACGAAGTAGCGGGCGCCCGCGTCGCCGAACAGCCGCACCCAGTCGTCGGGATCGAACCGCTCTGCTCGAAACCGCTCGATGAAGTCGTCGTAAACCCTATGTGGCCCGTAGGTGCGCAGGTGGTGCAGCCAGGCCGCGCTGCCCGGCACCTGCTGCACCCGCGCGTACCACTCGGCCGCGGAATAGTCCGCCAACGGGCCCGGCAGCCTCGTCCGCACCCGGTTCGTACCGGCCAGCAAAGCGGATCCAAACGCGGGCACCGAATACGCGCCCCAGTGCACGAAAACGCCGAACTTGCCGTCGTCCCACCAGCTCGGCAGGCGATGGCGAGCCAGCGACTCGCGCGTCGGTTCGTACGGCTCACTCACCGGACGACCCGCCACACGTCTGGGTTCCGCGAAGCCGTAGCGCGTTTCCCCTCATGAACCCGCCCGCTTGGACTAAACATGAATAAATTTCTGATTTGCTGACTGTGGCCCGCGCGACCGCTCCGCGTCAAGGGCAGGCCAGCGGGGGCACAGTGCGAAAAAGCCCGCCGGCGACGAGAACGTCACCGGCGGGCCGGGAGGAAACGAAGGGAAATCAGCGACCGGTGAAGTCCCGCACCGACTCCAGCGCGGTGTCCGGCTGGTCGGCGAAGAATCCGTCGACCCCGGCCTTCAGGAACGCCGCTTCCTCTGCGAACACGTTGCCGAACGCGCTCGGGCTCGCCGAGGAGCGCAGGTTCGCCGGCAGGAATGGGTTTTCGTTGCGGAAGGTGTAGGGCTGCACCTCGAGCCCGGCGCGGTGCGCGTCGGCGATCAGTGTGGTCGGCTTGCCGAGGTTGTCCTGCGCGTCCCGCGGGATGATCTGTCCCTTCTCCGGGCCGAGATACTTCGCGTACTTCGCGATCTCGCGCAGGCCGGCGGGCGTGACCAGGTCGGCGTAGGTGCGCTTGTCGCCCTTCGCGATGAAGTCCGCCGGAGCGCCCTTCGCTTCGGTCAGCTGCAGCAGCGGGACGCGCACCTGCTTGTGCAGCTCCTGCAGGTTCGACACCTCGAACGACTGGATGATCACCGGCGCGTTCGGCCGGTTCAGGCCGTTGCGGTTGAGGATCGACACCAGTTTCGGTTCGGTCGGGTTGCCGATCGAGGAGAAGTACGTCGAATGCTTGACCTCCGGGTAGGTGCCCAGCGTCCGGTGCAGCTCGTGGCCGAGCCGCCGGGTCAGGTCGAGCACCTCCTGGTACGTCGCGATCCGGTAGCGGCCGTCGTAGAGCTGGTTGTTCGGCCGGTTCTGCGGAATCCGCTCCTTCGCGTAGAGCGTCTTCAGCTCGGCGAGGGTGAAGTCCTCGGTGAACCAGCCGGTCATCTTGGTTCCGTCGATGACCTTCGTGGTCTTGCGCGAGGCGAACTCCGGATGGGCCGCGACGTCGGTGGTGCCGCCGATCTCCGGCTCGTGCCGGGCGACGAGCTGGCCGTCCTTGGTCGGCACCAGGTCGACGTCGACGTAGTCCACGCCCATCCGCCAGGCGAGTTCGTACGACGCGAGCGTGTGCTCCGGGCGGTAGCCGGGCGCGCCCCGGTGTCCGACGATCACCGGGCCATCGTGCCGGGGACCGTGCGCGGCCGCACCCGCGGCCGTGTCCTCGCTCGCGGCGGCCGGGCCGATCGCGAGGCCGGCGACGCCGAGCAGGGCCAGACCGGACAGGGCGAGCACGCCGAGGCGTTTGCGCTTCATGGGGGACCTTTCTCTACCGGGCGATCCGCAGCTCGCCACGACTACCGCGTCACCCTCACCGCCGCAAGCGTCGGGCGCGCGGCACCAGCCGGACGGGCGGCTGACAACCGGGTAAACGGTTAATGGCGGTCGAATCCGGACATCGTTCTCCCGGGACAAGAACCAGTCGCGCACCTGGTCCGGACCGGGGTCGCGGATGGCGCGCTGCCGCGGCGCGACACGCACCGTTACGCTGTCCGGCGTGCGCGTACTGGTAATCGGCTCCGGCGCTCGGGAGCATGCACTCGTCCTCGCGGTGGCAGGCGACCCCGCGGTCACGGCGCTCGCTTGCGCCCCCGGCAACGCCGGCACGACTGCGGTCGCTGAGCAGCTCGGGGTCGAGCTCGCCGAGCCGGAGGCCGTCGCGGCCCTGGCCAAGGAGTGGAAGGCCGACCTCGTCGTGATCGGGCCGGAGGTGCCGCTCGTCGCGGGCGTCGCCGACGCGGTGCGCGAAGCCGGCATCGCCTGCTTCGGACCGTCTGCCGCGGCCGCGCAAATCGAGGGGTCGAAGGCGTTCGCGAAGGACGTCATGGCGGCTGCGAAGGTGCCGACGGCCCGCAGCGAAGTCGTCGACACCCCCGCGCGTCTCGACGCCGCGCTTCAGCGCTTCGGGCCCACCTGGGTCGTGAAGGACGACGGTCTCGCCGCGGGCAAGGGCGTCGTCGTGACGCAGGACGTCGAGGTCGCGCGCAAGCACGCGCTGATGCTCCTCGACGGTGGCCACCCGGTCCTCCTGGAGTCCTTTTTGGACGGTCCGGAGGCCTCGCTGTTCTGCTTCGTCGACGGCCGCACCGTGGTGCCGATGCTGCCCGCGCAGGACTTCAAGCGCGTCGGCGACGGCGACACCGGCCCGAACACCGGCGGCATGGGCGCCTACGCACCGCTGCCGTGGGCCCCTGAGGACCTGGTGGACGACGTCGTCGCGCGGGTCGTGCAGCCGGTGGTGGACGAACTCGCCGACCGCGGCAGCCCGTTCTCCGGCCTGCTCTACGCCGGTCTCGCGCTCACCTCGGAAGGTCCCCAGGTGATCGAGTTCAACTGCCGCTTCGGCGATCCCGAGACGCAGGTTGTGCTGGCGCTGCTGCGTACGTCGCTGGCGACCATCCTGAACGCGACGGCGACCGGGAAGCTCGCTGAGCTGCCGCCGCTGGAGTGGTCGGGCGGTGCCGCGGTCACCGTCGTGATCGCTGCTGACGGGTACCCGGGCAAGCCGCGCACTGGTGACGTCATCACCGGCGGAGAGATCGAAGGCGTGCTTCACGCGGGTACGCGGCGTCGCGACGACGGTGCGGTGATCTCGGCCGGCGGACGCGTGCTGTCGGTTGTCGGCACCGGTAAGTCGCTTAAGGCGGCGCGTAAGCACGCGTACGAGACTGTCGAGCGCGTACACCTCGCTGGCTCGCACCATCGCACCGATATCGCACTGCGCGCGGCCAATGGGGAAGTAAGCGCTCCCGCCTGAGCACCTTCTCCACGAAGTTCGCCTCGGGTTCACGCGCCGGTTGGTAGCCTCGAAACGGGTCCGTACGGTCACCGTCCGTATCACGGGAGGGGTTAGCGCATGCCGGGAAGCACACCGCTCACCGACCTGGCTTCGTCGGTACCGGCAGCGCCGGGCGTGGCGGACCTCGTGGTCGAGCCGGCGAAGCTGCTCGAGGTCGCGCGGGTGGTCGACGAGCAGGCCAGCGCGCTCGAAGACAAGCTCCTCACGCGGCTGGGCGAGCTGCGCGTCGACACTCCTTCGTCGGACACGGTGAGCGTGAACGCGATGGCTGCGTGGAACACCGTTGTCGCGGAAGGTGATCAGTCGTACGCCGCGCAGGTGCGCGCGTACGTCGCCAATCTGCACAAGCTCGTTGGACAGCTGCGCGAAGCAGCGAAGACGTACGAAGCCAGCGACGCGGACAAGGCCGCGGCTTTCGGGGACCGCGGTGCGCACGGCATCCACTAAGCCGGTCCTCGCCGTTGTCGCGGTACTCGGCGTCGCGGGCTGCTCGTCGGGCGAGCAAGGCACCGCGTACCCCGTACAGCCCGCGATGAGTTCCCTGGCGCAGCAGACGAAAGCGGCCGCATTGCCGCCGCGGCCGTCGGATTTGCCGATCGCCGGGGCCGATCCGTGCGACCTGCTCGGCCAGGCGCAGCTCGACCTGCTGAAGGTCACGAGCGTGCCGCGCAAGGCCGCCGAGCCGAAGGACGGGCCCACCTGTGTGTTCGATTCGGACAAGACCGAACCGTTCCACGCGCTGCACCTGCGGATCGTCGGCGCGGACGTGCAGGAGTGGCTCACCGGATCGCGGCGCAAGAACAGCATGACCACCGCGCCCACGAGCGTCGAGGGCTATCCGGCGATCACGAACTACCGCGCGGCAGGCACGCCCGCCGACTGCGAAGTGCTCGTCGGCGTCGCCCCGGGACAGACCATGGCGGCACAGGAGTTCGCGGTCACCGCGGGCGCGTTCAGCCAGCCGCAGTTGTGCGACATCGCCACCCAGGCCGCCGGCCTGGCCGTGCAGGGCCTGAAGAACCGGACCTAGGGAGGGCGCGTGGAGATCTCCGACCTCGCGGGCAGGATCCGCGACCACCGTTTCGACGGGTGGACCGACACCGCCATCGCCGACGAGATCGAGAAGTTCGGCACCGGCGACGGAATCGCCAGCATCGCCACCGCGGTCGAGGCGCTGCGGGAGGTCGCGACCGCGCTCGCGGGCACCGACCGCACGCTGCGCGACCAGCTGGCGAAGCTCGGCGTCGAATGGCAGAGCCAGGCGGGCGGACAGGCCGGACAGGTGCTGTCGGATCAGGCCGGCTTCTCTCAGGACGCGATGCAGAAGGTCACGCACACCGCGGAAATGCTTTTCGCACAAGGGGAAGCGTTCAACCGCACCAAGTACAAGCTGCCTGACCCGGCGGCAGTGCGCAAAGGCGCGGAGAGCCTCACGCTCGTCGATTCGGTGGCGAGCTTCCTCGGCTTCGAGACTGATCACGCGGCGCAGGTGCAGGCAGCGGACAACGCGCGCGGCCAGGCGGTCGAGGCGTTGAACTCCTACGCCCAGCAGAGCGGGGAAAACCTGCTGTCCACCGAGCCGTTGAGCCAGCCGCAATCGCTCGCGATGGTCCAGCCCGGCAGCGGACCGAGCCCGGTCGACCGCGCGGCCGCGGCGGTCGACGTGACGCCGGACGGCCAGGTTCGGCCTGCTGCGGCATCGGTGAAGTCGCAGTACGTTCCCCCGCCGCCTCCTCCGGCCCCTCCGGTCGTGGATCCGCCGACGCCTGCGTACGGCACGCCTTCGCAGGCACCGGCCGCTCGGCCAGCCGCACCGGTGGTCGCGGCCAGCTACGTGCCGCCGTCTTCGCCTCCACCTGCGGGTTGGGAGAAGGCTCCGGAGAACGCGCCTCGGGGCAGCGAACCTGGTGCGCCTCGGTCGGGTGGCTCCACTCGCGGGCCGGGAATCCCTAGTGCGCCAAGCACTTCCGGCGGGCCGAGTGCTTCGGGCGGTACGCGGGTTCCTGGCGGGGTGCGTCCCGGGGAGTCCGGCACGTTCCTGCCGACTAATCCGCGTGGAACGAGCAGCGGGCCCGACAGCGGGTCCGGCGGTCCGGCTAATCGCGGAACGGTCGGCAGTTCCGAAAGTTTCGGTGGCACAACCGGTCGCGGCGGCTCCGCGGGAAACCCCGGCGGCTCCGCGGGCGGCAGCTACCCCGGCGGCGGGCACGAAAACCAAGCGCTGCAACGAGGTCGTCTGGTCGGCAGCGTCCCGCAGTCGCCGCCCGCTCCCGTCGCCGAGCCCTCCGGCAACGCTCCGGCCCCGCGCGGAGGAGGAGCGTCGGCCGGAGAAATCGGGGCAGGCGCTGCTGCCTTGGGTGCTGGAGTAGCCGGTGGTGCCCTCTCCGGAGATCGCGAACGGCAAGGCCGCGGACAAGACGGTCAGCCGAAGGGCTTGGTCCGGCCGTTGCCGGTCGACGAGCTTCCTGAGGAAGAAGCCGTCGCACTGCGAAAAGCCGAGCAGATCGCGCCGAAATCAGGCAGCGGTGACGCCAAATACCTCTCCGAAGCCGCTCCGCAGGAAAGCGACGACGAGCACGTGCGCCGCTTCGGAGTCGACGATAAGGACCTGTTCGCCGACGGCCGAATGGTGACGCGCGACGTCCTCGGCGACGGCACGGGAGACGTGCGCCGGCCGTGAACCTGGTACTGACCGCCCTCGAATTCGACGTGCTGTGGGACTCGCTGGAGCTGGGCGGACGCCCGGCCGCGCTCGCGGTTCCGTCGCCGGGGCGCACGCACACCGAACGGGCCGGCCTGATCGAGTCCGTCTGGGATTCACTGGCACAGCGACGGCTCGCTCGCGGCCGCCGTCCATCCGGGACCGTGCTGGACCAGTTGCATTTGCTGGCGCGTCCGCGGGAGGCCCTGGACGTCTGGGTGTGGGCGGACCGCGAGATTCACGGCCGCGCGGTGAGCCGAGGCAGCCAGGCCGTCCTCGCGGTGGTCGACCGGGACGAGGTATGGCTGATCGACGCCGAACCGGACACGCTCGCCGATGCCGCGGTACGGGTCGCCGGGGCGTTCGACGCCGGGGTCGGGCAGTCGATCTCGGTGCCGCACAGCACGCTCGTGGCCGCCGATGTGGCTGCTGCTGGTGATCCGAAAGCGCTGGTCACGGCTTTGGAGGATCGGGGCGTGGCGTTGTGGGAGGCGCAGGAACTGGCGGGCATGCTGATGGGACAGGCGGCGCGCGGCCAGTTCTGCGCGGAACGAGTGCTGCGGGACGGGACGGTGCGCCGGTCGCCGCACGTGGCGGCGTTTTACGACACCGATTCCGGGCGGTATCTGTTCCAGTTGACTGATGATTCGGACGGCCACACGTGGGCGACGGTGAGTCCGGCGGACAACGCGGTGTTGGTGGAGCGGGTGCGGGAGTTGCAGGCCGCGATTTGAGTCAGCCGCGCGGTTTGACCGCGTTCACGAACACATCGAGCACCCGGCGGGCCGAATCGCAGTTCTTCCCGCCGGTCGCCGCGATATCCACGGTAGAACTCACGGAGAGAACGCCCTGCCAGCCCGGCTCATACGGAGGAAACAGCCACCGCAGGTAGCACCTGTCCGCATCCTGTTCCGTGATGAGGTATGCGTCCCCCACTTTGGTCTTCTGCCTGTCGGGGAATTTCGGATCGGACAGTTGTGAAGCAGTTGCCGAGTAGTCTTTTTTGCCCCTCCAGGTGCACTCGTTCAATCCGGCAAATTCGCTGGTCAGAGCGCTGTTCGCGGCATCTTGAAGCGGTTTCTTCAGATCTGGGCGGCATAGGTCGGCCTGGCGGAGCGTTTTCTCGACGTTCGGGTATGGCTCCGGATTGCCGCGCAGCTTTGCGAGTACCGCCGTCATGCCTTCGAGCACGATGCTGCATGTGTCCTGTCCAGTTTCAGGCACGGATACGTCAATGCCGAATCCGGGAGTGGCGGGATTGGCAACAGTCAGTCCGCATTCAGAAGAATTATGGTACTGGATCGCGTCCATTGAACCCACCTTTGTCGGCTCTCCTTTTTTGCCGTTCAGTGGGGTACTCAGCAGAAGGATGACCATTTGCTTCGGGTCTTTTTTGAAGTGGAAGGCGCAGCCGGCGAAGAGATCGTCGGCTTGGCCTGGCTCCAACGGCCCGCTTTTCGGCAGCGAATCAGGGCCAAGCAGCTTGCACGGATCGACCCGGCGCAGTGCTGCGGGGCTGAGCGGATCAGGCGGCGGTGGGCTCACCGAGGCCGCGGCAGGATTGTCGTCGCGATTCACCAGAACCACTGTTGTTGTTGCCGCGATCACTATCGCCGTTGCCGCCGCGACAGTCGGAATCAGCCACTTAGGACGTTTCCGGGGCTCCTTCGGCGCTGGCAACGCGAGCGCAGTCCTCACCTCAGCCTGCTGCTGCTCGATCATCGTGTGCACCGCTGGCGGCCAAGGCGTCGCAGTCATCTGGACCGCACCGAGGAAGTCCAGAATCTGTGCCGTGCTTGGCCGCGCCCTCGGATCCTTCGCTAGACACTGTTCGACGAGCCGCCGCAGGTCCGGATGCAGGTTGGAGAGATCGGGAACGCTATGGACCACGTTGTACAGGGTTTGAGGAGTGGACGCTCCTGCGAACGGCGCCCGCCCGGTCGCGGCCATGGTCACCAGAGCGCCGAACGAGAACACGTCGCTGGCAGGCGTCAGCGGAAGACCGTTCGCCTGCTCCGGCGACATGAATCCGGGCGAACCGATGATCGACCCCGTGTGGGTGATATCGGTGTCGCCTTCGGCGGCCCTGGCGATGCCGAAGTCGATGACTCGTGGGCCGTCCGCGGCGAGGAGGACGTTGCTGGGCTTGAGGTCCCGGTGGATCAGGCCGACCCGGTGGATCTCGGCGAGCGCCGACGCGAGACCGGTCGCGAGGAAGTGCACCGCGCTCAGCGGGAGCGGGCCCGCGGCGTCCACCGCTTCCTTGAGGGAGGGGCCCGCGACGAAGACCGAGGCAAGCCACGGCAGCGGAGCATTTGGATCAGCGTCCATCACCGCGGCGGTGTACGCACCGGACACCATCCGAGAGGTTTCGACCTCGCGCTTGAACCGGGAACGGAATCCTGGGTCGTGCGCGAATGCCGGATGCACCTGCTTGACCGCGACGAGCCGTCCTTCCCTGGACACCCCGAGCAGCACCCTGCCCATTCCCCCTTCGCCCAGCGAAGCGATCAAGCGGTAGCGCCCGAATTGCCGGGATTCGCCAGGATGCAGCGGCTGCACCGAATACCCTCCATTCCCCGGTCGGGGTCCTCGTGGTCGCGACGCGGGTGGAAGTCCGGGAGAACTGCACACGGCACGCGTCCGAAGTCTTAGAGTAAGCAGGGGAACCGAACCGGTCAGCGCAACGTCCGAACTGGTCGGGAAGAGAGTGTCGCGAAGGGGATGACGAACGGTGCCTGTCTACGACCCGGATTCCATGGCCATTGCCGCCAGGAACGTGGAGAAGCTGAAGGACGAGTTCGAGAAGTCCAAGAAGCACCTCACCGGCGTTGACGACGAGCCGGAAAGCCCGTTCGGCACGATGGGCGGCTCGAAGGACGTGCACGGCGCGGTCGGCACGTTCAAACAGGGCGTGCACAGCGAGTTCGACGCGGCCGGGAAGCTGATGGAGGCGACCAGCTTCATTCTCAAGAAGGCGGCGGGGCTGATCCAGGAGACCGATCAGGTCCACAAGACCGACCTGACCGTCCACGAAGACCGCTGAGCAGGGACGAGGGGGGCTAGAGCATGGCGCTGATCGACTATCCGCCGAACTGGAACGGCATTGTCGAGAAAGCTAAGAAGGTCGACAAGATCAACCCGGACGCGATCAGCAAAGCCGGGCAGCAGTTCAGCGACGCCGCGAAGCGGGCGGGCGACCACGGCCAACAGCTGACGAATTCCGCGAAGTCGTTGTCCGGCGGAGTGTGGGAGGGCCCGGCGGCAGACGCTTTCGTCGAGTACGTCACGCAGATCACTAAGGCGGGCGACAAGGTGCAGGGGCACCTTGACGACGTCGGCAAGGACCTGACGCAGCTGTCGTCCGACCTCGGCGGGATCAAGACCAAGGTCACCGATGCGATGAACACCGCCAAGACGGCGATCGACGGCCGCATCAAGACCGAGTCGGACCGTGCGCAGAAGGCGCAGGCGGCCGAAGCGGCGTATGCCAACGACAAGTCGGACAAGAAGGGCCCGCCGCCCAGCCCGACGTCGCAGTCGATCATCGACAAGGCGAATCAGGATAACCAAGCGGACGCCACGAGGGCCGAGCAGACGATCGACCCGCTTCTTTCCCAGGCCGACGAACTGGTCAAGAAGTCGCAGGACCTGATGAAGACCCAGATCGAGGGCGGCTACTCGCAGGTCCCGCTCCCCAACTCGGACGGCACCGTGCCGCAGAGCACCGGCGGTCTGCACACCGGGCACGGAGGTGGCGGCGGTCATCACGGCGGTGGCGGTGGTGCCAGCGGTGGCGGGGGCGCCGCGTCCGGTGGCGGCGGCGGTCTCGGGTCCAGCGGCGGTCCGCCCTCTTCGCCTCCGCCCGGCAACGTTCAGCAGTGGATCCAGGAAGCCATCAAGGAACTGCAGGCCGCGGGCGTGAACGTGACCGACGCGGACATCAAGAACATCTGGGCGATCATCCAGCACGAGTCCGGCGGCAATCCGAACGCGATCAACAACTGGGATTCCAATGCCGCCGCGGGCCACCCGTCCAAGGGCCTGATGCAGTGCATCGACTCCACGTTCAACGCGCACAAGCTGCCCGGCCACGACAACATCTACAACCCGGTCGACAACATCATCGCCGGGGTCCGGTACTCGCTCGACCGGTACGGCTCGATGTCCAACGTCCCGGGCATCGCGGCGATGGCGCACGGCGGCGCGTACCGCGGTTACTGACGGCACACCCCGCACGCGGTTCCGCCGGTTAGCCTGGCCGCATGGTCGACATCGGTGCTTTCGGCGGGCCCGCGTTGCGGGCAGGCGTGCCTCCTTTTCACGTGATGGACGTGCTGTCCGCGGCGCAGGCCCGGCAGCGCAGCCACGGCGACCTGATTTCGCTGGCCGCCGGGCAGCCGTCCGTGCCCGCTCCGGCGGCGGTGCTCGAAGCCGCTCAAGAAGCGCTCAAAAGCCACACCCTCGGCTACACCGAGCAGCTCGGCATTCCTGAGCTGCGCGAAGCCGTCGCCGGGCACTACCGGCGCACCTACGACGTCGACGTGGCCGCGTCCGACGTCGTCATGACCACCGGTTCGTCCGGCGGGTTTCTGCTGTCGTTCCTCAGCGCGTTCGACCCGGGCGCGCGGGTCGCGATGGCGCGGCCGGGCTACCCGGCATACCGGAATCTGCTGAACGTCCTCGGCTGCGAGGTCGTCGAGTTCGCCACCACCGCCGAGACGAATTTCCAGCCGACCGTCGAGCAGCTCGACCGGCTCGGACCGATCGACGGGCTCATCGTCGCGAGTCCCAGCAATCCGACCGGGACCGTGCTGCCGCCGGGCGAGTTAGCCGCGATCTCCGGCTGGTGCGCGTCGCACGGCGTGCAGCTGATCAGCGACGAGATCTACCACGGCATCTCGTACGGCAAGCAGCTCGATTGCGCCTGGCAGTACGGCCGGGAAGCGTTGGTGCTCGGGTCGTTCTCGAAGTACTTCGCGATGACCGGCTGGCGGCTCGGCTGGATGCTGGTGCCGCAGCGGCTGCATCGCGCGGTCGACGTCCTCACCGGCAACTTTACCATCTGTCCGCCCGCGGTTTCGCAGTACGCGGCCGTCGCGGCTTTCACCCCGGAGTCGTATGCCGAAGCGGATGCGCACGTCGAGCACTATCGGCGCAACCGCGACCTGCTCTTCGCCGGTCTGCGCGAGATCGGTCTGGACAAGCTCGCCCCCGCCGACGGCGCGTTCTACGCCTACGCCGACGTCTCCGACCACACCACCGACAGCCTGAGCTGGTGCCAGCGGCTGCTCGCCGACACCGGCCTCGCGATCACCCCGGGAATCGACTTCGACCCGGTCGACGGCGGCCGCTACGTGCGGTTTTCCTTCGCGGGCGCGACCGAGGACGTGACCGAGGGGCTGCGTCGGCTCGGCGGCTGGCTGGGGTGAAACCGGTCAGGGGAACCCGGAGATGTCCCTGAACGTTGGGCTGGCGTAGAGAGTTTCCGTCGCACGGATGGCACGCTGGAGGGCACCGGGCCGACGTGGCGCGGAAACGGCATCGGAGGAGCCATGTTCTGGAAGATCGTCGGAGCGCTCGTCGTGGCCTGGATCGCCTTTATGGTGCTCGGGTCTGTGATCGGCTTCGTGTTCAAGGCCGTGCTGTGGATCGCCATCATCGGCGGAGTCGCGTTCCTGGGCACCGCGGCCTACGGGGCGATCACCGGGAAGAAGTCCAAGCGGATCAGCCGCTGACCGGCGCCGAACCGTACTGAGCACTCGAACGGCTCCCGCACCGAGAAGGTGCGGGAGCCGTTCGCGGCTCAGGCCAGTGCGGCGAGGGCGGCTTCAGCGCCGTCCCACAGGTGTGCCCGGATTCCGACCGCGCGGGCGCCGTCGATGTTGATCTGACGGTCGTCGAAGAACAGACACTCGTCCGGTTTCGCACCCAGTTTGTCCAGCAGCAGCCGGAAAATCTCGGCGTCCGGCTTCGCGACCTGCACGTCTCCGGAGAACAGGGTGTGCTTGAACAGCTTCGCCCACTCCTGCTCGCGCACCCAACCGCCGAACGCCGACGGCGCGTTCGACAGCAACGCGAGCGAGGCACCGGCCTCGGACAGCGACTGCAGCAGGTCCAGCGAACCCGGCGCGAGCTGTCCCCAGCCCGCGACGTCGAGCGCGGTCAGTTCGGCCGACAGCGCGTCGTCCACCTTCGCGCCCACCTGGTCGCCGATCGACGTCCAGTACTCCAGGTCGGTGCAGCCGCGGTCGTACGGGTCGCGCACGCTCCAGTACGCCGTCTCGAACGTCTCGGGCGCGACGCCCATGGCGGCGGCCAGCTTCGGCACCGCGGCGGTGCGAAGGCTGAGCACCTCGCCGTAGTCGAACACGATCCAGTTGGTCACCCAAGTCCCCCAGGGTTCAGGCGCCGGTCTTGATCCGGCGCAGTGCTTCGGCGATGTCAGCGGACGACAGGTCCCGGTGCGTCACGAACCGGACCTTGCCCGCCATGGGCAGGGCCTGAATGCCGAGCGAGCCGAGCCAGTGCAACGCGGTCGGCACGTCCGGCACCCCGGCCAGAACGATATTGGTGTCCGGCGTCCGCACGTCCCAGCCGTGCTCGGAAAGGCCGTCGGCCATCCGCCTCGCGAACTCGTGCGTCTCGGCCAGTTCGTCGACGCGGTCCAGCGCGACCAGGCAGGCCGCGGCGAGCACACCGCCCTGACGCACGCCGCCGCCGAGCATCTGCCGCATCCGGCGGGCCTGCTCGACGAACTCGACGCTGCCCGCGACAACCGAGCCGACCGGCGCGCCGAGGCCCTTGCTGAAACACGCCGACACCGAGTCCACGCCCACGGTCAGCGCGGCAGGCGGCACCTGCAGCGCGACGGCCGCGTGCCAGATCCGCGCGCCGTCGAGGTGCACGGTGAGCCCGGCCTGCTTCGCGACGGACAGCAGTTGCGCGTGCTCGTCCGGCGGAGTGACCGCGCCGCCGGCCGCGTTGTGCGTGTTCTCCAGGCACAGCAGCGTCGTGCGGAGCGCGAAGTACGGGCCGGGGTTGCCGATCGCGGCTTCGAGCGTTTCCGGCAGGCATCGGCCGGGGCCCGCGTCGTGTTCGAGGATGTCCGGCATGCCGCCGGCCAGCCACGCGGCCGAGCCGAGTTCGTTGGCGAGCACGTGCGCGCCGCGGGTGGCGAGGAACCGGTCGCCACGCTGCAGGTGGACGCTCAGCGCGATCAGGTTCGCCATCGTCCCGCTCGGCGTCCACAGCGCGGCGGGCATGCCGAGCGTCTGCGCGGCCCGGCGCTCGAGTTCGGCGATGGTCGGGTCGGTGCCGATGACGTTGTCGTCGACCTCGGCCTCGGCCATGGCCGCGCGCATGATCGCGTCCGGGCGGGTGACGGTGTCGGAACGGAAGTCGATCAGCTGCCCAGTCATGGTCACAGTCCGATCACATCACACAGGTGGGCGCGGCATCAATGCGGCGGGGGGTGGAACGTTTCCGGCCGGACGTGCAACCGTGGACGCCCCCGGATCCGTCCCTTCACCGGACATGGCCAGAGCGGAGCTGCAAAGCGCGTGGACCAGCGCGACGAACAAGAGTTCGCGGAGTACTTCGCCGCGAAGAGGGACGCCGTGCGCCGGACTGCCTACCTGCTGTGCGGGGATTGGCACAAGGCCGACGACCTCGCGCAGACGGCGTTCGTCGCGTTGCACCGGAGGTGGAAGAAGATCAGAGACCGCGCGGCGACCGACGCGTACGTGCGCAAGACGCTGGTGCGCGCGGTCATCGACGAGTCCCGGCGGCCGTGGCGGCGGGAGCGGCAGACCGAAGTGCTGCCGGAACCTGTGGACGACAGTCCAGGGCTCGCTGAGCGCGTCGCGACGCGCGAGGACCTGCTCGCGGCGTTGAAGGAAGTGCCGCCGAAGCAACGGGCGGTGCTGGTTCTGCGATTCTTCGACGGACTGGACGTCGGGGCCGCGGCGACAGCGCTGGGCTGCAGCGAAGGCAACGTGAAGAGCCAAACGGCGCGAGGGCTGGCGAATCTGCGTCAGGTGCTGGAACGGGAGGTGGAGACCAATGGATGAGCGGGAAGCCGAGACGTTGTTCTCCGCCGCTCCTGGCGAGACGCCGCCCGCGACGTTCTCGGTGGACGACGTGGTGCGCCGCTCCAAACGCGAGACGGTGCGCCGGCGCAACCGGATCACCGCCGGCGCGGCGGCCGTGATGGTCGCCGCCGGGTTCGGTACGTGGGGGATTGTCGGAATTTCGAGCGAGAAATCCGATTCGATGGCGAATTCCGCGGCCGCGCCGGTGCAACCCGGCGGGTCGGCGGCGCGTCCTTTCAGCACTGGGGATGACTTCCCGGGTCAGCCGTCTCGGCAGGGAGCCGGCGAAACCGGGAGGACCGGCCCTCGGGTCGAAGGCACCTCCGGGTGCGGACGGGTGGACTGGGAGCTCGCCACTGCCCTCGCTGGCGAGCTCCCAGGCCACTTGAACGCCGCGCAGGCTTCCCCAGGCAGCGTTTGTACGACGTCGTCGCGCGGTGCGGGGTTCCCGCTTCCGGACGGGACGATCGGCGCGGCGGTGTTCGCTCGCGGCGCCGCGGTGACCGTGCCCACACAACCGGCCGGAGCTGTCACCGTGCGTCAGCAAACGCGCAGCGGGGGAACTCTCGTGCTGGTCAGCGTGCCAGGGACGTCCGGGCACCCAGCACCGTACGCAACCGACCTGGCGCGCTTCGCCGCTTCACTGGCCACCCGGTTCTGATCGGCGGCACACAGCGCGGCTGGCAGAATGACCGGACATGACGGCAGCAGCCACCACTCCCAAGGGCGAGCGACGACGGGCAGCGCTCGTCGAAGCCGCCGCTGAGCTGCTGGCCGAGGGCGGCTTCGACGCGGTCCGGCACCGGGCCGTCGCCGAGCGGGCGGGCCTGCCGCTGGCGTCCACGACGTACTACTTCGACTCGCTGGAAGAGCTCGTCACCGCCGCTGTCGAACACCACGGGCAGACCGAACTGGCCAACGGCCGCCGCCAGCTGGACGACCTGACGACCCGGAACCGGGGCGTGCAGGCGACCGTGGAACTCGTGCTGGACATGCTGCTCGGCCCGCAGAGCGGCGACCCGGAAGCCGACGCCGAAGCGGTCCTGCTGCGCTACGAACGCTTGGTCGCGACCGGTCGGCGGCCGTACCTGCGGCCGTTGATGCGGACGTTGTCCCAGCAGCTCAACGAACTGCTGACGGAGATCTTCGCCCGCTCCGGGACGCCGGTGGCCAAGGACGAACTGGACCGGCTGGTCGCGCTGGTCGACGGGGCGGTGGTCAACGCGCTGATCGCGGTCGACCCGGCTCCGCGCGCCGCCGCCGGGCGGATGCTGCGGACCGCGCTCGCGGAGTCCGCCAGTGTCCATTGAGGACAGTTATTCCGGATACGCCGCGGTCGCGCGGATTTCGATCAGCAGGCCTGGGCTGGCGAGTCCGCTGACGCCGATCATCGACCACGCCGGGTAGGGCTCCGCGGTCACGATCCGCTGCTTGGCTTCCAGGAAACCGGGCAGGTGCTGGTGGATGTCGACGTGATAGCTCGTGATGTCGACCAGCGCGGAGAGATCGAGGCCTTCCAGGCGAAGGATTTCCTCGATCCGGCGGAGGGCGATCTCGGTTTGTTCCTCGATGGTTTCCGCGATGGCACCGTCCGGGCGGCGGCCGATCGTCCCGGCGATGAAGAGGAGGTTGCCCGCGCGGACGGCGGCCGAGTAGCCGAAGCGGGCGAAGGCGGACGCCCCGGACGGTCCGAAAACCTCGGAGTCCTCGGGGATTTTGACGGAGTGCATAGGGATCCCTTTCTCAGTTGCCCCAGCGGGAGGTGCGGGCGGCACGTTCCAGCCGGGTTTCGCCGTCGGCCGCACGCTCACGCAAGAAATCAGCGGGAGTGGACGGCACGGGCGCGTTCTTCGGGTTTTTCGCGGCCTGGGCGACGACCGCGTCGGTGAGCGAGCGGACCATGTCCAGCCGGGGGTAGGCGGCGTGGATCGCCGCGGCCTGCTCGTCGGTGACAGCGGCGAGGTACTCGGGGCCGATCGGACCGCCGAAGTCGACGGCGACCCCGGCGTGGACGAGCACACACAGCGGACCACGGTGCTCCACGATGCCCGGGGAGGTGTGCAGGGCGATGGCTTGCCAGACCTCGTCGGCGTCCGCGACCGAAATCCCTTGTTCGACCAGGAATCCCGCCGCGCGTTCGGCGCCTTCGACCTCGAAGCGTTCCACGTGCGGGCCGTCCGGTGCCACGCCGATGTCGTGCATGACGCACGCGGCGAACAGCAGGTCGTCGTCGTAGCCGGACAGGGCCAGCTGATCGGCGACCAGCCGGGCGAACAGATAGGTGCGGACGCTGTGGTTGAACACCGACAGCGATTCCACCGGCCGGACGACCTCGAGGACGGCGTCCGCCAGCGGAGTCGCGGGCAGCGCGACCACCGGGTCCGGAAGGAGTTCGGTCATGTCTTCAAGCGTGTCCGCAGCGCGCTGACCTGGTGAGTGGCAAGTTTGCCGTACTTCGATAGAATCTCGCCATGACAGTGCATCGGGTCGCGGTGCTGGCGCTCGACGGGGTCCTGCCGCTGGACTTGGCGATCCCGGCGCAGGTGTTCCAGGTCCGGCCGCAAACGCACTACGAGATGACGTTGTGCGCGCTCGGTCCGAAGGTCGCCACCAGCGCCGGGTTCGAACTGGCGGCCGAAGGCGGGATCGAGGAACTGCGCGCGGCGGACACGGTGATCGTGCCGGGCTACGACCCCATCCGGGAGACGCCGGAAGCGGCGGTCGAGTTGCTGGCCGAAGCGCGCGACCGGGGACGGCGGGTGGTGTCCATCTGCACCGGCGCGTTCGCACTGGCCGCGGCAGGAATTCTGGACGGCCTGCACGCCACCACGCATTGGGAATATATCGACGAATTCGAGCGAGAGTATCCCTCGGTCCAGGTCGATCGGGACGTCCTCTACGTCGACGAGGGCGACGTGCTCACCTCGGCTGGCGTGTGCTGCGGCATCGACCTGTGCCTGCACATCGTGCGCCGCGATTTGGGTGCCGCCGTCGCCAATCGGATCGCGCGCGGGCTGGTCGCCGCTCCGCATCGGGAAGGCGGCCAGGCGCAGTACGTGCCCGCTCCGCTCGCCGAGGCTGGCGACGCTTCGCTGTCAGCCACGCGGGAATGGGCGTTGCAGCGACTGGACGAATCGCTCAGCATCCGCCTGCTCGCCCGGCACGCCGAGATGTCGCAGCGGACTTTTCTGCGCCGGTTCGCCGAGGAAACCGGCACGACGCCGTTGCAGTGGCTGCTCAACGCGCGGCTCGGCAAAGCGCGCGAATTGCTGGAAACCACGGACCATTCGGTGGACCGGGTCGCGCGGGACTGCGGCCTCGGCACCCCGGCCAACCTGCGGTTGCACTTCCGGCGCGCGCTCGGGACCACGCCGACGGCCTACCGGCGGGCTTTCACTTCCTGACCGGTCCGCTTGGCGTCGGCGGCGGATTTCACCAGCAGATCCAGCATCGCGGTCTCCGCGCCGACCGGGTCGCGCGCGGCGATGGCGTCCAGCACCCGGCGGTGGCTCGGCACCGGATCGTCGGTGGGACCGGCGCTGTGGACGAGTTTGTCCCGCTCTGCCAGGCCGATCGCGATGACGCGTTCGATCTGGAGCAGGAAGTTGTTGTGCGCGGCCGTCAACAGGCCGCGGTGGAACGCCAGATCCGCCTCGACACTCGCTTCCAAATCCGGCGCGTCGACCATCGCGTCGAGCGCGGACTCAAGCGCGGCAAGGTCTTCGGCGGTCGCGCGTTCCGCGGCCATCCGCGCCGCCGCGGGTTCGACCACGGCGCGTACCTCGGCCAATTCGTCCAGCAGGCCGGCGTTTCCGCGTGCGGTGGTTTGCCAGCGCATGACGTCGGCGTCGAGCAGTTGCCAGTTTTCGCGCGGTTGCACGAACGTGCCGTGCTTCTGCCGTGCGCCGATCATTCCCTTTGCGGCCAGCACCTTCAACGCTTCCCGCAGCGCGGTGAGGCTGATGTCCAGCTCCTCGCGCAGCCCGGGAAGGTCCAGCACCATGCCCTCGTGCCATTCGCCGGACAGAATGCGCGCGGCGAGCGTTTCCACGGTCTGTCCGTGCAGGCCGCGAGGGCGCTGGTCGGTCACCGGAGCGGGAGAACGCACGTCGGAGAGCCGGTCGGATAATTGCGGACCTCGGCGTTTCCCAAGTCTTTCAACGGGAAAACGGAAATGACGTCGTCCTTGAAGGCTGCGGTGTAGCAGATGCCGTCCGCCACGGCGAAGTTCCACGGGTAAGCGCCGCACGGCTGGTCGACTGTCGCGCGAAGCGGCGAACCGGCGAATGACGTGATGCACTCCGGGCCGCGGTTCGACAGATAGATCCCGGATTCGAGCACTTCCAGGTGTGCCACCAGGGATTCGCCGCCCGCCGCCGTCGCGGGGGTCGCCTCGACGAACTCGAACGCTCCCGGCGAAGTCTCCCGCACCGTGATCAGCTCGCCGGACAATTCCCCAGCCACATAAGCGATTCCGTCCGCGCTGCGCACGAGCTGCCGCGGTCCGGTGCCCGGAGGCAGCGAAGAAACGGCCAGCGGAGTCAGTTTTCCTTTCAGGGACAGCGTGTAGCTGCGGATTTCGTCGGTGCCGAGGTCGACGGCGCTCACCACCGAACTGTCCGCCGACGACACCGCCATGTGGACGTGCGGGCCTTCCTGCCGATCGGCGCGCGGCCCGCTCCCGGTGTGCTGCACCAGGTCGGTGCGGCCGTCGATCCGGCCGTCCGCGCGCAGGGAGAACACGGCCAGGCTCCCGCCGCCGTAGTTGGCGCACAACAGAAACTGGCCGTTCGGCGTCACCGTGAGGTGGCATGGGCTGGCCCCGCCGGATTCGACCACGTCGAGCGCGACCAGGCCGTCGGCGATCGAAATGGAGGTGACCTCGCCGTAGCTCGTCTCGTTGACCGCGTACACCATCGGCAGCGCGGGATGCTGGGCCAGCCAGGTCGGCGACACCATCGGCAACGTCGAATCCGCGATCAGTTCGCCGCCGGAGCGTCGGAAAACCGCGATTCCCGTGCCGTGTCCGCCGGTTTCGGCGGTACGGCAGCCGACGAGTACGACGTCGCTCACGAGCTCTCCCTCACCAATGCGGCCACTCTGGCCCGGATGTCCTCAGCTGACCCACGGGTCAGCGCCGACCCGATCCCGCAGGCGACCGCGCCCGCGTCGAGCCAGCCTGGCACGTCCTCGGGAGCGATTCCACCCGTCGGCACGAGCGGGGCTTGCGGGAGCGCGGCGCGCACATCCCTGATCCATTGCGGACCGAGCGCCGAAGCTGGGAAAACCTTTACGGCGTCGGCACCTTCCTCCATCGCGCGCACGATTTCGGTGACCGAACCGGTGCCCGGCAGCGCCGCGACGCCGTACCGATGAGCGGTACGCAACACCTCGGTGTGCAGCGACGGGGACACGAGAAACTGGGCTCCCGCACGAATCGCGGCCGTCGCGGACGACTCGTCGAGCACCGTGCCCGCCCCGATCGTCGCGTCTGGATACGCGGCGCTCAGTTCCTCGATCGCGACGAGCGCACCCGCGTTGGTGAGCGGGACTTCGACCGACTTCAACCCGGCGTCGAGCACTGCCCGCGCGGCGGCGACGGCCGAGGCGGCGTCCGCTGTCCGCACGATCCCGACGACGCCCTGGCGTACCGCTTCGCGCGTGATCTCCCACCGGTATCCCATGCCGGGCAGCCTAGCAGGCAAATTATAAATTACTAATTATTCTTGACTGGGTTGCTGGCGTCCCGGCATGCTTGCGAACCATGCGCACTGCCGTGGTGACCGGTGCGGCGTCCGGGATCGGAGCCGCGACCGCCGTCCAGCTCGAAGCCGACGGCTACCGGGTGATTGGCGTCGACCTCGCCGAGGTGCCCGGCGGCGTGCAAGGCGACGTGACGGAAGACGAGACGTGGCAACGCGTTCTCGACCTGGCGGGCGAAGTCGACGCCGTGGTCAGCAATGCGTACCTGCCGACTTTGGGTCCATTGCACGAAACCGACCGCGCGCAGTGGCAACGGCAGCTGGACGTGAACCTCACCGCGTCGTACTTGGCCGTGCGGACCTGCCTGCCTTCGCTGCGGTCTCGGCGCGGCTCAGTCGTGCTGGTTTCCTCCGTACACGCGCGTTTCGGGCTGCCCGGCCATCCGGCGTACGCGGCCAGCAAAGGCGCGTTGGTATCTCTGGCACGGCAATTGGCCGTGGAGTACGCGCCGGAGGTTCGGGTGAATTCGGTGCTTCCCGGTCCAGTGCAGACCGAGGCGTGGGACCGGATCAGCGCGGAAGACCGCGAACGCAGCGCCCGTGCGACGCCCGCCGGACGGCTCGGTGACCCAGCCGAAATCGCCGCGGTGATCGCGTTCCTGCTCTCGCCCGCGGCGTCGTTCGTCACGGGCGCCGAGCTGACCGTCGACGGCGGCTGGTCGGCCGCGAAGGATTCCGCTTAGTCCGTTTGGAGGCACTGTGCAGATCACCGGGGTCGAGACCTTCCTGGTCGCGCCGCGCTGGTTGTTCCTGAAGATCAGCACCGACGAGGGCATCGCCGGCTGGGGCGAACCGGTCGTGGAAGGCCGCGCCGGGACCGTCCGCGCGGCTGTGCACGAGCTGGCCGAGCTGGTCATCGGGAAGGATCCGCTGCGGATCGAGGACCACTGGCAGGTGCTGCGGCGCGGCGGTTTCTACCGCGGCGGTCCGGTGCTCTCCAGCGCGCTCGCCGGGTTCGACCAGGCGCTGTGGGACATCGCGGGCCAGGCGCGGAACGCTCCGGTGCACGAGCTGCTCGGCGGTCCGGTGCGCGATCGCGTGCGGGTGTATTCGTGGGTCGGCGGCGACCGTCCGTCGGGGATCTTCGACGCGGTGTCCGCGCAGGTCGAGCGTGGGTTCACCGCGGTGAAGATGAACGTCGCCGGTCCGCTAGGGCCGATCGCCACGCCTGCCGAAGCCCAGGCCGCGCTGGCCCGCGCCCGGGAGGCCCGGGAGGCGCTCGGACCCGACCGCGACCTGGCGATCGACTTCCACGGCCGCGTCTCGCCCGCGATGGCGCGACGGCTGGTGAAAATGCTCGAAGAAGTACAGCCGATGTTCGTCGAAGAGCCGGTGCTGCCGGAACTGCCCGCCGACGTGGTCAAATCGGTGGTCGAAGCCTCGACGGTCCCGATCGCGCTCGGGGAACGGCTGTTCTCGCGCTGGGAGTTCAAACCGGTGCTGGACGCGGGGGTCGCCGTGGTGCAGCCGGATCCGTCGCACGCGGGCGGCATCTCGGAACTGCGCCGGATCGCAGCGCTGGCCGAGGTGTACGGCGCGAACCTCGCCCCGCACTGCCCGCTCGGCCCGATCTCGCTGGCCGCCGCGATGCAGGTGGCGTTCGCGACGCCGAACTTCCTGATCCAGGAACAAAGCCTCGGCATGCACTACCACGACGGTCGCGAGCCGATCGCGTATCTCGCCGACGACGCGTTGTTCCGCTTCGTCGATGGGTATGCGGCGCGGCCGACCGCGCCTGGCCTCGGCATCGAGGTGGATGAGGAGGCTGTGCGTCGAGCTGACGAGGCGGGGCATGAGTGGCGGTCCCCGGTGTGGCGGCTGCCCGACGGCGGGCTGGCCGAGTGGTGAGGTTCTCGTGAGTGGCGATGCCGGTTCTAACCGGCATAGGCACTCACGACCACCAGGTATCGTGACCGCGTGACGCTCAAGCCCAGCATTCCGAACGTGCTCGCCGCCCGCTACGCCTCGCCTGAGCTGGTTGCGCTCTGGTCGCCCGAACGCAAGGTCGTGCTCGAGCGGCGGCTGTGGCTCGCCGTGCTGCGGGCGCAGGCCGAGCTGGGCGTCGAGGTGCCCGAAGGCGTCGTCGACGACTACGAGCGCGTGGTCGAGCAGGTCGACCTCGAATCGATCGCCGCCCGCGAACGCGTCACCCGGCACGACGTCAAGGCCCGGATCGAGGAGTTCAACGCCCTCGCCGGGCACGAGCACGTGCACAAGGGCATGACCTCGCGCGACCTCACCGAGAACGTCGAACAGCTGCAGCAGCTGCGCTCGCTGGAACTGGTCCGCAGCCGGGTCGCCGCGGTGCTGTCCCGGCTGGCCGCGCTGGCCGTCGAGCACTCCGACCTCGTGATGGCCGGTCGCTCGCACAACGTCGCCGCGCAGGCGACCACGCTCGGCAAGCGCTTCGCGACTGCCGCCGACGAGCTGCTCGTCGCGTTCTCCCGGCTGGACAACCTGATCGAGCGCTATCCGCTGCGCGGCATCAAGGGTCCGGTCGGCACCGCGCAGGACATGCTCGACCTGCTCGGCGACGAGTCCACTTTGGACCAGCTGGAAGCGCGGATCGCCGAGCACCTCGGCTTCGGCAACCGGTTCGTCAGCGTCGGACAGGTGTACCCGCGTTCGCTCGACTTCGACGTGCTGTCCTCCGTGGTCCAGCTCGCCGCCGCGCCGTCCAGCCTCGCCAAGACGATCCGGCTGATGGCCGGGCACGAGCTGGTCACCGAGGGCTTCAAGCCGGGCCAGGTCGGGTCGTCGGCCATGCCGCACAAGATGAACACCCGCTCCTGCGAGCGCGTCAACGGTCTCGCGGTGGTGCTGCGCGGTTACCTGTCGATGATCGGCGAGCTGGCCGGCGACCAGTGGAACGAGGGCGACGTCTCGGATTCCGTGGTGCGCCGCGTCGCGCTGCCGGACGCGTTCTTCGCCCTCGACGGCCTGCTCGAAACCTTCCTCACCGTGCTCAGCGAATTCGGCGCGTTCCCCGCGGTGGTCGAGCGTGAGCTTGATCGCTATCTCCCGTTCCTCGCGACGACGAAGGTGCTCATGGCGTCGGTGCGCCGCGGCGTCGGGCGTGAGACGGCTCACGAGGCCATCAAGGAGAACGCCGTCGGCGTCGCCCTCGCGATGCGCGAACGCGGCGCGGAGAACGACCTGCTCGACCGGCTCGCGGCCGACGAACGCATCCCGCTTGACCGCGCTGACCTGGACGAACTCCTCGCCGACCGGATCTCGTTCACCGGTGTGGCCCCGCGCCAGGTCGAAGAAGTCGCGGCGCGCGTCGAGGACGTGCTGAAGCGATTCCCGGACGCCGCGGCGTACGCGCCGCAGCCGATTCTGTGAGTGCGCGCACGTCGTCCACGTGCTGAGACGGCATTACTCGATCGGGCGAAGCTTTTAGTCTTCGTGCCGAACCCGGAAGCGCCAGGCCGCCACCCCGCGGCCTGGCGCTTCTTGTCTGCGCACCCCGGATAATCAGGAAGAAGTCATGAGAAAGATCCTCAGCACGCTCGCCGTCGTAGTCGCCGCCACCGCGGGCCTTACGGCGTGCGGATCCTCGGACGCTTCCGGGAGCACCCTGCGCGTCGGCACCCTGACCGACGCCCCGCCCAGCATCTACCTCGAAAACGGCCAGTTCACCGGGTACGACAACGAACTCCTGCGGGACATCGCCAAACGCGAGGGCTTCCAGGTCGACTTCGTCGGCACCGAGTTCTCCGGCCTGCTCGCCAAGGTCGCCGGCGGCCAGCTCGACATCGGCAGCTCGACGATCTCCGCGACCGCCGCGCGCAAGAAGACGGTGGCGTTCAGCAACGGCTACGACACCAGCTACACCACCGTCGTCAGCAAGAAGGGCACCGCGCTGCCCGCCGCGAACTCGTTCGCGGGCAAGCGGGTCGGCGTCGTGCAGGGTTCGGTGCAGGACGAGTTCGCCGGCAAGCTCGCCGGTGCGCAGGTTGTCCGGTTCCCGGACTACAACGCCGGTTTCGCGCAGCTGAAGACCGGCGGTCTCGACGGCTGGGTCGTGCCGAAGGACATCGGCCAGAAGTACATCGACCAGAACCCGACGCTGCCGCTCGAATTCGGTTACACCGTCGCGGACAAGGACACCCCGTCCGCCTTCGCGGTCGCCAAGTCGAACCCCGAGTTGCTGAAGAAGATCAACGACGGTCTGGCCAAGGCGATCGCCGACGGCACCGCGGCCCGGCTGCACGCGCAGTTCTTCAAGCAGGCACCGGTCGCGAAGGAACTGGAGAAGGGCGGCCCGGGCCTCCCGGTGGCGAACTCCTGATGCGCGGGCACACTGGTGGCATGAAAAAACTGATCGTCACCGCCTTCGCGGCGGCACTGGTCGCCGGTCTCACCGCGTGCGGTGGCGACGGCGGCGAGACCCTGCGTGTCGGCACGCTGAGCGATTCGCGGCCGAACGCGTACCAGGAGAACGGCCAATTCACCGGCTTCGACAACGAGCTGCTGAAGGATATCGCCGCGAAAGAGGGCCTGAAGCTGGAATTCGTGGCGACCGATTTCTCGGCGCTGCTCGGCAGCGTCGCGAACGGCCGGTTCGACATCGGCAGTTCGGCGATCGCGCAGACTGACGCACGCAAGAAGACGGTGGCGTTCAGCGACCCGTACAACTACCAGTCGCTCGGCATCGAGGCGAAGTCGACCGCGGGCATCACGGACGAGAACTCGTTGACTGGCAAGCGGATCGGCGTGGTGCAGGGCACGGTGTCGGACACCTGGCTCGCCTCGAACGCGCCGAAGGCACAGGCGGTCCGGTTCCCGAACGACGCGGCGGCGCTGAGCGCGCTGAAGTCCTCGGCGATCGACGGTGCGGTGTTCGACCAGGTGTCGGCGGAGGATTACGCGACGAAGAACCCCGAGCTGAAGGTCACGAAGGCGATCACCACCAACATTCCGCACGGGTACGCGGTGCGCAAGGGCAACACCGACCTGCTGGCCAAGCTGAACGACGGCATCAAGAAGGCCGTCGCGGACGGCACTTGGGCGAAGGTGCACCAGCAGTTCGAGCCGAGCATTCCGGTTCCCGCGGATTTCAAGACGAAGTAGCCTGATGGATCAGTTTTTCGACACTTTCCTGAACTGGCAGTACATCTGGGAAGTTTTCCCGGACCTGCTCAAGACCGGCCTGCTGAACACCCTGATCCTGTCGGTGGCGGCAGCTATCATCGGAACCCTGCTCGGCATGGTGCTCGCGGTGATGGGCCTGTCCGCCAAACGCTGGCTGCGCTGGCCCGCGCGGGTGTACACGGACATTTTCCGTGGCCTGCCCGCGATCCTGACAATCCTGGTGATCGGTCAGGGCGTCGGCCTGCTCGCCCGCGGTCTGGTGGGGAACAACCCGTACCCGCTGGGCATCGCCGCGCTGAGCCTGATCGCCGCCGCGTACATCGGCGAGATCTTCCGGGCGGGTATCCAGAGCGTCGACAAGGGCCAGCTGGAGGCGAGCCGCGCGCTCGGCATGAGCTACACCAAGGCGATGCTGCTGGTGGTGATCCCGCAGGGCGTGCGGCGGGTGCTGCCCGCGCTGGTGAACCAGTTCATCGCGCTGGTGAAGGACTCGACCCTGGTGTACTTCCTCGGTTTCCTTACCTCGCAACGGGAACTGTTCAGGATTGGACAGGACCTCGCGGCGAACACCGGAAACCTGTCGCCGCTGGTGGCCGCCGGTGTCGTCTACCTGGTGATCACGGTTCCGCTGACGCACCTGGTGAACTACATCGACAAGCGGCTGCAGACCGGTCGCAAGGTGACCACGGAGACCAACGAAATGCTCGCGGGTGGGAAGGTATGAGTACGGCGATTCGTTCGTCTTCGGTGGAACTGAAGGACATCCACGTCCGATTCGGGACGCTGGAGGTCCTGCGCGGGGTGAACCTGAAGGTGCCGAGCGGGAGCACCACGTGTGTCATCGGCCCGTCCGGTTCCGGCAAGTCGACTCTGTTGCGCTGCGTGAACCGCCTGCAGGAGCCCGACAGCGGCGATCTGCTGCTGGACGGGGAAAGCGTCATCTCCTCGGATCCGGACGCGCTGCGCCAGCGCGTCGGGATGGTGTTCCAGCACTTCAACCTGTTCGGACATCGTTCGGTGCTGGACAATATCGTGCTGCCGCTGCGCAGCGTGCGCGGTCTGTCCAAAGAGGACGCTATCGAGGTCGCCCGGACGCGACTGGCGGAAGTCGGCCTCGCCGACAAGGCCCCGTACCGCCCGGCGGCGTTGTCCGGGGGTCAGCAACAGCGGGTGGCGATCGCGCGTGCGCTGGCGATGGAACCGGAAGTGATGCTCTTCGACGAGGCGACGAGCGCGCTGGATCCGGAGTTGGTGAAGGGCGTCCTGGACCTGATGGCGGGGCTGGCTTCGCGGGGTCTCACTTTGATCGTGGTGACGCACGAGATGGGCTTCGCGCGGAGCGTGGCCGACGAGGTCGCGTTCATGGACGCGGGGCGGATCGTGGAACAGGGGACGCCGGAGCAGGTGTTCGATGCACCGGCTAGTCCTCGGTTGCAGCAGTTCCTGTCACAGGTGTTGTGAGCGGCTGGCCGTCCTCGCAGAGAATGAACCGTTCGCCGGCCCGCACGGCTTCCCAGGCAACCCGAAGCCGCCGGGCCAGCGACGGTGCTGCTCGCCCTTCTGGCCGTCATCCGGCGCATCGTCGCGGTAGCACGGATACCCCGTCAGGAATATCCCATCCATCCTTATCGGACGGTTCACTGCTGCCCGGCACGGCACTTCTGCTTCCCGTGCGGGATCGTGCACCCCAGTCCCCTTCGGACGAACAGGTACCGTGAACCGCATGGGGACGATCTCGCAGCTCACGTATTACCCGGTCAAAGGCTGCGCTGGCACGACAGTCCAGACCGCCGACGTGACCCCAGCCGGTCTCGCGCACGACCGTGAATTCATCGTCACCGCCCCCGACGGCGACTTCCGCAGCCAGCGTCGCTTCCCGATCATGGCCGCCATCCGGCCCCGCGTCCTCGACGACGGCACCCGCCTCGCCCTGTCCGCGCCCGGCATCGAGGACCTGACCATCGATGTCCAGAAGGACGGCCAACGGCACCCCGCGGCCACCTTCAACTGGACCGGCGAGGGCGTCCACCAGGGCACCGACGCCGCCGAGTGGGTCTCCACCGTGGTGGGTCAGCCGTCCGTGCTGCTCGGCGTCACCCCGGAACACGACCGGGTGACGAGCGGCGAAACCCCCGGCACCGCGAGGTTCGCCGACGGCCACGCGATCCTCGTCATCTCCGAGTCCTCTTTGGACCACCTGAACGAACGAATCGCCGAGCGCGGCGCCGAACCCGTGCCGATGGACCGTTTCCGGCCGAATCTTGTGATCCGCGGCTGGGCGGAACCACACGCCGAGGACTCCGTGCGCCGGATGGAAGCAGGCGGGGCCGAGTTCGCCTACGCGAAGCTGTGCGTCCGTTGCGCGGTCCCGATGGTCGACCAGGAAACCGGCAAGCGCTCAGGCCCGGAGCCGATTCGCTCTCTCGCGGCGTACCACCGCGACCCGGCTGGCGGAGTCCTCTTCGGCATGAAGGCGGCGGTCACCCGGCCAGGTCAGCTGGCGGTCGGCGACGCGGTGATGGTGCATTCCTCGGTCGGCCCGATCCGCAGCTCCGAAGCCGCCGAGCCGCCGTTGACCGCGACTGCCAGCTTCCCCGCCGAGTCGGTGTAGACGAGGTTCGCGCCGCGGGGCACGTCGGCGAAGGTCCGGCCGATCGCGGCGGACACCGCGACGTGCTCGCTGTGCACCGTCACCTCACCGGTCAACCCGGTTAGTTCGAGGTCAGCGGGGGTGGCGGCGAGCTGGACGTTGCCGAAGTGGTCGACGGTCAGCACGTCCGACACGAGCTTGCCCGGGAAGGCGGCGATCATCGGTTCCGGCAGTCGGACCAGGTCGCGGATGGCGGGTCCGAACGAGCCGGGGTGCGCGCCGAGAGCGAGCTTCGCGGCAACCGGGGCGAAGATGTCTCGGCCGTGAAAGGTCGCGGACGTCGGCGTGCGCACATCGATCACGTACGACGCGTACACGCCGCCTAGCGCTTCTGCTGCGGGTAGCAGCAGACCGTTGTCCGGGCCGACCAAGATGCCGTGCGTCGCGACCACCACGATGCCGCGACGCTCCGTACCGACGCCTGGGTCGACGACAGCAAGGTGTACGGCCTTAGGCAGCGACGGCACGGTCTGCGCGAGCACTGCCGCGCCTGAGCGCACCTGCTGCGGCGGGACGAGGTGAGTCACGT
This sequence comes from Amycolatopsis circi, assembly GCF_003385235.1. Lineage (GTDB taxonomy): Bacteria > Actinomycetota > Actinomycetes > Mycobacteriales > Pseudonocardiaceae > Amycolatopsis > Amycolatopsis circi. The sequence continues at coordinate 2,993 of NZ_PQIA01000093.1, read as the reverse complement.
CGAGAACGCGTACGTCGGGCGCGATGCCCGCGATGACCCCGTGGCAGGCCGCCACGAAGCCGTCGTGCAGCCCGTAGTCGGAGGTGAACGAAATCCAGCGGTAGGCCATGACCTGCATCATCCTCGTAGTGCCGGTCGTCGGGTTAGGGTGCAGCGGTGACGACGCTCGCCGATTACCCGAAGATCGCCGCCGGAAAAGTCCGGGACCTGTACGCGGTCGGAGACGACCACCTGCTGCTGGTCACTTCGGACCGCATCTCCGCTTACGACTTCATCCTGGACACGCCCATCCCCGACAAGGGCCGCGTGCTCACGGCGATGAGCGTGTTCTGGTTCGAGCAGCTGTCGGACCTGATCCCGAACCACCTCGTCGCGTACGACGACCCGCGCATCCCTGCCGAAGTACGCGGACGCGCGCTGCTCGTACGCCGCCTCGACATGCTTCCGGTCGAAGCTGTCGCGCGCGGGTACCTCACGGGGTCCGGGTACTCGGATTACCAGCGTACGGGCGCAGTGTGCGGCGTAGAGCTGCCTGAAGGTCTCGTCGAGGCCTCGAAGCTGCCGTCGCCGATCTTCACGCCCGCGACAAAGGCGGCGTTCGGCGAGCACGACGAGAACGTTTCGTTCGAAGCAGTGGTCGCGACTATCGGTGCGAAGCGTGCGGAGGAGCTTCGCGAGGCGACACTCGCGGTGTACCGCCGTGGCGCGGAAGTGGCGGCGAAGCGCGGAATCCTGCTGGCGGACACGAAGTTCGAGTTCGGCGTGGACGAGACGGGCGCGCTGGTGCTGGCGGACGAAGTGCTGACGCCGGATTCGTCGCGGTACTGGCCGGCGGAGGGGTACGAGCCGGGAAGGGTGCAGCCGTCGTTCGACAAGCAGTACGTGCGAAATTGGCTGACGGGGCCGGAGTCGGGCTGGGACAGGGCGTCGAACGTGCAGCCGCCGCCGTTGCCGAGGGAAGTGGTGGAGGCGACGAGGGGAAGGTACGTGGAGGCGTACGAGAGGATGACGGGGTTGTCGCTGGAGGAGTGGCTGTAGCAGCCGAGGGGCCCAGGGGAGAGAACCCCGAAAACTGTCGGCGCCCCCTGACACACTGCAACCATGACCACACCGTACGCAACACCGCGCGCGAGGGCATTGGGCCTGGAGTTACGCGCGGCGCGGGAGAGAAGAAGACTGGGTGTAAGAGAGTTGGCCCGGTTGCTGGGGATGACGCCTGGTTTCGTGACGAACTGGGAACGAGGACTGCGGCTGCCGAAGCCGGAGGACATCGGAGCGGTCCTGGCGCACTGCAGGGTGATCGGGCCGGACCGCAGGCGAATAGTGGAGATGGCGCGAGGAGCGCGAGAGCAGGACTGGATAGACAGCGGCGGAGAAGAGCCGTACCTGGAGTGGGAGCGCACGGCGGAGGCAGTGTTCGGCTGGGAGCCGGAGGTGGTGCCGCCGTTGTTGCAGACGAGCGGGTACGCGCGAGCGCTGCTGTCGAGTGCGTCGGGCGCTGTCGCGGATGAGGTGGACGCGCGGGTAGCCGAGAGGCTGTCACGGCGAGCGGTGCTCGATTCGGGCGCGCGGTGTGTGCTGGTGCTGGGGGAAACGGCGCTGCACAAGAGGATCGGCGACGCGAACGCGATGGCGGAGCAGCTGTGGCACCTGCGTGAGCGGTTGGCGGAAGGAAGGGTCGAGGTGCGAGTGGTCCCGGCGGACCGCCGTCCCGATCTGGGCAGGGCGTTCACGATTTTCGATTTCGCGGACCTGCCGTCGATCGTCCACGAGCGGTTGTTGCGCGAGAGCGCGAGCAGTTCGAGCCCGGCGCGGGTGGCAAAGTACCGCGAGGTGGCGGAAACGTTGCTGGAGCTGGCCTTGCCGAAGCCCGACACGGATGCCCTGCTGGAATCGGCGCTCCGGAAATTGTCGGTGCCTTAGGGCAGAGTGGGAAGCGGCGAAAGGAGCGGCATGAGCCGAGCTTTGGTGTTGGGCGGCGGTGGCGTCGCCGGGATCGCGTGGGCGACCGGATTGCTGGCCGGGCTCGCGGAAGCGGGCCAGGACGTGACCGGGGCCGACCTGCTGATCGGCACGTCGGCAGGCGCGGCGGTGGCGGCGCAGCTGGGCAGCGGATTGCCGCTGCCGCAGCTCTACGCGCGGCAAACCGACCCGGCCTTGCAAGCGGCGGAGATCGCGGCCGAGTTCGACCCGGAAAAGTTCGGCGAGGAGTTCGCCGCGGTGCTGCAGGAGGGCGGCACCGCGGCGGAACTCCGCCGAGCGGTCGGAAAATACGCCCTGGCCGCGGAAACCGTACCGGAATCGCGGCGGCGCGCGGTGATCGAATCTCGTCTGCCGTCGCACGATTGGCCCGATCGTGCGGTGAAAATCGTTGCGGTGGAAGCGGAAACCGGCGAACCGGCGGTGTTCGACCGCTCGTCAGGCGTCTCGCTGGTCGCCGCGGTGGCGGCAAGCTGCGCGGTGCCCGGCATCTGGCCGGTGGTGCCGATCAACGGCAAGCAGTACGTCGACGGCGGCGTCCGTTCCTCCGCGAATGCCGACTACGCAACGGGTTTCGCCCAGGTGACGGTGGTGGTCCCGATGGGCGCGGCGGAGGTGTTCCCGACGGAGCGACCGTTCGAGCAGGTGCTGGCGGATCTCCGAGAGGCAGGCGCGAAGGCGGCGGTGCTGGAACCGGACGAGGCTTCGGTCGCGGCGATCGGGCCGAATCCGTTGGATCCGGGAACTCGAGCGGCGGCTGCGGCGGCTGGGTTGGCGCAGGGGCAGCGGGGAGGGGTGGTGTGGGCGTGAGGTCGGTGCGCGTTGCTCCGGGAACGCGGGCGGCGGGATTGGTGCAGTGGCTGCGGGGTGGAGTGGTGCGGGGGGGAGGTTAGTGCGCTTGGCTCCGGAACTCGCGCGGCGGCCGGGTTTGCCCGGGGGCGTGGGTGTGAGGTTGGCGCGCTTGGGCCCGGGACCTCGGGCCGCGGCGGCGGGATTGGTGCAGTGGCTGCGGG
>NZ_PQIA01000091.1 GCF_003385235.1 Amycolatopsis circi | reverse complement strand
GGGCCGTCCCCCGGGTAGGGCGGGGGCTGCGCTCGCGGGGCTGGTGGGGTGCAGGCACAGTTTTCGGGCAGCTGGGAGAGCTGCTGCTACTGGCATCCGGCGACTACTGTCTGCACGTCGCGCGGTGCCGCTCCGAAACCCGGTAAACCGAGCAGAATCCACTGTCGTAGAGGTTTATCCAGCAGTCCCTGACCCTCCAGCGGAGCCTGGAACAGATCAGCACCGCGCTTCGTTGACGGTTTCCCTGGCACGTGGCTCGACACGAATGGCCTGCTGCGCCGGTCTCTTCCCAAGCGTGCCGACCGGCATCGCCGTCGAACTCAGCTCGCGACTACGCAAAACGCTCAGCCGGGAAGCCCCAGCCGAGTGTTCTCGTCGAAGCCAGTTGATCACTTGTTGTACGAAGGCCCTCGAATTCCCCAAGGGCTGGGGCTGAGCGACTGCGGAAGTCGCCTGGCGTGCGGGATCAACCGCTGAACCGTGAAACGCGGCACGAGCCCTAAAGCAGCAACACCTCAACCTCATCCCCCTCCGAAGCCGCCGAAACCTCCTCCGGCAACATGATCAAACAGTTAGCCTGCGTAAACGCCGCCAGCAAATGCGACCCCGGCCCACCCCGCGGCCCGACAACCCCAGTCACCTCACCGAGAACCGGCGTATAAAACCCCCGCCGATACTGTCGCCGACCAGCAGGCGACGTCATGTCCTCGGTCAACCGAGCGCGCACTCGCCGCCGGTCCACGTCCGAATGGCCCATCGCCGACAGCACCGCCGGACGCAGAAACGCCTCGAAGGACACCAGCACACTCACCGGATTCCCCGGCAGCGTCACCACCGGCACGCCGTTCCACCGGCCGCAGCCCTGAGGCCCGCCAGGCTGCATCGCGATCTTCTGGAATTCCACGCCCTGCCCGGTCAGCGCGTCCTTCACCACTTCATACGCACCGGCCGACACCCCGCCCGACGTGATCAGCAGGTCCACCGACTCCAGTCGCGGCTCGATGATCTTGCGGAACTCCTCCACGTCATCAACGACGCTGCGCACGACCTCGACCTGGCAACCGAGACCCTGCAACGCCGCCGCCAGCATCACGCTGTTCGATTCGTAGATTTGCCCATGCTGCAACGGGTTCGGCGCTTCCACCAGCTCCGTGCCGGTCGACACGACCAGCACCGACAGCGGCCGGTACACCTCCAGTTCCGCCAGCCCGACCGCGGCGGCGAGGCCCAGGTGCGCATGGCTCAGCACGGTGCCCGCGTTCAGCGCGACGGTCCCCTTTGTGACGTCCTCGCCGGTCCGGCGGATGTGGTTGCCCTCCACCGCCGCGCGGGTGATCTGGACTTCCGCGGTGCCGCGGTCGGTGTCCTCGACCATCACGATCGCGTCGGCGCCAGGAGGCAGGGGCGCGCCGGTCATGATCCGCTGAGCGGTACCCGATTCGAGCGGTTTGACATCGATCCGCCCGGCCGGGATGTCGTCGGCCACCGGCAGCGTCACCGGCACCTCGGCGACGTCCGCGGCGTGCACGGCGTACCCGTCCATCGCGGAGTTGTCGAACGGCGGCAGTGCCACGCCTGCCTGCACGTCACGGGCCAGGACGAGCCCGGCAGCATCGGCGACCGGAACAGTGCGGACGGGCGCGCGGCCGAGCAGTTCGGTCACGGTCTCGCGGTAGGCATCGACGGAGATCACGCGGACCATCCTCCCTCTTGCTGCCCGTCGTGCAACACTCTCCCGGCACAAGCCGGGGAGTACGGGGAGAGTTCTGATGCAGTTTCGGGTCCGCAACCAGGCCGGGCGCGCCGCGCTCGCGACCCCCCGCTGACATGCGCGTCCACACCAGGCACACGCCAGGGTTCGGCGTCGCCCGCGTACTGCTCGCCCCGGGCGAAGCCGTGCAGGCTGCCGGGGAATCGTTGCTGGCCAGCAGCTTCAACGTGGCTGAGGCGAACCAGAACCGCGGCCGCAAGGGCGGTCCTTCGGTGTTCACCGCACCGCCCGAGGGCGGCTGGGTCGACCTGGCCCCGCTCGGCCCCGGCGACGTCTACCCGCTCGAACTCACCGGCTCTACCGGCTGGTCGGTGCACCGCGACGGCGTGTTCGCCCGGCCGAGCACGGTCCGCGCCGACCAGAACTGGGCCCCGCTGCAGCAGTTGTTCGGCGCCGATTCCGGATTCCTCGAGCACTACAGCGGCCGCGGCCCGCTCCTGCTCACCGCGCCCGGCCCGGTGGACTCGTTCGACCTCGGCCGCGGCGAGATCGTCACCGTGCGCCCGGACTATCTCCTCGCCTATCCCGACTCCGTGCAATGCCGGTTGCGCGCCCTTGATCCGAGCGGTCCGCAATCGCTGCGAACCGGCGAAGGACTCGTCCTCGATTTCGCCGGACCGGGAACCGTGCTCGTCCAATCGCGCAACCGGCGAGTGTCGCGGGCGTAAGGGGAATCTGCCGATTATCCCATTGCCGGGAGCGCTGATTCCGGTAGCGTGAACTCCACTTCGCACGCTGATGGACAGCGGATTCTTGTCCCGAGGGAGGGCGCCGTGGCAGTCGGCACCGTCAAGTGGTTCAACTCGGAAAAAGGCTACGGGTTCATTGAATCCCCCGAGGGGCCGGACGTCTTCGTTCACTATTCGGCCATCCAAGCCGACGGATTCCGCACTCTCGACGAGGGCGATCGCGTGGAGTTCGAAGTCCAGTCCGGCCGCGACGGCCGAAGCCAGGCCGCGGACGTCCGCAAGGTCTGACGAGGCAGGTCCGCTGACCGGTTGGGCGAACCGGCAGTGGCAGCCGATACCGGCGCGTTAAGCTGCGCTGCGTGACAGGCGACGTGTCGGGGGACCTCACCGGTCGCCAGCTGGGCCACTACCGCATCGACTCGGTGCTCGGCAAGGGCGGCATGAGCGTGACCTACCAGGCCACGGACACGCGGCTCGGCCGCAAGGTGGCGCTGAAAGTCATCGGTGACCACCTCGGCGCGGACGCCGAGTTCCGCGAACGGTTCGTCGACGAGGCACGCAACACCTCCGCGATCGACCACGCCAACGTCGTCCCGCTGTACGACTTCGGCGAACTCGACGGCATGCTCTACATCGCCATGCGGATGGTCGACGGCGGCGACCTCGCCGGCCTCATGTCCGCGGGCCCGATCAGCCCGTCCCGCGCGCTCAGCCTGCTCGACCAGGTCGCCGACGCCCTCGACACGCTGCACAACCACGGCCTCGTGCACCTCGACGTCAAACCGGCCAACGTGCTGGTCACCAGCCGCGAGACCTCCCGCGAGCACGTCTACGTCGCCGACTTCGGCCTCACCCGCCGCGGCGCCACCGGCCACCGCACCCGCGGCGGCGACTTCCTCGGCTCGCCCACCTACGCCGCCCCGGAACACCTGCGCGGCGAACCGCTCGACGGCCGCACCGACCAGTACGCCCTCACCTGCGTGCTGTTCGCCTGCCTGACCGGCAACCCGCCGTTCCGCGGCGACGTCCCCGCCGTCATCAAGGGCCACCTCGGCGGAGAACCGCCGTCGGTGGCGAGCGTGGTCGCGCTCCCGGCCGCCGTGGACGACGTCATCCGCAAGGGCATGGCGAAAAGCCCGAACGACCGTTATCCCAACTGTGTCGCGATGATCGCCGCGGCCCGGGTGGCGCTCGGCCCGCTCGCGACCTCGGACACCCCGCCGGGCCCCGCCCGGCCGAACGGACTTCCGGAGGCGGGCATGCAGCAAGGACCTGGCGGACCCGGTGCAGGTGGGCCTGGCGGACCTGGTGCCGGTGGACCAGCTGGTCCTGGCGCGCAGCCGGGAGGTCCCGGGGCCGCGGGACAGGGAGCGCAGGCTGGACCCGGCGCTCCCGGCGTCGGCGCACCGGGGGCGCCCGGCGGTCAGGCCGTTCCCGGTGCCTGGGCACAGCCCGGCCAGCCCGGATACCCCGCACCCGGCGGCTACGGCGGCCCCGCCGGTTACGGCAACCAGCCCCCGCCCGGTTATCCAGCACAGCCCGGCCAGCCTCAGCCGGGTCAGCCACAGCCCGGCCAATTCGGCCAACCTGGTCAGCCGCAAGGCCAGCCGCAGCCCGGACAGCAGGGCTACTCCGGCCAAGCACCGGCAGGCCCCCCGCCCGGCTACGGCTACCCCGGCCAGCAACCTCAACAAGGCCCCCCGCCCGGTTACGGCGGCTACCCGAACCAGCCCGGCTACCCCGGTCAGCCGAACCAGCAGGGCCATCCGCCCCACCCGAACCAGCAGGCCTTCGGCGACCCGATGCGGCTGCGCCCGCCGTCCCCGGCGGGCGGCGCGGGAGCGTTCGAAAAGCAGCCCAAGAGCGGCGGCCTGAAGTGGCTGTGGATCGCACTGGGGGTGCTCGTCGTGGCCGGACTGGTCGTCGGCGCGATCTTCCTCTTCAGCGGGGACGACAACGGCAACGGCGGCACCGCTCCGACGTCGTCGGCGCCCAACATCCCGGTCGGTCCGGGCGGCTCGAAGTCCGGTGGTCCGTCGTCGCTGCGCCCGCCGCCGTCGTCGATCCACATCCAGCCGAGCCACTGACGCGGCCGACCTGCTCTCCGAAGCGCACCGATCCTGACCTGCGCTCCTTGCACTCGACCCCGGAGAGTGCTAAACACGGCATTGGCACTCGACGCCGTCGAGTGCTAGGCGAGCGGTCACCGACCGCCTGCCTGAAGGTCGGGACGGTGAGGCTGACCCACCGGTCAGTCGTCCGTCGCGGGCACCGAGCCTGGCCGAGGACGTGTCCTGCTGCCGCCGCTGGAGACAGCGCGGCGGTGGCGCCCAATACCGGAGGACCACACCGCAATGGCCAAACTGATCGCGTTCGACGAGGACGCCCGCCGCGGTCTTGAGCGCGGCTTGAACATCCTCGCCGAAGCCGTCAAGGTGACCCTCGGCCCGCGGGGCCGGAACGTCGTGCTCGAAAAGAAGTGGGGCGCGCCGACGATCACCAACGACGGTGTCTCCATCGCCAAGGAGATCGAGCTCGAGGACCCGTGGGAGAAGATCGGGGCCGAGCTCGTCAAGGAAGTTGCCAAGAAGACTGACGACGTAGCGGGCGACGGCACCACCACCGCCACCGTGCTCGCCCAGGCGCTCGTGCGCGAGGGCCTGCGCAACGTCGCGGCCGGCGCCGACCCGATCTCGCTCAAGCGGGGCATCGAGGCGGCCGTCGAGGCCATCACCGAGCAGCTGCACAAGGCCGCCGTCCAGATCGAGACCAAGGAGCAGATCGCTGCTACCGCCTCGATCTCGGCCGCTGACCGCACCATCGGCGAGCTGATCGCCGAGGCGCTGGACAAGGTCGGCAAGGAAGGCGTCGTCACCGTCGAGGAGAGCAACACCTTCGGGCTCGAGCTGGAGCTCACCGAGGGCATGCGCTTCGACAAGGGCTACGTGTCCGGTTACTTCGTGACCGACCCGGAGCGCCAGGAAGCCGAGCTGGAGGACCCCTACGTCCTGCTCTTCGGTTCCAAGATCTCCAACGTCAAGGACGTCCTGCCGCTGCTGGAGAAGGTCATCCAGTCCGGCAAGCCGCTGCTGATCATCGCCGAGGACGTCGAGGGCGAAGCCCTGGCGACCCTGGTCGTCAACAAGATCCGCGGCACCTTCAAGTCCGTCGCCGTCAAGGCCCCGGGCTTCGGCGACCGCCGCAAGGCGATCCTGCAGGACATCGCGATCCTGACCGGCGGCCAGGTCATCTCCGAGGACGTCGGCCTCAAGCTGGAGAACGCGGACCTGTCGCTGCTGGGCCGTGCCCGCAAGGCCGTCATCACCCGGGACGAGACCACCATCGTCGAGGGTGCGGGCGACGCCGACCAGATCCAGGGTCGCGTCAACCAGATCCGCGCGGAGATCGAGAACTCCGACTCGGACTACGACCGCGAGAAGCTGCAGGAGCGGCTCGCGAAGCTGGCCGGCGGCGTGGCCGTCATCAAGGCCGGCGCCGCGACCGAGGTCGAGCTGAAGGAGCGCAAGCACCGCATCGAGGACGCGGTGCGCAACGCCAAGGCCGCCGTGGAAGAGGGCATCGTCGCCGGCGGCGGCGTGGCCCTGATCCAGGCTGCCGAGGCCGCTTTCGCGGGCCTGAAGCTGACCGGTGACGAGGCCACTGGCGCGAACATCGTCAAGGTCGCCGTCGAGGCTCCGCTCAAGCAGATCGCGATCAACGCCGGTCTCGAGGGCGGCGTCGTGGCGGAGAAGGTCAAGTCCCTCCCGCAGGGCCACGGCCTGAACGCCGCCACCGGCGAGTACGAGGACCTGCTCGCGGCCGGCGTTCCGGACCCGACGAAGGTCACCCGCTCCGCGCTGCAGAACGCCGCTTCCATCGCGGCGCTGTTCCTGACCACCGAGGCTGTCGTCGCGGACAAGCCGGAGAAGGCTTCTGCCGCTCCGGCCGACCCGTCCGGCGGCATGGGTGGCATGGACTTCTGAGTTCGGCTGCTTTTCGGCGAAGCCCGGTTCACCTTCGTGGTGGACCGGGCTTCGCCCGTTTCCGCGTCAGCGACTCCCCGGGCATGCGCCGGGCGATCAGTCTTCGGGCGTCAGCACGGCCGCGGCGGCGTAGACCGGCAGGATCACCCCGGCCGAGAGCACGGCCCCGGCGACCGCGGCGATGCGCACCATCGAGGGGTCGACGTTGAGGTATTTGGCCCATCCGCCGCACACACCGGTGAGCATGCGGTCGGAGCGGCTGCGGAAGATCTTCTTGGCCGGTGCGGCCTGCACGTTGTCCGTCATGCCAGCAATACTCCGCGACCGGCGCGCGCCGCACATCCGGGATCGCCCCGGAGATAGCCCCGGGGCCGCGACCCTGAAGTCTCCCTTACCCGCTGATCCGGCGGACCCGCTCGAACCGGTCCAGCCACGCCGCTTCCACCTCGGGCGACGCGGCGAATTCGGCGTACGCGTCGGGTTCCGGAGCCTTTCGCGGCACCGGCAGGTAACCGTCCACAGGGGACAGTGTTTCGGTGCAGACGTCCCCGCGCAGCAACGACATCGTGCCGAGTCCGCAGGCGAAGTCCAGCTCCGGCAACGCCCCGGCGAGCGCGAGCCCGGCGGCCAACCCGACGCTCGTCTCGACCGCCGACGACACCACGCACGGCAGCCCGCACGCCTCCGCGACCTCCAACGCACGCCTTACTCCGCCGAGCGGGGCGACCTTGAGCACGGCGATGTCGGCGGCTCCGGCGACGGCGACCTTCAGCGGATCTTCCGCGCGGCGGATCGACTCGTCGGCCGCGATCCGCACTGACACGCGACGCCGGACGGCGGCCAAGTCTTCGATCGTCGGGCACGGCTGTTCGGCGTACTCCAGTCCACCGGCCGCGCGGTCCAGTTCGCCGAGCGCGTGGACGGCGGTGTCGACATCCCACGCGGTGTTGGCGTCGACGCGGATCGCGCCGGACGGACCCAGGGCGTCACGGACCGCTTCGATGCGCGCGCAGTCCTCGGCGAGCGTCGCGCGTTTGTCGGCGACTTTGACCTTCGCCGTGCGGCAACCGGACTGACGGACCAGTTCATGCGCGCGTTCCGGCGGCACAATCGGGACTGTCGTGTTCACCTCAATACGGTCGCGGACTGGCTCAGGCCAGCCTTCTTCGCTCGCTTCGAGTGCTGCGGCGAGCCAGGGCACGCTCTCGGTGTCCGAATAGTCAGCGAAAGGGCAGAACTCGCCCCAGCCGGCGGAGCCGCGGAGCAACAGTCCTTCACGGACGGTGATGTCCCGGAACCGGGTGTGCAGCGGGAGCGCGTAAACCTGCATGAGAGCCGATCATGCCATCGCCGCGGTGACGGGAACCGAGGTGCCGCGGGGGCCGTCTCAACGCCACAATGGAACGTGTGGACGGCCTCGACTTCCGGGTGCTCGGCCCGGCCGAGGTGCTGGCCGGGGACCAGGTGGTGCCGCTGGGCGGCAGCCGCCCGCTGATCGTGCTCGCCGGACTGCTGCTGCGGGCCAACCGGCTCGTGTCGGTCGACGTGCTCAGCCACTGGCTGTGGGGCGACGACCAGCGCCGGTCGAAGGGCGCGCTGCAGACGTATGTCCTGCGGCTGCGCCGGGCGCTCGGCGACGGCGCGTCGATCCGCACCGAACGCGGCGGCTACCTGTTGGAAGTCGACGAGAACGCAGTGGATCTCGGCAGGTTCCGGCAGCTCGCGGCGCGGGGCCGCAGTGCCGCGGAGCGAGGCGAACACCGGCGGGCGGCGGGGTATTTCGAGGACGCGCTGGGGCAATGGCGGGGTTCGGCGCTGCAGAACGTGGAATCGGACGCGCTGCACCGGGACGAGGTCGGGCAACTCGCCGAGGAACGCACGCGAGTGCGCGAACTGTGGGCTGAGACGCTGCTGACCGTCGGCGAGTACGACACCGTCGTGCCCGAGCTGGAGCTTCTGACCCGCGAACATCCGCTGCGCGAACGCCCGCATGAGCAGCTGATGTACGCGCTGCTCCGCTCCGGGCGGCAGGCCGAGGCGCTGGACGTGTACCGGCGGATCAGCGGGTTGCTGGCCGAGGAATTGGGCTTGGATCCCGGTGCCGGACTGCAACGCGCACACCGGCTAGTACTGGGCGGCGACGAAGGCATGCGGTTCCGGACTCCGCTGGAACCCCATGTACCGCACCAGCTTCCGGCTGATCTTGGTGCCTTCGCCGGTCGCGCGGCGGACTTGAAAGCCTTGCGCGCGTTGCTGCCGGAAGCCCTCGACGATGGCACTTCCACACCGATTGCCTCGGTGGAAGGCATGGGCGGGCAAGGGAAAACGACCCTGTCTGTCCACTTCGCTCACCAAATCGCGGACCGTTTCACCGGCGGCCAGGTATTTCTGGACCTGCGTGGCTACGGTCCGGGCGCGCCGGTGTCGCCCATCGCCGCGCTGGAGACGATGCTCATCGCGCTGGGCGTACCCGCCGACCGAATCCCGTCCGGTTTGGACGAACGTGCCGCGACTTGGCGTACGTACACCACCGGCCGACGGCTGTTGGTAGTGCTGGACAACGCAAACAGCACCGAACAAGTGCGTTCTCTGCTACCCGGCCCCGGATGCTTGGTCGTGGTGACGAGCCGTTGGCAACTACGCGGATTGGTCGCGACGCACGGTGCCCGCCGAATCGCTCTGTCTGAATTGGACAGTGAAGAGGCGGTGGAGCTTCTCGCCTCGGCTATCGGCGTCGAACGAGTCCACGAAGATCCGATCGCCGCCGGTCGTTTCGTACAGTATTGCGGTGGACTCCCGTTGGCGATCCGGATCCTAGCCGTGCGCGCGGCACAGTTCCCGCGGCTACCACTGGACGAGTTCGTGGCGGCACTGCCCTCGGACGCAGGCCGGTTGAGCACCTTCGACCTAGGCGACGGCGACGAAACCAACATCCGCACGGTTTTCTCCTATTCCTACCGGGTCTTATGCCCGGCAGCGGCGCGACTGCTGCGGTTGCTGGCACTGTCGGCAGGTCCGGATCTATCGCTGGGCATGGCAGTCGCGCTCAGCGGACGGTCCGAAAAGGAAACTCGCGGCGCTCTCGACACGCTCGTCTCCACGCACTTGCTCATCCAACCGAAGCCAGGCCGGTACCAGTTCCACGACTTGATCCGAGCCTATGCGAACGAATTGTCGGAGCAGGAGGACGACGCCGCCGAACGCGCGGAGGCCAGTTCGCGACTGCTCGACTGGTTCATCGCCTCGGCACGGAACGCAGGTTTGGCGATGCGTCCCCGTCAGCTGATGGACGAGATCGGATCGATGCCGTCGGCTGGCGCGCTGGAATTCTCGGACTTCCACCGCGCTTTGGCCTGGTTCATCGAGGAACACGGAAACCTGATCTCAGTGATCCAATGGTCGTTCCGGATCGGCCGATACGCCCAATGCTGGCGGCTGGCCTGGTCGCTGTTCACCTATTTCGCCGGACGCGCACGAGTCGACGAATGGCGGTACCTCTTCGAGATCGGCCTGCGAGCGGCGCGAAATTCCGGGGAGCGGCACGGCGAAGCGGCGATCCTCAATGGACTCGGCGTGATCGAGGGAGTCGCCCGGAATTATGTGCTGGCGCGCGAATATCTGGAGCAGGCGCTGGCTGTGCAGCTGGAACTGGGCTCGCTGCCGGGGGAGGCGCGGGCGCGCTACAACCTGGCGATGACCGCACAGGGCATCGAGGATTTCCCGGAGGCTTACCGGCATGGCCTGAGGTCGCTGGAAATCACGCGGGAGCTGGGGTTTACCTCGGTGGAAGCGAATGTGTTGCGCGCTTTGGGCGACCTGTGCGCGATGATGGGCGACTACCCACAGGCACTGTCGCTCGCGGACGAGGCGCTGGCCCTGGTCCCGCCGGACGACCTGCCACAGGGCCGCTTCTCGCTGGCCGCCCGCGCCCGCGCGCTGCTGGGCTTGGGGCGCCATGTGGAGGGAATCGAGTGCCTGTCCGAGGCGGTCGACATGTTCTTCGCGATGGACGAGGAGTACGAGGCCGCGGATGTGCTGTCGGAACTGGGCACGGCGCACCTGCGCTACGGCAGGACTGCTGCCGCGCGGGACTGCTGGCTGCGCGCGGTTCGGCTGTTGACGCGGTTGGATCACCCGGACGCGGATCGAGTGCGGGCGCAGTTGGCAGGGTTGGTGCGGGGTTAGCTTCGGTCGTACTGCTGTGGCGCGAGAGTGGTTGAACCATTTCCGAGCCGAGCCGAGCCGAGCCGAGCCGAGCCGAGCCGAGCCGAGCCGAGCCGAGCCGAGCCGAGCCGAGCCGAGCCGAGCCGAGTGGGGGGCGAAGTTGGCCGACTTAGCGGAGGTGGGTGCAGCCGCATTGCCGTGGCGCGGGTTGCTGGCTGCGAGCGGTTTGGTTGTTGTCGAGTTGGATCGGTCCGGGTGTGGAGCGAGTGGCCGGACAGTTGCGGCGCGGGATTGCTGGCTGCGCGGCTGGTTTGCTGACGGGCTGGACTGCCTGATGCAGGTCAGATGCGAGTGCTGTGGGCTGGCTTGGTGCGGCATTGCTGGCTGTGCGGTTTGGTTGCTGACGGATTCGATCGCCTGGTGCGAGCGTTGCGGGCTGGCTTGGTGCGGGATTGGGTTCGGCAGTATCGCTGCGGCGCGAGAGTGGTTGAACCATTCCGGTGCGGCCGGTCGCGGGTGCAAGTGGCTTCGCGCGCGGATGGCTTCGGCCGTTTGGCGGAACGGTTCCCCCGTTGGGGCGCACGAGGGCAGCCGGGCGCGGTGGTCCGCGTGCCGACCCCCAGCGGCAGCACGTAGACCACCGGCGGCCCGTATCACCACCCAATCGAAGTGCGCTCACTGTCCGCTCACTGTGCCTCATCGGTTTCGGCGGGGAGGTCGAGCAGGCGGGTGAGTGTGACGGCGTTGTGTGGGGCCGCGACTTTGCTGTCGTTGTCGAAGTAGACGTGCACGTCTCGGCGGCCGCCGTCGTGCCATTCGGTGATTTTCGCGGCCCAGGCGCGCAGGGCTGAGTCGGAGTAGTTGCTGGTGTAGAGGTCTTCCGAGCCGTGCAGCCGGACGTAACTGAAGTCAGTGGTCTGGTCCTCCGTGTACGGCCACGGGGCGGCGGCGTCAGCGGTCACCAGGGCGACTCGGTGTTTTTTCAGCAGGTCTGTCGCTTCGTTGGTGGTGAAGCTCGGGTGGCGCACTTCGAGCGCGTGCCGCACTGGACGGTCGGGGCCTGGTTCCAGAAACGCGGGGGCCTTGAGCTTGTCGTCGTGCTTCGCCCCGAGCGTGGCTGCCTCGCTGGTGGTGCGGGGGAGTTGGCCGAGAAACGTGGAGACCCGGTCGGGGTCGAAGGTCAGTCGTGGCGGGAGTTGCCAGAGGAAGGGACCCAGTTTGTCGGCGAGTGCGAGGACACCGGAGGCGTAGAAGTTGGCGAGCGCGGTTTCGACGTCGCGCAACTGTTTGAGGTGCGTGATGAACCGGCCGCCCTTGACCGCGAACAGGAATCCGGCCGGGGTTTCGGCGTGCCAGCCGCGGTATCGCTCCGGGCGCTGCAGCGAGTAGAAGGATCCGTTGAGCTCGACGGCGTTCGTCCGGCGGGAGAGGTACTCGAGTTCGCGGCGTTGCGGCAGGCCGGAGGGGTAGAACGCGCCGCGCCACGGCGGGTATCGCCAACCGGACGTGCCCACTCGGATCTGGCCGATCCTCCTCACCGCCTTTCGCCGCCGGGGGTTCCCGTGCGGACGGTTGCGGTAAACCCGTCCGCGCGGCCGTTTTCCGGACAGGTGGGCTAAGGATTGGGACATATGTCCTGATCGAAGGGACGTCGGTCTCATGGGGCTGACTCCGTTGCCTGGCCGTCGGGACGGGACGCGGAGGGGAGACGGAGAGGGCAAGCAAGAGCGCGGAGCAGAACGGAGGGAGAAGGGCGGCTGCGCTGAGGCAGGCAGGAGCGCGTCGGGAAGCGGTTGCTTGGCGAGCCGGTCGTGCTTGCGCTGTGGCGTGCCGAAACTGCCGAATTCTCCTGTTCGCGGCTCGGTCTTGCTCCCGCCAAGTCCGCCAGCCCTGCCAGATCCGCCAACCCCGCCAGGCCCGCCAGATCCGCGAGGACCGCCAACCCCGCCAGGCACGCCAGATCCGCGAGGACCGCCGAATCCGCCAAGGACGGCGCGGAATCGGCGGAACCTGCGCCGCCCCGACCCAGTCGTCCTGCCCGCACTCCATCACTCCCTCAGGCCCACGAGAACCTCCATCGGCGGCTCTGCACCAGGGAAGTGGCGTACTCCCGCAGGTTTCCCGGCTGGGCGAGGTACGTCGGGAGACTGAAGGCCCGGTGCTCGGCGGCCACCGTCAAGGCCCTGGCGTGGGTGCGGGGCGGGGCGGAGACCGACAGTTCCAGCGTGTCGAAGCCCAGCGTCACCAGGGTCGCGCCGAAGCGGTCTTCCCAGCTGCGCAAAACCGCCGACAGTTCCGCGACCTGGTCTGTCGACTTGATCATTCCCGTCCAGCCGATGAGAGCCGGGATGTCGGCTGGACGGTCGGCCTGCACCAGGCCCAGGCGGTGCGGCGTGCGGGCGGCCAGGATCGAGCCGGTGTTGCCTGCTTCGGCTAGGGGGTCCGAGCGGCGGTGCGAGCGTTTCGCCAGCCCGGGGAAGCGGGTGCCGAACGGGCGCAGGCAGGCTCCGTCGCAACAAGAACCGTCCCACCAGCGGGCCAGGACTTCGGCGGGGTCGGCGTTGGCGACGCGGTGACCGGCCGGAGCGAGGCGGCCGCGGTCGTCCAGCCAGTCTTCCCCTCGGGCGGTGAAGCGCTGGTCGGGCGGGATCAGCACGGGCCACAGCCCCGACCGCTCGAACTCGGCGACGCAGCTCAAGTACCGCTGCGGCCGCGTGAGCGGCTCCTCCGCCACCCAGATGCGCCCGTGCCAGCGCCCTGGCGGCAAGGTCTGGACCGGCGGTGCCCCGACGCCGGGGCGGAACGGTGCGATCGTCATGAGCTTCCCCTCGAACTGGTGTTCGGTGCCTGCATATCGAACAGTAGTTCGAACCACCGACAATTTCCAGAGCGCCACTCGCTCATCCGTTCGAGTGAACCTGAAGGAACCCCAGGTCGAGGGGCAGAAACTCAGTGCCGGGCGACGCGGCGCACCCGGACCACCACGAACAGGCCGATCGCGATCGCCACCGCGGCGAGCACGACGTACTGGAACACCGACGCGTACCGGTCCACCAGCGACCAGCTCTCCCCGAGCAGATACCCGGCCACCACGAACACGGTGTTCCACCGCAGGCTGCCCGCCGTCGTCAGCAGCAGGAACCGGCCGAACGGCATCCGTTCCACGCCCGCCGGCAGCGAGATCAGGCTGCGGAAGATCGGGACCATCCGGCCGAGGAACACCGCCTTGCCGCCGTGCCGGGTGAACCACGCCTCGGTCCGGTCGAAGTCGGTGACGTTCATCAGCGGCAGGCGGCTGAGCAGGGCGCGGCATCGGTCTCGGCCGAGCAGCGCGCCCAGCCAGTAGACGATCACGGCTCCGGCGAGCGAGCCCAGTGTTGTCCAGAAGAGGGCTCCGGCCAGGCTGAACGTGCCGCGGCTCGCGGAGAATCCGGCCAGCGGGAGGACGAGTTCGCTGGGGATCGGCGGGAACAGGTTGTCCAGGCCGACGACGATCGCGGCGCCGACGCCGCCGAGCGAGTCCATCAGTCCGACGGCTCAGCCCGCGAGGCCGGTGAGCGGTTCGGCGGGGGCGGCGAGCAAGAGGTTCACGGTGGTCCTTTCACTTCGAATGCGACGTCGTCGAAGGTAGAAAGGCAAGGCGCGCAACACATTGCTGTCCGCCACCCGGAGAAATGCGGGAAACCGCAGTACGCCCAGCCGAGCGGACTGGCTAGCCTGATCAACGTGAACAGACCGCGAGCGCTGCGCCGGACGGCGGGCGTCGGCCTAGGTGTCCTGACAGCGCTTATCGAGGTGCCATACGTGGTCTTGGTCGCACCGCTCCTCGTCGTCCCGGCAGTTCGGCCGCAGGTATTCCGCGGCGCACGCAGGCTGGCCGAAATCGAACGCGCACGGCTGCAACGATTCCTGGACGCCAGGAACGGTGACGACTACGACGGCCGTCGAGCCCTGCAGTACCTCGTTCCACGCAGCCTCACCGGGCTTCTCGCGTTGGGCGTGTGGGTGTGCATCGCCGCAGGTGCCGTAGCTGGTTCGCTCTACTTCGTCCAACTGGTCACCGGTCGAGCACCTGGCGGAACCGCGGACGGGACCTTGCTGGACTGGCTCCCGGTCCTGGCACTCGCAGCGATCGCGGTATTCCTTTGTGGACAGGGCCTGATCGGCGTCGCCGCACTAGACAAGCGGTTGGCGCGGAGGTTCTTCGGTCCGAGCAGTCAGGAACTGTTGCGGCGCAGGGTGTCCGAGCTGGCGACAACCCGCAGCGAAGTGGTCGAGGCGGTCAACGGCGAACGTCGTCGCATCGAGCGGGATTTGCACGACGGGGTGCAGCAAAGGCTGGTGGCGCTGGGCGTGTTGCTCGGTCGGGCACGCCGGGCAGGCGACGCGGAGAGGGCGGCTGAGCTGGTCCGGCAGGCCCACGAGGAATCGCAGGAAGCGTTGCGCGAACTCCGAGAGGTGAGCTGGCGCGTGTACCCGATCGCGCTCGACGAAAGCGGTCTTGAGGCCGCGTTGGAATCTCTGGCCGAGCGCGCCACGATCCCGGTCGACCTTCGTTACGCGCTCGACGAGCCCTCGCCGGAATTGGCGACGGTCGTCTACTTCGTGGCTTCCGAATCGGTCACCAATGCTGCCAAGCATGCCAGCGCCAACAAGGTCACCATTGACGTCCGCCGTGAGGAAACCAGGCTCGTCGCCGAGATCACTGACGATGGCTGCGGCGGCGCAACCATGAGCGAGAGCGGCGGACTGTCCGGGCTGGCAAGACGAGTAGCGGCGATGGACGGCGAATTTTCCTTGCAGAGTCCGGAAAATGGGCCGACCACAGTGCGGGTGACACTGCCGTGCGAGTGATTCTGGCCGAGGACGCGACCTTGCTCAGGGAAGGCCTCGTAAGGCTGCTGGCGGAGGAAGGCCACGACGTAGTCGCCGCGGTGGGAGACGGCGAAACGCTCCTCGAAGCGACCGCTGAACACCAGCCGGACGTGGTCGTCACGGACGTCCGCATGCCGCCGACCCACACCGACGAAGGGCTGCGCGCCGCCCTCGAAATCCGCGAACGCTGGCCGGACACCGGTGTGCTCGTGCTGTCCCAATACGTCGAGAAACGCTACGCCGCCAAGCTGATCGGCGGCGACGGCGGCCGCGTCGGCTACCTGCTCAAAGACCGCGTGGCGCAGGTCGGCGACTTCCTCGACGCACTGGACCGGGTCGGGGCCGGCGGCGCGGCCTTCGACCCGGAGGTGGTGCGCAGGCTGGTCGCCCGGACGTCGCACGAGGACGCGCTCGCCCGGCTGACCCCGCGCGAGCGCGACGTGCTGGAGAAAATGGCGCAGGGCCATACGAACGCGAGCATCGCGGCGCTGCTGTTCGTCTCGCAGAGCGCCGTGGAGAAGCACGCGAACGCGATCTTCGACAAGCTCGACCTGCCGCAAGCGAAGGGGTACAGCCGACGCGTGCTGGCCGTTCTCCGTTACCTCGGCTCGTAACTCACAGCGGTCGACGCAGGTCTTCCGCGTCGACGATGTGGTACGCGTACCCCTGTTCGGCGAGGAAGCGCTGGCGGTGCGCCGCGTACTCCGTGTCCACTGTGTCCCGCGAGACGATCGAATAGAAGTGCGCCTGCCGTCCGTCGCCCTTCGGGCGCAGCAGCCGGCCGAGGCGTTGCGCCTCCTCCTGCCGCGAGCCGAACGTGCCCGACACCTGGATCGCCACCGACGCTTCCGGCAGGTCGATCGAGAAGTTCGCCACCTTCGACACCACCAGCGTGCGCAGTTCGCCGCGGCGGAACTTGTCGAACAGCTCCTCGCGCTCCTTGTTGCGCGTCGAGCCCTGGATCACCGGGGCTTCCAGCTCCGCGCCCAGCATCTCCAGCTGGTCGAGGTACGCGCCGATCACCAGGGTCGGCTCGCCCGCATGTTTGTCCACAATGGACCGGATCACCGGGATCTTCGTCATCGCGGTGGCAGCGAGCTTGTACCGCTCGTCGGAGTCCGCGGTGGCGTACTGCAGGCGTTCGTTTTCGGTCAGCGTCACCCGCACCTCGGTGCACTCCGCGGGCGCGATCCAGCCCTGCGCCTCGATGTCGCGCCATGGTACGTCGTAGCGCTTCGGGCCGATCAGCGAGAACACGTCGCCCTCGCGGCCGTCCTCGCGCACCAGCGTGGCGGTCAGCCCGAGCCGCCGTCGCGACTGCAGGTCCGCGGTCATCCGGAACACCGGCGCGGGCAGCAGGTGCACCTCGTCGTAGACGACCAGGCCCCAGTCGCGCGAATCGAACAGGTCGAGGTGCCGGTACTCGCCCTTGGTCTTGCGCGTGACCACCTGGTACGTCGCGATGGTGACCGGCCGGATCTCCTTCTTCTCCCCGGAGTACTCGCCGATCTCGTCCTCGGTGAGCGACGTGCGCGCGACCAGTTCGCGCTTCCACTGCCGCCCGGCGACGGTGTTGGTGACCAGGATCAGCGTGGTCGCCTTGGCGTGCGCCATCGCGGCCGCGCCGACCAGCGTCTTGCCCGCGCCGCACGGCAGCACGACGACGCCGGAACCGCCCGCCCAGAACGCCTCCGCCGCCTGCCGCTGGTAGTCGCGCAGGTGCCAGTCGTCCTCGGCGAGGTCGATCGGGTGCGCTTCGCCGTCCACGTACCCGGCGAGGTCCTCGGCGGGCCAGCCGACCTTCAGCAGCGCCTGCTTGAGCCGCCCGCGTTCGGACGGGTGCACGAGGACCGTGTCGTCGTCGATCCGCGAGCCCAGCATCGGGCTGATCTTCTTGTTCCGCGAAACCTCTTCCAGCACCGCGCGGTCGGTCGTGGTCATCACCAGGCCGTGCGCGGGGTGGTTGGCGATCTGCAGCCGCCCGAACCGGCCCATCACGTCCACGACGTCGATCAGGAGCGGCTGCGGCACCGGGAAGCGCGAGTACGTGGTGAGCGCGTCCACCACCTGTTCCGCGTCGTGCCCGGCGGCGCGCGCGTTCCACAACGCGAGCGGCGTGATCCGGTAGGTGTGCACGTGCTCGGGCGCTCGTTCCAGTTCGGCGAACGGCGCGATGGCGATCCGCGCGTCGCCGGCACGCGGATTGTCGACCTCGAGCAGCACGGTTTTGTCGGACTGGACGATCAGGGGGCCATCAGTCACCTCTCCTTTATACGTTCCCTCCCGGCGCGCGGCCCGGGGATGCCAAGATGACGGGACGAAGCCGCGGGAGGGGACCCAGTGACCACACCACCGTTCGGCATGCCGCCGGCCGCGAACCCGTACCAGCCGCTTCCGCAGCAGCCGGTCCAGGTCGGCCCGAAACGGGTGTCGGGCAAGCAGAAGGCGCTCTTCGCCGCGCTCATCGTCGTGGCGCTCGGGCTCGGGACGCTCGGCGCGTTCGGGTTCGCCGCGATCGCGCGTTCGGCGGGGCCGCCGGTCGCGGGCAGCTGCCTGTACCTCTCGTCGCTGGGCACGAAGACGCAGACCTACACCGGAGCGGACTGCTCCGACCGGGCCGCCACCTACCGCGTCGACACCGTCGTCAACGGCCGGTCCTCCTGCCGCGGCGAGGACTACGTGCGGTTCGAGCTGTACTCGTCGACCCGCTCCGCCACCACCACCAGCAGCAGGCCGAGCCAGACGCTGTGCCTCGCGCTGAACGTCGTGTCCGGCGAGTGCGTGCGCGACGTTTCGGACGAGTCGAAGGTCGGCAAGGTCGCCTGCGACGACCCCAAGGCGGAGGCGCGCGCGGTTGTGCACGACGGCGAGCGGAAGGCGTCCAGCTGCGGCGACAAGGATCTGTCGCTGGTCTACGCGGGGCCGCCGGTGCGCACGATCTGCCTGCAGCCGACCGGGGCGAGCATCTAACGCCTCGTGCGTGGCAAAGCCGGTTAGAACCGGCTTAAACACTCACAACGCGTTCGGAAGCATCGCCGCCACGTCGAGGCGGTTGGCGAGTTGCCCGGAGCTGTGCATGAGGTCGGCCACGCGCTGCAGCCGGGTCGCCGACAGCGTGGTCGGGTAGCTGCCGAGCGAGATGAGCGCGGCGGTGGTCTGGTCGATGTCGGAGAACGACGGCAGCGCGTCGCGCACCTTCGCCGAGTCGGACGCGGCGAGCTGGGCCTGGGTGAGGACGTTCCGGAACGCGGTCAGCGTGCGCGGGTTCGCGGCGGCGAACTGGCCGGTCGCGGCATAGCCCGACGCCGGGAAGTCGAGGGTCGCGCCGGTCGATCCGTCGGCGAGGATCTGCGCGCCCAGTTCTTTCTCCGCGCGGGTGATGTACGGCTCGACCATCAGCGCCGCGTCCGCGTCTCCGGACTGCAGCGCGGCGGGCATCTGCCCGTACGGCCGGGACACGAACTCGATCTTCGACTTGTCGACGCCCGCCGTGCCGAGGACGGCCCGCGCGGTGAGCGCGCCGATGTCGTCGGGGGAGTCGACGGCGATCTTCGGCGACTTCTTCGCGGTCGGTTCGGTGTAGTCGGAGCCGGGCAACGTGACGAGCGCGATAGTCGTGCGGCCGAACGTGTAAGCCTCGCCCTGCAATTGCAGCGCGGTGCCCGATCCCGCGGCGCGGAACAGGGACACGTCGCTGCCGAACGTCACATCCACCTGTCCGGCCTTCAGTTTTTCCACGCCGTCGCTGTCGCCGAGTTCCACCAGTTGGACGTTCAGCCCGGCCTGGCGGAACTTTCCCGCCGCGACGGCGATCCGCAGCGGGGCGGTGTCGATCGGGCTCGCGACGCCGACCCGCAGCGTCGCGCGTTCCGGCGGTTGCGCTTGTCCGGAGTCACCGGATCCGAACACGGAACAACCGCTGAGTGCGAACAACGTCGCCACCAGCGCAAACCTCAGACCGGTCGCTTTCACTCGCCATCCCCTGCCGGGAGAATCTCTGCCTCGTGCTGGATCGTATGGGCCGCTGCCCATACGATCGCCCGCAGGGCGGTGCCCCCGCCAGGGTGGCTTCCCGATCTTTTCGCCGGAAGCTACCGCTTGGTAGTTTTCGGCCGGAGCCCGATGACGTCCGCGGGCAGAGGTTCCCGCGGTGGAAAAGGAAGCACAGGTGACCCGTCGCGACGACCGTCCCCGTTCGGGTGACGCGACGGATCCGGCTGCCTCGCGTCCGGTCGGCGGCGGATGGCGGCTGCGGAACTGGCGCCTGCGCACCAAGCTCTTCGTCGTCCTGCTGATCCCCGCGCTCGCCGTGGTCGTGCTGGTCGGCCTGCGGGTCAACAGCGACCTGCGCGACGCCCGCCAGCTCGCCGAGTTCGCCGCCCGCTGCCGGGTCGACACGACGGTCGCCGAGGTCGTGCACCAGTTGCAGCGGGAACGCGACGTCACGGTGCGGTTCGTCGCGGGCGACCGCAAGGGCGCGACTGACGTCCTCGTCGGCCAGCGCACCCGGGTCGACTTGGCGATCGGCGCGTTCGAGCGGTCGCTCGCCGACAGCAAGGCGCGGCTCGACGGCTCCGCGGCAGGCGACCTGCAGCAGAGCGACGACCGGCTGAGAGTGCTTGGCGGCCTTCGGTATTCGGCCGAACACTCGGCGTATCCGGCTGACGCGGTGCTTCGCTCCTACAGCGAGCTGATCTCCGGTCTGCTCGACATCAGCGACACCGCCGCGGCCGACGTCACCGAACCCGACCTGGCGCGGCTGCGGCTGGCCGGGAACGCGCTCGCGCGGATCAAGGACCAGATGTCGGTCAAGCGCGCGGTCATGTCCGAGGCGATCGCGCAGGGCACGCTCAACCGCGACCGGACGCGCGCGTTGCTCGGCGCGGAAGCCGAACTGGCGGCCGCGCGCAACGACTACCGCACCTTCGCCACGCCGGACGAGCAGCGGATGTACTCGGACACGGTGATCGGCATCGTCGTCGACATCGGCAACGACATGGTCGAGTCGGCGCTCACGCGTACGGAGAATAATCAGCCGCTCTCCGGCCTGGACGCGGACCAGTGGGACACCGCGTCGACGTACACGGTCAATCTCGCCCACCAGGTGCAGCAGGCGCTGCTCGTCCAGCTCCAGGACAAAACGGACGCGCGAGCCGCCAGCGCCCGTGCGTCGACCATCTGGGACGGCGGAATCGTCATCGGTGTCCTGTTGGTCGCCGGTGTGCTGTCGGTGGTGATCGCGCGCTCGCTGCTGCGGCCGTTGCGGATCCTGCGCCGCACCGCGCTGGAGGTCGCCGACCATCGGCTGCCCGAGGCCGTGCAGCGGTTGCTCACCGAGCCCGATCCAGCTCCGGAGAACCTGCGGCACCGGGCGGCGGTGGCTCCGGTGCCGATCTTCACCCGGGAGGAAGTCGGGCAGGTCGCGCGCGCGTTCGACGCGGTGCACGGCGAGGCGGTCCGGCTGGCCGCCGAGCAGGCGATGCTGCGCGAGAACGTGAACGCGATGTTCGTCAACCTGTCGCAGCGCAGCCAGGACCTGGTGGAGCGGCAGCTGTCCGTGCTCGACCGGATGGAGGCGGGCGAACAGGACCCGGAGACCCTCGGCGGGCTGTTCGAACTCGACCACCTCGCCACCCGGATGCGGCGCAACAGCGAGAACCTGCTGGTGCTGTCCGGCACCGACCTGGTGCGCGAGGACACCGGACCGGTGGTGGCCGACGAGATCATCGGGGCCGCACTGTCCGAAGTGGAGGATTACCAGCGGATCGAGGTCGGCCCGGCCCCGGCGCTCGCGGTGCGCGGCGACGCGGTCAACGACCTGGTGCACGTGGTGTCCGAGCTGCTGGAGAACGCCACCCGGTACTCCGGGCCGCAGGCGGCGGTCACCGTGGAAAGCGCGCGGACGCCGGACGGCGCGTGGCGGATCGAGATCACCGACCGCGGCGCGGGCATGCCGCAGGCGGAGATCGACCGCACCAACGCGCGGCTGGCGCATCCGCCGGAGGTCGACGTCGAGGTGTCGCGCCGGATGGGGCTGTTCGTGGTCGCGACGCTGGCCGAGCGGCACGCCATCGCGGTGAAGCTGAGCCCGGCCGAGGGACGCGGTCTCACCGCGACCGTCGTCGTCCCGGCGGCGTTGATCACCGAGGCCCCGCCGCTGCCGCAGCTGCCCGCGCCGGTCGAACCGGAACCCGCGCCGGAGCCGGAGCTGCTCGCCCCGCTCGCGCCGCTGGCCCCGGCCGAGGAGCCGGAAGAGCCCGCCGAGCTGGTCGCGCCGACCCTCGACGACGCCGGTCCGCTGCGGCGCGCGCCGGTGGTCGAGGATGCGCCGTCGTGGCCGGGGCCAGCGGCGCGGTCGCATCTGGAGATCGACGCGCCGACTGACCGGATGCCTGCTTATCGCGACGTGCTTTCGCGTTGGTTCGATCTCTCCGCTCCGCCGGAGGAGCCGGTGGCGCCGGGGCCGCGCGTGGTCGCGCCGATGCCGGAGGTGCCCGCGTTCGAGCCGGACTACCAGGCAGCCGAGCCGAAGCACGCCTACGAAACGCCGCCGGAGTTCCCGACCGACGACCCGGACGAGGCGGCCCCGGAATGGCCGGCGCCCGCGCCCCAGGAACAGCCGGAGTGGCCGTCGCCGGAGCACCTGGAACAAGAGGACGGGGCCGAGGACACCTGGCCGTTCCTGCGGGTCGCCGACGTGACCGGCGGCCCCGCCGCGGCAGCGGAGCAGCGGCCGATACTCTCGCTTTCCCCCGACGCGGTGCGCGCCCGGATGACGAGCCTGCAAGGCGGCTTCCGGCGCGGCAGGCACGCCCGGGGGGAAGACACCCCGCCACTGGATCGAAACGGATGAGGCATGAGTTCGAACACCGCCCTGCTGGAAGTGATCGCGCTGGGCGCGCCGGACGCGGAGCGGGCGCAGGAGGGCGGAGCGGACCGGCTCGAACTGGTCGCCGACATGGCCAGCGACGGGCTCACCCCGAGCGAGGCGACGGTGCGCGAGGTGCTCGCGGCCACTGATTTGCCAGTGCGCGTCATGCTGCGCGCGGAGAACACTTTCGACGCCCGCGCGATCGACGAGCTGTGCGCTTCGGCGGCCCGGCTGGTGTCCGCGGGTGCGCAGGAGTTCGTGTTCGGCTTCCTGACCGAGGACGGCGAAGTCGACGTCGAGGCGTGTCGCGCGCTGCTGAAGGAGATCGACGGGCGGCCGTGGACGTTCCACCGCGCCATCGACCGCTCGCGCGACCCGATCGCCGCGTACGACGTGCTGGCCGAGCTTGGCTGCGACACCGTGCTGGCGGCCGGGCACGCGAACGGTGTCGCGAGTGGACTGTCGGTGCTGCAGCAGCTCGCGCGGCGCACCGACGGCCCGGCGCTGTTGGTCGGCGGCGGTTTGCGGGCGCAGCAGGTGCACTTGCTGCGGGCCGGCGGTGTGCGCGGGTTCCACGTCGGCGGCGCGGTGCGTCCGTCCGGTTGGGACGCTCCGGTGGACGCGGCCGCCGTGCGCGAGTGGGCCGAACTCGTCAAAGGCTGACCCGCTAGTGAGATTTTCCCGGTAGCGGGTGCAACGCCGATGTCCGTGAGGGGAACCCTGAGGGATTCAGAGTCCCTCAGGGTTCCCCTCACGGACCGCGAACCCACGCGACCCCGCTAGTCCATTCGAGAAGGGAACCTCGCCGGGAATTCCAATTCCGGCAAGGTTCCCTTTTTTGCTTGACGACCACAGTGCGCGTGTGAGCGCAAGCGGTCCGGATTGTCCACGGCTTCCGGATTCCGCCTTGCGATGGTTTCCGGATTCGGCGGGACATCGGGGCGGGAATCAGTCATAAATCGTGCAAGTGGAAAACAAACCAACCGCGATAAGGTCAGCCAAAAGTAGGTTTCTTTGTTTCGTGCGGTTTTTTAGGGTCGGTGATACGGGTCGGTACCGCGATTTAGCCGGCTCGGTCCCCGCCTCTCGAGAGGAATTCTCATGCGCTTGCGCAAGCTCGTCGCCGCCGCGGTTCCGCTGCCGGCGTTGCTGTGCCTGTCCGTGGCCGGCGTCGCGAACGCCGACCCGCTGGTCGCCCTTCCCGGCAACGCCGCACCGCTCGCCGCCAGCGCGCGGTCCGGCGATGTTGCCGCTGAGCAGCAGATTCCCGCCGCACTGTCCCTCAAGCTGCACAACCAGCAGGCGCTGGCCCGCTTCCTTTCCGACGTGCAGGACCCGGCCTCGCCGCAGTACCACCGATTCCTCTCTCCGGAGCAGTTCACTGCTGCATTCGGCCCAACGCAAGCCGAAGCCGATCAGGCGGTCAATTTCCTCAAGCGCAGCGGCGCGCAGGGTATTCAGGTTTCCGGAAACCGGCAGGCGATCACCTTCTCGGCGACTGCCGGACAGCTGGAATCTGCCTTCCATACGCGTCTCGGCAATTACACCGACACGGTCACCGGCCGGAAGTTCTACGCGAACGACTCCGCGCCGGAACTGCCCGCGTCGGTGTCCTCTGTGGTCGATTCGGTCGTCGGTCTCGACAACCACGCGGTGAAGCACCACGCGAAGCCGGCGGCGGCGCCGCGCACCGTCAAGCCGGTGACGCCGACCATCCTCAAGACCGCGTACGGCACCAGCGGCATGTCCGCCACCGGCGCGGGCGTGAACGTCGGGTTCGTGGAGTTCGACGGCTACAAGAAGTCCGACATCACCGCGTACGACACGAAGTACGGTCTCAAGGGCGGTTCGGTCAACACGGTTTCGGTCAGCGGAGCCAACTACGACTCCAGCCCCGGCGACGGCCAGACCGAGGTCGACCTGGACATCGAGGTCGTGCACGCGCTCGCCGCCCCGGCCAACGACTACGTGTACGAGGCCCCGAACTCCAACGCGGGCGAGCTGGCGATGTACCAGCAGATCGCGTCGGACAAGAAGGTCAGCGTCGTCTCGATCTCGTGGGGCTCCTGCGAGGCGGCGGAAGGCTCGGCCGCGGCCAACAGCGTCGACAAGGCGCTCGCGACCGGCACCGCCGAGGGCATCAGCTACTTCGCCGCCGCGGGCGACGACGGCACCACCGACTGCGCCCGCCAGACCGGCAGCAAGTCCCAGGCCGTGGACTTCCCCGCGTCGAGCCCGAACGTCTCCGGCGTCGGCGGCACGCAGCTGACGGTGAACTCGTCCAATGGCTACAGCAGCGAGACGACCTGGAACGACGGAGCCGCGGGCGGTGCCGGCGGCGGTGGCATCTCGACGATCTTCGCCGCGCCGTCGTGGCAGTCGAAGCAGAGCACGACCAAGCGCAAGGTCCCGGACGTCGCCGGTGACGCCGCGCAGGGTTCGGCCTACACGATCGTCTCCGGCGGACAGACCGGGAACGTGTGGGGCACCTCGGGCGCGGCTCCGCTGTGGGCGGGCTTCGCCGCGCTGCAGAACGAGGTCCACAAGGGCGGCCTCGGCAACCTGAACGCGAAGTTCTACAGCATCGGCAACGGTTCCTCGTACGGTTCCGGCTTCCACGATGTGACCACGGGTAACAACACCTTCAACGGGACTACCGGTTTCTCCGCTGGCAAGGGGTATGACCAGACGACTGGCTGGGGCTCGTTCAACGGTGCGGGACTGTCCAAACTGATCGGCTGAGTGCATGGCTCGTGAGTGCCTGTCCCGGTTCTAACCGGGACAGGCACTCACGAGTATTTGGCGGATTGACCAAGATCCGGGACGCTGTTTTGATGGCCGGGTGCAGCCTCTCCTGACGCCAAAGCAGCAGGCCCTCGTCGACCGCGCCGCCAAGCTCGCGGACATCTTCGCCGAGCGCGCGGCCGTGCACGACCGGGACAACACCTTCCCGCACCAGAATTACGACGACCTGCGGGAAGCGGGCTTCCTCCGGCTGTCGGTCCCGGAAGAACTCGGCGGCTCGGGAGCAGGGCTGCCGGAGATCCTGCCAGTGCTGGAACGGCTCGCGATGGGCGACGGCGCGACCGCGCTGGCGTTCACGATGCACCTGTCGCCGCTGGGACAGTGGGCGAGCGTCTGGCGGCGCACGAAGGCGCCCCGGCTGGCGGAACTGCTGCGCAAGGCGGTCGACGGCGAGCTGGTCTGGGCGTCGATCACCAGCGAAACGGGCCTGCGCAACGACATGACGGACGCGAAGACCCGTGCGGTCCGCGTCGAAGGCGGCTTCGAACTGACTGGCCGCAAGAGCTTCGCGACGAACTCGGCGGTCGCCACGCACTGCTCGACCACCGCGCGCTACGAGGACGCCGACGGCGGCCCGCGGCTGCTGCTGTGCCAGATCGCGCTGGACCAGCCCGGCGTCACGATCCATCAGACGTGGAACACCATGGGCATGCGCGGCACCCAGAGCAACGACGTCGAACTGGACAAGGTGTTCGTCGAGGACGCCGCGGTCGTGCATTCGCTGCCGGTGAAACACCTCGACTCGCGGGTGCTGGAAACCGTGTGGGCGTGGGCGATGCCCGCGTTCTCGGCGGTCTACACGGGAATCGCGGCGGGCGCGCTGGACTGGACCGTGCAGACGCTGATCCGGCGCGGCAAGGCGGAGGACCCGGTGCTGCAGGACGTGATCGGCGAATGCCAGATCCTGCTGGAGAGTTCGCGCGCGCTGATCTACCGCCAGGCCGACGAGGTGACGAGCCGCCGCCTGTTCACCGGAGACATCCAGGACGGCGTGGCCCGCAGCGCGGTGGTGAAGTACGCGGCGGCCAACAACGCGGTCCAGGTGATGCAGCGGCTGGTCGACGCGCTGGGCGGCATGTCGTACACGAAGGCGCTGCCGTTCGAGCGCATGTGGAGGGACGTGCAGGCGAGCACGTTCATGCCGATGGGGAACCTGGCGACCCGGAAGCTGGTGGGGGCCAACGTGCTCGGGGTGCGGACCCTGCCGGAGATCGGTCCGGACGAGACCGGGCCGGATTCCCGCGCTCAGGGCTGAACGGGTGAACCCGGCCGGAACCGGGTGAGTTTTCGCTGCTCAAAGGCTATCTTGACCGCTTCGGTCTTGGTGTCCAGGGGAGGGGCAGCGAGTGGCGAAGCAGAAATTCCGCGAGGGTCCGAACGGCCCGTATCCAGTACCCGATAGCTACGGTACGAAGGTTTTCGTGGCCGGGGTGGCGATAGTCGCTGCCGTCGGCGGCGGCACCGCGGCCGGAATCGGCGGTGCGGCGAGCGTGGGCTCCGGGGCGGCGGCGGCCCTGCCCGGAAACCTCGCCGGTGGCGTCGCGGATTCCTTGCCCGGCCGCGGTCTTGAGACCCGCAAAGCCGAGGGCAAGAAGTCCGCGAAGCGCGGCCGCAAGGACGAGACCTTCAGCCGCTTCAAGCTCATACAGCTCAAGCAGGCGGCCAAACACGAGATCGACTGCCTGCTGAACTCGACCGGCCGCGTCCGGGACTATCTCGCGGAGCACCGCTGCGCCTCATTGGACCGGAACATCTTCGCCGTCGGCGACGGGCACGGCAACGCCGCGGTGATTTCCGTTGCCCGCGTGGGATTTCCGAAGAAGAGCGACGCCGAAGGCTGCGAGAAGGTCGAGGAGGTGCAGGGCAGCGGGGACATCAAACCCCTTGGTGCTGCCCTGCTCGGCCTCGACGGCGTGAAATTCTCCGGCCACCACTTCCAGTCCAGAGTGGACGGTCGAGCGATGGTGATCGCGGAGACGGAAACCGTTGCCGGAAAGGTAGATTCCGGAACCCTCGACGCCCTTGCCGACGTCGCGGTGTGGTTTCCGAAGCTGTGACTACTTCTTCTCCGACACAGCAGCATCCGATTCGGACGCCGCAGCAGCTTCCGCCGCCTCCTGCTCCGCCAAATCCGCCGCCGCCTGCACCGCCGGACCGTGCAGCAACCGCGCCACTTCACCGCGCAGCGAAACGAACTCCGCCGATTCCCGCGTAGTGATCTGGTCTCGCTGCGCAGGCAAGTCCACCTTCAGATCCGCCACGATCCGAGCAGGCGACTTCGACAGCACCAGCACCCGGTCGCCCAGGTACACGCTCTCGTCGATGTCGTGCGTCACCAGCAAAACCGTCGTGCCCTGTTCGACCTGGACGCGGCGCAGCAGGTCTTCCAGCTCGAAGCGCGTCTGCGCGTCCACCGACGCGAACGGCTCGTCCATCAGCAGCAGCGCCGGACGGCTCGCCAGCGCACGGGCGATCGACACCCGCTGCTGCATGCCGCCGGACAGCTGCCACGGGTACTTGTGCACCGCGGCGGACAGTCCGACCGCCTCGAGCGCTTCAGCGGCCCGGGCCCGCCGGGTCGCCTTGTCGAGTTTGCTCCAGCGCAGCGGGAATTCCACGTTCTTCGCGACCGACAGCCACGGGAACAGGGAACGGCTGTAGTCCTGGAACACCACGGCGAGATCGTCCGGCACCGAGGTGACGCGGTCGCCGTGCAGGCTCACCGTGCCCGCGGACGGCGGGATCAGGCCGGCGATCGCGCGCAGCAGCGTGGACTTGCCGCAGCCGGACGGGCCGACGATGCACGCCAGCTGCCCGGTCTCGACCGTGAACGACAGTTCGTTGACCGCGACGTGCGCGGATTCGCCGCTGCCGTAGCGGTGGCTGAGGCCGGAGACCTCGAGCATGGTCGACATAACGGGAAACCTTCCTAGTTCCGGCCGGGCTGCCAGCCGAGCACCCGGCGTTCGATGCCGAGCAGCGCGGCGTTGAACCCGTACCCGAGGATGCCCAGCAGCACGATCCACGCCCACATCTGGTCGAAGTCGTACGAGCGCTGGGCGGCGAGCAGCGCGTAGCCGATGCCGTTGAGCGCCCCCACCAGTTCGGAGATCGCCATCAGGATCAGCGCGATGGAGAGCGACACCCGAAGCCCGGCGAAGATCTTCGGCAGTGCCGAGGGCAGCACGACCAGCCCGATCCAGTACCGCTTCGGCGTGCGGAACGCGCGTGCCGTCTCGACCTTGACCTTGTCGACCGAGCGGACGCCGTCCACGGTGTTCATCAGCACCGGCCACAGCGAACTGAAGATGATCGTCGCGGTCTGCATGCCCGGCCCGATGCCGAACAGGATGATGAACACCGGCACCAGCGCGGGCGGCGGAATGGCGCGGAAGAACGCGAACAGCGGCCCGACGTAGTCCATCCCGGTCCGCGAGCGGCCCAGCGCGACGCCGAGCGCGACGCCGAGCACCACCGCCAGCAGCCAGCCGCCGAGCAGCCGGCCGAGACTCGGCAGGATGTGGTCGAACACCGGGTCGCCGAGGAACAAATGCGAGGCAGGGCCGGAGAACCACAGTTTCGCCGCCGCGGCGGCGATCTTCGACGGCGGCGGGAAGAACACGCTCTCGCTCAGCCGCGTCGCGATCTCCCACAGCACCACCAGAATCACGAACAGCAGCCACTTGCGGGCGAACCCGCTGATGCCGCGGCTCATCCGGCGCGTCACGGTGGACGGCTTCTCGACCACGCTCACGCGGCGGCTCCTTCGACGGCGCTGCTCCAGCGGAACAGCCGGTGGCCCAGCCGTTCCAGGCCCTCGTTCACCAGGTAGCCGAGCAGCCCGGCGACCACCGTTCCGGCGAGCACCAGATCCATCCGGCCCGGCCCGGAACTGGCTTCGAGCACGAACTGCCCGATGCCGAGCTTCGCCCCGGCGAGGAACTCCGTGCTGATCACGAGGATCAGCGAAATCGCCGCGGACAACCGGATCCCGGTGAACACGAACGGCGCCGCGTGCGGCAACGCGACCGAGGTCAGCACCCGCGAGCGCGGAGTTCCGTACGTGCGCGCGGTTTCCAGCAGCAGCGGGTCGATCTCCGCCAGCGCGTAGATGGTGTTGAAGAGAATCGGCCACACCGCGGCGTACACGGCCAGCGTGATCTTCGCTTCCGGGCCGCCGCCGACGACGATCAGCACCAGCGGAATCAGCGCCACGGAAGGGATCGGCCGCAGGAATTCGACGATCGCCTTGGTCGCGTCGCGCAGCCAGGGGATGCTGCCGAGCAGCAGGCCGGCGGGGACCGCGATGGCGATCGAGACGATCAGCGCGATCATCCAGGCGAGCACCGAGGCGACCACGTCGCGGACGAATTCGACGTCGCCGAGCAGTTCGCCGATCCGGGCGAACACGACGGTCGGCGGGGGAAGGTCGTTCTGGTCGATCAGACCGGCCCGCACGACGGCCTCCCAGATCAGGAGGAAGCCGAGCAGGCCGGTCAGGTTCCGGACGAGGCGCACGTCAGGACGCGTTCGCCTGCGGGACGATCATCGACTGCACGTCGATCTTCGACTGGATGGAACCGAACTGCTGCAGCAGGTCCGGCACCCGCTGGATGCGCCGCGCGTCCAAAGTGGACTGGAAGGTCAGCAGGTTCGTGATCTTCGCGGTCGCCTCGTCCACCTTCGAGTACTGGATCATCAGCGGCTCGATCTTGGAGCGGTCGGCCGATTCCTTGGTGGCGCGAAGCATCGCGCGCTGGAACGCCGCGACCGTCTTCGGGTTGGCGTCGGTGAACTTGCCGAGCGAGCCGTAACCGGCGGTCGGGAAGTCCTTGGTGCCGCCGGAAGCGGTGTCGATGACCTCGACCGTCCCGTTGACCTTCGCCGACTGCGTGATGAACGGCTCGGTCAGGAAGCCCGCGTCGATGTTGCCGCGCTTGACCGCGGGGCCGATGTCCGGGAACCGCAGCGAAACCCACTGCACGTCGTTGAAGCTCACGCCGTTGTCGCGCATGACCGACTTGGTCAGGGTGTCGCAAATCGTGTTGGTGGCGGTGATCCCGATCTTCTTGCCCGCCAGGTCGTGCACGTTCTTGATGTTGCTGGTCGGCATCGCCACGATCTCGGTGCTCTTCGGGCCGGCCGAGGAGGCGTCGGCGACGAGCTTGATGTCCGCGGCGCCCTTGCTCTTGGCGATGAAGAACGGCGTGTAGCTCGCGTAGGCGATGTCGACCTCGCCCGCCTGCAGCTTCTGCAGCGAGGCGTCACCGCTGGCGGCGTCGACGGCTTCGACTTCCAGTCCCTCGTTCTTGAAGTAGCCGTTCTGGACCGCGAGGTGGAAAGGCGCCACGTCGATCGTCGGCATGATCGAGACCTTGATCTTGGCCTTCTCGACTCCGGAACCGCCCTTCGAGCTGCCCGAATCGTCCGATCCGCCCAGCAGGCCGCACCCGCTGGCGGTCAGGGCCACGCCGCCCGCCATCGCGAGCGACAGGAACCCGCGCCTGCCGTAGCCGCGCCGGCTGCTCACCGCTTCATCAAACAAGGTCGCTCCTAGCAAATGGGCCCGCGTCTGGAATGGACGCGGGGGGAAGGTGGCTCATTGTCCGGAGTCACGCGGCTACTGTAGAGAACCTGGTCGATCACTCACAATGGGTGTTCATATACGATTCAGAAGTGGTACTGGTCACTCGATCAGGTGATCGAATCCGCTGGTATGCCGGGGTATGTGAACGACCTGTGGGTGCCCGAAGGGCCTTGATCCGCTGCCTGGGTGCTCTCCGGGCAACTTCTGGAGGGTTACAAATCGGCCAGGCGTTCGCTACCCTCTGCTCCTGCAATGTGAGGTGTGGACCACCGATGTAGTGAGAGCAGGACATGGGAAAAGGCTCTCCGCGCACGCCGGCGACGAGCCGGCGCAAGGTGGCCTCGGCCGAACGGACTAAGAGATCGACCACGTGCGGGGACCGAACGTCATGCCAGACCTGAACCGATTCCGCGCCCGAGGCGACGGGCAGCCGCACCTCGAAGTCGATCTTTTCACTCGGAAGGGTGTAACAGTCCGGGGCGCGGTCCAGACCACTCAGGTGGCGGATTACCTGCCGGGAGCGTGCGCGTAGTGGCCACGAGCAGGGCAGGTTCGGAATCAACGGGTCCCTCGGGCCCGGACGGTGGTGCGGCGGTGCCGAACGAAGACACCGCGGGGGCAGGGGAGGCCTCCGCTCAGGAGAACGCGGGGACCGCGCAGCAGCGGTCCTGGCTCGCACTCGGCAACTGGCGGCTGCGGTCCAAGCTCGCGCTCATTCTCCTCATCCCCACGATCACCGCGCTGGTCCTCGGTGTCCTGCGCGTGGTCGACGACGTGCAGTCGGCGGTCGACCTCAACCACACCGCCAACCAGGTCGCCTTCGCCGAGAAGGTCACCGCGGTGGTGCACGACCTGCAGCGCGAGCGCGCGCTGGCCGTGGTCCGGATCTCGTCCGGAGACCCGCTGCGCCAGACCGGCCTCGACGCGCAGATGGCGAAGGTCGACCACGACGTCGACGACCTGCGCAACGCCGCGGTCAACCTCGAGAGCGACGACCAGGCCGCCAGCGACCGGTACGCGCACGGCCTCCAGCGCCTCGACGCGCTGCGCCCGCTGCGCGCGGCGATGACCACGTCGGCCTACTCCGACCGCGCGGTGCTCGACACCTACTCCTCGGTGCTCGACTCGCTGATCCAGCTCGGCCGCGAGGTCTCCACCGCGACCACCGACCGCGACCTGCTCCGCCTCGGCACGAGCACGCAGTCGATCAGCGAGGCGAAGGAGTTCATCCTCCGCGGCGACTCCGCGCTCCAGATCGCCGCGTTCCGCGACGGCTTCCCGGGCAACCTGATCGACGAGACCCGGGCCGCCGAGGCCAGCGGCGACGCGTCGATCACCGCGTTCCTCGCCAACGCCACCGGCGACCAGGTCCAGCTCTACAACGACACCTACTCCGGCCCCGAGGTCGACGAGCGTCGGCGATTGCAGACGCAGGCCTTCTCCTTCGCCCAGGGGGGCCAGCCGCTCAACCTCGACGGCACCAAACTCGGCCAGGACTCCACCGTCGCCGCGGACAAGCTGCGCGCGGTCGAGGTCAACCTGCTGACCCAGCTGCGCGCGCAGGCCGACGAACTGGCCAGCAACGCGGTGCGGTCCGCCTGGGTCGGCGGTGTCATCGTCCTCGCCGCGCTGATCGCCGCGCTGATGCTGATGCTCGTCATCGCCCGCCTGATGCTGCGCCCGCTGCGGGTGCTGCGGAAGACCGCGCTGGACGTCGCCTACACCCGGCTGCCGGAAACCGTGCAGGCCATCCTGGACGACCCGGACCCGGTCAACGCCTCGAAGAAGGCGGTCGACCCGGTTCCGGTCCTCACCCGCGACGAGATCGGCGAAGTGGCGCGCTCGTTCGACGTGGTGCACGAACAGGCGGTCAAGATGGCCGCCGAACAGGCACTGCTGCGCGAGAACGTCAACGGCATCTTCGTGAACCTCTCGCGGCGGTCGCAGCGGCTGGTGGAACGCCAGCTCGGCGTGATCGACCGGCTCGAGGCCGACGAGCAGGACCCGGACCATCTCGCGAGCCTGTTCGAACTCGACCACCTGGCGACCCGGTTGCGCCGGAACGGCGAATCGCTGCTGGTGCTTTCGGGCGCGGGCCTCGCGAAGTCGGTGCCGAAGCCGGTGCCGGCGGCCGACGTGATCGGCGCGGCGGTCTCGGAGATCGAGCAGTACGCCCGCATCGAGATCGGCATCGTGCCCGAGGTGGCGGTGCAGGGTCTCGCGATCCACGACCTCGTGCACGTGCTCGCGGAACT
The DNA here is from genome assembly GCF_003385235.1 of Amycolatopsis circi. GTDB lineage: Bacteria > Actinomycetota > Actinomycetes > Mycobacteriales > Pseudonocardiaceae > Amycolatopsis > Amycolatopsis circi. The sequence goes on along the minus strand of NZ_PQIA01000091.1, from coordinate 5,277 downwards.
GCTCGACAACGCGACGTACTTCTCCGAACCGGAAACCAAGATCACCGTCCGCGCGGTCATCACGCGCAAGAAGGCGCTGGCGATCCAGGTCACCGACCACGGCGTCGGGATGACCGAGGAACGCCTCGCCGAGGTCAACGAGCGTCTCGCCGACCCGCCGGACCTGGACGTGTCGGTGACCCGCCGAATGGGTCTGTACGTGGTCGCCCGGCTGGCCCAGCGGCACGGCATCGAGGTGCGGCTGCGCGAGAACGAGGACATCGAGGGCGGCGTGATCGCCCGCGTCGTGGTCCCGGTCGAGCTGCTCACCCAGGTCCGGACCGTTTCGCCGACGATGCGGAACACTCCGCCGCCGCCGAACCGCAACGAGGTTTCGCACCCGAGCCTGCCGCCGCTGAACCGCGACCCGGAGCCGCCGAACCCGCTTCCGCTCGCGCCGCCGCCCGCGGCCGCCGAGCTGACCGAGGCGATGGGCTCGACCGGCGGAGCGTCGGAGAACGGCGGTCTGGTCCCGCTCGACCAGCCGATCAGCCTCGACGACCTCGTCGCGGGCAACCGCGCGGCCGGTCCGTTCCTCAGCCCGGCGACGCCCGCCTCGGAAACGCCGGCGTGGCCGACCGCGGAGGATCTCGCCCCGCTCACTCGCGAGTCGTACGGCGAGGGCGCGAGCCTGGCGCAGACCGAATTCCCGCCGCTGGTGCTGCCGAAGCGGGAGCCGAAGTACGTCGCGCCGGAAGCGCCGAAGCAGCAGTCCGCCGCCGAGCCGGACGGTTCCGCCGCGCTCGAGGACGACGTGCCAACCCGGCGGCTGCCGATCTATCAGTCGGTTCTGTCGCGCTGGTTCAGCGAGGGCGAGGACGGCGAGAACGGCACTGGCGCCGCCGGATCCGCCGCGCCGGAACCGGAAGCCGCCGAAGCCCCGGAGGTCCGCGAGACCCACGCGGCTCCGGTCGAGCCGGAGGAGATCCGGGCCGCCGAGCCCGAGCACCGGCCCGCGCCCGCGGCGCTCGAATCGACGCCGCTCTACCCCGGTTCAGACGAGCCGGAGGACGACAGCTGGCACAGCGTCTCCGACGAGGGCTGGCACGCGGCGCAGTCGCTGCTCGAGTCCAAGAACGAGGAGATGACGTCCGCCGGGCTGCCCAAGCGCGTGCCCAACGCGTACCTGGTCCCCGGCTCGATCGGCAACGCGCCGGAACCGGCGCAGGCGCAGAACTCGTTCACCGACGCGACCGCCGGAATGCCCGGGACGGGTGCGATGGCCCGCTCGGCGACGGCTGCCCGCAGCCGGATGGCAAGCTTCCAGCGTGGGTACAAGTCCGGTAGGCACGCACTGAAGGAGCGGCCGCCGGACGCCCGGCTCGACGACGACGGGGTTCGCGTCACCGGGGCCGGGTATGTGAGCGACAGCAGTGAGGAGCGAGAGTGACACGGGCGGGAGTGCAGCCGGGAGGCGGCTCGGTGCAGCCGAACGGCAGGCAAGCCGGCGGCGGTGCGAGCAGTTTCGCGTGGCTGATCACGGACTTCGTCCACCGGGTGCCCGGTGCGGCGCACGCGGTGGTCGTCTCGGCCGACGGTCTGCTGCTCGCGTCTTCGCGCGGGCTGCCGAAGGACCGGGCGGACCAGCTGGCGGCCGTCGCCTCGGGGCTGACCAGCCTCGCGCGCGGCGCGGCCAAGGTGTTCGAAGGAGGCCCGGTCGCGCAGACCGTGGTCGAAATGGCGAACGGATTCCTCTTCCTGATGTCGGTGTCCGACGGCTCGTGCCTCGCGGTGCTCGGCTCGCCGGAAAGCGACATCGGCTTGGTGGTGTACGAGATGACTCTGCTGGTCGAACGGGTCGGCCAGCAGCTGACACCGGAGATGCGGGCACAACTGCAGGGCGCTGCGGTCCGTCGCTAGGCGGACCTAGGACTACAGGAGTAAACCGTGGACGACGGGCGCTTGCGCGGCGATGGCCGGCTCGGTGACGAGCACACCGGGGGCTGGGGCGATCGGGACCAGAGCCGGGAGGACTGGAAGTCCTTCCGGGACCGGGTCGACCGCGAATGGCGTTCGAGGGACGTCCAAGCCGCGGATTCCGAGCCGGTGCGCGAACCGCCGAACTGGCTGACCGATTCCAACGCCGGGCAGCAGCCGGGCATCACCGCGGTGCCCGGGTACCGCGAGCGGCTGCTCGGCGGGCCCGGTTCGGAACTGTTCGGCGGGGCGAGCGGACCGCTGTACGACTCGGCCGAGTTCGCCGCGTTCAGCGCCGAGCGCGACGGGTCTCCCGGACCGTCGTCGAACGAATTGGCCGCCGCGCTGCCGATGCAGGCGGCCGGCGAATACGTGGACGAGCCCGCCGAGGTGGAGACCTCCGGGCTGGTCCGGCCTTACTTCCGCACCCGCGGGCGCACGAAACCGACCTACGACCTCGCGATCGAGGCGCTGGTGTCGACAAGCGAGCAGGGCCGGGTGCTTGACCGCGTCCGCGTGCCGGAGCACCGGTCGATCTGCGACCTGTGCCTCGACACCCGGTCGGTCGCCGAGGTGGCCGCGCTGCTGCGGCTGCCGCTCGGCGTGGTGCGAGTGCTGATTGGTGACGTGGCGGGCCTCGGCCTGGTGCTCGTGCACACGAGCAGCAGCACGAATTCGGGCGACCGCCCCAGTATCGAGTTCATGGAAAGGGTGCTCAGTGGGCTTCGGAGAATTTGACTCCGACGCGAACACACCGCATACGGGTCCGACCTCGTCGGCCAAGATCGTGGTCGCGGGTGGGTTCGGTTCGGGCAAGACGACTATGGTCGGGGCGATCTCCGAGATCGACCCGCTGACCACCGAGGCCATGATGACCGAGGCCAGCGTGGGCCACGACGACGTGTCGGCGACGCCGAACAAGTCGACGACCACGGTGGCGATGGACTTCGGCCGGATCTCGCTCGACTCCGACCTGGTGCTGTACGTGTTCGGCACGCCGGGCCAGCACCGGTTCTGGTTCATGTGGGACGACCTCGCCGTCGGCGCGATCGGTGCGGTCGTGCTCGTGGACACCCGGCGGCTGGCGGACGCGTTCCCGTCCATCGACTTCTTCGAGAACCGGAAGCTGCCCTACGTCGTGGCGATCAACTGCTTCGACCGGCTGCTGCACCACCAGATCGAAGACGTGCGGCACGCGCTCACCATCTCGCCTTCGGTGCCGATCATGGCGTGCGACGCGCGGGAGCGGGAGTCGGCGAAGCAGGTGCTGATCTCCGTCGTGCAGCACGCGATCGCGCACGACACGGCTTTGCGGGCGGGCTAGTCGTCCTGTTCGCGGTCCCCGCCGCCGTCTGCGAAGGAGGCGTACGCCGACTCCCAGATTCCCGTTCCACCCCGGCTCGGGTGCGGCCGTTGGAGTGAACTCCGAGGGCTTCACCCGCTTCGGGGAGTGGTGCCTCCGAGTGGAGCAGGCTGAGTAGTCCTGCCCCCTCGCGGCCGAGGCCGGCCGCCCCTGATCGGGGCGTCGGACCGGCGGTGACCTGCACGGACATCCCGCTGCGCACGGTGGCCGCCGCCACCACCGAGTGACCCGCGAATGCGTGGTTGGGCATGCGTTCGCGCGACGTTACATCCGGCAGACACGTACCGTGCCCGGGCACACGCTCGACACGACCGGGTGCGTGAATACGCTGGAACGACGCCTTCACCGCGGCCGGGCGAGGATGACCCGGCCGACGGCGAACGGGCGTCCGGCAGCGTTCGAGGAGCTTGGAGGGGCAGTGACCGATTCCGACCGGCCAGCGGACCAGGGCACGTTCAGCTGGCTGATCTCGGATTTCGTGCGCCGGGTCCCGGGTGCGGCGCACGCGGTGCTGGTATCGGCGGACGGACTGATGCTCGCGCCCTCGGAGGGCTTGCCGCAGGAGCGCGCCGAGCAGCTCTCGGCGGTGGCGTCCGGGCTGATCAGCCTGACCCAGGGCGCGGCGCGGTGCTTCGAGGCGGGCGGCGTGAACCAGACCGTGGTCGAGATGGAGCGCGGGTACCTGTTCCTGATGTCGGTCTCCGACGGGTCCTGCCTCGCGGTGCTCGCCGCGCCGACGTGCGACATCGGGACGGTCGCCTACGAGATGACCCTGCTGGTCGAGCGGGTCGGCGAGCAGCTCACGCCGGAACTGCGCGCCCAGCTGCAGGGCGGCGGGGTGCTGGGGTAGCCGATGAAGATCTCGGGTTTCGGAGACCAGGACACGGGCGCCTGGGACGCCCTCCACAAAGGCACGGAACGGGAGTCGTTCGACTCGCCGAGCCGGTACGAGCTGAGTTCGCTGAGCATGCGATTGCCGCATCGGCAGCCGCGGTCTTCTCCGCCGCCGCCTCCTGCTGCTCGACGTGCGGAGCCCGCACCTCGTCGGGCTCCCGCGCCTGCGCCTGTACCGCGTCCGGTGCAGCAGGCGGTCGCCCCGCGTCCGGTGGCCCCGCCGCCTCCTCCTCCCGCTCCGGTTCAGGAGGAGAACTGGGACGACGGTTACGAATGGGTCGAGGACGGCGAATCCGGTTATTGGGAAGAGCCCCAGCAGACTCAGCGCTGGGAAGAGCCGCCGCCTCCGCCTAGGCCGGTGGCGCACGACCCGTACTCCTTCGACGAGTACGCCGGTTCGCCCGGCCCGGACGACCGCGTGGTGCCGGAAGGTTCGGCGTACCAACGCCGCCACGTCGAACAAGCCTCTCGCAGCCGGCACGCACTGGCCGAAGAGCCCGAGGTGGACGACCGGTATTCCTACCCCGACCCTGGTCCCGGCCCCGCTTCCGGAGTGTCCGAATTGGACCGGTTCTGGTCCAGTGACGAGCCCTCGCAGCCGGAACCGCCTGCGCAGCCGACGAAATCCCGCGTGCGGCCGTACGCACGGACCCGCGGCCGGACTCATTCAGACCACAACCTCGCGCTCGAAGCCCTGGTCTCCACCAGTGACGAGGGCCGCCGTTACCGCGGGGTGCGGTCGATCGAGCACCGGCGGATTTGCGATCTGTGCCTGGACACCCGGTCGGTCGCCGAGATCGCCGCGCATCTGCACCTGCCGCTCGGCGTGGTGAAGGTACTGGTGGGCGACATGGCGGACATCGGTCTCGTCATGCTGCACCAGACCGACCTGGTGCTCGGGGATCGCTCGTCGAGGGAGTTCATGGAGCGGGTGCTGCAGGGGCTTCGCAACCTCTGACCGCGGGCGTTCGCATCGCTCGCCTCGCCGTTTACCTCGCGCGTTCCAGCCTGCTCTGGTTCGCACCGCGCTCACTCGCCCCTCCTCCGCCCGCTCTGCCCGGCTC
>NZ_PQIA01000089.1 GCF_003385235.1 Amycolatopsis circi | reverse complement strand
GGTGGGTTTGCCTGCGGTTGGGTGCTCGGCTGGACCGGGGGTTGCTGCGCAGGTGGTGTCGGTTGGGCGCTGGGTACGGGCGGAGCCGGTTGTTGCGCAGGCGGAGCCGATTGGACGCTGGGCGGAGCCGGTTGTTGCGCGGCCGGAGCCGGAGGGTTCATCGGCGACGCGCTCGGCTGAGCCGGAGGTTGCTGCGCAGACGGGGCCGGTTGGGCACTCGGCGCAGGAGGGCTCGCTGGCGGAAGCGGTTGTGCGCTCGGCTGAGCCGAAGATTGCTGCACAGGCGCAGTCTGTTGCGAGCCGGGTGCTGGCGGAATCTGTTGCGCCGCGGGTGCAGCCGGGCCTGCTGGCGGAAGCGGCTGAGCCGGAGGTTGCTGCGCAGGCGGAGCCGGTTGGGTGCGGGGCGGTGGCGGTTGCTGCGCCGCCGGTACTGGAGGGACCATCGGCTGCTCCGTGACCGGCGCGGCAGGAGGTGCCGCCGGAACCTGTTGCGGCGTCCCGGAAAGAGTCTGCTGCGCCGGGGGCTGAGCGACGTACTGCGGACCCGGGCCAGGCTGGTGTCCCCCTGGCTGGGGAACCTGGCTCGACGGCACCTGCGGAGAAACCTGGCCTGACGCCGGATTCTGCCCACGCCACCCCGTCGAGACAGAAGCGTCCTGGGCTGCCGAGGTCTCCGGAGCCGCTTCGTGCCGACCGTGCGCTGCAACCGGATTCCCTTGTGGCGGCAACGCTTCCGCCGGTCGTGCGGGCTGCCTCGGCTCGTGGACGTACGGCTTCGGCTGCCACGACTGCCTCGCCCGCAACTGCGGATCCACCGGCTGCTCGCGAGCCTCGTGCGGTGATGGGGCGGGAGTCACCGGCGCGGGAGCATCTTCTGCCTTGGGCTGAGCGGAATCCGCGGTACCTGAGTCGGGCGGAAGGACCGGCTCTTCGACAGTCGTGCCCGAGTCAGTCGCGGGCACCGGGTCAGGCCGGGGTGCCTCTGTCGCAGGGGTCGGATCCGGGCTGGTGGTCTCTGGAACCTGGTCAACCGTCGCAGCGGGCGGGACAGGCGGCGCGGGCACGGGCGGTTCCGGAGCCTTGGCATTCGTTACCGGCTCGGGTTTAGCTGCCGGAACCGAACCGGCGTGGCCAGCACTAGCGGACGGCCGCATCTCCTCCGGCGGACGCGGTACCGGGCCTACCGAACCCGGCACCCCCTCCAGCCCGTTGGGAACCGACCGCCACACCGGAGCCGGGCCGATGTTCATCGGTACCGGTGCGGGCAACGGCCCCACCGGTCGCACGTCGCCGGAAGGGGCCGGTGCCGCAGCCGGGCGCGGGATCGGGTCCAAGCAGGACACCAGCACAGTCGTCCGGTCCGGGTCCTGGACCTTCCGGCCGCTGCGTTCCCGATAGACCATCTCCCCCACGGCGTCCATCTCCACCAGGTAGCCAGCCTCCGCCAACTGCTCCTCGTCGAGATCGACCAACCGCTCATAACGGGACGGAACCACCCGGTACACCGGCCAAGACAACCGGGCGTGCTCCGCGTGGAACTGGGCCAGCAAAGCCGCCATCTGCTGTTGCCACGGCAGGGACATGCCCTCGGCCAGCGAGCGCGGCAGAACGACGTACCCGCCGTCCACGCCGGGCATTCCCTGGTTCAGCAGGTCCGCCAACGGGGTGCTGGACGCGGGGTGCGCGGACTGGCGCGGCTGCTGCGGTGCGCCGAACAGCGACGCCGGGTCCTGGGGCTCGCTCTGGCCTGGTTTGCCTCGCTTGCCGAATTTCCGTGCCACGTGTGCCATCCTCTGCCAGCGCGCGGCCACGTGCTCGTGGACAGGCCGCGACTTCGGGGTGAATCCGGACCCGCGGTACTGGGCACCCGCGGGTCAAGAGCCGATGCCTCCCGCACCCATGCTAGACGCCGGGGCGCACCGCCTGCGGCACGACTTGGCGCTCGTCGAACGAGAACGGGCGCACGTGCACCGGGACGCCGGTCTGCTGGGCCTCGACGATCTTGCCGTCTCCCAGGTACATCGCGACGTGGTGGATGGTCGTCGGGTCGGCCGGGTCGGTGGCGAGGAAAATCAGGTCGCCGGGCTGTGCTTCGCGCACCGGCAGCATCGCGCCGGCCTGGTACTGGTCCTTCGACACGCGCGGAAGGATCACGCCCGCCGATTCGTAGGCGCGCAGCATCAGGCCGGAACAGTCGTAGGAGTCCGGGCCGGTCGCGCCCCAGATGTAGGGCTTGCCCTGCTCGCCGAGCGCGAACTTGATCGCCTGCGCCGCGGCCTGGCTCGGCGGCAGCGCGGCGCCCATGCCCTGCCCGCAGCCGACCACGTCCGCGACCTGGCCCATGTTCTGCACCAGCGAGGCCGCCATGGCCTCCCAGCGGTGGTACCGGTCGGGGAAACCGGAGCGTTCGACTCGCTGCGCGGCGTCGCCGGGGCGCAGGTTTTCCCAGTCCGGGACGCTGAGCAGGACGTCGAAGAATTTGTTGATCGCGTAGTTCGGATCGGTGACCTGTGCCGCGCTGCCCCAGTTCATCGACGGGCGCATCTGGAAGATGCCCAGCGAGTCCCGGTCGCCGAAGTTCACGTTGTGCAGCCGCGATTCGGTCATCCCGGCCTGGATCGCGACCTGCCACGCGCGCGGCGCGAGGCTGCGCTGCTTGCCGATCGAGATGATGAGCGAAACGGTGCCGCGCGACTCCTGGTCGAGTTCGGCCGCGTCCGACCCGCCCTGCTCCGGCTGGCCGGGCTGGGTCGGGCCGATCGCGGCGTCGCACGAGGTCAGGGCGATCCCGCCGGCCGCTGCCTGCTGCTGGTCGCTCACGACTTTCGTCACGACGTTGGTGGTGAGCACCGTGGCGAAAACGGCGGCGATCAGCACCGAGACGAGAATGGCCAGCTTCACGGTCAGCTCGCCTGGTCGTAATCCGACACTCGCCATCCCGCGCTGGTGAGGACCACGGTGATGCTGAGTTTCGGACCGTCGGTGGGGACCACGACCTTGACTGAACTGGAGTAGGACTGCGCGACCGTCGGATCGCCGGTGACCTTGGTCGCCGGGATGTTCGCGGGGTCCACTGTGGACATGACGGGGAGGTACTCGTCGGTGGTGAGCCCGCGCATCCCGTTGAGCCAGTCGGCGTTCGTGATGCCCGCGGGATGGCGCACCCACGCGGTCGCCCACTGCTTCGCGACGTTCAGCGCCTCCGGGCTCGGCGCCGCCGACGTCGGGGTGACCAGCGGCTGCGACAGCCGGGTCGGCAGGGTTTCAGTGCTCGGCACCGGGGCCGCGACGCCGGTGTGCGGCGCGGCCGACGAGTTCGGCGGAGCCGCGCCCGGCTGCGCGGACGCCGGTTTGCCCAGCACCTTCGGCAGGCCGATGCCCAGCGCGGTGATCACCAGCGCGAGGAACACCAGCGTGCCCACGAGGTGCCGAGGCGAGCGGAGCGGGAAGCCCCACAGGCGGCGGTACACCGCGGTCCGGCCGCGGTTGGTGCGGATCGGCATCGGTCACCGCCCCATGACCTGGTCGGTGTCGCGGACCTCGATGCCGCGCGACGGGCGGTACAGCACGAACACCGGCTTCCCGGCCACGACCTCGGGATCCACCCGCCGGGGCTGGGCCCGGATGCCCTGGGTCGGCACGGTGAACCCGGGCTGGTCCGGGGCCGGGGCGGAGTAGCCGCGGTCCGGCGCGGCCATCCGCGACGGGACGACCACCGGTTCCGGCTCGTCGCTCCACCGCCGGTCGGCGACCGGGGACGTGTCGACCTGGCGGCTTTCCTTGACCGGCCAGCGCGCGCCTGCCATGACGTAGTCGCCAGGAGCACCGGCGACCGGGTGGTACTGGCCGAAGACCGGCGCGCCTCCCCCGCCGCCCGCGGGCAGCGCGCCCGCGGCGGACTGCGCGGGACCGACCGCACCCGGCCACGGAGCACCCGACCAGGCCGCCGCGGGCCGAGCCGCGCGGGAAGCGTTGTCCAGCCGCTGAGAGCTGGCGAAAACCGCCGCCTCGGGGCGATACCGGCCGCCGCCGACGGTCGCGCCGATCGGGCCGCGCTGTTCGCCGTCGACGACGTCGTCGGTGTCGCGGACGTTCTGCCAGAACTGGTCCTGCGGGGTCGGGCCGTTCTTCCGGCGGAACCGCGAGAACACTCCGCCGCCCGGCGAAGGCACCGCCGCGCCGACCATGCTGACCGACATCTCGACCATCTGCCACAGCCGCCGCACCGGCCGTCCGACGAGGAACAACAGGACGGTGATGAGCCCGGCGAGGACCATCTTGGTGAGCAGGTTGAGCCCGTCGCCCGCGGCGAAGATCGCCTGCAGCAGCAGCGCGTGCACGCCGGCCAGGACCGACAGCACGACCAGGTTGAACGCGATGCCGCCGGCAACCTTGAGCACGCGGCGCAGGATCTCCGGGTTCAGCAGCGCGACCAGGCCGATCAGCGGCGCGGTGAGCGCGAACAGGCGGATCAGCACCTGCGCGAGCAGCACGGACGCCTTGGCCAGCAACTGGAAGAGCGAGTAGACGAGGCTCTGGCCGAGGGCGAGGAAACCGGCGCCGGTGCGGCCGCCCGCCTCGCCGGTGAAGTAGCCGGTGGCGGGGCCGAGTTTGGTGGAGATGTCTTTGAAGGCGGCCTTTTTGGCGTCGACGACGTTCTGCTTGGCGTCGTCGCCGTTGCGCAACTGGTCCCAGGTGAAGGCTTGGGCATCGAGCAACGGGCGGCCGTACTGGGCGGCCTGCGGCGCGTCCGGCGACCCGAACTCCCCGCGCATCCAGTTCTTGTAGACCACTTCGTTGTGCAGTTCGGTCGGCAGGATGTGCCGCACGACCCGGTTCTCGGACTCGTCCACGAACCCGGCCTGGATGTTCGTGGTGGTCTGCACGATCGCTTTGTCGATCGGATCGAAATATCTCAGCATCGCGAGCGACGACGCGGCCAGCCAGACGCCCGCCATCGCGTAAAGCGCCCGCTTGCTGACCCCGGCCAGGTCGCCCCGCCAGATGTTGCGGAACAACATGATCGACAGAATCAGCGCGACCAGCCCGAACAGCTGCGCGTAGATGTTGTTGTAGACCTTCTCCGCGCCTGCCTTGACCGCGTTGTAGATCGGGTTGAGCAGGCCGCCCTCGAGCACCGTGTAGTGCAGCGAGTTGGTGGCGCCGACGATGTTCTTGCCGACGTTGAAGAGCTGGTTGCCCGCCCAGGTGTCGATCGTGGAGCTGGGCGAGGCGATGGCCGACAACGCCGTGCAGTTCGTCTGGTAGGTGTTCCAGACGAATCCGGCGTAGCTGTAATCGATGTACGGGCTGCCCGCTTCACCGTGGCCTTCGGCGGGATCGAGCGCACCCACCATCCCCGCCCCCGGACGCTCCGGGTTAGGCGATTCCCCGCAGGCCGCCGCGTTGGCCGACGGAGCGAACAGCACCGTCTGCAGCCCGATCACCGCCACCACAGCCAGCAACGACGCGCGCCGGCTCGGCCGGCGGCCACCGGGCTTCGGGCCCTCCTTGACGCGTTTGCGCAGCGCGTGCCAGCCGGCGGCGAACGCGAGGACGAACGCCAGCGTGAAGACGGTGTTCACGCAGGCCTCCTCACGGCCGGCGCGGGCCGGCCCGGATCACCGGGGTTCATGCGGCATCCCTGCCGGTGCCGCCGCCTTTGCCGCCGGCGCGGGCGTGCCGGTCCTCCTGCCGTCCGTTGCGCACTGCACCCTCCACCTCGCCGGTCTCGGACGCGAGCGGATCCGGCGAGCCCAGCAGCTGCTCGTCGGCGAGACCGACCTCGAGTTCCGCTTGGAGTTCGAAGTCGTGTTCCAGCTCTTCGTCCTCCGGTGGGGCGGGGACGTACGGCTTGGCCTCGTCCTCGTGGGGCACCACGAGGTCGCTGCCGGGTTTCGTGCGCGCGTCGGGCGAGCCCGGGGTGGTGTCCATGACCGCGCGCAACGGGTCGAGATGCGGGCCGGAGAAGTCGACGCGGATGCGTTCCACTCCGCCGGCCCCGTCGCCGAAGATGAACTGCCGGGGCTCCATGTCGCGTTCCAGCCCGCGCTGCTGCGCTCCGGGGCGACGGCCGAGGGCCGCGACGACCTGCTCGTAGCCGACGCCGACCGGCACTTTCAGCAGCCGCAGCGCATCGGCCTGGGCATCGTCGTCGTCGAGACGGCCGACGAACACCGAGTCCAGCAGCGCCACGAAACCCTGGATCTTCAGGAAGTCCGCCGGGATCTGCGACGACAGCAGCACCCGGACGTTCCACTTCCGCGAGTCACGGGCGAACCGGTTCATCAGCACGCGCCCGGTCGGCACCTCGGACAGGAAGAACGCCTCGTCGATCCAGACGCCCTTGCGCAGTTCCTTCGGCTTCTCGTACACCGACCGCTGGGTCAGCCAGGCCGCGAGGTTCAGCATTTCCACGCCGAGCGATTCGGCGTCGGTCCAGTACTCGCGCGGGACGCCGTCCTTGGGCAGGGTCAGGCCCGCCATGGTCAGCACGGTCATCCGGTCGTCGCGGGTCTCGGCGTACGGGTCCGCGTCGGTCTCCGGGATCAGCAGCGCCATCCGCTCGCGCATTTCGTCCAGGAAGTCCGCGACCACGACCGCGTGCTCGTGGTGCTCGCTCGAATCCCGTCGCAGCGCGTCGATGACCTGGCCCGGGTCGGCGTCGAACCGGCCGCCGACCGCGCGCACCGCACGCAGCAGCACGATCCGGGTCTGTGCCATCCGCGAAACCTCGTACGGCAGCACGCCGGTGAGCACGTCGAGCACCAGCCGCCGCCGGGTCGCTCCGGCCAGTGCCTTTTCGCGCCGCCACGAGCGTTCCGGGTCCTCCTCGTCCATGAAGTGCTCGATCAGCGGATCGGCGACCACCCGGTACGGGTTGAGGATGCCCGGCTGGGCGTTGAGCAGGTTGATCGGCCGCGCGTACGGCCGGATCTCCGGCAGGTCGCACAGCCGCGACAGCGGGCCGGAGGGGTCGAGGATCGTCCAGTGCGCCCCGGCCCGCAGCGTCTTGTAGACGATGCCGCCGCCGAGGAACGACTTGCCGCCGCCGAGGCCGGCCACCATCGCGGTGAGGCCCGATCCGTCGCGGATCTCCTGCGCCATCCACGGGTCCCAGGCCACCGGCCGCCGTGTCGCGGTGACCGTTTCGCCGAGCAGGATCCCGCGCCGGTCGCCGACCTCCGCGGTCGCGGTGGGCACCGCGGACGCCGTCCACACCACCGAACCGCGGCGCATGTACGCGCCCGAGGCCAGCGGCTCGCCCGGGATGAACTCCCGGGCCATCGCGTACTGCGCTTCCGGATGCTCGATGGCGATCTTCGGCTTGTACAGGTCCAGCAGCTGCTGGGCCAGCCGCAGCGCGTCGCGCTCGGTCGGGCCGGACACCGCGAGCCGCCACCACGACCGCACGCGGGTGGCCAGCGCGGTGAAGCCCGACGTCATCTCGTCGTCGATCTCCAGCACCCGGCCGGCTTGGCGGGCCAGCGACTGCGGCGGTTCCAGCTCGTGCTCGTCGGTGTAGTGCTTGACCTGCGAGCGGACCTTGTTCATCTGCCGCTGCAGCTCGCCGGACACCTCTTCCGGACGCCGCACGTAGATCCGCGCGGACACCTCGACCGACGCGGGCAGCCGGTCCGCGTGCTGGATCCACGGGTCGTCGACCTCGGGGATCTGCAGCCCGTGCATCTGGCCGACGGTGAGCACCGCGAGATGCCGCGACACGCCGGCGTTGGACCCGGTACGGCCGCGCACGGTGACCGTGGGCGCGTACGGGTCGGCGTGGAAATCAGCCGCGTCGGTGAAGCTGGCGAGGTCCTCGGGCTCCCACGCCGCGCCCGGCACCGCGGGCATGTTGCGCGGCGCGGGCAGGCCCAGCGAGCACGAACGGTGCATCAGCCAGGACATCTCCTCGGCGTGCACCGGACGGCCTTCCAGCCCCGCGCTGCCGATGACCTGGTCGAGGTGCTCGATCTCGGAGTCCAGCGCGGCCAGTTCGGCGTCGACCGCCTCGGGCAGGATCCGGCGCAGCACCGGCGCGGCGCGTTCGACCGCGCGGTCCACCATGCGCCGGGTCTGCACCTGGACGCCGAGGTAGACCTCTTTTTCCGCCATCGAGCGGCCCATCAGCTGCTGCTGCTCGCCGATCAGGTAGTCGTCGAACGACAGCGCGCCCGGCACGTCGCCCGGCCTGCCGACCGCGTTGTGCACGTGCGCCTCGGCCCACATCCGGATCGGGTACGGCCGGTTCGTGACGCGCAGGTGCAGCCAGCGGCCCTGCAGTTCGGCGTACTGGCCCGCGATGGCCGCGATCAGGTCGCGGCGCTGCGAATCGGAACGGAACGACCAGCGCTGCGGCGCGAGCCGGTACCAGGCGTACACCTCGTACCCGGTCCGCAGCAGGTGCCCGTCGATGCTGCGCGCGGCGATCGACGGCGTGTACGCCGGTATCGCCTGCTCACCGGGCAGCCGGCGGCCCTTGCCGCCGGAGTTTGCGCCGCCGGACGGCGGACGGCCCTGCGGCGGCGCGTTCCACGCGCCGGCAGGGACGTCTTGTTCCCGTTTCCCTCGGCTTCCGCCGCGACCGAACAACGACTACCTCCCGGCCCGAGCCGCGGGGCGGCTCCGGCGCGCTCGTGGTGCTCCCTGTTTCCCGGCACTCGCGCCAGCACCGCGACGGGGGTCGCGGTGCTGGTACTGCCGCCTTCTCTTGTGCTTCGGCAGCGGGCGCTCCGCCCGCACCCGGACCCGGCTGGCGCTCATCGCGCCGCCCGCGCCCGAGGTCCGCTCTCTCGGCGCGCGCAGTTCCTGGCCCATCATCGCGATCACCGCGCCCAGCGGGCGTTCATGGCTGATCTTGGAGGTGATCAGCCTGGTGATCACGATCGTGGCCACGAACGCCCACGCCGTGGAAAAGAACCCGAAACTCCAGCCGACCCACCGCTCCACGGTGAGCACGACCAGGAAGACCGGAATGCCGACGAGCCATGCCACGTAACGGGCTCGCCAGGGAAAAGTCGCCTTCGGCGGGCCGAGCCAGACGGCATCGACCCGGTACACCTCGTCATCGGTCCTGATCCGCACGCCTGCTCCGCCTCAGCCGGTGAACAGGCCGGCGATCCACTGGCCCACGTTGACGCCGGCGCCGCTGACCGCGAGTCCGATGATCGCGAGCGCGATGACCACGCCGGCGAGCCGCCGCATGACCCCCGCGTTGTCGCCCTTGCCGCCGCCGAGCCACAGCAGCAGCAGCGCCACCGCGAGCAATACGAGTGGGATGACGTTGTCGAGCAGCCAGGTGCGCACGTTGTTGGTGCTGATGTCTCCGGCCGCAAGAGTCTCGAGGGCGGTCAAGCTGGTCATCGCGATACTCCCGGTGCACGGTTGGCGCCGCGCTGTTCTGGCTTCGGCGAAGCTGCGAACACCATCATGGCGTTACAAGGGGTAATGGTCAAAGCGCGCTGCGTAGATGTCGACTTGTAGTTAGCGGGCGGGTACTACGGTCCGGTGGTCAGGATTCCTCGCCCTCCATCATCGTGGCAAGGGTGCTCCGGAATAACCCAAGCCACCCGGATTGCGCAGTGTTCCGGCAGTGCGGCTCCGCAAAACGCGCGGCGCTCACTCTCAGTGCGCCCCGGACCGGCGTGTCGGGCAGGCACCAGTGTGGCATGCCCCGATCGGCGTTCCGCCGCGAGTCCGGTGAGTGACAACCGGATTGGAAAACAATCCGGAATTGATCACTCTCTGATGCGATAACGGTCACCATCACGTCCGATGTGCGCATTTGTTCACTACAAAGCGTGATCCCGGGCAGCTCCCGACCGTCTCGCCGATCAGGCCCGGAACGCCGCGCTCGGGATCGCGCCGGCTTCGATCACCCGGCGGCTGAGCGGAGCGCACAGCTGCTCCAGCCGCGCCGTCTTCTCCTCGCCGAGGTGCCGCCACGGACCTTCCGCCGCCGCGTTGGTCGCCGTCTCGACGCGGTCGCGCAGTTCCAGTCCGCGCTCGGTCAGCACGCCGTCCGCGTCGAGGATTCCGTCGACGACCAGCCTGGCCGCGACCGCGTCCCACTCCTCGTCGCTCCAGCCGCGCGTGCGCTTGGCGGTGTCCGGCGGGGTGCCGTTCTTGGTCGCGCTGTGCGTGACCAGCGCGTCGAGTCCGGGCAGTCCGTTCGTAGTCAGCGCCGCGACGTGCCCGTCTCCGCGGTGCTCGCGCAGCAGCGTGATCGCGTGCCAGAGCGCGAGATGGGGCTGCTCGGGCCACGCCAGGTCGGCGTGGGCGGCGTAGAGCGGACGCCCCTCCGGACGGCAGCCTTCGGTGGCTTCTCGCGCGAGCGCCGCCGCTTCGGCGACCTCTGCGGACTCGACCGTCTCGTCGCCGAGCAGCCGGCGGTAGATCTCGTCGACAGCGGCGAGCCGGGCCTCCAGGACGGCCTCCGGGGTGGCGAGCGTCCAGACGCGCGGCACGAAGTGCGCGACGAGGCTGGGGCTGAAGCTGTAGAAGGTGGCGGTGACGGTGCCCGGTCCGACCGCGCCCATCGCCGCGGCGCGGCTGGCGAAGTAGGTCATCGACCCCGGTTTGAGTCCCGCGGCGGCGAGCCGCTGCTGAGTCTCCGGCGCGAAATAGACGGGAGCGTGCAGAGCGTCGAAAGTGGTCCGGAAGGCGACAGCGGTGGCGACGGCTTGACCCATGCGCCCGATCGTAGCGATCGGGCGGACGAGCTGGCATGTAAGCCGGATCCTGTTCCCGGGCCGCCTCGCGGCGGACCGGGCGACGGTCATCCATCTCGGCCTGCCGTCGCCGGCAGGCTCCAGCGGCCTACCCGCAGGCATCGGGCGGGCCGCCCTCGATCGCCTGCGCAGGAGCGGTGCTCCCTCTTGGCCTTGCTCCGGGTGGGGTTTACCGAGCCATCCCGGTCACCCGGGATGCTGGTGGTCTCTTACACCACCGTTTCACCCTTACCCCCGTCGCGAGACGGGGGCGGTCTGTTTTCTGTGGCACTGTCCCGCGGGTCGCCCCGGGTTGCCGTTAGCAACCACCCTGCCCTGCGGAGTCCGGACTTTCCTCGGACCGGGAGAACCCGGGCCGCGACCGTCCTGCCAGCTCGTCCGCCGGAGCAGCCTACCCGGGAGACCGCGCGGACCCCGGCACGGGCTGGCACAACGGCCCGCGTGCCTCCGCTCCGTCAGAGGTCTGTGAGGGGAACCCTGGGGGACTCTGAGTCCCTCAGGGTTCCCCTCACGGACAGCAAACCCGCCCCGGGCGGCACCGCACCCGCTGTCGAGAAGCCCATTCCACCGCGTGGACGCGCGTTGACCCGTTTCCGGGCCGCTGTTTCACTCCCGCCATGTCCGCACTTGAAGCATGCGAACCTCTGAAATTCGCTTACTGGGTCCCGAATGTGAGCGGCGGCCTGGTCACCAGCGACATCGAACAGCGCACCGATTGGGGCTACGAGTACAACCGCGACCTGGCCGTGCTCGCCGAGAACAACGGCTTCTCCTACGCGCTCACCCAGGTCCGCTACACCGCCAGCTACGGTGCCGCTTACCAGCACGAATCCACCGGTTTCAGCCTGGCGCTGCTGCTCGCGACGCAGCGGCTGAAGGTCATCGCGGCCGTCCATCCTGGACTGTGGCAGCCCGGCGTGCTCGCGAAGTTCGTCGCCAGTGCCGACGTCATCTCCGGTGGCCGGGCGGCGGTGAACGTGGTCAGCGGTTGGTTCAAGGACGAGTTCACCGGACTCGGCGAACCGTGGCTCGAGCACGACGAGCGTTACCGCCGCTCGGAGGAGTTCATCCGCGTGCTGAAACAATTGTGGACCGACGACCATGCCGAGTTTCGCGGCGATTTCTACCGCGTCCACGATTTCGACCTCAAACCCAAACCGGTCGCCGGTCCCGGACGGCCGCATCCGGAGGTCTTCCAGGGCGGCAACTCCACCGCGGCGCGCAAGCTGGCCGGTCGCGTTTCGGACTGGTATTTCAGCAACGGCAAGGATTTCGACGGGTTCAGCGAGCAGGTCGGCGAGGTGCGCGGGTACGCCGCCGAGAACGACCACACGGTGCGGTTCGGGCTCAACGGCTTCGTGATCGCCCGCGAAACCGAAGCCGAGGCGCGCGAGGTTCTGCGGGAGATCGTGGCGAAGGCGAACGTGCCCGCAGTCGAAGGATTCCGCTCGGCGGTCGCACAGGCCGGGAAGTCCACTTCGGACACGAAGGGCATGTGGGCGGATTCGGAGTTCGCGGACCTGGTCCAGTACAACGACGGATTCCGGACCGGGCTGATCGGGACGCCGGAACAAATCGCGGACCGGGCGATCGAGTACAAAAAGCGCGGCGCGAACCTGCTGCTGCTCGGATTTTTGCACTATCTGGAGGACGTCGAACACTTCGGCCGGGCGGTGCTGCCGGTGATCCGGGAGAAGGAGCGGGTGCTGGAACGCGGCGCGGGAGTCCCGGAACCGGCGGGGATCTGAGATTTCGCGGCAGCTAGCGTTCGGGCGTGAACGGTGCCCTGTCCCTGCTTCTTCTGGCCGGAACGCTTTGGTTCGCCATGGCGCGCCCGCGCGGCCTCCCCGA
The DNA here is from genome assembly GCF_003385235.1 of Amycolatopsis circi. Classification (GTDB taxonomy): domain Bacteria; phylum Actinomycetota; class Actinomycetes; order Mycobacteriales; family Pseudonocardiaceae; genus Amycolatopsis; species Amycolatopsis circi. Next base: position 26,232 of record NZ_PQIA01000089.1, on the reverse strand, counting down.
AGCCGTCTTCGCGGTCCCCGCCGCCGGCGTCGTCCTCGCGCTCGGCCTGACTTCGCCGCACGAAGCAGGCGCGCGGGTCGTCCAGATGCTGCCGACGATGGGCTTTCTCGCAGCAATCCTGCTGGTCAGCCACCTTGCCGCCGCCGAGGGCGTCTTCACCTGGCTAGGTGCCAAACTCGCCGAGATCTGCCGCGGACGTCAGCCTCGGCTTCTGCTGCTCACCTTCGCCGCAGCGGCGATCGTGACCGCTGTCCTCAGCCTCGACGCCACCGTCGTCCTGCTGACCCCGGTCGTCCTGGCTACTGCGGCGGAACTGAAACTCACCGCGCGCCCGCACGTCTACGCGTGCGCGCATCTGGCCAACTCGGCGTCCACGCTCTTCCCCGTCTCCAACCTGACGAACCTGCTCGCCTTCACCGCTTCCGGCCTCACCTTCGCCGGTTTCACCGCGCTGATGGCGTTGCCCTGGCTCGTCACACTCGCCGTCGAACTCGCCGCGTTCGCCTGGTTCTTCCGCAAGGACCTCCGCGAACCGGCCAGCACCCGCCGGCCCGAACACCGCGAAGCGCCGGTCTTCACCCACGTGGTGCTGGCGGTCATGCTGGCCGGATTCGCGACCGGGCAATTGGTGCACGTCGAACCAGTCTGGATCGCCGCGCTGACCGCGCTTGTGCTGGCCGCGAAAGCCTTGGCGGAACGGAAGATCCGGCCCTGGCAGGTGATCACCGAAGCGTCCCCGCTGCTGATCCTCTTCGTGCTCGCCCTCGCCGTGGTCGTCGAAGCAGTCGACGAGCACGTCCTTGGCGGTCTGTTGCGCACTCTCCTGCCGACCACGGCCGGGCTGCCCGAACTGCTCCTCGCCGCAGCCATCGCGGCCGTCCTGGCGAACGTCGTCAACAACCTTCCCGCGACGCTGATCCTGCTGTCGGTCCTCGGCCCGCACCCGAATCAGGGTGTGCTGCTCGCCGTGCTGCTGGGCGTGAACATCGGCCCGAACGCGACGTACTTGGGCTCGCTCGCGACGTTGTTGTGGCGCCGTGTCGTCGTGCGGCACGGACAGCATCCGCCGGTGCGGGAGTTCTTGAAGCTCGGCGCGCTCACGACGCCACTGTCGTTGGCTGCGGCGACGTGCGCGTTATGGCTGGCGCTCTAACCGCGCGGCGCGATCGTGCTCCCCCGCGCCAACGTCGGACCACAGTCATCCAAACCATCCCCGAACCGCTGCGCTTCCACGTTCATCATCGTCACCTGCGCATAGTGCTGAACCGCAGCGAGCTTCGCCGGATCGGTCACCGCGTCCTTGCGGACGAAGTCGCCGTTGCGCTTGCCCGGGCCGGGGTAGACCAGGATCGGGACGTAGTCCCGGTCGATGCGCGGGTCGACGGTGATGCCGTTGCCGTCCGCCCACGGGCCCCACGAGTGGATGAAGGTCGGCTTCACCGTGTCGAACACGTAGTTGCGCAGGCCCTCGATGTCTTCCTTGTGCGTGAGGTCCGCGATCGGCGCGTTGACCAGCCCGGCCATGTCGACCAGTTCGAGACGGCTGGTCATCGACGAGCCGCCGAGGTCCGGCAGCAGCAGCGACGCCTTTTGCAGGCCGAGCATGTCCGCATAAGTGTTGAAGCCGCGGCCGAACCGGTCGGCGATCAGGCACGCGGGCACGGTGGGGCTCTTGATGAATTCGTCGGACTGCTGCACGAAGCCGATCGCCGACGGCACCGACGCGGCGACGAGCACCAGAGCCGCGAGCGCGCGCCAGCGCACCTGCGTGAGCGAACGCAGCAGTTCAGCGATGGCCATGACGCCGCACAGCGTGCCGAGCACCCATACCGGCGTCGCGAAGCGGTATTGCGCCATCCAGTCCGGAACCATCACGCCGTACGCGATCACGCCGAGCGCGAGCGGCGTGACGAGCCCGATCAGCGGACGTCGCCACGGTGCCTTGAGCAGCGCCCAGACGACCACGGCGATCAGCACGAGCGTCAGCGCGATGCCCGCGTACTCCACCAGCTGGTACGGCCGGATGAGCGAGCCGAAGGTGGGCAAGCCCTGCTTCTTGGCGACCGACGGGTTGGCCAGCAGCCGGTGGAATTCCGTGTAGCGCCACACGACGTAGCCGCCGAACAGCACAGCGAAGGCCGCGACGGACACCAGCGCGGAGCGGAAGCTGGGCCAGAAACCCTCGCGCTTCACGCCGAACAGCAGGACGATCGGGTACGCGCTGGCGTAGATCAAGCCTTCCGGCCGGGTCAGCGCGGCGGCCGCGACGAGCACGCCCGCGAGGATCGCGACCTTGAACGACAGCGAGTTTTCCTTGCGCAGCGCGGTGAACAGCAGCGCGGCGAGCGCGGTGGTGAAGAACGCGAACAGCGAGTTCTCGAGGCCGGAGACGACCCAGATCACGAACGACGGGATCGCCGCCAGCCCGAGGCCGGTGGCCAGCGTGATCGCCCACGCGTGCCTGCGGAACACCTGGCGGGCCACCACGTGGCACAGCACCAGGATGCCCGCGGCGAAGAACAGGCCGAGCAGCTTGGGGAACAGCACGTAGTCCGGGATGCCGAACAGCAGGCCCTTGTCGAAAACCCCGGCGACCTTGCCCAGCGCGAGCAGGATCATCCAGGTCGGGTCCGAAAAGCCTTCCACCGGCGGCTGGCCGGGGGCCAGCACCGGGCCGAGGCCCTCGGCGACGCTGCGCGAGTAGGAGAACGTGATGGCGGCGTCGTCGACGATCCAGTGCCCGTAGCGGGTGGCGTGCCAGGCGACCGCTGCCACACCGGCCAGCACCGCCAGCGTCGACGCCAGCCAGCTGAGCTTGAACCGCGCGGGCGGGTCGGTCGTCTCCTCCCCCGGCAGGTCGGGCTCCGATACTGCGGTGAGTGCGCTAGCCGTCATGTCCTCGTCACTGTTTCCACTTGCGGATGCTGCCGAAGAAACGCACGAGCCTGCGCCCCCCTTGAAGTCCCCCGGCCGGGACCCGCGCCGCGGCGCCGCGGTCGACACCGCACTCTAGCCAATACCTCATCCGGGCCGTTTCACACGTCATCCCCGACCGTGATCCACCTCACATTTGTCCGGTTCAGGACAGATGCGAGATGTCGTTGACCAAGCGGACCGAGGCGTTGCCGTCCGGGTAGAACTCGACGATCGACAACGAGGCCAGGTCGAGGTGCAGGCGGAACAGCAGCGACGGCCCGGCGTCGAGCCCCATCCGCAGCAGGGTCTTGATCGGCGTCACGTGGCTGACCACGAGCACCGTGCGCCCGTCGTACCGCTCGACCAGGTCTCGCCGGGCCTGGCCGACCCGCTGATGGACCGCGTCGAAGCTCTCGCCGCCGGGCGGCGGGCACGACGAATCGCTCAGCCAGCAACGGTGCAGTTCGGGGTCCCGTTCCGCGGCCTCGCCGAAGGTGAGGCCTTCCCATTCGCCGAAGTCGGTCTCGATCAGCCCGGGGTGCGTTTCGACCCGGCCGCCGAGCGCGTCGGCGACCGCCTGCGCGGTCTGCTTGGTGCGGATCAGCGGCGACGAGATGATCGGAGCCGGTTCGCCGTCCTCGCCGATCAGCCCCGGCATCGCGGCCAGCCGCTTGGCGGCCGCGGCGGCCTGGCCCCGGCCGTGCTCGGTGAGCGGGACGTCGCCGCGCCCGGAATAGCGGCGGTCGACCGACATCTCGGTCTGGCCGTGGCGCAGCAGGAGCAGTTTGGTGGGCGTGCCGCGGGCTCCGGTCCAGCCCGCCGGGGACACCCGGTCCGCTTCGGCGACCTTGACCTTCGGCCGCGCCTTCGCGACCGAGGCGGACGAGGTGGCGCCGGACCCGGCGCTGTCCATCGCGACGTTCGCGAGCCGGTCGGCGTGCGAGTTCTCCGCGCGCGGGATCCAGGTGTAGCCGACGCGGTCGAAGCCCGCCGCGATCTCGCGCGCCTGCGCGGCGAGCGGCTGCAGCGCCGCGTGCTTGATCTTCCAGCGCCCGGACATCTGCTCCACGACGAGCTTCGAATCCATCCGGACATCCACAATGGACACCCCGAGTTCGGCGGCCGCGGCGAGCCCGGCGACGAGCCCGGAGTACTCCGCGACGTTGTTCGTGGCGATGCCGAGGTATTCGTGGCGTTCGGCGAGCACCTCGCCGGTGACCGCGTCTTTCACGACCGCGCCGTAACCCGCCGGACCCGGGTTGCCCCGGGAGCCGCCGTCCGCCTCGACGATCGCCCGTTCGGTCACAGGCCCGACTCCAGCGTGCGGACCAGGATCGCGCCGCAGTTCTCGCACTGCACGACGGCGTCCTCGGGCGCGGACTTGATCTCGGAAATGGCGTTGCGGTCGATTTCCAGCTGGCAGGCGCCGCACCGCCGGGCCCGCAGCAGCGCCGCGCCGATGCCCTTGTGGTCGTAGACGCGGGTGTACAGCTTGAGCAGCGGCTCCGGGAAGCGCGGCAGCAGCTTCGCGCGGTCTTCCTTGCGCCGGGCCTCGGTGGTGTCGAGGTCCTTGAACGCCTCGTCGCGGCGGGCTACCGCGGCTTCGACCGCCTGCGCCGCCTTCTCGACCTCGGCGCTGGTGCGCTGCGCGTCCAGACCCAGAGCCTCGCGCTGCTCCATCAGCTCCAGCAGGTCGTCCTCGAGCGCGCCCTGCCGTCGGCCCAGCGTCTGCAGCTCGTGCTCGACATCGGTCATCTGCTTGGAACCGATCGATCCGGATTCCAGCAGCTTGCGGTCGCGGTCCACGCGCGCCCGCACCGATTCGACCTCTTTCTCCTGCCGGGCGATTTCCCGGTCGAGGTCCGAGGACGCGGTCTGGACGGACACCAGCGCGTCGCGCTTGTCCCGGACGGCCTTCTCCCCGGCCTCGATCTCGGCAAGCTCGGGCAAGGTGCGGCGGCGGTGCGCGGTGCGCGAAAGCTCAGCGTCCACCTTCGCGAGTTCGAGCAGCTGACGCTGGACGGCGGGGTCGGCCTTCACTGTGCTCCCTGATTTAGTTACTGGGTGGTAGCGCGGATGGTCCACGGGTCGGTGCACCGCGTGGAGACGTGAGCTTCGACGGTACCCGCAAAGGCCGCGCCGACAAGGGCCGAGGCCTGTCCGCACCACGGCCACTCGCTGGCCCAGTGCGTCAGGCCGACCAGCGCGGGCACGGTGGACGCGGCGGCGAGGTGTTCGCCGGCCGGATGGTGGCGCAGATCCGCGGTCACGTACGCGTCGACGCCCTCAGCCGTCGCCTTCGCGAGATACGAGTCGCCCGCGCCGCCCGATACCGCGACGGTGCGGATCAGCCGGTCTGGGTCCCCTGCCCCGAGCACGCCCGGCACAGTGGCTGGCAACGCATCGGCGATCCGCTGGACGAACTGCGCGAACGGCGCCGGTGCGGGCAGATGCCCGATCCGGCCGATCCCGGTGGCACCGCCCGGTTCGTGCGGGTCGAGCGGCCGGTCGACCTCGAGCCCGATGGCCTCCGCGAGCGCGTCAGACACGCCGGGGTCGGCCGAGTCGGCGTTGGTGTGCGCGCAGTACAGCGCGATGCCGCCGCGGATCATGCGGTGCACGAGCGAGCCCTTGGCGGTGTCCGCGGGGACGCCGTGCACGCCGCGCAGCAACAGCGGATGGTGCGCGACGATCAACTGGGCACCGATTTCCTCGGCCTCGGCAAGGGTCTCCTCGACCGGGTCGACACAGAACAGCACGCGGGCGACGTCCTCGGCCGGGTCTCCGCAGACGAGCCCGACCGCGTCCCAGCTTTCCGCCAGCCGGGGCGGGTAACTGCGTTCGAGGACGGCGATGATCTCGGCTAATGCAGGCACCTGGGGATCCTCGCACGATCGCTCTGGGAGACTTCCGACCATGCCTTCCATGGTGTTTGTGTGCTCCGGAAACATCTGCCGCTCCCCCATGGCGGAGCTGGTCTTCCGCAAAAAGCTCGCCGACGCGGGCCTCTCCGACACCGTGCGCGTGTCCAGCGCAGGCACCGGACCATGGCACGTCGGGGAGGCCGCGGACCGGCGGGCGCGCGCCACGTTGAAGGCGCACGGCTACCCCACCGAGCACATCGCGGCCGAGGTCAGCGACGAAGACCTCGAAGCCGACCTGCTGCTCGCCGCCGACGAGAGCCACCTGGGCTTCCTGCAGTCCCGCGTCGAAGACCCTTCGCGGGTACGGCTGCTGCGTTCTTTCGACCCCTCCGCCCCGGAAGGCGCTGAGGTGCCGGACCCGTATTACGGCGGCGACGACGGCTTCGAGGACGTGCTCGGAATGATCGAGCAGAGCGTGCCGGGATTGCTGGACTGGGTCCGCGAACAGGCGTGACGTCCGGTCCGGGTGCGCGCACGGAACGCGACGGCCTACCGTAGAGGGGTGCGGTTGCGGTTTCTGCTCCGGCCGGGATGGCTGGCGTTGACAGTGGTGGTGTTCACCTTCGCCATCTGCTGTTACACGTTGCTGGCCCCGTGGCAATTCCGTCGCGACGGCGAACAGGTCACCCAGAACAACGCGCTGACCACGTCGTTCACCGCGAAACCGGCTCCCGCGGCGCAGCTGCTGCCGCCTGGGACGAAACCGGACAAGAACACCGAGTGGCACCTCGTGTCCATCACCGGCACGTACCTGCCTTCCGCCGAAGTTGTCGCGCGCCTGCGCACTGTGCAGGGCGAAGGCGCGTACGAGGTCCTCACGCCGCTTCGCGCCACCGACGGCACTGTGTACCTCATCGACCGCGGCTACGTCGGGCTCAGCAGTAACTCCGGCGTGCTCCCGTACGCGGCGGCGCCGGGCGGACAGGTCACGGTCGTCGCACGCGTGCGAAGCGACGAGACAGACCCGAAGAACCGCGAAGCGTTCGCCGACGCGTCGACGAACGGGAAGCTGCAGAGCTACACCGTCGACTCGCGCGTGGTGGCGAAGTCGTCTGGCCTCACTATCCGGCCCGGCTACTTCCAGCTCGACGGGAACCAGCCCGGCGTGCTCAAGGCGCTGCCGCTGCCGCAGCTGGAGTCGGGGCCGTACTTCTCGTACGCGCTGCAGTGGCTGGCGTTCGGCACGATGGCGTTGCTGGGCTGGCTGTACTTCACGATCCGCGAGCTGCGTCCGGGCGGCGCGCTGACGACCGAGCGTCCGCAACCAGGACGGCGCAAGTCCGTCGCGGAGATGCTCGCCGAAGACGAGGACGAGTACACGCCGACCGCCTGAGTGGCCTGGTCGTTTCACCGGAAAATGGCTCTTTGTCCGGGCCACTTGCGGCGTTGATACTGGCGGCATGCTGATCCACCCCTGGGACGCCGCGGACGAGAACGAATGGCGGGACTGGCTCGCCGGACACGACTTCGGCGAGCTGGTCGCCGGCGGCCGCGGCCGTGACCTCCCGGTGGTGGTGCCGACGCACTTCGCCTTCGACGGCGACGCGACCGTCCGCCTGCACCTGGCCCGGCCGAACCCGGTGTGGCCGTTGCTGGAGGAACACCCGCGCGCCCTGCTGACGGTGACCGGCGATTACGCGTTCATCCGCTCGGACTGGAACACCGCCGACGACCCCGCGCTCGGCGTGCCCACCTCGTACTACGCGAGTGTGCAGCTGGCCTGCGACGTCCGGCTCGTCGACGATCCGGCCGAGAAGGCGGCGCTGCTGAACCACCAGCTGGCGCACTTCGAACCGGACGGCAAGCGCACGCCGGTGTCCGCTGTGGACGCTCCGGATCGGCGGCTGCTGCCCGGGATCCGCGGCATCGAGCTGACGGTGACCGACGTGCGGGCGAAGTTCAAGTACGGCGGGAACAAGAAGCCCGAGGACCGGCAGCGGATCAGTGCGCGACTGTCCGAAAGGGACGGGTTCAACGACGCAGCGGCGGTGGCGCACCTGAAGACCTCGTGAGTGTTTATCGCGGTTCTAACCGGGATTAGCACTCACGAGCTTTTCCGGCGCACCCCGCTCAACACCGCCGCCACGACCGCAGTCCCCGCCGCCAGCCACCCGACCACTCGGGACAGTTCCACCGCACGCGTCACATGCCCGGCATCCGGATTCCGGCCCACCCCGAGCACCGGCAACTCCACCACACCCTGCGGATACTCAGTCCGCCCACCAACGCGAATCTCCAGCGCCCCAGCGAAAGCCGCCTCAACCCGACCGGCATTCGGGCTCGGATGCGCGATCGTGTCCCGCCGCCAAGCCCGCCACGCACCACCCGCCGAGCCGCCCACAACCGGCGCGCCCACAACAGTCAGCGCAGCAGCGACCCGGGTCGGCAGAAGGTGGACGAGTTCATCGAGTCGGTCAATAGCCCAGTGTCCAGGAAGCAGACGACGCAGCAGTCCAATAGTCCGCGCCGCAAGCAGTCCGGGCACGCCCGCGACCGCACCCCACAGCAGCGGCGTAACGACCACTTCGGACGTGTTTTCCGCCAGAGTTTCCACGGACGCACGGGAAAGCCCGATCGTGCTGAGCCCGTCAGTCACGCGCGGGTCCAGTTCGGACAGTGTGTCGCGCGCCGGTTCGAGGCGGCCTTCTTCGAGATCGCGAGCCAGTTCCGTGCCCTGCGTAGCCAGCCCGGCAGCGCCGACGACCGCGCAAGTCGCGACCGCGGTAGCCGTCGCCTGCAGCACCGGGCTGCGGCGGCCGGTGCGTTCGACCAGCACTCCGGCAGCGACTGCGGCGCCAGCGATTCCCAAGCCCGCCGCACGCCGTGAACCGGTGGCCACGACCACCCGGCGGAAGGCGGTCACCGGCGGCCGTCGCCGCGGATCGCCGAGTGCACCGTCTGCGGCCAAACCGAGAATCAAGCCGATCGCGCGCGCCGCGCTCACCAGTAGCCCCCCCGAACGTGGACGATTCAGCCGCCGAGATTACTCGACACGGCGGCGGCGATTTCGTCGCGTGCCTGCTCCACGATGTCGCGCATCGCGCGTTCGGCGCGCACCGGGTCGGCCAGGTCGATCGCCTCGGCGACCTCGACGTGCAGCGCGACCGCCTCGGGCTGCGGCTCCTCGGGCATCAGGCCGTGCCCGGTGCGGCCGGCGAGCACTTCGGCGACCACTGAGGACAGCTGCGCGAACATCGGATTCCGCGACGCGGACAGCAGCAGATCATGGAACGCGACGTCGTGGCCGAGGAAGGTGTCGAGATCGCGGGCCCGCGCCGTCCGCTGGAGATGCACCGCCAGTGCGCGGAGCCGTCCGCGCTCCTCCGGAGTCGCCCTGATCGCGGCGAACCGGGCGGCGCACGGCTCGACGGCCGAGCGCAGTTCGGTCAGCGTGCGCAGCGCGGCGGGCCGGTCCGCGCCGTCGAGCTGCCAGCGGATCAGCCTCGGGTCATAGTGGTTCCACTCGGCCGGCTCGCGGACGGTGACCCCGACGCGGCGGCGGCTGCTCGTCAACCCCATCGTCTCGAGGACCCGAACGACCTCGCGGGCCACGGTCCGCGAAGTCCCGTACCGCTCCTGCAATTCCTCCGAGCGCAACACCGCGCCCGGCACCAGCTCGCCGCTCGCGATGGCCGCGCCGAGCTCGTCGAGCATCTCCTCGTGCCGATCAGTCCCCACGGAGTTAACCTAGCGCTCTGATTCGATTAAGTACTACTTCTTCTTGATTAAGTAGTACTTTTGAGTTTGACTCTCCAGAGCACAAAGACGTGGGAGGTGCGGATGACGGTCATCGTGGTGATGGGCGTATCAGGCTCGGGCAAGACGACGGTCGGCACAGCGATCGCGGAGCAGCTCGGGACCGTGTACGCCGAAGCAGACACCTTCCACCCGCGGGCGAACATCGAAAAGATGACCGCCGGGCACCCGCTGAACGACGAGGACCGGGCGCCGTGGCTGGCGGCGATCGCGTCCTGGATCGGGAAGCACCACGAAAACGGCGCGGTCGTGAGTTCGTCCGCGCTGAAGCGGCGCTACCGCGACGTGCTCCGCGGCGGCGGGGACGTCTGGTTCCTGCACCTGCACGGTTCGCGCGACCTGCTCGCCGAGCGGATGAAGACCCGCACCGGCCACTTCATGCCGGTTTCGCTGCTCGATTCCCAGCTCGCCGACCTCGAACCGCTGGAAGCGGACGAGCCGGGAGTGACCCTCGACATCAGCCGACCGCCCGCCGACCTCGTCGCGTCGGCGCTGAAAGCGTTCCAGGAGCGCGCATGACGACCCTCGCCGCCGGCTGGACCGGCCACGACACCCGCCTGATCCTCGCCACGGTGCTCGCCATCGCCGTGATCGTGGTGCTGATCAGCAAGGTCAAACTGCACCCGCTGCTCGCGCTCACGCTGGGCTCCGGCGTGCTCGGCCTGGTCGCCGGAATGCCGGTGGACAAGCTGTTGAAGAGCTTCACCAACGGCGTCGGCAGCACCGTCGCGTCCGTCGGCGTCTTGATCGCTTTCGGGGCCATGCTGGGCAAACTGCTCGCCGATTCCGGCGGCGCGGACCGGATCGTGGACACCGTGCTCGGCCGGGTCCGCGGCGGCGGGCTGCCGTGGGCGATGGCGCTGGTGGCCGCGCTGATCGGGCTGCCGATGTTCTTCGAGATCGGCCTCGTGATGCTGATCCCGGTGGTGCTGCTGGTCGCCAAGCGCAGCGGGAAACCGGTGCTGCTGCTGGGAATCCCGGCGCTGGCCGGGCTCTCGGTGCTGCACGGCCTGATCCCGCCGCACCCCGGCCCGCTGGCCGCCGCCGGTTCGCTGAACGCCAACGTCGGGCTCACCCTTGGCCTCGGCCTGCTGGTCGGCCTTCCGACGGTGATCATCGCCGGTCCGCTGTTCGGCCGCCTGGCCGCCAAGATGGTGCCCGACGCCGCGCCGCCCGCCCGGCTGGTGCCGGAATCCGAAGGCACCGACGAAAAGCACCGCCCGAGCTTCTTCGCGACGCTGTCCACGGTGCTGCTGCCGGTCGTCCTGATGCTGGCCAAGGCGCTCGCGGACATCTTGGCGGAGAAGGCAAACCCGGTCCGCCGGGTCCTCGACTTCATCGGCGACCCGCTCGTCGCGCTGCTGCTGGCGGTCCTCGTCGGCATGGTCGTGCTGGGCCGCCCGGCGCGGCTGAACCGGGAACGGCTGTCCTCGATCATCGGCGATTCCCTCGGCCCGATCGCCGGGATCGTGCTGATCGTGGCCGCGGGCGGCGGGTTCAAGCAGACCCTCGTGGACGCCGGGGTCGGCGACGTGATCACCAGCCTCTCCAAGGGTGCGCACCTGTCGCCGCTGCTGCTCGGCTGGCTGGTCGCGGTGGCGATCCGTCTGGCGACGGGTTCGGCAACGGTCGCGACGGTCTCCGCGGCGGGCATCGTGGCCCCGCTGGCCGCGACCCTCGACCCGACGCACAACGCACTGCTGGTGCTGGCCATCGGTGCCGGGTCGCTCTTCTTCTCGCACCTGAACGACGCCGGGTTCTGGCTGGTCAAGGAGTACTTCGGGATGTCAGTCGGGCAGACGTTGAAGAGCTGGTCGGTGATGGAGACAGTGATCTCGGTGGTGGCGATCGCGTTGATCCTGCCGTTGGGCGCGCTGCTTTAGCGCCCCGGCCTACGGCCGCTGGGCTTCACGCTGCGTGGAGCCCAGCGGCCGTTCTCTTGGTTGACATGTGACCTTTTGGTCACCTATTCTCGGTGCGTGCCCGACGAGGACCTGGTTTTCAAGGCTCTGGCGGATCCGACCCGCCGGTTCCTGCTCGACCTGCTCTACGCGCGTGACGGCCGCACGCTCACCGAGCTGGAGTCCGAAGTGGACATGTCCCGGTTCGGGGTGATGAAACACCTCAAGCTGCTCGAGGAGGCCGAACTGGTCACCTCGCGCAAGGAGGGGCGGGAGAAGCGGCATTTCCTGAACCCGATCCCGATCCGGCAGATCCACGACCGCTGGATCGACAAGTACACCGCACACCACACCTCGGCGCTGCTGGACCTCAAAGCCCGGCTCGAAGCCGAAGATTCCCAGAAGGAGCCCGGAAAATGAGCGACACCACGACCGTCCAGGTCAACCGCGTGTACATCAAGGCCACCCCGCAGGCGGTGTGGGACGCCATCACGAAGCCGGAATGGACCCAGAAATACGGCTACACCGGCCTGGCCGACTTCGACCTCAAGCGCGGCGGCAAGCACCGCACCAAGCCGACCCAGGAGTTCATCGATTCGGGCTTCACCAGCGATCTCCTCGACGGCGAAGTGCTGGAGGTCGATCCGCCGCGCAAGCTGGTGATCACGTGGAAACTGCAGATGGATCCCAGTCTCGTCGCCGAGCCGTACACCACGGTCACCTACGACATCGAGCAAACGCAGACCGCAGGTACGCGGCTCACCGTCACCCACGACGTCACCGGCGCGCCCAACCACGCGGCTCTCGTGTCCGGTGCGCACGAGGACGTCAACGCCGGCCCGGGCGAGAACGCGGGCGGCGGCTGGGCGTGGATCCTGTCCGACCTCAAGTCGGTTCTGGAGACCGGCAAGGGCATCGCGGCCTGACGCGAGGCTGGGGTGGCTGCCTTACCCGGGCAGCCACCCCTACAGTTCACGCGCGTTGCGTCGCGGCCTTCAACGCGGCCTTCGCCGACGCCGATGCGCCGAGCTTGTCCAAACCGAACAATGCGGCTCCGACCACCGGGTTCACCTCGACCACGCGCACCTGCGCCCGCGGTGCCACCTTCAGGCAGCGCCGTTCGATGTCCGCGATCACGGACTCGCCGACGCCGGTCAGCACGCCGCCGCCGAGGATGACCTCGGGAGCGGACGTCGTGAGGTCCAGGCGGCGCATGATCGCGGCCACCAGCAGGCTTACTTCCTCAGCGAACCTCGTCACGACGTCCTGTGCGACCTCGTCGCCGGACGCGGCCATCTCGAACAGCAGCGGGCAGAGGCCGTGGATCTTCGCGGCGTCGATCTCCTCGAAGTGCAAGCCCTGCACCACATCCAGCAGCGTCGAGGCACCGAAGTATTCCGCCACCGCTGATTCCAACGCCGTTCGCGGACCCCGGCCGTCCTCGGCACGGACCGCCCACCACAGAGCTTCCTCGCCCAGCCGGTAGCCGCCGCCCCAGTCGCCGGATAACTTGCCCAGCGCGGGAAAACGGTAAGAGCGACCGTCCGGCGCGAAGCCAGCGCCGTTGATGCCAGCGCCACACACCACCGCTACCCCGGTGCCGTCGGAACTTCCGGCCCGCAACAAAGCGAGCACGTCGTTGCCGACGTCCAAAGTGGAACTCCAGCCGCGCGCCGACAAAGCCTGGTGCAGAGCCTCTTCTTCCCGAGGAAAGTCGAGACCAGCCAGGTAGGCCGAAGTGTGCACCGCGAACGGTGGTTCGGTCGGCAGCCCACCGGCGCGGAGCGCTTCGTGGACGAATTCTTCCAGTGCGGCAACACATCCGTCGACGCCGACGCGCTGGGGAGAAACGCCGGGGCCGCGGGAGGCGCCGAGCACGGCACCGTCCCGCGAAACCACCAGCACTTCGGTCTTGCTGTTCCCCCCGTCGATCGCGACGACGGTGTCGCTCATGCCCGCGCCCAGGGCAGGAAATCCCGGTTGCGTGCGACGAGTTCGTCCGCGAGCTGGTCCGCCTTGGCGTACTGGCCGACCAGCGGGTGCGCGAGCAGTGCGTCCGCGACCCGGTCCCGGCCGCCCTTGACCGCGGCGTCCAGTGCCAGGTACTCGTACGCCGTGACCCCGGCGATCAGGCCGGCGAACCGCGGGTCGACCGGAGCCTGTGGGATCGGGGTCGCGCCTGCGGAATCCACAGTGGACGAAACCTCGATGACCGCGTCGTCCGGCAGGAAATTGAACGTGCCGTTGTTTCGGACGTTCACCACGTGCTCCTCGGCGCCACCGCCGGAGGTGAGCGCGTGCACGAGCTGCACCGCTGCCTCCGAGTAGTACGCGCCGCCGCGCTTCTCCAGCGACTCCGGCTTCGTGACCTGCTCCGGGTCGAGGTAGATCTTCAGCAGCTCTTCCTCGACGTCGCTGACCACCTCGGCGCGCGGACGCTCGGTCTGCTGCTTCGCGACCTGCGCGTCGTGCGAGTAGTAGTACTTGAGGTAGTACGACGGCACGGCGTTCATCCGCTGCATCCACTCGACCGGCACGCTGACCTCTTCGCCGAGGTATTCCGCGTGCTGCGCGAGGAGTTCCGGCAGCCGGTCGACGCCGTCGACCAGGACGCCGCGTTCCCAGCTCAGGTGATTCAGTCCAGTGTGGACCAGCTTGACGTCGCCGGTCGAAGCGCCGAGCAGTTTCGCGAACTTGCGCTGCAGGTTGATCGCGACGTTGCACAGGCCGACCGCCCGGTGACCCTCCTGCAGCAGCGCGCGGGTGACGATGCCGACCGGGTTGGTGAAGTTGACGATCCAGGTGTCGTCACCGGCGACCTTGCGGACGCGCTCGGCGATGTCGAGCACCACCGGCACCGTGCGCAGCGCCTTCGCCAGGCCGCCCGCACCAGTCGTTTCCTGGCCGACACAACCGCACAGGTGCGGGAACGTCTCGTCCGACGCACGCGCTTTCTGCCCGCCGACGCGCAACTGGATCAGGACCGCCGACGCACCGTCGACACCCTCCTCCAGATTCGCGGTGGTGCGCACGCGGGCCGAATGTCCCGCATGGTTCAGCAGCCGCTGGCTGAAATCCCCGACCGCCTCTACCCGGTAGGCGTCCGGGTCGATCAGCACGATCTCGTCGACGTCGAGCGAGGCCCGCCGCCCGGCGATGCCGTCGATCAGCTCCGGCGTGTAGGTGGACCCACCGCCGACCACTGCCAGTTTCATCCCTTGACTCCCGTGAACGTGATGCCCTTGACGAACGACTTCTGCGCGAACACGAACAGCACGATCACCGGCAGCATGATCAGCGCGGTGGCGGCCATCGTGAGGTTCCATTCGACGTGGTGCATGCCTCGGAAGGACGCGATCGCCAGTGAAAGCGGCCAGTTGTCTTTGTTCTCGCCCGTGTAGAGCAGCGGGCCGAAATAGTCGTTCCAGGTGAACAGGAAGCAGAACATCGCGGTGGCCGCGATCCCCGGCTTCGCCATCGGGATCAGCACCCGCGTGAGCACCCGGAACTCGTTGCAGCCGTCGATCTTCGCCGCTTCGAGGTAGTCCTTCGGAATGGTGAGGAAGAACTGCCGCAGCAGGAAGATCGAGAAGGCGTCGAAGAAGAAGTACGGCACGATGAGCGGCACCAAGGTGCCGGTGAACCCGAGCCGCACCCACAGGTCGTACAGCGGAACGACGGTGACCTGCGGCGGCAGCATCATCGCGACGACGACGAGCATGAAGCACAGGTTCTGCCCGCGCCACCGCAGTTTCGCCAGCCCGTACGCCGCCGGGATCGCCGAGACCAGCGCCCCGATCGTCGCCAGCGCCGAATACAGGAAGCTGTTGCCGAAGTACTCCAGCAGCGGGGCCTTCCGGAACACCTCGACGAAGTTCTCGAAATGCCATTCGGTGGGCCACAGACTGGACGTCATCGCCTGGTCGCTCTTCATCACCGAGGTGAGGAACACGAACAGCAGCGGCAGCATGAAGATCATGCCGAGCGCGATGCCGACCGCGTGCGTGGCGATAAAGGACAGTTTCTTGTCCCAGCGCCGCTTGAACTTCTCCCGCGGATGCACCGGAGGGGCCGGACGCGGCGGTGCCGAAAGCGTCGTCATGCCCCATCCTCCTGATGTTGCGTCTTACGCATCTGCCGAACCAGAATCCAGGTGAACCCTGCGGAAACCAGGAACAGCAGCACGGCCATCGCCGCCGCGTAACCCATGTTGAAGTACCGGAAACCCTGCACGTACAACCAGATCGGATACGTCAGCGTCGAGTTTTCCGGCGCACCGATCAGTTTCGAGTTCCCGGCGACGTCCGCCGTACCCGCCGAAGCGGACGCCGCGACGATCGCCTGGGTGAAGAACTGCAGCGCGTAAATCATCGAATTGACCACGCCGAACAGCAGCACCGGCGAGATCGACGGCAGCGTCACGTGCCAGAACCGGCGCACCGGACCGGCTCCGTCAAGTTCCGCCGCCTCGTATTGCTCCTGCGGAACGTCCAGCAACGCCGCCAGAATGATGATCATCAGCTCGCCCGAACCCCACAGCGCGAGCAGGGTCAACGCGGGCTTCGACATTTCCGGGCTGTTGAACCACAATCCGCCGTCGATGCCCACCAGTCGCAGGAACCGGTTCACCGGACCGAATTCCGGGTTGAACACGAAGACGAACGCGAGCGTCGCGGCCGCCGGCGGAGCGAGCGCGGGCAGATAGCAGAGCGTGCGGACGATGCCGACGCCTGACTTCAGCCGCGAAATCACCGACGCGACGCCGAGCGAGAACAGCACCCGGCAGACGGTCAGGATGATCACGAGCCACAACGTGTTGTACGCGGCGGTTTTCACCAGCGGCTCGCTGGTGAACATGCGCACGTAGTTGTCGAACCCGATCCACTGTGGAGGGTTGATCAGGTCGTAGCGGGTGAACGAGTAGAACAGCGTCGCGCCGAGCGGGTAGGCGAAGAAGATGAGGAACCCGAGGGTGGCCGGCGCCATGAACCAGAACACCGTGCGCCTGCGCTTGGCCCGGGGAGACCCCCTCCGCGCCTGGTTCGGCGCGGAGGAGGTTCCGGTTTCCGGTACGGAGAGCGTGGTCATCCGCCGGCGCCCTTCTGCGCCAGCTCGTCGTTGATCTGCGCGTCGACCTTCTTGAGGCCCGCTTCAAGATCGGGCACCGAACCGGCCTGCCACTTCTCGGCGAAGTCGTTGACCGCCTTGAGGAACGCGTCGCCGATCGGCGTGGTCGGGTTGGCGACCAGCTTGCCGCTGTTGTAGATGTCGGTGAAGGTCTTGAACTGCGGCGGCATCTTCAGATTCGGCGAGTTCAGCGAATCCTTGGTGCTGGGCACGTTGTTCAGGCCGTTGGCCATCTCGACGAGGGTGTCGGTGTCGAGCGAGGCCTGCTTGATCAGCTCCCACGCCGCGCCGGGGTTCTTCGCGCCCTTCGGGATCGCGATGATCGTGCCGGTGCCGAACCCGCCGCCGTACTGGCCGGCCAGGCTGTCGAGCACGGGAGCCGGAGCGGTGCCGTAGTCGAGCGAGGGCACCTGGTCCTTGAGGAACGCGGTGCGGAACTCGCCGTCGTAGATCATCGACAGCTTGCCGGCCTGGAAACCGTTGTCCTTCGAGTATTCGTCACCGAGACCGGCCTTGAACTTCTCGACCTTCTCGTGCCCGCCGTAGAAGTCGATGAGCTTCTTCTGGAACTCGAACATGTCCTTCCAACCGGGGCTGGAAGCGAGCGACGACTTGCCGTCCGGGCCGATGAACTTGGCCCCGAAGTTGGGGGCCCAGTACTGCGCCTGGTTGGCGTAGAACGGCATCGACGGCAGGAAGCCCGCGGTCTTGATCGAACCGTCCGCGTTGAACTCGGTGAGCTTCTTGACGTCCTCGAACAGTTCCGTGGTGTTCTTCGGCGGGCCGGCGATGCCCTTGGCCGCGAACTGCGTCTTGTTGTAGAAGAACCCGTACACGTCGGCGAGCATCGGCATCGCGCACCGCTTGCCCTGGTACGACGTGTAATCGCGGACCGCCTGCGGGATCTGCTCGAGATCGACCTTGTCCCGCTCGATGTAGGGCTTCAGGTCCTGGAAGCTGCCAGTCGAGCACCACGCGCCGAGGTTGTCGGTGTAGAACGAGATCGCCACGTCCGGCGGGTTGCCGCCGCGGATCGACTGGGTGAGCTTGTCGTCGTCCTGGTTCCCCTCGTGCTTGATGGTGATGTTGGGGAACTTCGCCTTGAGCTTGTCCAGCGCCTTCGTGACCACGCCGTACTCGCGGTCGGTGAACTTGCTGTAGACGGTGATGGTGAGCTTGTCGTCTTTGTTCGGCGGCGCCGCGGCGTCGCCGCCGCCTGCGGGCGCGGCGGCGCCGCACGCGGCGGTGGCCAGCAGCGTGCTCGCCGCGACGGCGCTGAGCAGCAGAGATCCGCGCCGGCGCGTAAGCCTCCGGGTGCGGGTGGGAGCGGACATGAACCCTCCAGTCCTTCGGGTGGGTCTACTCGGTCGGGGACGGGGCTTGCTCTCCGGCGGACCGACGCGGCCCGAGGAGCGTGGGGGTGACGACGCCGAAGACGTCCTCACGGGCGGTGGCGAGCGCGGACTGCAGCGCACCGGCGCGCACCGCGTTGCCCTGCACCGAAGCGACGCCGACGGGCGTGCGCGGCAGGACCAGTTCGTGCAGCTTTTCCGCGACGATCCCGGCGAACTCGTCGCCGCCGGCGCGGCTGGTCTCGCCGCACAGCAGGATGAGCTGCGGGTCGGCGACCGCGACGAGGCTCGCGACACCACTGGCGACGCGGCGCGCGAGATCGTCCAGAAACCCTTGGTGTGCCGTGTGCCGCGCCTGGATGACGGCGTCCCATCCGCTGTCCGCGGAGATGCCGTGCGCCTTGGCGAGCCGGCTGATCGCGGACGAGTCGACCAAGTTGCCGAACCGCGCACCGGCGGACGGCCAGCTGTCGCCAGTGTCCACAGTGGCCGGATCGGGCACGCGCATCCAGTCGATCTCGCCGCCGCCACCGGTCGCGCCGCGCAGCAGCCGTCGTCCGATGACGACCGCGCCGCCGACGCCCTCGGACAGCCAGACCAGCACGAAATCGTCGACATCCTGCGCGTTGCCGACGGTCATTTCCTCGACCGCCACAAGGTTTACGTCGTTCTCGATCTTGACCGTGACGCCGAGTTCGTCGCTCAGCCGCTTTGGCACGTCGAACCCGAGCCAGCCCGGGATGTGCGGGGCCGAGGACAGCAATCCGGTGCGCGGATCGAACGCGCCCTGCGCGCCGATGACCACATTGGCCAGATCGTCGAGCTGCATGCCCGCGGCCTTGGTGACCCGGCGCAGCGCCTGGCCGAACGACCCGACGACGTCCGCGTCCTCGGCCACCGGAAGCTGCACGCGGTACTCGGCGAGGATCGCCCCGGCGACGTCGGCGACCACGAAGTCCGCGACCCGCGGGGTGAGATCGACGGCCGCGACGTGCGCGAGACCGCCGTTGACCGCCCACAGCTGAGCGCGCGGCCCGCGTCCGCCGCCGGCCCGCTCGCCTGCTTTGCCGACGAGATTGTCCTGCTCAAGCCGGGTAAGCAACTGCGCGGTGGCGGGTTTGGACAGCCCGATGGCGGCCTCGAGTTCAGCCCGCGTGAGCGGCCCGTTCCGCAGCAACGCCTCGATCGCCGCGCGGTCGTTCATCTCGCGCAACGTTCGCGGACTGCCGGCTCGCACCTGGCTGCTCCTTTATTAGGAAACTTTACAGACGGTTTTCGGGGACTGTAGTGAGCGCGGACACACGCCGTCAATGGGCTAGGGAAACGGCGGGATAACGGCTTGATACCGCGAGATGTCAGCGACCGGCGCAGGGTGACCGGGCAAGCGCGGACCGTACGCGGTCCAGACCAGCGGAGAGGGGTGGTCCGGGATTTCCGGGACCGGACAGGCGATGCGCGTTGCCGGGGGTGCTGGCCCCCGGCCGTCTTCGCGCTGCTGCGGTGGCGCGGTGGCGCGGTGGCGCGGTGGCGCGGACCGTGGTGGCTCGACGGGAGCCACGTGCGCGAGCGCGATCTGCAACCGGCCGACGGTGCTGCGGTCACCGGGTTCCGGACCACGCTGGTCGCGATCGGGCGGGGATCGTCGACGGGCTCGGGTTGCTCTACTCGCGCGATAACGACCGGCGCACGCGGAAGCCAGTCCGCGCTGCGGTCGGCGCTCGGTCTCGTGAGTGGCAATCCCGGTTAGAACCGGGATTGCCACTCACGAGACCGAGCCAGCCGGTAACGAACGGGTGCGGACCCACGCGCCAGGCCCGCACCCGTCCGTCATTCCTCAGCTTCCGCCCAAGCCTTCAACATCACCCGGGCGATCGACGAGTTCCCCGGCAGCAGCAGATTCGACGCGCCGCCAGCGATCGGCGTCGGAACCCCGGTCCCGGCGTTCCGGAACGCGGCCCGGACGTCCTCCCGGGACACCCACAGCGCTTCCTCGATCTCGCCCTCAGCCGGGACCAGCGGCGCGTCGCGGTCCGCCCGCGCGGTGAAGCCCAGCATGATCGAGCGCGGGAACGGCCACGGCTGGCTGCCGAGATACCGCACGTCCCCCACCTCGATTCCGGCCTCTTCACGGATTTCGCGGACGACGCAGCCCTCCAGGGACTCCCCCGCTTCCACGAATCCGGCGAGCACCGAGTACCGGTCCGGCGGCCACATCGGCTGGCGCGCGAGCAGCACGTGCGAGCCGTTGACGCCGTCGAGGTCGTGCACCAGGCAGATCACCGCCGGGTCGGTGCGCGGGTATTCCTCGTGTCCCTTGGCTTCGCAGCGGCTGGCCCAGCCGAATTGGATCAGCTGTGTCGCCGAGCCGTCGCGGGAGCAGAAGCGCGACTGCCGCCGCCAGTGCCGCAGTGCCTGCGCGGTGGTGAACAGCCCGGCCGACGTGTCGTCCAGCTGTTCGCCGTATCCGCGCAGCTCGACCCACAGCTCGCCGTTGGCGCGCGGCACTTCTTCTATCACGCCCCAGCTGCCCGCCAGCCGCACGCTGTCGACGTCGCCCTCGATGCTGCCGGGCATCGACCAGTAGTCGACGTCCTCCCACTCGCCGAGGAACACGGCGTCGGCGGGCGGTTCGGTGCCGAAGTCCATCGCCTTGCGGGTGGCCAGCGCGGAGCTGCCCTCGACGACCGGCGTGCGGCCGGTGTCGTCGAGCAGCACCACGCGGGCTTCCGACCATTTCGCGGCGAGCCGTTCCGGGTTGGTGCGCAAGGTTTCCTGACGGTCCACTGTGGAACGCGACAGCGTCGGCAGCGCCCCCAGTTCGAACGGAACGCTCATCAGTCCTTCTCGCTTGCCGAAACTCCGAGCGCGGCCAGCTTCGGCGCGAGCAGGTCCGCGTCGCCGACCACGACGCCGGTGAAGCGGCCCGGCGCGAAGAACTCCGCCGCGGCTTCGCCGACCTGCTCCGCGGTGACAGCCGCGAGCCGCTCCGGGTGGCTCTGCAGCCACTCGATGCCGAGGCCGTTCGACGCCAGCGCCATCAGCTGCCCAGCGAGCCCGCCTTGCGACGACGTGCCGGTGACGAGCGAGCCCATCGCGTACTGCCGCACCGATTCGACCTCTTCGGCCGTCGGCGGCACGGTGCCGAGCCGGAACAGCTCGTACCGGGTTTCCAGGTACGCCGCCGCGGTGACCTCGTTGGCCGTGTCCGCGTCCACATTGACCACCGCGCCGTCGCCGGTGAACTCGAAGCCCGAGTGCGCGCCGTAGGTGTATCCCTTGTCCTCACGGATGTTCTCGACCAGCCGCGAGGAGAAGTAGCCGCCGAACGCCAGGTTCGCCAGTTGCAGCGCCGGGTACCGCGGATCGGTGCGCGGCACCGTCTGCGCGGACAAACGGATCTGCGACTGCACGGCGCCGGCGCGCGGCACCAGCAGGACGTTGCCGCCGGTCAGCGCGGGCAGCGGCGGCAGCACCACGGCCGAACGATCCGACTTCCAGCCGCCGAGCGCGCGCTCCAGTTCGGCCGGAATTGCTTGCGGGTCAAGGTCTCCGACCAACACGAGTACGGCACCGCGCGGCAGCACCGAAGCGTTGTGCAGCGCGCGCACCTGCTCGGCGGTCACCTCGGCGACGTCCTCCGCCTCCGGGACCTCGCGGGTCGCCGGGTGGTCGCCGTACCGGTGCTTCTGCAGGGCTTCGCGCGCGATGGTGCGCGGCTGCGTCCGCGAGACCGCGATGCGCTCGATCAGCCGCTCCCGCTCGCGCGCGACCTCCGTGTCGCTGTACGTGGCTCCGGTGAGCACGTCACCGAGCACGTCCAGCAGCGTCGGCAGGCCGTCGGACAGCGCGGTGCCGCCGAAGTACAACCGTTCCGGGTCGACGCCCGCACTGAGGTCGCCGCCGATCAGCGCGACCTCGGCGTCGATTTCCACCCGGTCGCGCCGCGCGGTGCCGGTGAGCACGGTTTCCGCGAGCACCTCCGCGGTGGCCGCGTGCATCCGGTCCTCGCCCGCGAACGGGATCCACAGCCGCAGTTCGACCATCGGAACGCTCGCCTTGCGCACCGCGAGCACGCGCAGCCCGTTGGAGAGCGTGGTGTCCACATGGGACAGATCCGCGGCGGCGCGCTGGTGGCCCAGCTCGGGCAGCGGGCGCGGGCCGGTCGCGGTGCGGCCGATCTCCTCGGCGCTGCGGTGTGCGGCTTTGACCTGTTCAGCCGAGGTCACTGTTCCGTCCCTTCGGTGCTTGCGGGCTTCACGACGAGCACGGCGCGCGCGTCCGGGCGCAGCGCCTTCGCCGCCGCCGACACGGCTTCGCCGGAGACCGCGGACAGGCGGTCGGCGAGCTGGTAGACCAGCGACGCGTCGCCGTAAAGCAGTTCGAACGCGCCGAGCGCCAGCGTGCGCGACACGAGCCGGTCGTGCTCCGCGTGCAGGCTCGCCGCCCAGCGCGCGGTGACCTTCTTCAGTTCCTGGTCGTCCGGCGGCGTCGACGCGAGCTTCTCCAGCTCCTCGTCCAGCGCGGCGAGCACGCGCTCGCGCGGCACCTCCGGCGGGTGGATCGCGGTGATGGTGAAGGTGTCCGGATCGCGTGCCTCGAACGGGCCGAAGAGCCCGGCGCCCGCGCCGATGTCGACCACCAGCGGCTCGACGTGCACCAGTCGCTGCTGCAGCCGCGAACCGTCACCGTCGGTGAGGACGCCGGCCAGCACCAGGTACGCGAGGTAGCCGTCGAGGTCGTTGATCGGGTCCGGCATCCGGTACCCGACGGCCAGCGCGGGCAGCGGCGCGTGCGCGTCGGTGTGCTCGCCGAGCAGTTGCGTGGTGGGCAGCGGCTCGGAGAACGACGGGCGGACCGGAGCGGGCCGGTGCGGGACGTCGCCGAAGTGCTTCTGGACGAGCGCCTTCGCGTCCTCGACCTCGAAGTCGCCGGCGACGGTCAGCACCGCGTTGGCCGGCGAGTAGAAGGTGTCGAAGAAGGCGGCGCAGTCGTCCAGCGTCGCGCCCTCGAGGTCTTCGAAGGCGCCGTAGCCGTCGTGCGCGTTGGCGAAGGTGGAGTAGAGCACCGGCGGCAGCAGGATCCACGGGAACCCGCCGTACGGCCGGTTGCGCACGTTCAGCCGGATTTCCTCCTTGACGACCTCGATCTGGTTCGCCAGGTTCTCCGCGGTCAGCTTCGGCGCGCGCATCCGGTCGGCCTCGAGGAACAGCGCGCGTTCCAGCGCGGCCGCGGGCAGCACCTCGTAGTAGTCGGTGTAGTCCGGGTGCGTGGAACCGTTGAAGGTGCCGCCGCTGGACTGCACGTGCCGGAAGTGCGCCAGTTTCTCCAGGCTTTCGCTGCCTTGGAACATCAGGTGCTCGAAGAGGTGCGCGAAACCGGTCAACCCCTCCGGCTCGGAGCGGAAGCCCACGTCGTAGTGCACGCTGACCCCGACCACCGGCGCGGTCGGGTCAGGAGCGAGCACCACGCGCAGACCGTTGTCGATCGTGAAACGGAAGAGCTCGGGATCGGCCATGCCTCCACCCTACGCAGGCGCGGGCGTCTTGGGCTCGTCCGGTCGGAGGTGCCTCGCGCCCTCGAAAGCAACAGTCAGTGCGGCCACGAATCCCCTGGTCCGCGCCAACGGCACCGCCTCCTCGGCGGAGGTGCCGTACCAGTACGCCGACAGCGAACAAGCGTTAACTAGCCAAGCGTCTGCTTCGCCCAGCGCGTACGCGTACGGAAGCGCGCGAGAGACGAGCAGTTCATCGTCCGGCGCTTCCATCGTGCGCAGCTGTGCGTTGAGGCCGAGCAGGCGGTCTCGGAGGTCTAGGCCAGCCTTCGTCCGCCCTGGCAGGAGACGGGCGGCTGCCGTCACTGCGAGGCCAGTGGCGAGAAGGACCAACCCGAGTTGTGCGTAACCGACGGTGAAGGCCAGCAGGACGGTGAGGAAGACGCCGTACCCACACAGCCGTGGGCCGATCTTCGACAGCCGCTTCGGGAAGAGCCAACCGCGACGGACTATGTCGGCTACTAGCTCACCTACGCCTGCTTCGCGGACTTCGGCGAGCGTCGCGGCTTCGCCCGGGACAGCGGCTGCGTACACCGCGCGCTCGAAGGCGGTTAGGTATTCGTCGGGCGGGTTGCGGCGTACGAGGACCCAGTTGTGTGGGCCGTCTTCGGTGACCCATAGGTAGTTACGGACGCATAGGTCGAGGACTGTCGCGGCTAGGTCGACGGAACTGACACGTCCAGTGAGAAGCAGGCCTACGTGTCCAGGGAGCACGCCGTCCGGTGAAGAGAAGCGGCCGTTGTCGAGAAGCTGCACGGGGGTGGCGCGGCCTGGCTGTCGGTCGCGTCGGCGGCGTACGAACACCGCGACGGCACCGGCGATCGACAGCACGGCGAAGGCCAGCCACGCCCACCACACCGGCGCGGTCGCGGAGAAGGGGCCGGCCGGGACGAGACGCTCTGTCGCGGCAACTGTGCCGCCAGGGAGTTCGGCGGTCAGCTGTACGCGCGAGCCGGGCTGGAGGTTGGGCACCGAGACGCGGGTCAGACCGGAGTGGTCGATTTGCGCGGCGCCGCAGCGAGACGTCGAGTCGGGCGGACCGGCGAGGCAGCTGAGCGCGTCCGGGATAGCGGGCGCGGCGAAGGTCGCGCGGACCAGTTCGAGACGGGTGTCCCAGCCGCCGGCGACGTCCCAGGTGACGTGCTCGACGCCGAGGCTGGTGCCGACCGCACCGTCCACTGTGTACCGGAGCACGGACGTTCCGCCGCGCAGGTAGAAGGTCACCTGGTCGTTGCCGGTTTCGGCGTTGCCCGCGCCTTCGATGCTGATGTCGCGGATGCCGAGTACACGGGCGTTGGCGCGCAACGGAATCGTGCGGGTCATCGAGGTGTCGCGCGGAACCGAGACTGCTTCGGTGACGGACAGACTGCCGTCACGCTGGACCTTCAGCGCTACCTCGGCGCTCTGCGGCAGTCCGGGCAGCGACGGTTGATCTTGCGCCGCAGCGGGAGTCGCGCAGAGGAACGGGATCGTCAGCAGAGCGGCGAGTTTCACTGCGCGGACACCGCCGAGCGACGTTCGGCCAGTGCCTGGACCGCGTCGATTTCAACTGCCAGCGGGGATTTGACGCGTTCGCCCGGAGTACCCAGCGCTCGGCCGCGGCGGGTTTGGGCCGGAACTAGCGGGGCGGCGGCGAAGGTGGCGAGTCCGGCGATCAGGAGCGCGACGCCGATCAACGCCTCGCCGACTGTCGCGGCCAGGACCACGGTGGTCACGACACCCGCAACGCCTATCGCGAGCCCGGCTTGGCGCACGTACGGCTGCCTCGCAGACAACCAGCCTTCGCGGTGCGCTTCGGCGTCGAGAAGGGCTTGCAGCTCAGCCTGATCCGGCCGCGCGGCAGCGAGCGGCCCCGGCGGGAAAGCGGCTTTGACGGCTTGCTCGAACGGCGTGAGCGGATCGGCTTCGCTGTGGGTGACCTGGCCGTCGTCGATGTGCAGATGACCGCGGGCGACGAGGTCGAGGACCGTGCCGGTGACGTCGAGTTCGCCACGCGCGACATACGCGATGTACGCAGGCGGCACGCCGAGAGCGGCCGGGCGGGTGCGACGACGCAGCATGCTGGCACCGAGGAGCAGATACAGCACCAAAGCCAGACCACTGAGGACAGTCGGAAATCCAGGCGCGAAGGCGGCCAACGGTCCCGTCGGGACGAACCGGGCGTTCTCCGGCAACGGCCCGGTTTGAACGGCTAGGTCGATCCGATCCCCTTGACGCAGAAGGTTCTGCTCGGCGTGCGCTCCCCCGCTCCGCAGTTCGGAGAAAGTGCACTGCCGGGACGATCCCGGCTGACCGGCGTAACAATCCGCTGTGGACACTCCCGGCGCGTTGAAGGCGGCAGTGACCCGGTCGAGCGCCCGATCCCAGCCCCCGGTGAGCTGAAACCGCACCTGTCCGCCAGCGGCGACCGCACCATCCACTGTGTACTTCACGGTAGCTGGCCCGGTGACGGTGATCGTCGTTCCGTCGGCCTTGGCGGCACCGGAAACCTGCAGGTCAGTGATCGAGTAGAGCCGGTCCTCGTCGTCGGTGACGGGTACGCGCTCGGCGATGCGGTGGACAGCCGGGGCGTCGGTGACGACGCGCTCGATGACGGTGAGCTGACCGTCCTGGGCAGTGGTGACGGTGACGTCGTCGGCGAGCATGTCCTCAGCTCGGCGGGGTGAAGGGGTTGTCGGACTTCGGCGGAGCCGGAGGTTGGGGCG
>NZ_PQIA01000007.1 GCF_003385235.1 Amycolatopsis circi | reverse complement strand
GGGTGGGACGGCGGGTGGTTCGCGGGCGGGTGGTTCGGCTGCGCCGGCGGATGATTCGGTTGCTGCGGAGGCAGGTGGTTCTGCTGGTTCTGCGGGGGCTGGTGCTGCTGCCCGTCCGGCTCGGACCGCTGGTTCTGGCCGCGGTCGCCCGAGCCCTGCGGCCGGTCGCCCTCGTCCCCGGAGCGGCGGTTGCCCTCGTCGCCGGACCGGTGGTCGCCGCCCTCGTCCCCGGAGTCGCCTTCGCGCGAGCGCCGGTTCTCCGCGTGCGCCTCGCGCGACTCGTGGACACCGTCCTTGCCCGCCTGCACGGCGTCCTTGGCGTCCTGGCCGATGCCCTTGGCGTTGTCCTTGATGTCGCCGACGTCCCCGCCGATGTTCTTCGCGATGTCGACGAGATCGCCGATGCTGCCGACGTCCTTGATCTTCTGCAGCTGCGACCCGATGTCCTTGATCGAGTTCCAGATGTCCTGGACCTTCGTGATGATGTCCTGGATCATCTCGATGATCGAGATCAGGGCGTTGATCAGCGGCAGCAGTTCGCTGAACGCGGTGATCGCGTCGGCGATCCAGCCCGCGATCGGGACGCACGCCTCGGCGGCCATCACCAGCAGCCGGTCGATCAGGCTCTTCAGCAGGTCCAGCGCCTTGGCCGCGAGCTTCTTCGACGTGTCCGACAGCAGGTCGAAGCCCTTGGCGATCAGCGACGCGATCCCGGCCTCGGCGGCGAGCCCGGCCCGCCATCCGGCCTGCACGTAAGCCTTGTGCTCCAAGGAAGCCATGCCGTGCCAGGAATCGCTGACGGTCTTCTCGTTGGCGACCATCACCTCGGAGAACGCCTTCATCGCCTCGGAGATGTTGCGCCACGCCTCGGCGTCGGCCGACATCTTCGAGAAGTCGCCGGTGAGCGGTTCGATGAACTGCTGGGTCAGCGTGGTGCCGGTGAACTTCTGATACACCCACTCGACGGCCATCACCTCGACGCCGGCGTCCTTCACCAGCGCCTGGACGTCCTCGCCGGAGGTGTCTTCCGGCGGCTGCAGCAGTTCGGTGATCGAGTCGCCGCGGTCGAAGTCGCCGGAGGCGCCGGGTGCACCGCCGGGATCGCCGCCCGAACCCCCGGTGCTTCCCTCTCCGCCGTTGCCGCCGCCTTCTCCGCCTTCGCTGCCGGTGCCGCCTTCGCCGCCCCCGTCGCCGCCTTCGCTGCCGGAACCGCCCTCGTCGCCGCCCCGGCCGCCGCCTTCGTCGCCGCCCTCGTTGCCGCGATCGCGGCCCCGGTCGTCGCCGCCGTCTTCGCCGCTGTCCCGGCCATCGCGACCGTCTCGGCCATCTCGGCCGTCGCGACCATCCCGGCCGTCCCGGCCGTTGCCGTCGTCATTGGACTGTCCGTTGTCGTCGCCTTGACGGCCGCGGTGCCTGCCATTGCCGTTGTCGTCGCCGGAGTTGCCGGAGTTTCCGCCGGTGCCGCTCGGATGCGTCTGGTCGTCCCCGCCGGACGGACGGCGCCCGTCCGGGCCGGTGCCGCCAGGATGGTTTCCGCCCGGATGGCCGGGCTGATTGCCGCCCGGGTGGGTCGGCTGGTTGCCGCCGGGAGGCGGCTGATTGCCGGGATGCGGCTGGTTGTTCCCCGGATGCGGCTGGGTGCCGTTGCCGCCGGGGTGGGACGGCGGATGCGTCGTCCCCGTTCCCCCGGGGTGGTGGCCGCCGCCGTGCCCGCCGCCGTGCCGTGCCATGTCTTGTCCCCCTCGTCAGAACCGTGCGGTGCGGATGCGCATCAGGCCGCGCCGCGGCCGGAGTCGATGCCGTCGAACTGGTCGATGAACTGCTGGAGCAGCTGCGCGGAATTCGCGTCGTGGTGCGCGTAGGCCTGCGCCGCCTGCTTGACCCCTTCCGACAGCGAGGTCAGCCGCGAGTGGCCGAAGTCGAGCGTGCCGCCGTAGAGGTTCGCGACCAGCTGCACCACCGGCTGCAGCACCACGAACAGGCCGGTGAAACCGGACGTGTCGCACGCGGTGGAGCGCATGTAGTCGTTGATCTTGCTGATCTTCTCGTGGAGGCTGTCGAGCACCTCGGCGTACTGGTTCATCGTCTCGACGTCGACTTCTATGCCGGACATGAAAGAAACCGCCCTCCCCGTGAGCTGTTGGTTGCCGAACACTATGGCAACCGACGATCACCGAGTGTGGGCGGTTCCCGGAAATTTGTGCCATTACCTGGGAGGAACGGGCGAAGGGGACGAAGCGGGCGCATCGACTTCGTCACGCGACAGGTGCGCGGAGCCGCTTCGGGGCTTATGCTTCGCGGACCGAAGCATTGGGAACCCATCCGGAACTATGTCGTTCCGCGCTGCCGGATCGTTACCGTTCTTCCCCGTCAGGGGAGCTCCGAGGCGCTGCTGGGGTGTTTCCCAGGTGTTAAAGTCGCGCTAACAAGCGGGCCATCGTCGTCCCGTGCGCTCCCGCGGCCGGTTCGCCGGCCACCGCACGAAACGACGAAGGAGGTCCCTTTTCCATGATCTTCTCCG
This sequence comes from Amycolatopsis circi, assembly GCF_003385235.1. Classification (GTDB taxonomy): domain Bacteria; phylum Actinomycetota; class Actinomycetes; order Mycobacteriales; family Pseudonocardiaceae; genus Amycolatopsis; species Amycolatopsis circi. The sequence goes on along the minus strand of NZ_PQIA01000007.1, from coordinate 119,080 downwards.
CCATCCCCGGCAAGCAGGGTCTGTACGACCCGGACACCGAGCAGGATTCCTGCGGCGTCGCCATGGTCGCCGACGTCCAGGGTCGCCGCACGCACGGCATCGTCACCGACGGTCTCGCCGCGCTCACGAATCTCGACCACCGCGGGGCCGCGGGAGCCGAGCCGACGAGCGGCGACGGCGCCGGGATCCTGCTGCAGCTGCCCGACGAACTGCTGCGCGCCGAGGCGGGATTCCCGTTGCCCGCCAGCGGCGGATACGCCGCCGGGATCGCGTTCCTGCCCGCCGAGGACGAGCAGCGCCGCAAGGCGATCGGGCTCACCGAACGGATCGCGGCCGAGGAAGGGCTCAGCGTCCTCGGCTGGCGCGAGGTTCCGGTGGACACCGACGGCGCGGAGATCGGGCCCACCGCGCGTTCGGTGATGCCGCACTTCGCGATGCTGTTCGTGTCGTCCCCGCACGGCGAAACCGGCCTGGAGCTGGACCGGCTGGCGTTCTGCCTGCGCAAGCGCGTCGAGCACGAAAGCCTCGCTTCCGGCTGCGGCGCGTACTTCCCGTCGCTGTCCGCGCGCACGATCGTCTACAAAGGCATGCTCACGCCCGAGCAGCTGCCGTGGTTCTTCCCCGATCTTCGCGATTCCCGGCTCGCCAGCGCGATCGCGCTCGTGCACTCCCGGTTCTCCACCAACACTTTCCCGTCGTGGCCGCTCGCGCACCCGTTCCGGTTCGTGGCGCACAACGGCGAGATCAACACGATTCGCGGCAACCGCAACCGCATGCGCGCCCGCGAAGCGCTGCTCGAATCGGACCTGCTGCCCGGCGATCTTTCGCGGCTGTACCCGATCTGCTCGGCCGACGCGTCGGACTCGGCGTCCTTCGACGAGGTGCTGGAGCTGCTTCACCTCGCGGGCCGTTCGCTGCCGCACGCGGTGCTGATGATGATCCCGGAGGCGTGGGAGAACCACACCTCGATGGATCCGGAACGGCGGGCTTTCTACCAGTTCCACGCCAGTTTGATGGAGCCGTGGGACGGTCCGGCGTGCGTCACCTTCACCGACGGCACGCTCGTCGGCGCGGTGCTCGACCGCAACGGACTGCGCCCGGCGCGCTGGTGGCACACCGCCGACGGCCGCGTGGTCCTGGCCAGCGAGGCCGGAGTCCTCGACGTGGCCCCGGAAAACGTCGTCGCGAAGGGCCGGCTGCAGCCCGGCCGGATGTTCCTCGTGGACACCGCGGCGGGCCGGATCGTGGACGACGAAGAGGTCAAGTCCGGGCTGGCGCGCAACCAGCAGTACAGCGACTGGCTGCACGCCGGCCTGCTCAAGATCGCCGAGCTGCCCGACCGCGACCACGTGGTGCAGAGCCACGATTCGGTGCTGCGCCGCCAGCTCGCTTTCGGCTACACCGAAGAAGAACTGAAGATCCTGCTCGCACCGATGGCCGCCAACGGAGCCGAGCCGATCGGGTCGATGGGTTCGGACACCCCGGTCGCCGTGCTGTCCAAGCGGTCCCGGCTGCTGTACGACTATTTCAAGCAGAACTTCGCGCAGGTGACCAACCCGCCGCTGGACGCGATCCGCGAAGAGCTGGTCACGTCGATGAGCCGGATCATGGGACCGGAGCGCAATCTCCTCGCGCCCGGGCCCGCTTCCTGCCGGCACCTGAACCTGCCGTACCCGGTGATCGACAACGACGAGCTGGCCAAGCTCATCCACATCAACGACGACGGCGACCTGCCCGGTTTCTCCTGCAGTGTCCTTTCCGGACTGTACGAAGTGGACGGCGGAGCGGCCGCGCTGGCGACGGCGATCGAGCGGGTGCGGCGCGACGCGTCCGAGGCGATCGCGGCGGGCGCGCGCACGCTCGTGCTGTCCGACCGCGATGCCGACCACCGGATGGCGCCGATCCCGTCGCTGCTGCTGGTTTCCGCGGTGCACCACCATCTCGTGCGCACCAAGGAACGGCTGCGCGTCGCGCTCGTCGTGGAGACCGGCGACGCCCGCGAGGTGCACCACGTCGCGCTGCTGCTGGGCTACGGCGCGGCGGCGGTGAACCCGTACCTCGCCTTCGAAACCATCGAAGACATGATCAGCCAGGGCGCGATCACCGGCATCGAACCGGCGAAGGCGATCCGCAGCTACGTGCAGGCGCTCGTCAAGGGCGTCCTGAAGATCATGTCCAAAATGGGCATCTCCACCGTCGGCGCGTACACCGCGGCCCAGGTCTTCGAATCCCTTGGCCTGAGCCAGGAACTGCTCGACGAGTACTTCACCGGAACGTCGTCGAAGCTCGGCGGCGTCGGGATGGAGGTGCTCGCCGAGGAGGTCGCGGTGCGCCACCGCCGGGCGTACCCGGACAACCCGACCGACCGGGTCCATCGTGGACTCGAGACGGGCGGCGAGTACGCGTACCGCCGCGAGGGCGAGCTGCACCTGTTCACGCCGGAGACGGTGTTCCTGTTGCAGCACGCGTCGAAGACCGGGCGCGACGAGGTGTATCGCAAGTACACCGAAGAGGTGCACCGGCTTTACCGCGAGGGCGGCACGCTGCGCGGGCTGTTCAAGTTCCGCGACGGCGCGCGCGAACCGATTCCGCTGGACGAGGTCGAACCCGCGTCGGCGATCCTGCGCCGGTTCAACACCGGTGCGATGTCGTACGGTTCGATTTCGGCTGAGGCGCACGAAACTCTCGCCATCGCGATGAACCGCATCGGCGGCCGTTCCAACACCGGCGAGGGCGGCGAAGACCCGGAACGCTTGTACGACCCGCAGCGGCGCAGTGCGATCAAGCAGGTCGCTTCGGGCCGGTTCGGTGTCACCAGCGAGTATCTGGTGAACGCGGACGACATCCAGATCAAGATGGCGCAGGGTGCGAAGCCGGGCGAAGGCGGGCAGCTGCCGCCGAACAAGGTGTACCCGTGGATCGCCCGCACGCGGCATTCGACGCCGGGCGTCGGGCTGATTTCCCCGCCGCCGCACCACGACATTTACTCCATTGAGGACCTGGCGCAGCTGATCCACGACCTCAAGAACGCCAACGAGCAGGCCCGCATCCACGTGAAGCTGGTGTCCTCGCTGGGCGTCGGCACGGTCGCGGCGGGCGTTTCCAAGGCGCACGCGGACGTCGTGCTGATTTCCGGGCACGACGGCGGCACCGGCGCGTCGCCGATGAACTCGCTCAAGCACGCCGGAACGCCGTGGGAGATCGGGCTCGCCGAAACGCAGCAGACGTTGCTGCTCAACGGTTTGCGCGACCGGATCACGGTGCAGGTGGACGGTGCGATGAAGACCGGCCGCGACGTCGTCATCGCGGCGCTGCTCGGCGCCGAGGAGTACGGCTTCGCGACGGCTCCGCTGGTCGTCGCGGGCTGCATCATGATGCGCGTCTGTCACCTCGACACGTGCCCGGTCGGCGTCGCCACGCAGAGCCCGGAGCTGCGCAAGCGGTACACCGGACAGGTCGACCACGTGGTGCGGTACTTCGAGTTCGTCGCCGAGGAAGTGCGGGAAACCTTGGCGCAGCTGGGTTTCCGCACGCTCGACGAGGCGATCGGGCACGCGGAGATGCTCGACACCGACGAGGCCGTGCAGCACTGGAAGGCCTCCGGGCTCGACCTCAGCCCGGTCTTCGACATGCCCGCGGAGACGCCGTACGGCGGTTCGAAGCGGCGCGTGCGCGAGCAGGACCACGGCCTGGCGCACGCGCTCGACCGCACGCTCATCCAGCTCGCCGAGGCGGCGCTGGAAGACGCGCACCCGGTGCGCCTGGAACTGCCGGTGCGCAACGTGAACCGCACTGTCGGCACGCTGCTGGGTTCGGAGATCACCCGCCGCTACGGCGGCGAGGGCCTGCCGGACGACACGATCCACGTGCTGCTCACCGGTTCGGCCGGGCAGTCGCTCGGCGCGTTCCTGCCGCGCGGCATCACGCTGGAAATGGTCGGCGACGCCAACGACTACGTCGGCAAGGGCCTGTCCGGCGGCCGGATCGTCGTCCGTCCGCATCCGGACGCGAGCTTCGCCGCCGAACAGCAGACGATCGCGGGCAACACGCTGGCCTACGGCGCGACGTCCGGCGAGCTGTTCCTGCGCGGCCAGGTAGGCGAACGGTTCTGCGTCCGCAACTCCGGCGCGACGGTCGTGGCCGAGGGCGTGGGAGACCACGCGTTCGAGTACATGACCGGCGGCCGCGCGGTGGTGCTCGGCCCGACCGGGCGGAACCTGGCGGCCGGGATGTCCGGCGGCAGCGCGTTCGTGCTCGATCTGGACCGCGCGAAGGTCAACCGGGAAATGGTGGACCTGCTTCCGCCGACCGCGGAGGATCTGGCCTGGCTCAAGCAGATCGTGCAGCGGCACCACGACCTCACCCGCTCGGCCGTGGCCGCGTCGCTCCTGGGCGACTGGACCCGGCGCGCGGCGGCGTTCACCAAGGTGATGCCGCGCGATTACCAGCGGGTCCTCGATGCGGCTAAGGCGGCTCGCGCTGCTGGCCGCGATGTCGACGAAGCGATCATGGAGGCGGCTCGTGGCTGACCCCACCGGTTTTCTCAAGCACGAACGGCAAGAGCCGAAGAAGAAGTCTTACGAGGAACGGCTTTCCTCGTGGGGCGAGGTCTATGCGGACGTCCCGCCGGACGAGCGCAACGAGCAGGTGCGCACGCAGGCGTCACGGTGCATGGACTGCGGCATCCCGTTCTGCCATTCCGGCGGTTCGGGGTGTCCGCTCGGCAATTTGATTCCGGAATGGAACGACCTCGTCCGCCGCGGCGACTGGGCGGCGGCCAGCGATCGCTTGCACGCCACCAACAATTTCCCGGAATTCACCGGGAAGTTGTGCCCCGCGCCGTGCGAGGCGGGCTGCGTGCTGTCGATCTCGCCGTTGTCCGGCGGGCCGGTGGCGATCAAGCGCGTCGAAGAGACGATCGCGGCGCAGTCGTGGGAAGCCGGATACGTGCAGCCGCAGGTGGCCGAGGTGTCCTCGGGTCGCAAGGTGGCCGTCGTCGGCTCCGGTCCGGCAGGGCTCGCCGCGGCGCAGCAGCTGACCCGTGCGGGCCACGAGGTCACCGTGTTCGAGCGCGACGACCGGCTCGGCGGCCTGCTGCGGTACGGCATTCCCGAGTTCAAAATGGAGAAGAAGGTCCTCGATCGGCGCCTTTCGCAGCTGCGCAAGGAGGGCACGAAGTTCGTCACCGGCTGCGAGGTCGGCGTCGACCTGTCGGTGGAAGACCTGCGCGCGCAGTACGACGCGGTCGTGCTCGCCGTCGGCGCCCTGCGCGGCCGCGACGACCGCACCACGCCGGGCCGTTCGCTCGACGGGATCCACCTGGCGATGGAACACCTGGTGCCAGCCAACAAATCCGTCGAAGGCGACGGCCCGTCCCCGGTCGACGCGAACGGCAAGCACGTCGTGATCATCGGCGGCGGCGACACCGGCGCGGACTCCTACGGCACCGCCACCCGCCAGGGCGCGCTGTCGGTCACCCAGCTCGACCAGTACCCGACGCCGCCGCAAACCCGCGACGACGAGCGGTCGCCGTGGCCGACCTGGCCCTACATCCTGCGCACCTACCCGGCGCACGAGGAATCGGGCGAGCGGAAGTTCGCGGTGGCGGTCCGCCGCTTCGTCGACGACGGCGACGGACACGTCAAAGCCGTGGAACTGCAGGAAGTCCGCGTGCAGAAGGACCCGGAAACCGGCCGCCGCGAGGTGGTCCCGGTGAACGGCGAGGTCGAAACGCTGCCCGCGGACCTGGTCCTGCTGGCGATCGGCTTCGAAGGCGTCGAGGAAATGCCGCTGCTGGAAGGCCTCGACCTGACCCTGACCCGCCGCGGCACCCTGTCGTGCGGTTCGGACTGGCAAACGGAATCCCCCGGAGTCTTCGTCTGCGGCGACGCCCACCGCGGCGCGTCGCTGGTCGTGTGGGCCATCGCGGAAGGCCGCTCCGTGGCGGCCGCGGTGGACACGTATCTGACCGGTGCTTCGGACCTTCCGTCCCCGGTGCACCCGACCGCATTGCCGCTCGCGGTGGTGTGATCGGTCCTGGCTCGGGCCCCGGCGCAACGGCGCGCCGGGGCCCGTTTCTTTAAGCTGGTGTCGTGCGGATCGGCGAATTAGCCCGGAAGACCGGAGTCAGTGCCCGCTCGCTGCGGTACTACGAGCAGCAGGGCTTGGTGCAGAGCACGCGTTCCGCGGGCGGACAGCGGCACTACCTGGCGACGGAGGTCGAGCGAGTCGAACTCATCCGCCTGTTGTTCGACGCGGGCTTGCACAGCAAAGTGATCGCGCGACTGCTGCCCTGCGTGCACAGCGACGACGAGGGCGTCATCGAAGACGCTTTCACCACGATGGTTTCCGAACGCGACCGGCTGACCGCCGACATCACCCGCCTCGCCGACGCCCGCGATGCCCTGGACGTACTGATCGAGGCGAACACTCAGTACCGGCAGGGCGCGGGCAACTCGCGCTAGCGACTCAGGTCGATGACTAGCTTGCCCGAGGCATGCCGGGACTCGACGAGCGCCAACGCTTCTTGCGCTCGCGCGAGCGGATAAGTCCCGGTGATGTGCGGATCGAGCCGCCCCTCGGCCATCAGCTCGGCGACTCGTTCGAGACTGGCCCGGTCGAGGCGACGATGGACGAACGCGCCGCCGAGTTCGGTTACTGACGGGTCTCCGACCGCGATGAGCTTCTTCGCCAACGGCGCGACACTGCGCAGGGATTCTCCGCCGACCGTGTCGACCACGGCGTCGAAGTTGCCGAGCTGGTCCACGACGTTGCCTGCGGTGTAGTCCACGAAGCTCGCCCCGTATTTGGTCGCGAGATCCCGCTTGGCCGTGCTGCCCGTACCCGTCACGACGAGCCCCCGATCCCGCGCGAGCTGGGCCAGCGCGATCCCGACCCCGCCGCCGATCCCGTTCACCAGCAGCGAGGCACCCTTCGGCAGGTCGAGCTGATCAAGCACGTCCAGCGCCGTGGTACCCGCGACAGGGATGGTCGCCGCCCAAGTCCACGGCAGAGTGTCGGGAATGCGGGCGGTGGACTCGCCGAGCAGCAGCGTCGTTTCCGCATACGTGCCCGCCCCGGTCAACGCGAACCCAGTGACCCGGTCGCCGACTTCGAGCCCGGTCACGTCTTTTCCCACGGCGAGCACCGTTCCCGCTGTCTCCATCCCGAGCACCTGAGGGAAGGGCAGGTGGCCGTTCAGGTCGGGAACATGCCCGGACCGCAGCAGATGATCGAGCGGATTCACTCCCGCGGCCGCGACGCGGACGAGAACCTCGGCCGGACCGGGTGCCGGATCCGGCCGTTCGAAGAACTCCTGGACGTCGGCCGCGCCGAACGCCCGATATCCCAAGGCTGTGCTCATCTGCTGATTCCTCCCGCGTCCCGGTCTGTCCGAAACCGACGCTATTCGTTGACATTGGTGTCAACTTCCAGCTGATGTGACCCGGCCGACACGGTTCGTGGGAAGCTGAACCGTCGGAGGGGGTTGCGGGTGGGCGAGCGGATCACGAACCGGATCCTGGGGCCGGTCACGGGCAAGGTCGTGCAGATCGGCCACGCGGATTCGGTCACCTGCACCGCCCCGCCCGTCCGGTCCCGCTACCTGGAATGGGTGCGGCAGATCGCGCCGCGCGAACTCGTCGGCCGCGCGCGAGAACTGGCCCGGCTGGCGCGGTTCTGCACCGCCCCGGAAGGCCCGGATTACGTCTGGTTCCGCGCCGAACCCTGGACCGGCAAATCGGCTCTGATGGCGTCGTTCGTACTGGACCCGCCCGCCGGGGTGCGGATCGTCTCGTTCTTCGTCACCGCTCGCTCGGCCGGAGACGACACGCGGGAGGCGTTCGTCGACGCGGTGCAGGAGCAGCTGGCCGAAATCCTCGGCACGGCGAAGGATCCGCAAGCGCGGAACCTCCCCGCGGTCTTCGCCGAAGCCGCCGCGCACTGCCGCGCCCGGGGCGAACGATTGGTTCTCGCGGTCGACGGCCTGGACGAGGACCGCAGCGCGAGCGGGCACAGCATCGCGGCTTTGCTGCCGTACCCGTCCGACGGGCTGCGGGTGATCGCCGCGAGCCGCCTGAACCCCGACGTTCCCGCCGACGTCCGGCCCGACCACCCGCTGCGCGCCCCGGAAATCGAACAGCTGCTGGCCCCCTCCCCGGCGGCCCGCTTCGCCCGCGGCGACATGGAACGCGAACTGGACGCCCTCCTTTCCGGCGAACCGGAGCTGCTCGGCCTGCTCGTGGCCGTCCGAGGCGGCCTCACCGCCCCGGACCTGGCCGAACTGACCCAGCGGCGGCCCCGCGACGTCGAACGGATCCTCAACAGCGCGGCAAGCCGGTCGTTCTCGCGCCGTCCGGCACATTGGCGTTCCGGCGACGCACCCGAGATCTACTTGCTGGGCCACGAAAACCTCCAGCGCGCAGCCGAAGACGCGCTGGGCCCGAAAGAACTCGCCCGCCATCGGTCCACTTTGGACAAATGGGCTCGCCGCTACCGAGAAGCAGGCTGGCCCGCGGACACCCCGCAATACCTGCTGCGCGGCTATTTCCGGCTCGTGCGGGAGTCCGGAGACGTCGCCGCACTGGCCGACCTGGCTGTTGACCCCGCGCGGCACGCCCGCCTGCTGGACGTGTCCGGGAACGATCTCGCGGCGCTGGCCGAGCTGGATTCCGCCCTCCTCGCGGCGTTGCAAGCAGCCGACCCGGACCTGGTCCGGATCATCACGCTCGAGACGTACCGGGACAACTTCCGCGACCGCAACAACCAGATCCCGGAGCGGCTCCCCGGGCTTTGGGCAGAACTGGGCGAGGTCGACCACGCGATCGCGCTGGCGCAGTCCATCATCGATCCGTTTCGGCAACGCGCTGCCTTGCGAGGGGTGGCCGGCGCCTTCGCCCGCACCGACCGGACGGACCTGGCGCGGCGGCTGGCGGACGACCAATCCGATCCGGACCTGCGAGACGATCTCCGCGCGGAGATCGCGTTCGCCCTGATCGAGGACGGACGTCGCCGCGAAGCGGTCCTCGACGGGCTCTCCGAGGACCGGCGCAAACAGCTCGAAGCCCACCTCGCGGTCGCCCGCCCCGATCCGGATTTCGCCAGGGCGCTCCGCCGGATCGGGGAGATGACGACCGACGCGGCGCCGGCGCTCGCCCGCCTGGGGCGGTTGGTCGTGGTCGCGCACCCGGAGCTGGCCGAGCGATTCATCGAGGCCGCAGGCCCGCAGAGGGAACCCGGCACTTTGGCGCACGACATGGCCGCGGCTTTTCTCCGCCGTGGCGACGACGCCCGGGCCGACGCACTGCGGGAGCGGTACCGCTTGGACGACGCCGAGCTGCCCGCGCTGGTGCTGGGCCGCGAGTCCAGCGACAACTGGATGCTGCGGTCGCTGGTCGACGCCCTCGCGGAGGCCGGGCAGCTGTCCGGCATCCTCGACATGATCCAGGTTTCGCGCTCGTGGCCGGTCTTCACGTCGCGGCACGTCGCCGAACTCGTGGAGACCGGCCACGTGGATCTTGCGGTCGAGTTGGCGGCTCGCATCCGCGCGACCTCTCCCTACGACGATCCGAGCAGCGAGATCGTGGATTTCCTCGTCCTGATCACCGAGGTCGCGTTGCGAGCCGGGCATCGGAGCCAGGCCCGGGAACTCGCCGTCAAGACGGAAGAGCTGGCCCGCCGTCCCGTGCTCGACCGCCGCGTCGCGGACGCGGTCGTGGCACTGGCCGGAGCGACCGTCGTTTCCCGGGACGTCCGGCGCGCCGAGATCCTCGCCCCGCTGCTGCCGCTCAGCTGGCACAGCTTCCCCGGACCGAGCGGGTTCGTCCGGTTCCTCGCCGCCGAAGGAGACCGTGCGATCGCGGAAAAAGTGCTCACCGGCCTCCAGGACCTGCGCGAGGCGACCAAGCCGATGCTGCTGCTCGCCCGCAGGCACCGCCAGGCAGGCGACACGGCCGCCCTCGCCCGGCTGGCCGACCACGTGCGCGTCCGGATGGACGCGCTGAACGACGACTCGGGGTGGGCCCAGTGCGTGACGATGATGTGCGCGATCGGCTCGCACCGCGAAATCGTCGAACTGCTCGCCCGCGGCCTCGAGACCCGTCCGCAGGAGGCCGGCGAGATCGTTGACGGCATCGCCGAACTGGCCGCACGGGGCGAGGACGGCGCGGCCCTCGAACTGTGCTGGGTCCTGCCCGAGCCCCTCCGCCGCCGAGCCAGGATCATCTTGATCTCCGGGCTGGCGGAAGCGGGCTGCGCGGACCGGGCCGAGACCATCATGAGCCGCTTCCAGGACGCGGACGAGCGCCGCGATTTGCTGAACGCGTTCGTGCGCGGCCTCGGCTCCCGGGATCTGGACCGCGCACTGAAAAAAGCCGCCGAGATCGAGCTGCCGGAAGACCGGGCGAACGTGCTCGCCGAGCTGGCCCGGCACGCCGTTCCGGAGCAGCGGAGAAGAATCCTCGCCGAAGCAGCGAGCCTCGACCACTGGTCCGTAATCGTCCCCGCCCTGGACACCGACGAACTGGCAGGTCTCCTCGACGTGGCCGACCGATTCGGCGCCCTCTACCTCCCGGAAGACCCGGACGCGTGACCCTCGACGCCCACCGGCCCGGACAAACGCGGCAGACCCTATCCTGAGACGCGTGAACTGGACAGTCGACGTTCCCGTAGACACTCTCCCCGAGCTGCCGCCCCTGCCTCCTGAGCTGCGGGACCGCCTCGACACCGCCTTGTCGCTGCCTGCCGCGCAGCAGCCGGAGTGGCCGGACGTCGCGCTGGCCAAGCGGGTGCGCGGCGTGCTGGAGAGCGTGCCGCCGATCACCGTGCCCGCCGAGATCGACCGGTTGAAGAGCCGGCTCGCCATGGTGGCTCGCGGCGAGGCGTTCCTGCTGCAGGGCGGCGACTGCGCGGAGACGTTCGAGTCCAACACCGAACCGCACATCCGGGCCAATCTGCGCACTCTGCTGCAGATGGCCGTCGTGCTCACCTACGGGGCCAGCCTGCCGGTGGTGAAGGTCGGCCGGATCGCGGGCCAGTACGCGAAGCCGCGCTCGTCCGGCACCGACGCGCTCGGGCTGCCCGTCTACCGCGGCGACATCATCAACTCGCTCGTCGCCAAGCCGGAGCTGCGGGTGCCGGACCCGGGCCGGATGATCCGCGCCTACGCGAACGCGGGCGCGGCGATGAACCTCGTCCGCGCGCTCACCGGCGCCGGCATGGCCGACCTGCACCAGGTGCACGACTGGAACAAGGACTTCGTGTCCTCGTCGCCGGCGGGGGAGCGGTACGAGGCGCTCGCCGCCGAAATCGACCGTGGTCTGCGGTTCATGAACGCGTGCGGCGTCACCGACACCTCGCTGCAGTACACCGAGATCTTCGCCAGCCACGAGGCGCTGCTGCTCGACTACGAGCGCGCGATGCTGCGACTGGACCAGGCGGACGCGGCCAACCCGAAGCTGTACAACCTGTCCTCGCACTTCCTGTGGATCGGCGAGCGCACCCGGCAGCTCGACGGCGCGCACATCGCGTTCGCCGAACTGCTGTCGAACCCGATCGGGCTCAAGATCGGCCCGACGACCACGCCCGAGCAGGCGCTGGAGTACGTCGAGCGGCTCGACCCGCGCAGCGAGCCGGGGCGGCTCACGCTCATCTCCCGGATGGGCAACGGCAAGGTCCGCGAGGTGCTGCCGGCGATCGTGGAGAAGGTCGAATCGTCCGGGCACAAGGTCATCTGGCAGTGCGACCCGATGCACGGCAACACGCACGAGTCGTCCACCGGCTACAAGACCCGGCATTTCGACCGCATCGTCGACGAGGTCCAGGGCTTCTTCGAGGTGCACCACAAGCTCGGCACCTACCCCGGCGGCATCCACGTCGAGCTGACCGGCGAGGACGTCACCGAATGCCTCGGCGGGGCGCAGGAAATCTCCGACGTCGACCTCTCCGGCCGCTACGAGACCGCGTGCGACCCCCGGCTCAACACCCAGCAGTCGCTGGAGCTGGCCTTCCTGGTCGCGGAGATGCTGCGCGGCTGACGACAGCTCGTGAGTGTTTATGCCGGTTCTAACCGGCATAAACACTCACGAGGCCCCCGCTCCTCGCCTGCGCGCGTGAAGGAAGCGGCGCGGCAGCCAAGGCCCCCGCTCCTGGCCAAGCCGGTTCTAACCGGCGCGAGCACTCACGAGGCGTCCAGCAGTTCCGCCGCCGATTTGGCCACCGCGTCGCGCAGCGATCCGAGGTCCTCCACCGCGTCCGCGTTCGCCTGCAGTCCGATGTGGACACTGTCGCGATAAGGCGCCACCGCGATGCCCACCGCCTGGTGCGGGGCCAGCGGCACGAACGGATAGACCTCCGTCAGCGGCGCTCCGGCAAGCGCGTGCCGCGCGGGTGGCACCGGAACGGTCGTCACCACCAGGTCGAACAGCAGCGGCGCGGCCAGCCCGGCGGTTCGCGTGCCCAGCCAGTGCAGGGCCGCGGGCATCCGGTCGGCCAGCAGCGGAAAAGCCCCGGCTCCGCGAGAAGGTCCGGCGGCTTTGTTGCGCGCCATCGCCTCGCGCACCTCGGCCAGCCGCCGCACCGGATCGTCCATTCCGATCGGCAGATCGCACAAATAGCCGGAAAGCTTGTTCCCGCCCACGTGCCCGGCCGCTCTCCCGCGCACATTCACGGGAATCAGCGCACGCACCGACCGTCCGGTCGCGCGAATGCCGCGATTGACCAGCCATTCGCGCAACGCGCCGGACAACACCCCGAGCACGACGTCGTTCGTGGTCCCGCCGTGCGTTCGCCGGATCCGGCGAAGATCCGCCGACGCCAGCCGGGCGAAACCGAGGCGCCGTCCGGCGGTGGCGGGTGCGGCCAGCGGCAGGCACGGCGGCCGGGCCGCCCGGACCACCGACGACGCGATTCCCGCTGTCTCCAACGTATCCCGCATCGCGTCCAGCGGCGTACGAGGCTGCGGGATCGCCGGTGCGGGCTCGGGAAGCGGCAACCCGTCGAGCAGTCCGACCGTGACGGCGTACGCGCCCGCGCCGTCGGTGAGCGCGTGGTGCAGCTTGAGCAGAATCGCGAATGCGCCGTCCGGAAAACCTGTCACCACAGTGAGTTCCCACAACGGACGGTGCGGGTCGAGCGGTTCGGCGATCCATCTCGCGGCGAACTCCGGCAGCGGGTCCGGGTCGTACAGCGTGGTCAGCCGATGCTGATGAATGTGTTTCACTGCCTGGAAATCCAGGTCGTCCACCCAGGTCGCGGAGCCGGGCGGGAACAGCCCGGCGCGGATTTTCCGGCGCAGCGGCGGAATATTCGCGGCCCGCCGCGCGAGCAGCGCGGTCAGCCGGTCCGGGCAGATCGGCTCGTCCGGCGCGAAAACCAGGGCCACGCCCATCTGCATCGGCGCGGTTTCCCTGGAGAGACACAGAAAAGCGACATCGAGCGAGCTGAGCGGGGCAGGCGCCACGGTCCACCATCCAACGTCTGGCGTCGAGTGCGAATGTCGAGGGCGAATGTCACGACACTACTCGGGTATGACCGGCGGACGGCCGTTATGTTTCGCGGACGCTAATTTCCCGGAATTTCACTCGCCCGGGGCACGGCGCGGCTGCCGCTGCGGCAGTCCGGGCCCGGCGGAGTCGTTGACCTCGGCAGCGATCTGGCGCATCGCGACGCCGTTGCCCGGCCGTTTCGGCAGCCCCGGCCACAGTTCGCTGGCTTCGCGGGCCGCGGCGCGCAGCCGTCCGCCGTCGAGTTTCGTGTGCGTTTCCGGGATCTCGCGGTCGAGCCACTGCACGATCAGCTTCAGCGGACCGGCGCTGGGCAGCGGCCACACGAAGACCGGGTGCTCGTAATGAAACTCCGACCCGCTCCCGTCCTCGACGCGCAGCACCGGCTCGTGCGGTTCGCCCGCGCTCGGCACCGAAACGGTTTCGGAGCTGGCCCGTCCGCCGTCCGGGAACAGCACGCCGACCAGCAGCGAGTTGTAGTCCGGGATGCGCCGGTGGCCGATCAACGGCGCACCGTCCATGCGGTCGCGCGAGTACACCGTGATCCGCAGCGTGAGCGCCTCCGGCCACACCTCGACCGCGCGCAGCGCCACGATGGTGCGCTCGGACCGGCCCAGCGGCGTCGCCCACGGCACCAGCGCGGGCACGATGTGGTCGGCGGGCGGGCCCGTCCACGGACGGCCCTCGTAGCCGAACAGCTCCCGCTCCCGGACGGGGAACAGGGGTCGCTCGCGAGGACCGTCCGTGAAGAAGCTCATCAGTCCTCGCGAGGGGCGAGACTGCCGTCGGAATCGGGCTTCTTGGCGCCCATGGCGTCCATCAGCTGGCGGGCGAGGCCGAGGCCCGTGCCGCCGAGGGAGAGCGCCTTGGTGAACATGTCCGACATCCCGTCCGCGCCGTTCAGGACCACCATGTGGTCGATATTGCTGAAGGCCTGCGCGCCGGCTTCGACGATCTCCGGCCAGCGCTCGGCCAGCTGTTGTGCTACCACAGCCTCCTGGTTCTCCGCCAGTGCGGCCGCGCGCGCCTTGATCGACTCGGCCTCGGCGAGCCCCTTCGCCTTCGCTGCTTCGGCTTCGGCCAGACCCTTGGCTTTCGCCGACTCGGCGTCCGCGAGGCCCTTCGCCTTGGCTGCCGCCGCTTCGGCTTCACCAGTAGCCTTCGTCGCGCTCGCGCTGGCTTCCGCCCGGGCCTTCGTGGCCTGCGCTTCGGCGTCCGCCGCGGTCTTGACCCGGGTCGCGTCCGCGCCCGCCCGCAGTTCGGTTTCCTTCGCCTGAGCCTGCGCACGGGCGATTTGCGCGTCGCGTTCCGCGTCGGCCGTGGTGCGCGTTTCGTACGCCTTCGCGTCGGCCGGTTTGCGGACCTGCGACTGCAGCCGCTGCTCGGACAGCGCCGCCTCCAGTTCCGCGGCCCTGGTCTCCTGGACCACGACCTCCTGGCGCGCGGTCGCCTCGGCCAGCGGGCCGGACTGGCTCGCCTTCGCCTTCGCCTGGTCCACCTCGGCCTGGTACCCGGCCTGCTGGATTTGGCTTTCCCGGATCGCGCCCGCCTTGCGCGCGGCGGAGACCTGCTCGGCCTCGGTGGCCTCCTGGTCGCGCTGCGCCTCGGCGATCCGCGCGGAGGCGGCGATCGCGGCCGCGTGCGGTTTGCCGAGGTTGACGATGTAGCCGGACTCGTCGTCGATCTCCTGGATCTGCAGCGAGTCCACGATCAGCCCGAGCTTGATCATCTCGGTCGCCGACGACTGGCGGACCTCGCCGGTCAGCGCGTCGCGGTTGTGGATCATCTCCTCGATGGTCAGCCCGCCCACGATCGAGCGCAGGTGCCCGGAGAACAGCTCGTGGATGGTGTCGTTCATGCCCTTCTGCTGGTCGAGGAACCGGCGGGCGGCGTTCGCGATCGAGGCGAAATCGTCGCCGACCTTGTAGATCACGACCGCGCGCACGGTGACCGGAAGACCCTGTTTCGTCACGCACGAGACCTGCAGGTTCACCCCTCGGGTGTCCAGCGACAGCCTGCGCGCGGTCTGGAAGCCCGGCAGCACGTTCACGCCGCGGCCGGTGATGATCTTGAACCCGAGGCTGTCGGCCGTTTCGGTGCGTTCGACCCGGACGCCCCAGCCGGAGATGATGAGCGCCTCGTTCGGCTCCGCCACCTTGTACAGGATCCGCAGGAGCCCGAACAGCAGGATCACGGCCACGACCGCGATCCCCACGATGACCCAGATTTCCATAGCCCTCGCCGCACTTTCCGTATTCAGCTGGCACGGCGCTCTGGCGCCGTCAGCACTGCGACGCGGTCAAGCGCGCAACGGTTGCCACCTTTCCACGTAGACCGTGCGCGGAGGCTCGAAATCGACCACTAGAACGGGTGTACCCACGGCAAAGGTGGTGTCCGGCTCGGCCGGATAGGCGTAAAAGGCCTCAGTGCCGCCGCGGACGCTGAGCAGCACCTCGCCGATCAGCCCGGGCCCGACGGTGCCGGTGACCCGGCCGCGGCTGCCGATCATCCGCCGAACCCCCGGATCTTGACCTTGGTTCCCTTGGGCACGAACGAGCCGGGGGCCGGGTCCTGCTGCAGGACGAAGTCGAAGCCGCCGCCGTGCCCGTGGCCGTTCCCGTCGCCGCCCTTGCGGTCGACGTCGAGCCCGGCCTGCTTGAGCATGTCCGCGGCCTGGTCGAACGGGCGGTACCGCACGTCCGGGACCTGCACCGCGTTGGAGACGTAGACCTTGACCTTCTTGGTCCCCGCCGCGCCCGCGCCCGGGTCGGTGCGCGTGACCGCCCCCGCGGGCACGGACTGCGAGAACTCCTCGCCGCCGTCCTGCGGCTGGAATCCGGCCTGCTTGAGGATCTGGAACGCCTCGTCCTTGGACCGCCCGGCGACGTCCGGGACCGGCGGAAGCGGCTCCGGGCCCTTGGACAGCACGAGCGTCACCTGGCCGCCGATGTCCACCGGGGTGCCCGCCGCCGGGCTCACGCTCACGACAGTGCCCTGCGGCGCGGTGTCGCTGTATTCCGGCGTGCCCTGGACGACGGTGAGCTTCTCGGCCTGGATCGCTTTCGTGGCGGTGTCGAGCGCGGTGCCGACCTGGATGTTCGGCACCTTCGGCTTGCCCTTCGACACGACCACGGACACGGTCGCGTCCTGGTCGAGCGTGGTGCCCGGGGCCGGATCCACCTTGATCACCCTGTTGGCGTCGACGGTGTTGTCGAATTCCTGGCTGTAGCGCGGGTTCAGCTTCGCCGCGCGCAGCTGGTCGCCGGCCTCGGCCTGGGTCAGCCCGGCCAGCTTCGGCACTGTCGTGGTCGTGACCTTGGAATCGCTGAGGATGAACGCGAACGCGCCGATTAGCCCGCCGAGCACCAGCACCCCGGCGATCGCCAGCGCGATCAGCTTGCGCTTGTCGCGCGGTTTCCGCGGTTCGTCCGGAGCGGGAGCGGGAGCTGGCGGCCCGGCGTGCGGCGGCCCGGCCGGGGGAGGCGCGGCGGGCACGGCGCGGGTCAGGGCGCGTGTGCCGCGGGGCCCGGAGACCGGCATGGTCTGCTGGCCCAGCGGAACGTTCTGCTGGACGGCCGGGATGTTCGGGAGCGTGCGTTCGACGTCCGACACCCGGTCGCCGTCCGGCGGCGGGGGCACCGGCACCGCGACCGGCTGCAGCCCGAGTTCGGCGCGCGCGGCCAGCAGCTGCGCCAGGAACTCGCTGGCGTCGGCCGGACGCTGCTCCGGATCGCGGCGGGTGGCGCGCAGGATCAGGTCGTCGAGGACCGGCGGCAGGTCCGGCCGCAGTTCGCTCGGACGCGGGACGTCGTCGTTCACGTGCCGGTACGCGACCGAGATCGCGGTGTCGCCGGTGTAGGGCAGCCGGCCGGTGAGCATCTCGTACAGCAGGATGCCTGCCGAATAGACGTCGCCGCGGGCCGTGGTGTCGCCGGTGGCGACCTGTTCGGGGGCCAGGTAGCCGACGGTGCCGAGGATGACGCTCGAGCTGGTGGTGCCCGCGCTGGCCACCGCGCGGACCAGGCCGAAGTCGCCGACCTTCACCACGCCGCCCGCCAGCTGCCCGCTGCGGCCGACGAGCACGTTCTCCGGCTTGACGTCGCGGTGCACCAGCCCGGCGGCGTGCGCGGCGGCCAGCGCGGCCAGCACCGGCTCCGCGACGCTCAGCGCGAGCGAGACGTCCAGCTGGCCCTGCTCGTCCAGCAGGTCGCGCAGCGTGCCGCCGTTGACCAGCTCCATCACCAGGAAGGCGAGGCCGGCGTCCTGGCCGGCCGGGGTGTCGAAGCCCTGGTCGTGCACGGCGACCACGTTCGGGTGATGCAACTGGGCGGCCGAACGCGCTTCGCGCACGAACCGGTCGACGAACGACCGGTCGTCGGCGAACCGCGGATCCATGATCTTGATCGCCACCGCCCGGTCGAGGCGGGTGTCGAGGCCCCGGTAGACGGCCGACATCCCGCCCCTGGCCAGCAGCTGGTCAACGCGGTACCGGCGTTCGAGCAGGGTGCCGACGAGGCTGGGCTGGGTGCGCGTCACGGTGGGCAATCGTACGGAACGGCGCGCGTGCCGGGGCGGGTCACCCGTGCGTAGCAGCGGGCCGGTCGGGGCAATGTGGCACAGTGTCACGTGTGAGTGGGATTCCTGTTGCCGACGACATCCTCGACACCGAGGTCGCGGTCAAGACGTTGTCGGAGGTGGCGGCCGCCTTGGGGGTGTCGGCCAACAAGGTCCGCCAGATGCTGCGGGACGGCGAGCTGATCGCCGTCCGGCGCAAGGGCGAACTCTGCGTGCCCGCCGCCTTCTTCGTGAAGGACGGCATCGTCAAGGGGCTGAGCGGCACCATCACCGTGCTCGCCGACTCCGGATTCAGCCGCACCGAGATGCTTCGCTGGCTCTTCGCCCCCGACGACACGCTCCCCGGCAGCACGCCGATCAACGCGCTGCGCACGAGCCACGGGACCGAGGTCAAGAGGCGCGCGCAGGCGATGGCGTTCTAGCCCTTCCCGCATTGCTCCGGACGGGCTGACAACAATTGCCCTCCCGGACAGAAACCGCGTTTTTCGTTGACGCGGTCAATTGGTCCAGTCCATCCTCGGAAACCGTCCTGAAAATCCTGCTCTGCCGCATGCTGGAGAGGAGCATCGGGCATGGGAGGACGGGTTTCCAGAAGACGCTGCGCCATCGCGTCGACGGTGCTGGTGCTGGGCGGTTCCGCTTTGCTGGCAACGCCCGCGGTCGCCGCGGTCGCGCCCTTCGCGGCGGCACCGCAAGCGCGGGAAGTGACGCTGATGACGGGGGACCGGCTCACGGTTTTCCCGGGTCCGAACGGCGGTACTAACTACGCCTTTTCGTCGCCGCCGCGCACCACTTTTCAGTCGTATCAAGCCGACGGCGGCGACCGTTATGTCATTCCCGGCGAGGCCGTTCCGTTTCTGGGGCAGCTGGACAAATCGCTGTTCGACGTCACCGCGCTGGCCCGGATGCGGTCCGGGAAGACGCCGCTGGATCTGACGTTCCCGGCTGGCGCGGCCCCGACGGCGCTGCCTGGGATCACGCTCACCTCGTCCGCGGGGAACACCGCGACCGGCTACCTCGCTTCCTCCGCCGAATTCACCGCTGACCTGCATCGACGCCTCGCGGCTGACGCGGCCGCCGGACGTTCGGCAGGCAGCAGCGCGTTGCCCGCGACGATCCGGCTGGCCGACGCGCCCCGTGAACAGCAGCCGCGCTATCCGATGAAGATCCTCGAACTCCGTCTCGCCGACCTGCGGGGCCGCTCGGTCAACGGCCTCGTGTCGCTGGTCAACACCGATTCCGCGGCCAAACTGCTGCGGCACGTCGACGTGGACGGAGTCACCCGGATCGCGGTTCCCGAGGGGCATTACGCCGCGTCCGCGACCTTCTCCGACTTCGACAGCAGCGGGAGCGTGACCGCCACCCGGACGTCGTGGGTCGAGGGATTCACCGTCGGCGACTCTCCGGACGCGCAGACCCTGACCGTGGAGGAGAAGTTCGCGACCGCCGAGGTCAAGGTGGCCGCGCCGAAGTCGGCCACGCAGGACTTGATCACCACCAATTACTACCGCGAGGACCCGACCGGCCGCGGATTCGCCGTCAGCATCGTGGGCAGCACGACCAAGCAGTACGTGCGACCGGTGCCGAAACCGGCTCAGGGCGTGCTGCACTACGTCGTGCAATGGGGCGGCAAAGCGCCCAAGCCGGAGGACCGGTACCGCGTCGACCTTTCGTTCGCCAGCGAGGGCATCGCCGAGAACCAGTCGTTTTCCACTAAGGACAGTGAACTCGCGACGGTCCGGGACCGGATGTACGCCGACCCCGCCGACACCATGCCGGTCGCGATCGACAACGGTCCGGTGGACCCGGTGATCGAGCGGCACGGACTGGGCGCGAGCGGTTTCTTCATCCCCGCTCGGGGCGTTTTGACCGACTACCTCGGCACCACGCACACCAGGGAATGGGTGCAGTACGAACAAAAAGGCTCGTCCTACCAGCTCATGACCGCCGATCCGCACGCCTACCGCCCGGGCAGCACCACGACCGTCGACTGGTCGCGCGGCCCGTTGTCCGCCGGTCTCGGCCAGTGGCAACGGGACCGGCTGTGCGAGGCATGTTACTCCGGCGGCACGGTTTCGGTCGCCATTCCGGAATTGCGGGACAGCGAACCGGACCACACCGCGGTTCCGTTGTTCTACGCGCCGCGGATACATTTCTCCTTGTACCGCAACGATCAGCAAGTCTTCGATCAGGACGGTGCCTATGGTGCGTCGGTCGAGGCGCCGAAAACGCCAGCGACCTTCCGCGGCGTGCTGGACGTCGACCGGACCGCGCTGCCCGGCGTCAGCCAGGCCGGAAAACTGCGCACTGAACTGACGCTGCAATACGACCCGGCCGCAGGCGGTGCCGCGCTACCGCTCCCGCATCGGTGCCGGGCCAGCGATCCGACGCAGCCGTGCCGAATCCTTGGTGCGCTGACCGTGGATTATCGGCTGGACTCCGATCTCTCCACGACGTCGTCCTCGCCGATGCAGGTGCTTGAGCTGCACGTCGGCCACGCGGCCTACAGCGGTGCCGGATCGCATTCGCCGATCACCTCGGCGACGGTTTCGGTGTCCGTCGACAACGGGGCCACCTGGCAGCCCGCGCAGGTCTTCGGACTGTTCGGCGAATACGTGGCGATGTGGCGGAATCCGCCAGCCGGAACGTCGCCGTCGCTGAGGGTGACCGCGCGGGATCAGGCGGGCAACGCGATCACGCAGACGATCAGCAACGCCTACACCGTCGGGAAGGCCGAGCGATGAAACGCATCAGTTTCCTGGCGGCGCTGATCGTCCTCGCCGCACTCGTCCCGTCCGTCGCGTCCGCCGGCCCACGAGACATCTGCGGCCCTGTTGCATCGGGATTCGCTCGCTGTTACGCCAAAGTGGACAGTCGCGCTGCCCTGCGCGCCAACGGATACAGCCTAGCTGACCTGCGTTCCGCCTACCGCTTACCCGACACCGGCGGAGCAGGCGAAACGATCGCCATCGTCGACGCTGGCGACGCCCCGACCGCCGAAGCGGACCTGGCGGTATATCGACAAACCTACGGCCTCCCGCCCTGCACCATGGCGAACGGCTGCTTCCGCAAAGTCAACCAGCACGGGGATGCCGCACCACTTCCACCGCGGCAAGGCGACTGGCCGGTCGAGACTGCTTTAGACCTGGACATGGCCTCCGCCGCCTGCTCTCAATGCAAACTCCTGCTGGTCGAGGGCGACGATGCGTCCTTCGAAGCACTCGGCACCTCAGTGGACTCAGCCGTGAAACTCGGCGCGACGATCGTGTCGAACAGCTACGGTGCAACGGAAAGCCATTGGTCCGGCGATTACGCCGCGCACTACCAGCATCCTGGCGTGGCGATAGTCGCGTCGAGCGGCGACGGCGGATTCGAGGCACCGAGCGCACCCGCGGTGTACTCGAGCGTCGTCGCAGTCGGCGGCACCTCACTGTCCAAAGCGGACAACGCGCGCGGCTGGACCGAATCGGTGTGGAAGGGCGCGTCGAGCGGATGCTCGGCCTGGGTGGCGAAACCCGCGTGGCAGAAGGACCCGAACTGCCCCGGCCGGACCGTCGCCGACGTCGCTGCGGTAGCTGATCCCGCCACCGGACCCGCTGTCTATGAGACAACGGTCCTGTCCGGCTGGACGGTAGTCGGCGGCACGAGCGCGTCGGCGCCGTTCATCGCAGGAGTCATCGCTTTGTCCGGACACCACGACCAGTATCCGGACGCTTCGCGACTGTACGCTGGGAAACTGAACGATGTCGTCGGCGGAGACAATGTCGGATTCGAGGAATGCGGAGACTACCTCTGCACCGGCGTCCCGGGCTACGACGGTCCGACCGGCAATGGAACTCCTAATGGACTAGCTGCTTTCTGACCGTCCACCACGGATGCGCGACCGCCGCGACCACCTGCATCCCCGCCGCCGCAGCCAATGCGACGGCGGGGGAGCAGGCGGCCAGCGGCCCAGCTACTGCGTTCCCCAAAGCTATCCCGGCGATCTTGATGCTGGCCGCAGTGGTGAACACCTGCGCCCGCATTTCCGGCGGCGCTTCCCGATGCCGAACCGCGAACAATGATGCGAGTTGCGGCCCTTCGCCGATTCCCGTGAGCGCGACTGCCGCGACCAGTAGAGGCGCATTCGGTGCTACCGCAGCGCCTGCGAGCCCAATCCCAATAGCGACAGTGCTCAACTGGATCGCACGATCCGGCGAATACGACCGTCGCGAGAGAACCGCATTCGCCAGCAACGACGCGACCGACAATCCGATGAGCAACAATGTCCCGTACCCCGCGCCGCCAAGCCGCTGCTCGCCGACCAGCGGGTAGCAGACGAACGCCATCCCGATCCCGACGCACGACAGCGTCGAGGTGGCGGTCGACTGCCGCAGCGCGGGATTTCGGAGGAGAACCGTTGCTGCTTCAAAGAACCGCGGCCGCGGCTTTTCGCCACTCGCGGGAAGCCGCCACGCGAACGGTACCGCGAGCAACGCCAGCGCCCCGGCCACGACCATCGCAACCGGCGCCCCTGCAGCCGTGGCGAGCACGCCCGCGAGCCCCGGTCCGACGAGCGCCGCCGCGGTGAACGTCATCGCGTCGAGCGTGCTCGCCCTGCCGAGCTTGGCCGCCGGTACGAGCGCGGGCACCTGCGCCGTCCACCCGCCCCCGATCGCCGGTGCCAGCAACCCCGTCAGCACGGCAATCCCCACCACCAGCGCAAACGGCGCCGTCCCGAAGAGCGCGGTGATCGCGGCCAACCCCGCCGCGTACCCGATCAACCCGACCGCAAGGATCCGGCCAGGACTGCGCGACCGGTCCAGGACCGCGCCCAGCAACGGCCCGCCGACCGCCGCCGCGACAGTGAGCCCGGCCAGCAGCGCCGACCCCGCGACCGCCCCCGAAGCACCCACGCCGAGCAGCAGCAATGCCGGACTGGACAGTTCGTCGCCAGTGCGCGCAGCGGTCGCCCCGGTCAGATACGCCGCGAATCTGTAACGGCTTGTCACCGATGAGATGTTACAGTGGCTCATGCCTGGAACGCAGCCGGATTTCGCGGGCCGCTCCGCTCGGGACGCCGTCCGCCGTGCCGTAGCGCTGCTCGACGTGCTGCTGACGGAGGACCCGTCCCCGGATTCGGTAGCCGCAGTACTGGTCGAGCACGGCGAACCGCAGCTCCAGCTTTCCGCGCGCGAGGTCGCTGAGTTACGTGCCGCCGCGCTGGAACTGCGTGAGGTCTTCGCCGCACCAGACGCCGCTTCGGCAGCCAAGGTGTTGAACGCCCTGTTCACCGCCTACGCCGGACCCCCGCGCCTGACCGCACACGACGACGACTTCGGCTGGCACCTGCACGTCGACGCGACCGACGACGGCCCGTGGGGCGCCTGGCTGATCACCTCCTCCGCGCTGGCCCTAGCGACCCTGCTGGCCGACCGCCAGAGCGTCCCCGGCGGCCTGTGCGCGTCGCCGTCGTGCGGGAAACCCTTCGCGCACTTAGGCGGAGGAAGCCCGCGCCGCTACTGCTCTTCCCGTTGCGCCACAAGGGAACGCGTCGCCGCCCACCGCGCCCGGCTAACCTGACCACCATGGAGCTTCTTTCCCTGGCGGCGTTCAGACGTTTCGTCCAGGCCAATCCACTGGGCGTCGTCGCCACCACTGCGGTGAACGGCCACCCCGAAGCGGCCCTGGTCAGCTTCGCCGTCACCTCGGACGGATCGTTGCTGTTCAACGCCAACCTCGCCACACGCAAAGTCGCCAACCTCCGCGCCAACCCACGCGCCGCTGCGGTAATCGGCTGCACTGGCGCCCTTTCGATCCAGGCAGAAGGCCCGGCAGTCATCGAATCCGGTGCCGCCCGCCGAGACGCTGGCGAGGTCTACCTGGACCAGTTCCCCGGTTCCCGAGCCCTCGACGAGGCTTTCGCCCTCATCCGGTTGACCCCGGATTGGCTGCGCTCCTACGACGCCAGCGTCGAGCCAGCCCAGGTCAGCGAGGGCGTCCCGGCCTGGAAGTAACCGCCCGCCGCACTAGTGCAGGCAACGCGACCGCAAGCCGCCGCCCCGTGCCCACGACCGCGCGCCGGTTCAAGACGGCGTAGTCCATCGCCTCGATCTCATCGAGAATGCCTTCGTACAACGTAATAGCCGTCTGCACACAAGGCCGAGATTCCGGCCGCAGCAACGGAATCCCCGCCTCAGCTCGCCGATACACCGCACGCGTCCGCGAAACCGCCACCGCCAGCGCCGCCCGTACCCGAGGATCCGGCTCGCCCCGGCGCGCGTTCAGCAGCACAGCCCGGTCCACCCCAAACGCCGCTAATTCGGAGGTAGGCAGATACAACCGCCCACGGTCGAGATCCTCCCCGACGTCCCGCAGGAAATTGGTCAGCTGAAACGCTTCCCCCAACGCCGCCGCGCTAGGCGAAGCCTCCTCCAGCGGCACGACAGTCCCGAACACCGGCAACATCTGCAGCCCGATCACACAAGCCGAACCGTAGATGTACTCGCCAAGATCGGCGTAAGTCGCGTACTCCGTAACGGTCAGATCCATGCGCATGGAATGCAGGAACGCATCCACCAAATCACGCCGGATGTCGTAGCGAGCCACCGTATCCGCGAGCGCGGCCAGCACCGGATCGGCCGGGGCGCTCCCGTCGTAAACCTCGTCGACGAGCCCGGCGACTTTGTCCAGCGTGACCGCCGGATCGGTGCCGGGCTCAGGATTGTCGACCAGTTCGTCAGCCATCCGCGCGAAGCCGTACAGCGCGTGCGCTGCTGGCCGAGCCCGCGCCGGAAGCAGGCGCGTGGCAAGGAAAAACGTGCGGCCGTGATGGGCGTTGATGCGGCGGCACTCCGTATAGGCAGAGCGCAGCGCGGGCTCGACTATGCCAGCCGCGTCGAGTTCGCTCACCGGCCGGTGATCCGTTCCGCAGCGAGCCGTCCGGAGATCAACACTGGCGGGATCCCGACGCCCGGCGTCGTCCCGCATCCGGCGAGCACGACGTTTTCCGCCGCCCGCACCAGGTTCGCGGGCCGGAACGGGCCGGTCTGGGGAAAGGTGTGCGCGAGCGAGAACGGTGTCCCGGCGGTCAAACCGCGCGCCGCCCAGTCGGCCGGAGTCAGCTGTTCGTCCACAATGTACTCTTCGCGGAACCCGGTGAGCCCGCGCGATTCCAGCGTACGCAACAGTTCTTCGCGATAAGCCGGGCCGACGCGCGTCCAGTCGATCGGACCAGTGTTCAGGTTCGGAGCCGGAGCGAGCACGGAGACGATCTCGCCGCCGTCGCCGGCGAGCGACGGCTGGGTCGCGGTCGGGCGCGTGACCAGCAGAGACGGATCGCTCATCAGCTTGCCCTCGCGGACAATCTCGGCGAAGGTCCGCTCCCAAGCCTGGCCGAAAAAGATCGTGTGGTGGTCCAACTCGGGCCACGAACGGTCCGCGTGCCCGTGCAGCACGAACGCCGACGGCGAGTACTTCAAGGGCAGCACACGACGCGGACGCGCGCCGATCAACCGATACGCCGCCGAAAGCTCTGTCGCGAGCACCACGGCGTCACATTCAATACGCTCGCCCGAACGCGTGCGTACAGCGCGTACGCGAGATGACACCCGTTCAAGCCATGCAGCTTCCGTACCGAACCGCAGCTCGGCACCAGCGCGCGTCGCAGCGTCGGACATCGCGCGGGCGATAGCGCCCATGCCGCCGCGCGGGTAGTACACACCGCCGACAGTGTCCATGTACGCGATGACGCCGTACGCGCCCAGCGCACGCGCGGGGTCGAGACCCGCGTACAGCGCCTGAAACGAGAAGAGCCGCCGTACGCGCTCGTCGTGCAAGAAGCTGGAGACGCGCGGTCCTAACCGTCCGAAGCCGCCCAACGCGGCGAGCTTCACGAGTTCCGGACGGACCAGATCCAGCGGCGAATCGAAGTTCGCGCCGATGAAGTGGTCCTTCTGCGCCGCGTACAGCTCGGTGAGCCACCGCCGCAGCCGCCGGTAACCGTCCGCCTCGGCCGGACCGGCGAACGACCGGATCTCGGCTTCCATCGCGTCGCCGTCGGTGTGCACGGCGAGCGTGCTGCCGTCGGCGAAGCGAGCCCGGTACGCCGGATCGAGCCTGGTCAGCGGCACTGTCTCGGCCAGAGATTCTCCGACGGCGTGCAGGGCTTCGTCGACCAGTTCCGGCATGGTCAGCACGCTGGCCCCGGTGTCGACCGCGTTCGCGCCGAAGTCCTGCTGCCCGGCCCGTCCGCCGGGCATCTTCTGCTGCTCCAGCAGCGTCACCCGCCGTCCCGCGCCGAGCAGGTGCAGCGTCGCCGACAGCCCGGCCAGCCCGGCGCCGACGACCACCACGTGGTCGGCGGGCCCGTTCACCGTCCGCATCAGAACTTCCGCTGAGTAGCCAGCCGGATCAGCCCGGCGAGTGCCGACGGGGCGGGCTCGGCCAGGTGCGCGCGCTCCAGCGCGGCGTTCGCGGAGGCGGTCAGCTCGTCGATCCGGCGCTCCACCGCGGCGACCGCGCCGACCGAGGTCAGCGCCTCGCGCACCTGGTCCACCGTGCCGCTGGTCAGGTCGGCCGCCCCGATCGCGTCGGCGATCACCTTGGCCGCGACGTGGTCGCCCCGCCCAGTGGCCAGCTGCAGACCCAGCGCCACGAGCAGGGTGCGCTTGCCCTCGCGCAGGTCGTCGCCGGCGGGTTTGCCGGTCACCGACGGGTCGCCGAACACGCCGAGCAGGTCGTCGCGCAGCTGGAACGCCACGCCGACGTCGCCGCCGAACTCCAGCAGCGTGGCGATCAGCCGCTCGTCCGCCCCGGCGAGCGAGGCACCGAGGTGCAGCGGCCGCTGGACGGTGTACGCGGCGGTCTTGAGCCGGTCGATCCGCAGCGCGGCTTCGGGCGAAGCGTCGCCCACTGCCTGGGTGCGGACGTCGAGGTACTGCCCGGCGAGGACTTCCGTGCGCATCGCGCGCCAAGCCGGACGAGCCGCGGCGATGGTGGCCGCGGGCAGCGGAGCCTCGGCGAACATGTCGTCGGCCCAGGCCAGCGCCAAGTCGCCCACCAGCACCGCGCTGGCCAGCCCGAACACCGACGGCGAGCCGAGCCAGCCGCGGTCCGCGTGCAGTTTCTCGGCGGCCACGTGCACGGTCGGCCTGCCGCGGCGCGAGTCGGAGGAGTCGATGAGGTCGTCGTGGATCAGCGCGCACGCCTGGATCAGCTCGAGGCTCGCGACCGCCTGCAGCGCGCCCTCGGCGAGCGGTCCGGACGCCGCGCCGCCCGCGCCGCGCCAGCCCCACCAGGCGAACGTCGGCCGGATCCGCTTGCCGCCGCCCAGCACGAAACCGGACAGCGCCTCGATCCCGGGCGCGACGCTCGGCTCGGTGCGCAGGATCTCGGTCCCCGCCCGGCCGAGGAAATCGGCCAGCGCACGCTCCACGTGCACGGGGAGATCGGCGTCGAATCCGGGCGCGTCCATGCCTTCATCCTCCGGGACGAGGACGGTCGGGGTCACGCCGGGCGCCCCCGGATGTGGCGCACCAGACGCGCTCAGCCGCTCCGGAACGCGTCAGGCCGCCCGCTCGCCGCGAAGTAGCCCGCCGCCTCGACCGGTCCGCGCGGCCGGTAGCCGGGTTCGAGACAGCCCGTGTACCAGTCTTTCGCGAGATGCCACAGATCGCCGAGGCCGAGCACCTCGCCCGGACTGTCCACACAGGACTCTCCGCAGTACAGCCGCTGCTTCCCGCGGTCGCCCGCGAGCTGGTCGGGCGAAGCCGGGAAGTACGCGACCTGCGCGCCGCCCGGCGGCCGGTCCCGCCGCACGACCAGCGCGGACGGCTCGCCGCAGCCGGGACAGCGCGTCGCCACCAGCACCTCGGGCTCGCCGGAGACGAGGTGCGGGATCGCGAACGAATCCCAGGCGCACCCGCCCCACCACATGGTGTGCTCGCCCATCACCGCGAATCCGAGCGGGACCGCCGCGAACGGCGCGGCCAGCGCGACGTGCTCGCATTCGTCGAGCCACAGCCATCTCGGGTCGGCCATCCGGTGCAGCGCCTGTTTCGCCACCGCGAGCGACCCGTGCGCGGCGTCGGCCAATTCGGGCGCGGTGGGCGGGCGGCCGCGGGCGGCGAACGCGCGGTAGACGGCCACGCGCACGTCTTCGTCCCAGGCCAGATCGTCTTTACTGCTCATGGGCTCGCCTCCCCGGAGGGTTCGCCCCTGACGGTACGCGGGGTTCGCGGTCCGTGAGGGGAACCCTGAGGGACTCAGAGTCCCTCAGGGTTCCCCTCACGGACGTTCCCGGCACGGGGTAGGCGCGTGGCCAAGCCCACCTCGACGCTCTGCCGCGGCTCGAGGCGAGCCACTACCATTTCACCCCATGACGTCGGTGATCGAAAGGCTGCGGGGGGACGGGCCCGCGTTCTCCGTCGAGTTCTTCCCGCCCCGCGACGAGGCCGACGAGGCCGTCCTGTGGAAGGCCATCCGCGAGCTGGAACCGCTGGACCCGGCGTACATGTCGATCACCTACGGCGCGGGCGGTTCGAGCCGCGACGGCACCATCCGCAGCATCGCCCGCGTCGCCACCGAAACCACGCTCTGCCCGATGGCCCACCTGACGGCGGTCGACCATTCGGTGTCCGAACTGCGGAACGTGATCGGCTGGTACGCGGCGGTCGGCGTGCGCAACATCCTCGCGCTGCGCGGCGACCCGCCCGGCGACGTCTACGGCGACTGGGTGCCGCACCCCGAGGGCCTCACCTACGCCGAGGAACTGGTCGAGCTGGTCCGCTCGCTCGGCGACTTCTGCGTCGGCGTCTCGGCGTTCCCGTACGGCCACCCGCGTTCGGCGGACCTGGAAGCGGACACGAAGCACCTGGTCCGCAAGTTCCGCGCGGGAGCCGATTTCGCGATCGCGCAGCTGTTTTTCGAGGCCGAGGATTTCCTGCGGCTGCGAGACCGGGTCGCCGCCGCGGTCTGCGACGCGCTCGTGCTGCCCGGCATCATGCCGCTGACCACCCTGCGGACGCTGCACACGACGATCAAACTCTCCGGAGCCCCGGCGTCGCAGCGCCTGCTCGACCGGCTCGAACCGTTCTCCGACGACCCCAAGGCGTTCCGCGCGGCCGGGATCGACTGGGTTACCGAACTGTGCGAGAAATTGATCGCCGAAGGCGTGCCCGACCTGCACTTCTACACCTTCAACCGGTCCAAGGCGACCCGCGAGGTGGTCACCCGGCTCGGGCTGGTGCCCGCCCGCACTTACTAATCCGACCAAAAGCAGGCCGACCCCCATCCGGCACGTAACCGTTGCTGCGAAGCCATTAGGCCGTGACTGTGGTCGGATTAGTAACGATCGGCACAGTACTCCGTGGGCTCGGGGCGCCTCCGGCCGGTAGCGTGCCGGACATGGCTTCCACCGAACAGAGCGTTCCGGAGATCTGCGACCGGTACGTCGACGATTACGTGGCCGTGGACCCGGTCGCGGCCACCATGCTCGGCGTCGCGGGCTACGACGACCAACTGACCGACTATTCGCCCGCGGGCCACGACGCCCGCGCGGACCTGGCGCGGCGCGCGCTGGCCGCGGTGACCGCCGCGGAACCGGCGGACGCGGGGGAGCGGGTCGCGAAGGCCGTGTTCAGCGAGCGGATCGGCCTCGAGCTGGAGATCCACGACGCGGGCCTCGACGCCGCCTCGCTCAACGTGATCGAGAGCCCGGTGCAGGGCCTGCGCATGGTCTTCGACCTGATGCCGACCGACACCCCGGCCGACTGGGCGAACGTCGCGGCCCGGCTGCCGAAGGTGCCCGAGGCGCTGGCCGGGGTCCGCGCGTCGCTGCTGGCCGCGGCGGACAAGGGACAGGTTTCGGCGCTGCGGCAGGTCTCGAAGGTGGCCGAGCAGTGCGAGACCTGGGCCGGGCTCAAGGACGGCCCAGGTTTCTTCGCCAGCATGGTCGCCGACGCGGGTGTCGATTCGCTGAAGTCCGACCTGGCCGCCGGGGCGCGGGCCGCGGACGAGGCGTTCGCGGAGTTCGCCGGATTCCTGCGCGCCGAACTGGCCCCGAAGGCCCCGGTCAAGGACGCCGTCGGCGAGGACACCTACCGGCTGTGGTCGCGCTACTTCATCGGCGCGGAGCTGGACCTGCGCGAGGCGTACGAGTGGGGCTGGCACGAGTTTTCGCGTCTCGAAACGGAAATGCGCGCGGTTGCGAACCGCATCAAGCCCGGCTCGACGCCCGCTGAGGCCGCGGCAGTGCTCGACGCCGACCCGCGTTACCGCGTGCAGGGCCGCCCGCAGTTCGAAGCGTGGATGCAGCAGCTGTCCGATGACGCGTTGAAGTCGTTGCGCGGCAAGCATTTCGACATCCCGGACCGGTTGATGGCGCTGGAGTGCAAGATCGCCCCGCCCGGCGGCGGCGTCGGCGCGTACTACACCGGACCGAGCGAGGACTTCAGCCGCCCCGGCCGGATGTGGTGGTCGCTTCCCGCGGACCGCAACGATTTCACGACGTGGCGCGAGGTTTCGACGGTCTACCACGAGGGCGTCCCGGGCCACCACCTGCAGATCGCGACGGCGGTCAACCAGGCGGAGACGCTCACGAAGTACCAGCGGCTGATGACGTTCATCTCGGCGCACGGCGAAGGCTGGGCGCTGTACGCGGAACGCCTCATGGAGGAGCTGGGCTACCTCTCCGACGACGGCAACCTGCTCGGCATGCTGTCCGAGCAGATGTTCCGCGCCGCCCGCGTCGTGGTCGACCTCGGCATGCACCTGGAACTGGAAATCCCGGCGGGCACCGGATTCCACGAGGGTTCGCGCTGGACGCCGGAGCTGGGCCTGGAGTTCATGCTGACCCGCACGATCACCGACCACGCGCACGTCCACGACGAGATCGACCGCTACCTCGGCTGGCCGGGCCAGGCCCCCGCGTACAAGCTCGGCGAACGCCTCTGGCTCGCGGCGCGCGACGACGCCCGGGCACGGCAGGGTTCGGCGTTCGACATCAAGCAGTTCCACACCAAGGCCCTGCAGATGGGCGGCATGGGACTGGACACGCTGCGCGAACAGCTGGCGCAACTGGACTGAGACTGCTTTCCCGGGCCAGGGTTTCTTCTGCTGGCCCGGGAGTCTCGTTGCCTATGTTTACCGCTCAGCTCATCGAAACCACCCGGTTGGACCTGGTGCCGCTGTCCGTCTCGCATGCCGAGGAGATGGCGTCGGTGCTGTCCGATCCGTCCCTGCACACCTATATCGGCGGTGCTCCGGACTCCGTGGCAGCTCTCCGCTCGCGCTACCGGCGGATGACCGCGGGCTCGCCCGACCCCGCGGTGTCCTGGCTGAACTGGGTTATCCAGGAGCGCGATTCCGGCCTGGCAGGCACTGTTCAGGCGACGGTCGACGGTTCGGTCGCCGAAATCGCCTGGGTGGTGGGCACTCCGTGGCAAGGCCGAGGCATCGCCACCGAAGCGGCCCGAGGACTGGTCGATTGGCTCTGCCGACAGCCGGTGGACGCGATCATCGCCCACATCCACCCGGAAAACCGGGCTTCCGCCGCCGTCGCCGCCGCGGTCGGGCTCACGGCCACCGACGAGTGGCAGGACGGCGAAATCCGCTGGCGCCGCGCGCGACAAACCCGTTGATTGTCTCCTCGGTCTCTGGTTAGGCTCCCGCCCGTGCAGTGGCTTCTCGTCGTCATCCCACCACCAGCCTCCTGAGCGGGGCAGTTTTCGCCGCGTGCGCCCGAACCGGGCCCGCGGCCACCGGATGATGTCCTGAACCGGCCGAAGCACGCTGCCCCGCGTCGTCGATTTCCGATTCCTTCGACGCAGGAGCCCACTTCCGAATGTCTGTCTCCATGCCTTCGCGCGCCCGCTCGTCGGTCGCCCTGGTCGTTGCCGGTGTGCTCTGGGGAACCGGCGGCCTGTCCGGTTCGCTTCTCGCCCAGCAAGCCGGCCTGCACCCACTGGTCGTCGCCACGTACCGCCTGCTGATCGGTGGCGCCGCGAGCGCGGTCTACGTCGCCCTCACCGGCGGACTTCGCCTTCCCAGCAAGCAAACTTGGCGCCGTCTCGTCCTCATCGGCGCTCTTTTCGCGTTCTTCCAAGCCAGTTACTTCGCCGCCGTCGCGCTCAGCTCAGTCAGCGTCGCGACCATGACCACCATCGGCAGCTCTCCGGTCGCGCTGGCCGTAGCGTCCGCCATCCGTACCCGCCGCGCCCCGCGCGTGACGACTCTGTTGTCCGTCCTAGGCGCTGTCGCCGGTCTGGTGTTGCTGCGCTGGTCTCCGGACTCTGTCGCACAACCCGCCGGAATCCTCTTCGCGCTGCTAGCGGGCGCAGGCTTCGCCATCCTGACGACAGTCACCGCGAAGCCCGGCCTAGATCCCATGACGACCACTGCGTACGGCTGCCTCATCGGCGGCTTACTGCTCACGCCCGCCGCGGCGTGGCTGGGAATGGCGCTGCCCCTTCGCCTCGACGTCCTGCTCGTCGCGGCCTACTTCGGCATCGTGCCGACAGCAGCCGCGTACGCCGCGTACTTCCGCGGCCTAGCCGGTGCGCATCCCGTACTCGGCGCACTGTCGGCCCTGCTGGAACCGCTGACCGCGACCGTTCTGTCCGTCGCTTTCCTGGGCGAACGACTGGGCGTGCTGGCCTGGACCGGCGCGACCTTGCTGGTCGCGGCGCTGGCTGTGGGCTACTGGCGTCCGGAGCCGGTCAGCGAGGTTCTACCGGAAGCGACCGCCCGAGAATCGCGAACGGCCGCGGATCGCCAGTGAACTGGTAGTCGCGCAGAACGTCGACGAACCCCATGCGCCGGTACAGCTTCCACGCCCGGCTCGTGCCCTCCGGAGTGGAGAGCAGGACGTTCGCGCTGGGGACGCCGTCGAGCAGCCGGCGCAGCAGGTCCTCGCCGATCTGCTTGCCCTGGTTCTCCGGGCGCACGTGGATTTCGGTGAGCTCGAAGTAGTCCGACAGCCAGCGCTCGGCCTCCTCCGCCCCGACGCGGCGGGTGAGGCCGTGCCGGACCTGCTCGTGCCACCACTGCCCGGCGCGGCCCTTGTAGCCGTACGCGACGCCGAGCAGCACGCCGTTGTCGTCGAGGGCGGCCATGCAGCGCCAGCCCTCGCGCAACGCGTGAGTGAGCCACATCGGCGCGCGCTGCTCGGCCGTGCCCTCGGGGTAGCGCATCGCGTTCACGTAGATCGCCAGCGCTTCCGGCAGCCGGGAGCGGAACTCGTCGGCGGAGAGCTGCACGTACCGGGAGCATCCGGAGGAGGACATGGCGGTCACAGTCGACCATCCTCCCCCTCGCCCGCCAGATCGCCAGGGGTGCCCCCGGTGAGCGCGACGAGCGCGTCGAAGGTGGTCGGGAAGATCGATTTCGGATGCCCCGCCGCGGCCCACACCTCGGGATACTCGCGCAACACTGTGTCCACGAGCGTCACGAGCCTCTCCGGATGCCCCACCGGCGCGACGCCCCCGATCGGCTGCCCGGTGTGCTCCCGGACGAACGCCGCGTCCGCCTTGCCGACCTCCGCGACCCCCGCGAGTTCAGCCAGCCGCGACTCCTTCGCCCGATGCGCCCCGGAAGTAAGCGCAAGCAACGCGACCTCAGCCCCGGCACTCGTACGGGCCCGGAAAACCAGACTGTTGGCGATAGCGCCGACCGGTACGCCGAGCGCCTCCGCGGCCTGCGCGGCAGTGCGCACCTCGGCGGGCAGCACTCGCACTCCGTCAGCGGAAGCGTGCAGCCCGGCCTCGTCCAGCGCGGCGGTGACCTTGGCGACAGCGGGATGGTCGTGGGTGCTCACTCCGTTATGAGACCACGCCGGTGCAGCCGTGTCCCGCACCACGTGCCCGGATTCCACCGGCGGGGTTGAGCGGAGTGGCCGGCGCGGCTACTCTGGAAACAGATCGAACAGACGTTCGATACCCGGTGGGAGCGCACCGGCCGGTCCCGGGGTGGGGGAAGCACCTCGGGACCGGCCGGGCCCGCCCGAGCAGGAGGAGGGTCGCCATGTCCGTCCCGGTCGTGTCCCCCGCGGACCGTGCTGCCGATGGACGCCCATCCCGCCCCGGTGCGGTTGGCGAACAGCTGACGTTCGGCGCGACGATCGGACAGCCCGCCGGTGCTGGGGACGGTTCTGTCTCGGGCGATGCCGCGGAGGGTGCTGCTGCGGCGGTCCCCTCGGACGGTGGTGTTCAGGCTTCCGGGGCTGCCTCTGCTCCGGTTCCGACGTCCGCTGGCTCTGTTCGCCCCGCGGCTGGACAGCCTGGCCTCGATTTGTGGTCCGCGTCGGAGAACGGTTCTGCCATGCCGTCGACTTCGCTGACCAGTCCTGCTCGGCCCGCTGCTGCGGTGACCAACCCCGCACTGCCCTTTGCCCTGGAGAACCACTCTCCTGCACCCTCCGCGGCGGCCAATCCTGCTCCCGAGCCCGAGCACACCCCAGCAGGTTCCCCAACCTTGCGGTCGTCGGAGAACAGCCCCACCGCCTCATCTGCCGCGGTGGCCGGTTCCGCTCCCCAGTCTGAGCGCACTCCAGTAGGTTCTCCGACCTCGAAGCTGTCGGAGAACCGCTCCGCCGCGCCATCTGCGGCGGCTAATTCCGAGCCCGAGCGCGGCCCGGCAAGTTCCCCAATCTCGCGGCTGTCGGAGAGCAGCTCCGCCGCGCCATCTGCCGCAGTGGCCACTCCTGCTCCCGAGCCCGAGCGCACTCCGGCAGTTTCCCCAGCCTCGCGGCCATCGGAGAACCGCCCGACCGCGCCATCTGCGGCGGCCACTCCCGCTCCCCAGCCCGAGCACACCCCAGCAGGTTCCCCAACCTCGAGGCCAACCGTGCACCACGTCCCCGAAACCACCCTCCCCAGTTCCTCGCCTCCGAGGCAGGTCGTCCACCGCACCCGTGCCGCGGTCCGGCCGTCCGCCGAACCGTCCGCTCGCCGCTCCGGCGGCCCGGGCCAGCCGCAACTTCCGCTGTCCCTGCGCCCACCGGCCGCTCCCGAGGCGGTCACCCTCCTCGCCCAGGCCAACCGCGGACTCGATCACGCGGAAAACGAACGAGACCCCGCCGAACGCTTCATCGGCGCCTACCTCGCCGCCCTGCGCGGCGCAGGTGCGGTGCTCGCCGTCCGAGGCCGCCCGCGTCGTGGCCGGGGCCGTCCTGCCAGCGGCTGGGTGCTGCTCGACGCCGTCGCCCCCGAACTGCGCGAATGGTCGGCATTCTTCGCCGACCATTCCGAAACCCGGGCCGCCGCCGAGGCGGGCATCACCGGCCGCGTCACGGCTGAACTGGCCGAGGGCCTGCTGCAGGCGACCGCTCAGTTCCTCGAATTGGTCCGCCGGGTCGTGCACGGCCTGCCGATGTCCGGGGAAGCCCATGTCGCGTGAACTCGGCACGGTCGACCACGGCCGGCTGCTCGAGGCGTTCTCAGCGGAGGCGCAACTGCTGGGGGAGGTGGCACACTCGGCGTCGCCCGATTCGCCGGTGCCCACCGCCCCGGGCTGGACGTTGAACGAGCTGCTCAAGCACGTCGGTTCCGTGTACTGGCAAGTGCTCGGCTGGATCCGCGAAGGCCGCCGCCCCGAACCGTGGCGCGAGCCCCTTCCCGGCCAGCCGGTGGTCGACTTCTATTCCGCCGCCCGCACCGAACTACAGGTCGAACTGGCCGACCACGACCCTGCTGGCCGAGCCGCCACCTGGTGGTCCGCCGACCCGACCCACGGGTTCTGGCGTCGTCGCATGCTCCACGAAACCCTCGTGCACCGAGTCGACGCCGAAAACGCAGCCGGAATCGGCGACTCGACAGTCCCGGCCGACCTGGCCGCCGACGGCGTCGACGAAGCCCTCACCCTCTACTTCGGACACAAGCTCACCACCATGGGCATCTCCGGAACCCGAAACGGCACAGTGGGTTTCCACACCGGAGGCCACAGCTGGATCGCGAGAGCGGGCCCCGGCGAAACAGAAGCCTGGCGCTGCTCTCCCCGAGAAGCCGACGCCGCGGACGCGATAGTCACCGGCTCGCCCGAGAACGTGTACCTCTGGCTCTGGGGAAGAGTCCCGGTGACCATGGTCCACACCGACGGGGACCACGAGTTGTCCGCCCAAACCTGGGCCTTGCTGCGACTAGCCACCCGGTGACCGCTGAGAACCGAAAGTGGGGAAGCTTCTCGGTTCTCTGACCACCGCGGCGATCCGGCTGTGCCGGCAAGCGCGATACCCCCGCGCTTGCCGGCACAGTTCTTTCACCCGATCCAGCCAGCCCCCGAACCGCCGTTTTTGTCGGCCCTCCTCGTTACCGTGGCGGCATGGCAACACGTCTGGCCAACCTGGTCACCGCCGCCGAACAACCGGCACGCCTGGCCAGGTTCTGGTCCGACCTCCTAGGCTGGCAGGCCACCGCGGACGAGGTCACCGTCCAACCCCCGTCCGAAGACGGCTGCGAACTCAACCTGGTCTTCGCCCCGACCTCCCGCCCGAAGACCACCAAAAACCGGCTCCACCTGGACCTCTCCAGTACGTCGGACGAACACCAACGCGCAACGGTCGCCCGAGCCGTTTCCCTGGGCGCGCGCCCGATCGACGTCGGCCAGCGCAACGTTCCGTGGATCGTCCTGGCAGACCCCGAAGACAACGAGTTCTGCGTACTGGAACCCCGCGAGGAATACGCCGATTCCGCTGCCCTAGCGGCAATCGTCATCGACGCACAGGACCCCGCGCGCCTAGCCCGCTTCTGGTCCCCGCTCACAGCGTGGCCGATCACCGCCGACGAGCCCGCCTTCACCACCCTCCGCAACCCCAGCGGCCGCGGCCCCACCCTCGAATTCCTCCGCGCGAACACCCCGAAGCACGGCAAAAACCGCCTGCACTTGGACTTAGCCCCTCACGACGACCACGCCGCCGAAACCCGCCGCCTGCAAGCCGCCGGCGCCCACCCGATCGATAGCGACCAAACCGCCTTCACCGACCCGGAAGACAACGAATTCCGCCTGCTCACCCCACGCTGACCCGCACCACGTTTCCCGCAGATCACGCATTTCCAGCCACCCTCTGACACACCCGAAACACCACAGGACACCTCCGGTTACTCGCGTCAGGGACGGTAAGTCCCATGAACACACCCCCGACATCCCGCAGCCTTCTCCCGAACGCCATTCCCGCCGAGTCAGCGCACCTACCGCCTTCTCGCCTCGAGCGAAACCCCGGCAACGCCAACGAAAAACCGCCGCCAACCGGCACCTGGCGAGTACGCGTGCGCTCCGACGACCACCCCGGAACGCTGGCCCGCTTCGCAATCCGACTAGCCGACCTCGAATGCCGCATCGTCGGCCTCACCAGACACCCCGTACCCGGCGGCGTCCTAGACGAATTCGTGCTCCGCCCCGCAACCGGCCTGCCTCCACACCTCCTGATAGACGCCCTCCGCGACGAAGGCGGCGATTGCCTGGGGATGACCGAAACGGCTATCCCCGAACTGCGCGCCCCTGCCGCTCCGCCCGCCGCCGAAGATTCGATCGCCGAGGCCGTCGCCCGAGAACTCCTTACGCCAATCACACCAGCCGCTAACCGGACAACAGCCGCTGAAACCGATGCCCGAAAACCGCCTGTCCCAGCAACAACTGCGCTTCCCGTCTCGGGGGAGTTGTGCATCGGGGCTGGGGAACTGCGTGCCCCGGCAGCACCCGCCCGCGTCGTCGCACGAGAGACGATTGCCGAAACCACCGTCCGCGGACTTCGCGACTCGACCGCAACTGCGCTCGTCGCCGCACAGCGAGCGATCGCTGATCCCGATTGCCGGGCACCGATGCTGCGGATGGTCCTGTCTGCCGACCTCGTCACGCTCGTCCCGGCAAACGAGGCCAACCCGGCGCGCACGGAGGCCGGGCACCGCGCGGTCTTTCCCCTCGGCGACGGGCAGGCGTTCGTCGCGCGACGGCGGTGGGTCGCGTTCGCTGAACCCGAACTTGCTCAGGCTGCAGCATTCCTGGAACTACTCGCCGCGGCGGAGCAGAATCTGGCTGGCCCGGTCGTGCTCGACCGTCCGGACGGGGCCGCGGTCGTGCTGCGGGTAGGCACTCCGCGCGACGTCGACGCGATCGGTGCGGTGCATCTTCGCTGTTCGGCGAAGACATTGTTCAATCGCTACCACACTGGCCTGCGCACGGTTCCCCGAAAATGGCTGCACCGCTTGCTCATGCCGCCGCGCGGAACCAGCTTGCTCGCGGTGTGCGGCCGGGACGTGATCGGGTTCGGACAGCTGATCTCTCAGCGCGACGGCACAGCCGAGGTGTCGCTGCTCGTCGAGGATGCTTGGCAGCGACAGGGAATCGGCACGGCGTTGCTAGCCCGGCTGGTCGCCCTCGCGAAGGCTGACGGGACCACAGAGCTGACTGCGGTCCGTCTTCCGGGCAACGACGCCATGGCTCGGACTGCTCTCCGCGCCGGGATGCAGGTCGAAACCAGTCCGGACGACGACACGCTGCTTCGGCTCTCCGCCGCCCGGACGCCGCGGACGGTCAGCGGTTCCAGAACCAGTCTTTGCCTCGCGCCTCGCGCAGCGCCTGCTTCTTCCGATCGGGAGTGAGCCGGTCGAGGTAGAGCTTTCCGTCGAGGTGGTCCGTTTCGTGCTGGAGGCACTGGGCCAGCACGTCGACGCCCTCGACCTCGATCGGCTCGTTGCGCAGGTCGACGCCGCGCACAACGGCGTGCTTCGCGCGGACCGTCGGGAACCACAGCTCCGGCACGGACAGACAGCCCTCGCCGATCTCGTGCGTCTCCTCGGAGAGATGGGCGATCTCCGGGTTGATGACGTACCCGGTCAGCCCGCCGACGTCGTAGCTGAACACCCGCAGCCCGACCCCGATCTGCGGTGCCGCGAGCCCGGCCCGGCCCTCCGGCTGCACGCTGTCGAGGAGGTCCTTCACCAGCGCCTCGATCTTGCTGTCGAACGTGGTCACCGGGTCGCACACGGACTTGAGCACCGGGTCACCGAAGTAGCGCAACTCGCGCATCGCCATGATCGAACGTCCTTTTGTCCACCGAGGGGCCACGAGAAGTCTAGTGACACCACCTGCTTCCCCGACGCGGGTCCGCCGAGCACGCCCGCCTGCCGCGCGACAGAGCCGACCGGTCGGCGGAACCAGAGGCCGGACGCGCGTGCGTTCGTGGCTTGGCCGAGCGACAACCCGGGCGGCGTCAAGCTCTCAACCGGAGTCCCTTCGGCGTCGCGCGGAAGCCGGCTTCCTGCAGGATTTCGGCCAGTTCCGACGTAAGCGCGTGTTCTCCGTCCGCGCGCTGGACGGCCAACTGACCCAGCCAGCCCTCCCGGACCGCGGTCGACAAGGCCGCCGCAGCGGCTTGCAGCGAGCTGCGTTCCTCGGTGAAGCTCAGCAACGAACGGCCGCCGCGTTCGACGTACAGGGCTGGGACTCCGTCGACCAACACCGCCAGCGCTCCGGCTTTCCGCGCTGGCCGGTGTTTCGTGTCGCCTGTTGCAGCGGGCCAGGACAGAGCCGCACCGTACGGCTGTGCTGGATCCGCTGCGGCGAGAACCACCGCACGAGCGGTGTCGTTGCGGCCCGCGGCGGCGGGTGCGGTGCTGGAGAGGGCACGCAGCCGGTCGACTGCGCCCTTCGCCGCGAACTGTGCGGCACCGAGACCTTCGACGACATAGCCGCGGATGACCTGTCCGGTGTCTTCCATGCCCCGCAACACCTTGTAGATCCCGGAGAACCCGCCGGTGACCCGTTCAGTGTCGAGCGCGCCTCGGGTGAGGACGCCGTGCCGTTCCAGGAATGCCTCGGTGCGGGCATGCGCGCGGCGAGTCGGCTCGGCTTCGCGAGGCGGGGTCAGCGCCCATCGGCCAGCCGCGGTCGGCGGTCCGGTGCGTGACGGCATTGCCGGACGCCCGGCGCGCATGCGGGCGTACCGGCCGCGTGGTGCTTGCCGCCGCGGCTTGTGCGCGCCGTGGCCCGCGACCTGCGCGCGCAGCGGCGCGAGCGTGTCGCCGGTGACCAGCCCGGCCCACACCAGATCCCACAGCGCGGCCACTACTGCACCGTCGTCCGGCGATTGCTCCAGGCCTGGCGTGACCCGGTCGACAAGCTGCCGGAAGAACAACGCTCCGCCTTCCAGCGCCGTCACGATCGCTTCGTGCAGCGGGCTGGTCGGCGGATTCTCCTCGACCTCGGGCAGCAGGAGGTCCGCGACGTCGGACGGAGCCAGCGCCAGCCAGCCGTCCCCGCCGGAGAGTGCCCCGCAGCCTGCCCAGATGACCTCGCCCGCGGTGGTGAGTTCGTCGAGCAGCGCGGGGGAGTAGCCCGGCAACCGGCTGGGCAGGATCAGCGACTCCACCGCGCTCGCCGGCAAGGGCGCACCGGCCAGCTGCTCGACCACCGACAGCACGTCGTCGGCCGTCGGCGCGGACCGCAGCCGCGCGCCGATTCCGTGCCACGAGGGCAGGAACCGGCCCAGCGCCGCCGGTTCCACTGGCTCGACCTCTGCCCGCAGCCGAGCGAGGGACGCGCGTCGCAACCGCCGCAGTACGGCCGCGTCGCAGTATTCGACGCCCACGCCATGGGTTTCCGGATGCCCGACCGGACTCAGCTCGCCGCGGACCAGCCTGCCTTCGCCGGTGAGCCGGTCGAGCACTCCGGTGACGACGGCCGTGCCCAGCCCGAACCGGTCTGCCGCGGCGGTCGCGGAGAACGGACCGCGGCTCCGTGCGTAGCGGCCGAGCAGATCGCCCACTGGATCCGCCACCGGCTCGGTGAACGCCTCGGGCACGCCGACCGGGAGCGCGACGCCCAGCGCGTCTCGTACCCGTCCGGCGTCCTCGATGGCCAGATACCGCTCCTCGCCGCCGATGCGCACCTGGATCGCGCGCCGTGCCGAGGCGAGTTCCGCCAGCCATTCCGGCTGAATCCCTCGTTCCGCGGCTTCCGCAATGGACAGGTCGCCCAGGAACCGCAGCAGGTCCGCCGCGTCCTCCGCGGACCTTGCGTGCCGGTCCGGATCGAGCCGCTGCAACGACCGTTCGACCTCGGCCACGGCCTCCGGATCGAGCAGCTCGCGAATCGCTTCCGTGCCCAGCAATTCGGCCAGCAGCGCGGAATCCAGCGAAAGCGCGGCGGCCCGGCGTTCGGCCAGCGGGGCGTCCGTCTCGTACAGGAACATCCCGACGTAACCGAACAACAGGCTCCGTGCGAACGGCGACGCGGCCGGCGTCTCCACCTCGACCAGCCGCACTTTGCGCGCCCGGACGTCGGACATCAGCTCCCGCAGACCGCCGACGTCGTAGACGTCCTGGAGAACCTCGCGCATGGCCTCCAGCACGACTGGGAACCGCTCGTACTTCGCTGCCACGGACAACAGCTGCGACGCCCGCTGCCGTTGCTGCCACAACGGTGTGCGCCGACGCGGATCACGACGCGGCAGCAGCAGCGAGCGTGCCGCACACTCCCGAAACCGAGCCGCGAAGACCGCCGAGCCGCCGACCTCCGCCACGATCAGCTGCTCGACCTCCTCCGGGTCCAGCAGGACGTCGTCGGCGCCGATGGTGACTTCGCCGCCGTCGGCATCGAGCGCGTCGGGCAGCCGCAGCACGATGCCGTCGTCGGAGTGCGCCACTTGCGCGTCGACCCCGCGGTTTTCCCTCATCCGCGCGGCGATCGCGAGCGCCCACGGAGCGTTGACCTGTGCGCCGAACGGCGAGTGCAGCACGATCCGCCAGTCGCCCAGCTCGTCGCGGTAGCGTTCGAGCAGGATGACGCGATCGTTGGGCACGTGCCGGGTCGCCGACTTCTGTTCTTCCAGATACGCCAGCAGGTTGTCGCACGCGCGCTGGTCGAGCCCGGCCGCGGCGGCCCGGTCCCGCGCCGTCGCGGTGTCCGAAGTGGACAGTTCGCGGACGAACGCGCCGAGCGCCCGCCCCAGTTCCAGCGGCCGCCCCGCGGCGTCGCCCTTCCAGAACGGCATCCGGGCGGGCTGGCCCGGAGCGGGCACGACGATCACCCGGTCATGGGTGATGTCGGTGATCCGCCACGACGAGGTGCCGAGCAGGATCGTGTCGCCGACCCGCGATTCGTACACCATCTCCTCGTCGAACTCGCCCACGCGCGAGCCGGGTTTGCCCTCGGCTCCCGGCGTCATCACGGTGAACAGCCCGCGGTCCGGGATGGTGCCGCCGGACGTGACCGCCAGCCGCTGCGAACCCGGCCGTCCGCGCAGCTCGCCGCCGACCCGGTCCCACGTGATCCGCGCCCGCAGTTCGCCGAACTCCTCGCTCGGATAGCGGCCGGCGAGCATGTCGAGCACCGCGTGCAGCGCGTCGTCCGGCAGCGAACTGAACGGCGCCGCCCGCCGGACGAGCGCCGCCAGCTCCGGCACCGTCCACGGTTCGAGCGCCACCATCGCCACGACGTGCTGGGCGAGCACGTCGAGCGGGTTGCGCGGATACCGCACCGCCTCGATCGCCCCGGTCGCCATCCGTTCCGCGACCACCGCGCACGACACCAGGTCGCCGCGGAACTTCGGGAACATCACGCCGGACGACACCGCGCCGACCTGGTGCCCGGCCCGGCCGACGCGCTGCAGCCCGGACGCCACCGTCGGCGGAGCCTCGATCTGCACGACCAGGTCCACCGCGCCCATGTCGATGCCGAGTTCGAGCGACGACGTGGCCACCACGCACGGCAGCCGCCCGGACTTCAGTTCCTCTTCGACATGGGTGCGCTGCTCGCGGGACATCGACCCGTGGTGCGCCCGCGCGATGACCGGCTCCGCACCTGTCGTGACACCGGATTGCCCGACCGCTTCGGCCGGGAACGCATCGCTTCGAGACAGACCGGTCTGCTCGGAAGCGAGTTCGTTGAGCCGTGCGGTGAGCCGTTCGGTGAGCCGCCGCGAGTTGCCGAACACGATGGTGGAGCGGTGCGCGCGGATCAGCTCCAGCACCCGTTCCTCGACCGCTGGCCAGATCGACGGCCGCTTCACCGCCGCGCGCGCGACTTCTTCCTGGGTGCCGATCCCGCCCTCCGACGGCA
Organism: Amycolatopsis circi; assembly: GCF_003385235.1. Lineage (GTDB taxonomy): Bacteria > Actinomycetota > Actinomycetes > Mycobacteriales > Pseudonocardiaceae > Amycolatopsis > Amycolatopsis circi. The sequence continues at coordinate 75,977 of NZ_PQIA01000007.1, read as the reverse complement.
ATTGCGACAGCGACGTGAGGTCGTCGAGCCGCTCCATCGGCGACGGCGCCGGGCCGTCGAGGTTCGCCATGTCCTCGACCGGCACCTCCACCCGCACCTCGATCGTTTTCGCGAGCTTCGGCTGCACGATGGTGACCGGGCGGCCGCCGGCGAGGAACGCGCTCACCTCGTCGATCGGACGCACCGTTGCCGACAACCCGATGCGCTGGGCCGGTTTGGGCAGCAGCGCGTCGAGCCGTTCCAGCGACAACGCCAGGTGCGCGCCGCGTTTGCCGCCCGCGACGGCGTGCACCTCGTCGACGATGACCGTCTCGACACCCTTCAGCGATTCCCGCGCCGAGGACGTGAGGATGAGAAACAGCGACTCCGGCGTGGTGACCAGCACGTCCGGCGGGGTTTTCCCGAACGACCGGCGCTCCGCCGCCGTGGTGTCGCCGGTGCGCATGCCGACCTCGATCTCCGGCGCGGGCAGGCCCAGCCGGTGCGCGGCCTGGGAGATGCCCGCCAGCGGCGCGCGCAGGTTGCGCTGCACGTCGACCGCCAGCGCCTTCAACGGCGAGACGTAGAGGATTCGGCACCGCTCGCGCGGGTTCGCCGGCGGCGGTTCCGCCGACAGCCGGTCCAGTGCCCACAGGAACGCGGACAGCGTCTTGCCGGACCCGGTGGGCGCCACGACCAGGGCGTGCTGCCCGGCGTGTGCGGCCCGCCAGGCCCCTTCCTGCGCGGCCGTCGGGGCGGCGAAGGCTCCGGCGAACCAGGTGCTGGTCGCCGGGGAGAAGAGGTCGAGGACGTTGTTTGCCACGGGATCCATCATGCGCGGCACCCCCGACAATTTCCGGGGCCCGGGCAGGGCACGCGGGTCCGGATCCCCTCGTGTGGGTGACCGATCGGCTTAGATCGCGTACTTCCACACGGTCAGCGAGTAGGCCGAATACCAGGCCCCGACCAGCACGAACACGGTCGCGGCGGCGATCATCGTGGACCTTTTGCGACCGGCCAGCCCCATCGCGACGGGCAGCAGGAGCGCGAAGTCGGGAAGAAGGAACCTCGACTTCAGGGCGGGCAGCCCGGCGCTGCACAGGACCAGCACCACGACGCCCACCGCATACGCAGCCAACGGCCACGGCATCCGGCGGCCGGTCACCGTGATGACCGCGAGGGCGATCGCCATGACCGTCACGAGCACGACCAGCGTTTCCCAGGCGTTGCCCGAGGTGAAGAGCGTTTGCGTGATCCATTTCCAGGCTTCGGCACCGGCGTCGAAACGCGTGTTCCAGCCGCGAAGCTCGATGTCCTGCCAACCGGTCAAGCTGCCGGTCTTCACCGCGACGTACATCCAGTACCCGAGCAGGCCGAGCGGCGCGACGAAGACGCACACGAGCGCGTTCCAGCGCTGTCTGTTCCGCCACACGTCGATGGCCGCGGCGATCACCACGACAGCGACCAGCACGCACGCGGTGGACCGGGTGAGCCCAGCGAACAGCGTCGCGGTGGCAGCGAGATACCACTTGCGTTCGAGCACGCCGACCAGCGCCCACGCGGCGAGCGCGGTGAAGAGCGCCTCCGTCATCACCATGCTCTCGGCGATCGCCATCGGCGCGGCGCCCCACAACACAGCGAGCAGCAGCCCCGCTCGATGACTGTGGACCAGCCGGCCGATTCGGTACATCGCCGTCGCCGCGGCGATTCCGGCGAGCGTCGACAGAAGGAGGGCCGCCCCGAAGTAGGACACCCCGGGCAGCTTCTCGAGCAGCCCGGTCAAGGCCGGGTACAGTGGGAAGTAGCCGTACGAAGCGTCGGGATACGGCAGCCCGGCGGCGTCGAGCGGATTGCTCACGCCGGTGTAGCCGTGCTCCGCGATCTGCAGGTACCACCAGCCGTCCCAGGATTGCAGCCGCTCGCCCAGCGGCAGGTCCCGGGGCGCGGCCATGGCGGCGAGCGCACCGAGGCCGATCAGCCGCACCACAAGGAACAGCACTGCCGCGTGCAGATAGCCGGAACGGCCCCACTTGCCCGCCGCGACCCGCCACGGGCTCGCCGGACCGCCCGTCGCCGACTGTCCGAACTGGTCTCGGCGAGTCTTGTCCACTAGCTCTGTCATTGCCTCCCCGTCCTCGGAAGACGAGACGTTCCGTTGCCTCCCCGGGTTGCACGCGCCGCGAGTTTCGCGGGTCCGCACGCACGGTGACCGGGCACGTGGCAGCATCTCCGCCAGCGCTGCTTGAGTCGAGGGGAAATTACTGTGCGGATCCTGTCGGTGGACCTCGGGACGTCCAACACCGTTGCCGTCCTTTCCGCGCACGGCAGGCCGCCTCGCGTCGTAGAGGTCGACGGGTCGGCCAACATGCCCTCCGCGGTTTTCGCCGGGGAAGACGGCACGCTCATGGTCGGCCGGGACGCCGAACGTCGCGCGCGGCTCGACCCGACACGGTTCGAGCCCAACCCTAAACGGCGCATCGACGAGCAGACGCTGCTGCTCGGCACAGACGTCGTGCCAGTCAACGAAGCGCTGGCCGCGATCCTGCGCCGGGTGCTCGACGAGACCACGCGCCAGCTCGGCGGCGAGCAGCCGGACGAGGTCCGTCTCACACACCCCGCGCAGTGGGGTCCGGTGCGCCGCAACGTATTGCTGAGCGCGGCGCGACTTGCCGGCATTCGCGGAAACGTAGTCCTGGTGCCGGAGCCAGTCGCGGCCGCGGCGCATTTCGCGTCGTTTCCGGAACGCGCGTTGGCGCCAGGGAAGGCTCTCGCGGTGTACGACCTCGGCGCGGGGACCTTCGACGTCGCAGTCGTCGGCGCGAACCAGAACGGCTACACAGTGCTCGCCGAGGACGGTCTGCCCGACCTCGGCGGCCTCGACGTCGACCAGGCGCTGATGGTCCACGTCGGACGTGAGGTGTCGCACTCGGACCCACAGCGCTGGCAGCGGCTGCTTCGCCCCGAGTCCACTGCGGACCGGCGTACGCGACGCGCGCTGCAAGAAGACGTGAAGGCCGCGAAGGAAGCACTGTCTCGGCATCCGCAGACAGAGGTGCCGATGCCGGAGCCGTTCAAGGACGTGCTCGTCACGCGCGGAGAGCTCGAAGGCTTGGTGCGTCCGGCAATGCTGCGCAGCGTGGAGCTGCTTTCGCGGACACTGCGTTCGGCTGGGCTGACCTCGGATCGTCTCGTCGGCATCTACCTCGTCGGCGGTTCGAGCCGGTTGCCGCTGGTCGGTTCGATGATCGCGGAGAAGCTCGGCGTCGTCCCCACGAGCCTTGACCAGCCTGAGACGGCCGTCGCGCTGGGTGCGCAACACGTCGCTAAAGACGGACTGTCGATGCGTACGCAGAACGTCGAGGGCCAGGTGGCGTCAGGTGCGCCGTACGCGCAGCCTGCTGCGCCACAGGGCAACTACCCGGCGTACTCGCCGACGCAGCCACAGCCGATGCCGCCGTTCCAGCCTTCGCCGGCACCGTCCAACTTCCCGACGTACACGCCCGCTGCGCCGGAGAAGAAGAGCCGCACCAAGCTGTTGATCGGCATCGCGGCGGCTGTGGTGGTCGTGCTCGCTGCGGGGCTGACCGTGTTCCTGACAACACAGGGTTCGTCAGTAAAGACGTACACCGCTGAAGAGTGCCGTACGCCGGGGCAAGCCGACTCGTCCGGACTGACCGGCTGTATGCGTCAGCTGGCCGGCAAAGTCGCCGACAACGGCGGCTGCGCTCCCGGCATGGGCAACGGTCCGGCTGCGCCGGCGAAGAGCCTCGGGGCCGCGTCGACGTGCGCCGCCCCGGGCCGCGCGGGCACTCAGGTGACGTACGTGCAGGGGCAGTCGGCAGCGGAGCTGAAGCAGTACACCGACGGACTGCTCTCCTCCGCGGGCGGCGACCGCACCGAAGCGGATTGGAAGGGCAACGCCCTCGAAGGGCACTACGCGGCGGCGGCCGGGCAGTCGTCGGCGGTCCTCGTGTTCACGGTGAAGGACCGACCCCTCCTCGGGTTCCTCTATCAGGTGAATTCCGGCGGGCAGGCGGCCACGCCGGGCGCCCTGGCCGACTACTTCGAGCAGAACGTCCAGCCGGGGGAGTGATCCCCGGCGGAGCGGGAAAGCTAGCATTCGACCGATGCGTATCACGGTGTTCCGACGGCTGATGGCCGAGGAGTTCGGGTCCGGACGCGCCGAGATGCTCGCCGAGGACCACGTGTTCAGCGGGCTCGGCGGGCGCACGGTCGAAGAGGCGCTGAGCTCGGGGACGTCGGCGAAAGAGATCTGGCGAGCGGTCTGCGCCGAGTTCGAGGTGCCGCCGGAGCGGCGCTGACCTGCGAGTTCCGGCACCGGACGCGGCGGAGGGCGAAAACCTCGCCGGATGGGCGTGTCGCCGTAAACCTCGAACACCTGTTCGTCTATGGTGTTGTGCACAACGGGGCCAGCGATCCACAGATCAGTCGCCGCGCCTGGAATTGTCGGTCCCTCCCCGTAGCGTCGGACCGGACAGAGCTTGGACCCCGGACAAGCTTGATCTGGACAACCGAACACACAGGCCCAACCAGCGAGGTGGACTTCCATGCCAGCAGCACCCGACAAGGACAAGGCGCTCGAGCTCGCCCTTGCGCAGATCGACAAGCAGTACGGCAAGGGCTCGGTGATGCGCCTCGGCGAGGAGAACCGCCCGCCCATCGCCGTGATCCCCACCGGCGCGATCGCTCTCGACGTCGCGCTCGGCATCGGCGGCCTGCCCCGCGGCCGCGTCATCGAGGTCTACGGCCCGGAGTCCTCGGGTAAGACCACGGTCGCCCTGCACGCGGTGGCGAACGCGCAGCGCAACGGCGGCATCGCGGCGTTCATCGACGCGGAGCACGCGCTGGACCCGGAGTACGCCAGGAAGCTCGGCGTCGACACCGACGCGCTGCTGGTGTCCCAGCCGGACACCGGCGAGCAGGCGCTGGAGATCGCGGACATGCTGATCCGCTCCGGCGCGCTCGACATCCTGGTCATCGACTCCGTGGCCGCGCTCGTGCCGCGCGCCGAGATCGAGGGCGAGATGGGCGACTCGCACGTCGGCCTCCAGGCCCGCCTGATGAGCCAGGCGCTGCGCAAGATGACCGGTGCGATGAACAACTCCGGCACCACCGCGATCTTCATCAACCAGCTGCGCGAGAAGATCGGCGTCATGTTCGGCTCGCCAGAGACCACGACGGGCGGCAAGGCGCTGAAGTTCTACGCCTCGGTCCGGCTCGACGTCCGCCGCATCGAGACGCTCAAGGACGGCGGCGAGCCGGTCGGCAACCGCACCCGCGTCAAGGTGGTCAAGAACAAGATGGCCCCGCCCTTCAAGCAGGCCGAGTTCGACATCCTCTACGGCGTGGGCGTCTCCCGCGAGGGCTCGCTCATCGACATGGGCGTCGACCAGGGCATTCTGCGCAAGTCGGGTGCCTGGTACACGTACGAGGGCGACCAGCTCGGCCAAGGTAAGGAGAACGCGCGGAAGTTCCTGCGCGACAACCCGGACATCGCCAACGAGATAGAGAAACGCATCAAGGAGAAGCTCAACATCGGTCCGCAGGTCGACGCCGAAGCCGAGGCAGTGCCCGCGCCGGTCGACTTCTGATCCGGGGAGGGGAGGGGATCGGCGGGTTCCCTCCCCGGTGCTCGGGTCGCGCGTCGGCCCGCCGCTGAAACCGGGGCCCGATGCGGTTTCGCCGCGCCGGGATCTTCGGTGAGATCTGGCCTGGTGCGGTTCGCCGCGACGGGTTCTTCGGTGAGACGCGACAGGTTCTTCGGGCGTGGCGGTGTCCGGACGCGTCGGTGTCCTGTCGCCCGGCGGCGATGGTTCTCCGGCTGGGTGCGGGGCGACTGGCGCGGCCAGCGGGGCCGGGCGCGGATCGCGGCCGGGATCTCGCTGCCGGAGCGGTGGGGATCTCTGCCGGTACGGCGTGCTTGGCCAGTCCGACGTGCTTGGCCGGGCCGAAGCGGTGCGCGCACGGGCACGCTCTGCGCGAGAGAGCTGGCCGGTGCGAAGAGCGTCGGTGCGGAGTCCGGATCAGCTCGAGCTGGTGCGGGTTTCGGCGGCTGCGGTTCGGTCGGCGGGATTGTGTGCCGTGCCGAATCACAGGGGCCCGGTGCCGGGAAATCGGTGTCGAGATGGAGGTGTCGTCGTCCGAGGGCGGCACCGGGAACAAGGAGTGTGGTCGTGGCCAGGGCGCCGAAGGTCGAGCCGATGGAGTTGCCTCCGGAGGAGCGGGCCAAGAAGGCCAAGGAGATCTGCTTCGACCTCCTCGCCGCCCGGCCGAGGGCGGTCGAGGAGCTGCGGCAGACGTTGCAGCGCAAGGGTTTCGACAGCGAGACCATCGAAACCTTGCTCGGCAAGCTGGACCGTGCCGGTCTCGTCAACGACGCCGAATTCGCCGAAGCCTGGGTCCGCGACCGGCACGCCAACCAAGGGCTGTCGCGCACGGCGCTGGTCGCGGAGTTGCGGCGCAAGGGCGTCGACGACGAGATCGCGGCGCAAGCGGCGGAGGAAGTCGACCGGGAGTCCGAGGAACAACGTGCCCGAGAGCTGGTGCGCAAACGGCTCAGGTCGCTCGGGAACGTCGACGAGCAGACCGCGATCCGCAGGCTGCTCGGGTTCCTCGCGCGCAAGGGCTATCCGCAAGGACTGGCGTACACGGTGATCCGCGACGAACTTCGCGAGTTCGGGGCGGAATCCAGTCTGCTGGACGACGCGACGGTCGACTGACCGGCCTCGGACACCAAGAAACCCGCCACCTCCAGCGCGAAGGTGACGGGTTTCCGGAAAGGCTCAGCGCAACGCGGCAGCTTCGGCGGCCAGCTTCTCGACGGCAGCGAAGTCCTTGGCCGCCAACAGTTTCGCAGGCGTCAGCCACGATCCGCCGATGCAGCCGACGTTCGGCAGCGCCAGATACGACGGGGCCGACGACACCGTGATCCCGCCGGTCGGGCAGAACTGCAGCTGCGGCAGCGGTCCGGCGATCGACTTCAAGAACGCCGCGCCCCCGCTGGCCTCCGCCGGGAAGAACTTCAGCGCGCTCAACCCGCGTTCGGCCAGCCGCATCGCCTCCGACACGGTGGCCGCGCCCGGCAGGAACGGCAGCCCGGTGGCGAACGCGGCGTCCAGCACCGCGTCCGTGCAGCCCGGCGTCACCAGGAACTTCGCGCCGGCGTCGGCGGCCTGTTTCGCCTGCTCCGGCGACGTCACCGTGCCGGCGCCCACGACGATGTCCGGCACCTCCGCGGCCACCCGCTCGATCGCGGCCAGCGCGACCGGCGTGCGCAGCGTCAGCTCGATCACCCCGATCCCGCCGGCGTGCAGGGCGCGGGCCGTCGGGACCGCGTCGGCGACGTCGTCGATCACCACGACGGGCATCACGGGGGACAGGGCGAGCAGGTCCGTGCCGGTGGTCACTGACCGACCTCCTGGGTCTGGAGAGCGTAGGGGGACGCGTCCATTGTCCCGTTTCCGAATGGCGGAACGCCCCGGGCGAGGTCCAGCTCCGGCGTGAGCGCCCCGAACACGCTCGCGCCCTGGTCAGCGGGGCCGATCGCGCGCCGCAACGCCCCGAACAGCTCCCGTCCGGTCCCGCTCCACGCGGCCTCCGAGGGCGGAGCGTCCGCCAAGTCCCGCTGTGCCAGTTCGTCGCCCGCGACCAGCACGTCCAAGGTTCCGGACCGGGCGTCGAAGCGGATCACGTCGCCGTCGGCGATCCGGGCGATCGGCCCGCCCACCGCGGCTTCCGGCGTCACCTGAATCGCGGCCGGCACCTTGCCCGACGCACCCGACATCCGTCCGTCAGTGAGCAGCGCGACCCGGAATCCGCGGTCCATCAGGACCCCCAACGCCGGAGTCAGCCCGTGCAGCTCCGGCATGCCGTTCGCCTGCGGACCCTGCTGCCGCAGCACCACGACCACGTCCCGATCCAGCTCCCCGGCCTCGAACGCGACCCTGAACGCCTCCTGCGACGTGAACACCCGCGCCGGAGCCTCGACCACACGGTGCTCCGGGGCGACTGCCGACACCTTCGTGACCGCGCGGCCCAAGTTGCCCTCCACCATCCGCAGCCCGCCGTCCGGCGCGAACGGCCGCCACACCGGACGCAGCACCTCTTCGTCGAGGCTCCGCGTCGGCACGTCTCGCCACACCAGCTCGCCGTCCGACAGAATCGGTTCCTGCGTGTACCGGCGCAGACCGGGACCCGCGACGGTGAGCACGTCCTCGTGCAGCAGTCCCGCGTCGAGCAGCGTGCCGACGAGGAACTGGATGCCGCCGGCCGCGTGGAAGTGGTTGATGTCCGCGCTGCCGTTCGGGTACACGCGCGCCAGCAGCGGAACGATCGCTGAAAGGTCCGAGAAATCGTCCCAGCGCAACTGAATCCCGGCTGCCGCGGCGATCGCCACCAGGTGCATCGTGTGGTTCGTCGACCCGCCGGTGGCCAGCAGCGCCACGATGCCGTTCACGAACGCTTTTTCGTCCAGCACCTGCGAGATCGGCGTGTACGCCTCGCCTCGGGACAGCTCGACGACCCGCCGCCCCACCTCTTCGGTGAGCGCCTGACGCAACGGCGTGTTCGGCGGCACGAAGCTAGCGCCCGGAAGGTGCAGGCCCATCACCTCGACCACCATCTGGTTAGAGTTGGCGGTGCCGTAAAACGTGCAGGTACCAGCGGAGTGATACGACGCCGCTTCCGCGTCGAGCAGGTCTTCCCGCGTCGCGAGCCCCTCCGCGTACAGCTGGCGCACCCGGGCTTTTTCCTTGTTGGGCAAGCCCGAGTTCATCGGCCCGGCCGGCACGAGCACCGCGGGCAGATGCCCGAACGACAGCGCACCGATCAACAACCCCGGCACGATCTTGTCGCACACGCCCAGCAGCAACGCCGCGTCGAACATGTCGTGAGACAACGCGATCGCCGTCGCCATCGCGATCACTTCGCGGCTGAACAGCGACAACTCCATCCCCGGACGCCCCTGCGTGATGCCGTCACACATCGCGGGCACCCCGCCGGCGAACTGCGCGACACCTCCGGCTTCACGGACCGATTTCTTCAGCCACGCAGGGTATTCCTGCATCGGCTGGTGCGCGGAAAGCATGTCGTTGTAGGAGGACACGATCGCGACGCCGGGCGCGCGCAGTTGCCGCAGCGCCTGCTTGTCGACGCCGTCCATGGCTGCGAAACCGTGTGCGAGGTTGCTGCAAGCGAGACCGCGGCGGACCGGCCCCTCCTCGAAAGCGGCCGCGCTGCGGGCGAGGTACGCCGCCCGCGTGTCCGCACTGCGCTCGGCGATCCGGTCGGTGACGTCGGCAAGAACGCGGTGCACCGCGGCGGTCGGGTTCGGGCTGCTGCTCATCTCAAGCTCCCGGCTCGTGACGGGTTCGCGAGACGGCGGCGCTGGCGTCGCGGGAACGTGACGGTGCACACGGTAACCCGAAAACCCTCCGGAAACAAAATCGATTCAGAAGCCCCCTATGGGGTGACGGTGCCGGAGCTGCGTCGGGCGGTGGCGCTGGTTCGGGACGCGCGGCTGTGCCGACGACGCCGGTGATGCCGCCGTGGAGCTGGTACAGGAGGGCGAGGCGTGTCGTCTGCGGGTGAGGACACGGATCGGGCGACATGAATAGGTGTCAGCAGTTTGGGACAGGCACTATCCGCCGCTGGAGGTGACGGTGGATGCGAGATTCGGAGATGCCCGCTCCGTACGAGCGCGTTCTGGGTATGGCATTGCGGAATGCCCGGATCGAGGCGAGCCTGGGTTTGCGCGAGCTGGGCCGATGGATCGGGGTCGAGCCGGCGCTGCTGTCGAGCTGGGAGCTGGGCCAGCGGATCCCGACGCTCGAGGACGTGGCAGGGGTCCTGGGCGCGCTCGGAGTGGTCGGCGAGAAGAAGACGCGGATCATGGCGCTGACGCGTGAGCTGGCGGGGTCGAGCTGGGTCATGCGCGGGTCGCAGGCGGATACGGCGCACTACGCGATCTTGTCCGGGCACGAACGGCACGCGGAGTCGATGACGGTGTGGGCTCCGCTGCAGATCCCGGATTTGCTGCAGATCCCCGACTACGCGCGGCTGGTGTTCGGTCCAGGGTTGCGGGACAAGGAAATCCTGGAACAGGTCGTCGAGAACCGCTTGAGCCGCAGCAGGATCCTGTTCGGCGCGGAGGCGGTCGAGGCGCAGCTGTTCGTCGGGACCGAGGCGCTGCGGAACCACTTCGGCGACGCCGAGGCAATGCTGCGCCAGATGCGGTACCTCATGGAGATTTCGCAGACGGTGACGATCCGGCTAGTCCCAAGCCAAGCCGTTACGGAAGGCGCATTCAGCTGGTACCGGCAGCGGGATGCGACGGAAGTCGTGTACTGCCCGCATCATCGCGCCGGTGTCTTCCTGGTGGGTCGACAGGCTGCCCCGTATGCGGAAACCATCGAACGGCTGGCCGAGTCCGCGCTGTCCCGAGCGGATTCGCTACGCCAACTGTCGGCCGCGGCTGCCGGGTTCGCGGAGGAGGTGAAAGCCCAGAGACTGGCGAATGAGGCCGGATTGACGAAGCTTTTGGCGGGCGAGGATCCGACGGACTAGCGGCCTGTCGCATCGGGTGACATTCGGATGACTCTCTGTCCGCCGGGAGCGTGTTCCCGGGTCAGCCGGGCGCGCGTCGGCGGCTTGAGTTGCGCGGCTGACGTCCCAGAGACGGCCCAGACCCCGCTTTCGGCCCCTATCTGGCGAGAAATCCCCAGGTCAACAGGTACAACATGCCTTCTTCTGGTAAATGTGCTACTTCTGCCGAGGGGGTTTCCTGACCTGGGGACCTTCGCCCGGATAACGCTCTGACCTGCGTTTTCGAGTCGGTCGGGACCGGTTGAGTCTGGTCCGGTTTGGATCTCTGACGTCCTGTAGACGTCCTGAGGCCGGTCTGTCTGAGCCCCTTTGCGGCCTGGCGGACCGGCCTCTAGCCGTGCCTGTCGACTGACTACTCGGAGTGGCGAACCGGGGGTCGCGAGAGGCGTCGGGCGGTCTGATCCGTCGTTCTCGCCCTCGCCAGCTTGAGTGCGACGGTGCCGGGGTCAAGGGTGAGCGAAGCTCATCGCGAAGTGACGCCGTAGGCGCCCTTGATGCCGGTGGCGCGGCGTTCGATCATCGGGCATCGAGGATGACGGCCCGACACCGGAGGTGGACACCCTGGGCTTCGCAGCCAGCATGCCAGGGCTTCAGCGGAGGAACCTTCGTGCTGAGGGCGGAAGCAGCATTGGCGGCCTTGCCCAATCGCTGACGAGAAGAACCTTCGACGGGCCGAATTGCGTAGCATCGGCGAGAGACGCACAGGCTGGGTAACCGAGAGAGGGTCGGTGGAAAAATGGCGGGTACGGTCGACTGGTTTCGCCAGGACAGGGAGCAAGTCCTTTGGGATGCCGAAGACTCCGGTCGGGTCGTGCGGCTGATCCGTGAGGAGCGCGGATGGTCGCGATCCCAGCTCGCGGAAGCAGCCGGGGTGTCACACGGCGACGTGACGCAGTTCGAGGCTGGTGCGGTCGCCCCCTCGCAGCCGATGCTGGTGCGTCTCACTCGCGCGATGGGGTTCCACTCCTGATCGGAGTGCTCGGACGGCGCGGCCGATTTCGCGCCTTGGCGCAGGCATCGGCGTAAGGCGTTGATAGCGAGGGGTGCTCTGACGGTCGCTGCGCAGTGGTTTGCCCGGCGGGTGGTGTCCGTGCTGCTCAATGGATCTCTGTCGTCGGCAGTGGCGCGCTGCGCGGTGCCGCCCGTCGGCGCGCGCATCCGGCGGCGCGCCGCCCATAGCGGAGCGGGGGCGGCGTGTCGCAACCCGGATGGGCGCGCCGTACGGGTGGTGACTGCGCGCCGCCGTCGGCGGCGCCTTGATCCTTTAGAGCCAAATTCGGCAGCATCTTGAAGCGCTTGTCGATGCCAACTGGAGTACCCTGCGTAGTCATGCCGTCTGATTCGCGCATCGATGCGACTGAGCCAACTGGCACTCATGCGCCGGATCTGCCACCACCACCGCCAAGATCATTGTTTGCGCGGATGCGCACGAGGTGGCGCTCCCGGGGGCGTCACACGGCCTTCAAGTATTGGATCTTGTTTCGGGGAATTCCCTTCGCTGTATTCTTTGGTGCACTCTTCGTGCTGAACGGGTTCGTAATCGGATGGCGTGAAGCGTACGATGTCAGTTTGTCAATCACCTCGCCCGCATCGACAAGCAGTCCTCTAACGGCGTGGATCCTGTCCGTGGCGGGATGGCTGGCCGCGCCTGCGTTAGCTGGAGCTGTCGCTGGCCACGTCGTTACTGCTTCAATATCGGGCAGAAGAAAGAAGCCCGTCGGCCAATTGTTTGACGGCAGTGAAGATGAGTAACCTAATTCCGCCACTGCGTAATTTGATTTACGCCCGAAGTGGGTATGAAGTACCGCCGGGGTTGGCTGAGTTATTCGTCAAGGTGCATGGGGGCCACTGGGGTTTGGCTGAGGATCATTGGGAAAACTTGGTTAGTCGGGTTCTTGATACTGATGCAGTATCCCCTTCGGCTTCTAATTTAAAAGCCGTTAAACAGGCTGTAGCTGCAGCTGGATTATTGCTGCAACAAGCCGATATGAGATGCCCATATTGCCGGAGGCGCAAGCGTTGGGAGGGGGCAAAGCATGAGTAGCTCAAAAGGTCTAAGTGGGCCCGGCAGTTTCAGGAAGTTGACCGAAGAACTTTTGCGGGATGCTATTCCTGACGCTGACACGAAGTCAATCGCGTCAATGTCACGTAATCTTACGCGCGAAGTGCGGCGAGAGCTCGGAACAGCTCGCACGAGAAAGCCGCTGCATCTTGTTCTTGGCCGAGGTGTGAGTATTTCCATAAGTCTCGTCGGCCTCGTAGCTCTCTGCCTGCTTGCGCTGGTAACGATTGCCGTGCCGAACTTCAAGTTGAGCAACGTGGCTTGGATTTCAATTGTCGTTCCAATCGGAACTGTGGTTATTGCATCCGCGGCAAGCTGGGTTATGTTGGTCGCTCAAGGGCGCCGTGAAGCCTCGCAGGAGAGGGTTCTTCAAGCTGCTGAAATATCTTCTCTTGAGTCTTCGACGATGCGCGAGGACTCGGTGTTCAGTCGCTACTCGCAAATAATACAGCACATCGGATCAGAAAAGCCCAAGGTTCGAGTTTCCGGACTCTACGCTCTTGAGGGTTTAGCTGAGGTCAACCCTGAGTATCGGCAGTTGGTCGCCAATATTCTATGTGGTTTCCTGCGACTTTCTTCTTACTCGGGTGGTGAGCCAACCGGAGATTCGGTAAAGGTTACTGAATATCGTGATTTGCAGGAACGTATAATCATCCAGAATATTTTGACTTCGCATCTTCGAATCTCTACTCCGAAATTCTGGTCGGATATTGAGATTGATCTCAGTGGAACGGTTCTCTACAATGTCGACTTTAGTTCGTCTGAAATGACACGCGCGTCGTTCCATGGATCTACATTCGTGGGCTCTGCAAGCTTCAGCAGTTCACGATTTTTGGAATCAGCTGACTTCGCTAATGTGAAATTCACTGGGCCTACTTCGTTTCGGCTTGCTCGCTTTGAAGATGCCGCAGAATTCATGTATGCGCATTTCTCCGATGTTGCTTACTTTGATAGCGCAGGCTTCGCGAGCGCGGCAACCTTTGGTAACGCTACTTTCTCGCGCGCCTCACATTTCGAAGGTTCGGAATTTGTCGGTCTTGCAGATTTTGATCGAGCCGTATTTATTGGCGACAGTTCCTTTATGGGGGCTCTATTTGGATTTCGTGCAGACTTCTATCAGTCAAGATTCGAAAGTGTTGCAGATTTCAGTGAAGTTGAGTCGACAAGAGCGGCGCACTTTGACCGCGCAGAATTCAAGACCCCGGGAGGTGTCAGGTTCCCTAAAGGCTGGATAGTGGACATCAATAGCTCGCCGCAAGAATGACAGCCGCATAAAGGTGGCGTTCAGAGGCCATATGAGTGCAGTGTTTGTTAGCATGGTCGCATGCGAGGTGTGGGTGATCAGCTCAGCATCGGGGAGCGTATTGCCTTCTACCGGCGGCGGCGTGGGCTGTCGCAGGCGGTGCTTGCCGACCTGGTGGGTCGCACCGAGGACTGGCTGAGCAAGATCGAGCGCGGCGAGCGGGATATACGCCGGTTGGACGTGCTGGCAGAGGTCGCGCAAGCACTGCGCGTGACGCTGGGCGACTTGCTCGGCGAACCGGTCTTGCTGGAGGACCAGGAGAAGAACGACGATGTCCCGGCGATCCGGGATGCGCTGATGGCTCCGCGTCGGCTCTCCCGGACCTTGTTCTCCTCGGCGATGTCGCCCGAGTACATCGACCCCGCGCCGGTTGCGCAGTTGGTGGAAGGTGTCTGGTCCAGCTATCAGAACGGCGAACTCGGCCGCGTTGTCGCGGCGCTGCCTGGTCTGATCAAAACCAGCCAGGCAATGGAAGCCGCCTCCTCAGACGACGCGACATACAAGCGGGCGTGCGCGGCGGTGTCGGCCCGGGTCCACCACCTCGCTGCGACGACGTTGAGCAAGATCGGTGAAGCTGACCTCGCGTGGATCGCGGCGGAGCGGGCGATGCAGGCCGCTGATGATGCGGATGATCCGCGGGTGCTGGCGTCGGCTGCGCGGTCGGGGACGCATGCGCTGCTGGCGGTGGGCCGGTTCGATGACGCGCTGGAGCTGGGCGACGTCGCGGCCAAGTGGCTGCTGCCGCGCATGGCCGAAGGCGATCCGGCGGCGTTGAGCTCTACGGGATGCTCTACCTCCGGACTGCGGTGGCCGCGGCTCGGCATCAGGACTGGTCGACGGCGAATGACCTTCTCGGCCACGCGGGGCAGGCGGCGGACCAGCTCGGCGTCGATGCGAACTACTGGCAGACCGGGTTCGGACCGGCCAACGTCGAGTTGCACCGGTTGTCGGCGGCGCTGGATCTCGGCGACGTCGGGCAGGTGATCGAGGCCGCGCCGCGTGTCAACGTCGATCATCTCCCAGCGGAGCGGCAAGTCACGCACCTGATCGACTTCGCGCGGGCGTTGAGCCTGGTCGCGAAGGACGATGAAGCGCTCGACGCATTGCTGGAGGCCGAGACGAAGGCACCGACTGTCGTCCGGCACAACACGATGGTCCGCGAGGTGATGCGGTCGATGTACCGGCGTGCCCCGGCGTCGGCGGGCAAGAAGTCCTCGGCGCTGTTGGCGCTGGCTGAGCGCTGCGGCGCGGTGAGGTAGGCGGATGTCGTCGCGTGTTCTCGGCTTGGTCGGTTCCGGTGCCGGCGGGGTTGAAGATCTTCTGCCGAAGCTGATCCGTCCTGCGCAGGCTGCGGGGTGGA
Source organism: Amycolatopsis circi (assembly GCF_003385235.1). GTDB lineage: Bacteria > Actinomycetota > Actinomycetes > Mycobacteriales > Pseudonocardiaceae > Amycolatopsis > Amycolatopsis circi. Next base: position 60,650 of record NZ_PQIA01000007.1, on the reverse strand, counting down.
CGGTCGCGGTGACGTTGACGCCGACGGCTGGGCGCTGGCTGGCCGAGTCGGGTGCGCTGGCGGAGATCGAGGAAGCGACGGGCTACCCGGTGCGGGTTGAGCCGCGGTCGCCGTCGGAGCGCAGTCCGCATCCTGCGCCGGACTGCTACCTGGTCGCGCCGGCCTCGGCGAACGTGGTTGCGAAGATGTCGCTCGGCATCGCGGACAATCAGGCGTTGACGCAGGTCAACGAGGCCATCGGCACGCACAATCTGCCGGTGGTGGTTTTCCCGCGCGTGAACGCGGCGCATGCGCGTCAGCCGTTCTGGGAGATGCACATCGAGAACCTGCGGCGCGTCGGTGTCGAGCTGCTTTACGGCGACGACGTGTGGCCGTTGCACGAGCCGCGCAGCGCTCCCGGCCGGGAATTGCCCTGGTCGGCGATGCTCGATGCGATCGAGAAGGCCGTGCCGGTCGAGAGCTGAGGCACGTTACTCGGCTGCGGCCAACCGTTCTAGACAGAGCCTGGCCGAACCTGATTGCGGTTCCTCGTACATCCCCATTTCACGCGCTGCCTCGTCCAGTGCTTGCCAGAACGCCACTCGCGCGTTCACCTCGTCGCCGATCTCGACCAGGCAGTCGAACGCCAAGCCGAGTTCGTTGTGCTTGACGAAGTCGTCTGCGATCGAGAGGTCGACGTCCGGCTGGTCGCTGATGTCGGCTCGCGCCGCTGCCAGGTGTCGGCGAGTGCGGTTCCAGCTGGCGTAGAGGGTCGAGCGGTCTTCGGTCACGGGGTCATTCTGGTGGCTCCGCGGGTGCTGAGCACGCACTTTTGACCTGCGCGAACCTACCCGGACAGTTTGTCCGGGTGATCTGTCTTACCCGGGTGTCTCCTGGTTCCAGCGCGCCAAATCGGGCGTGCGGAAGCCGAGACATCGGGAGAGCACATGGGCATTCACGTGGTGATTCAGCCCCTCGTCGGATATGGCGCTGCCGTCGTGTCGCCTGCCCCGGGGGTTCGCCAGTTGGTGGCCGGGGGCGATGAGACCGCGATCGTGATCCAGGTACCGGCTCGGATCGGCGGCTTGATGGACACCGCGCGGTTCGCGCGGAGCCTCGCTGTCGCCGCTGGCGAGTTCGGCGAGTGGTGCGAGACGCAGAACCGTACCCGCACCTACTCCTCTCCTCTCGGCGACCAGTGGCCGGAAGAGCGCGACTGAGCGCACAAAACCTAGAGCAGCAAAGGGAATTCAGCATGGCTATCGAAAAGGGACACCGGTTCGCGATCGACTTCGACGAGGCGTTCCCGCAGGGGCTTGTGATGGTGGGGGAAGTGATCCCGGACAACGAGTATCAGTCGCGGGAGGACCGGGCTGCGGGTCGGCCGGTGCGGCAACGGGTTGACGAGGTGACCGGGAAGCGCCAATGGAGGGCTGCGGTCACGGATCCGGGTGAGACGCGGGCGAAGCGGGCGTCGTTCGAGGTGACGTTCCTGGCGGATGTTCAGCCGGTGCCGACGACGGCGGAGGCGTTGCCGGGGATGCGGCCGGTGGAGCTGGACGGGTTGACGGCGGAGCCGCGTGTCGGCGGGCAGGGCGAGTTCAAGTATCAGACGTACGTCTTCCGGGCGACGGGGTTCAAGGCTGCGGCGGGCAAGTCGTCGTCGCGGTCGGCCAGCGCCTCGTCGGCGTCTGGTGAGGGCAAGGCGGCGTAGATGGGTGTTCTCGTTTTGCAGACAGGGACGATCCCGGGCCGGAGGTGTGGTTGATGCGTGGGACGGAGATGGCGAGCCCGCGAGCACGCGGCCTGGGTGCGGCGTTGCGGGATGCGCGGATCGAGGCGCGGTTCGGGTTGCGGGAGCTGGGGCGGCGGATCGGGGTGAACCCGGCGTTGTTGTCGAACTGGGAACTCGGGCAGCGGGTCCCGACCCCGGAAGAGGTGTCGAACGTGCTCGGTGCGCTCGGCGTGACCGGGGAGCGGAAAGCCTGGATCATGCTGCTGGCGCATGGCGTGACAGGGCCGAGTTGGTCGTCGGTGGGGTCGCAGGCGGACCCGGCGCACTACACGACGTTGATCGCGCACGAGCGGGTGGCGACGGCGGTGACGGTGTGGGCTCCGCTGTTGATCCCGGATCTGTTGCAGGTACCGGATTACGCGCGGCTCGTCTTTGGCCCGGATTTGCGGGACAAGGAGGCGCTGGATCAGGTCGTGGAGAGCCGGATGGATCGCAACCGGATTCTGTTCGGCGCGGGCGCGGTGAAGGCGGAGATGTTCATCGGGTCGGAGGCGCTGCGGAACCATTTCGGGGATGCCGAGGTGATGCTGCGGCAGACGCGGTTCCTCAAGGACTTGGTCGGGCTGTCGCGGACGATGACGATCCGGCTGGCACCGAGTCAGGCGGTGACGGAGGAGGCGTTCAGCCGGTACGCGCTGAAGGACACCTCGGATGTCGTCTACTGCCCGCATCGCGCGATGGGCGTGTTTCTGGTGGGGAAGGAAGCGGCCTCGTACGAGGTGACGATCCAGCGGCTGAGGGAGGCGGCGTTGTCTCCGGCGGAATCTCTGGCGCGTCTGTCGGTGGTGGTCGATCAGCTCCTGAAAGAGGTGAAAGCGCAGCGGCGGGCGACTGACGCCGGGCTGACTCAGCTCTTGACCGGCGAGGAACCGACCACGGACGAGTCGACCGCCGACTAGTCGAAAAACCAAGCGGGTACTGGAAAGCGCACGGCGACGTGTGCTGTGTTCAACGCGCTCATTCGCGCTTGGAATTGTTCCGTATAAACGCAGAACCGGCCTCTGGCTGCCAACTTTCACCGGTTCTGCGCTGTCCACTGGGAAGTGAACAATGACGAACATAACCGGTTCTGGACGGCGTGCGTCAACGGGGGTCACCCGGATGCGTTGCGCTGCATGCAAGAAGTTCGCTCGCCTTGTTCTGGGTGAGAAGAAATGCGCTTCCTGCCAAGGAATGCTGCCGCTTGACCTCACCGCGGCTGAGGGCGGTGAGCGCCGCGCCGATGAACGCGGCAACGGTGCTGATCGGCGGTGTGGGCCTGGCGGTGCGGGTGTGGGTGCTGGCCAAACTCGGCCGGGCCTTCGCCGTGATCGCGGAAACCCTGGCCGCGCTGGCATTCCTCGGTCTGGCCCTGTGGGGCCTCGTGCGTGTGGGTGGCTGGATTGTTCGGCAACTGGCCACGCACTGGCGCACCTGCCTTGCTGTGCTCGCGGTGGCTGGAAGCTGTCGGGCACCTACCAGCGTCAGGTGTTCGATCTCGTGCTGTCCATTTGGGACGCTGCGGTGGTCGACGAGAAGATGCGGTCCAACCCGCTCAAGAAGGCGACCATCCCTCGGCCGAACGCGACGACCAAGGAGGTGCAAGTCTGGCCGGAGAAGCGGGTGCACGCCCTGGAGGAAGCCGTCGAGGACCGGTTCAAGCCAGCGGTCTTCATCGGCGCGGGCCTCGGGCTGCGGCCGGGTGAGGTGCTGGCGTTCAGCCCGGACAACATCGACCGGGAGAAGATGGTCTACCGGTGCACGCGGCAGCTCGTGATGGTCAAGGGCGTGCAGAAGTTCAAGCTTCCGAAAGGGCGGAAGGTGCGGGAGATCCCGCTCGGCTACGGCCTGCTGGAGAAGATCGACGCCTATATCGAGAAGTACCGGCCGGTCGCGGTCACGCTGCCGTGGGGCGAGCGGGACGGGCAGGCTTACGAGACGGTCAATCTGCTCATGACCAAGCCGAGCGGTGTGCCGTACAAGAACCAGTCGTTTCACATGGGCGTGTGGCTGCCCGCGTTCGTCGCCGCCGGGCTGGCCTATGTCAATGACCGGGACGGCATGCACGCGCTCCGGCATCTGTCCGCCTCGCTGATGCTGTCACGCGGCGTGAGTATCAAAGAACTCTCCGCATACCTCGGGCACTCCAGCGAAGCGTTCACTCTCCGTGTCTATACCCACCTCATGGAGACGAGTTACGAGCGGGCGCGGGCGGCGATCGACAGTGTGTTCCGCCCGTCGAGCGATCTCGCGTCGGCGGCCTGAGTTGTTCGGCTGACGTCCTGGTGACGTCCTGGACCCCACTTTCGGCCCCTATCTAGTCATAAATCCCCAGGTCAACCGGTACAGGATGCTTCCTTCTGGTAAATGTGCTACTTGTCACAGTGCACCGCGCGAGGCAGAGTCGTACTTGGCGACGTTGATCGTCACCCGAACTGCCGGCCCCACCATCAGGGAGGCTTCCGATGTCCACCACAGAGATCGCCGAACTCCGGCGCACCATCGGCCAGTTGCGGCAGTGCGTGGGCGCATTGCGATCGCGCTACGGCGACGCGTCCGCGGTGCGCCGGCTGGCCAACGACGTCGAGCGGCTCGACATCGACACCGCTGATCTGGACGGGCACCCGCCCGCTGTGCCCGCGCAGGCGAAAGCCGTCGAACGCGTTCCGGTTCCCGATACTCCCTACGATCCGGCGCTGTGGAGCGGCGCAGACGACGAAGGTGTCGGTGGCTACAAGCGCGACCAGCGGTGAGCGCCCCCGCTGACAACGACGTCAGCCGCGCCCGCACCGGCGTTCGGGCGCCGGGGCGGGCGCGGCTCGCCGCCCGGACACTGCGCACCGACCGGTGGTGGCTGTCGCCCCTGCTCACTGTGCTGGGGCTGGCCACCTTCGTCGTTTACGCGACTGTCCGGGCATTCGTGCGCACCGCCTACTGGGTGCCCGAATACCACTATCTGACGCCGTTTTACTCCCCGTGCGTGTCCACCTCCTGCGTCGACGGATCCAGCCACTTCGGGCACTGGTTCGGCGAAATGCCGTCCTGGCTGCCGCTCGGCGTGCTCGTGCTGCCGTTCCTGCTCGGGTTCCGGTTGACCTGCTACTACTACCGCAAGGCGTACTACCGCTCGGTGTGGTTCTCCCCGCCCGCCTGCGCGGTCGCCGAACCGCACGCGCGCTACACCGGCGAGACGCGGCTGCCGTTGATCGTGCAGAACGTGCACCGGTACTTCTTCTACGTCGCGTGCGTCGTCTCGCTCGTCAACACCTACGACGCCATCGTCGCCTTCCAGAGTCCGACCGGGTTCGGCTTTGGGCTCGGCAACGTGATTATCGTGCTGAACGTCGTGCTGCTGTGGGCGTACACGCTCTCCTGCCACTCGTGCCGGCACGTCACCGGCGGGCGGCTCAAGCATTTCTCGAAACATCCCGTCCGGTACTGGATCTGGACGCAGGTCACGAAGCTCAACACCCGGCACATGGCCCTCGCGTGGACGACGCTCGGCACGCTCGTGCTGACCGACTTCTACGTGATGCTCGTGTCCAGCGGCGCGATCTCGGACCTGCGATTCGTGGGCTGAACCCCGGAAATCCAGCAGCGCAAGGCAGTTCTCCCCAGCTCGTGAGGTGGCTTATTCCATGACCGAGGTCGAACGGCACAGCTACGACGTGGTGGTGATCGGTGCCGGCGGCGCCGGTCTGCGCGCGGTGATCGAAGCGCGCGAACGCGGTTTCAGCGTCGCGGTGGTGTGCAAATCCCTGTTCGGCAAAGCGCACACGGTGATGGCCGAGGGCGGCTGCGCGGCGTCGATGGGCAACGCGAACTCGAACGACAACTGGCAGGTGCACTTCCGCGACACCATGCGCGGCGGGAAATTCCTCAACAACTGGCGGATGGCCGAGCTGCACGCCCGGGAAGCGCCAGACCGCGTCTGGGAACTGGAGACGTACGGTGCGCTCTTTGACCGGACCGCGGACGGCCGGATCAGTCAGCGCAACTTCGGCGGGCACACCTACCCGCGGCTCGCGCACGTCGGCGACCGCACCGGGCTCGAGTTGATCCGCACTATGCAGCAGAAGATCGTTTCGCTGCAGCAGGAGGATTTCAAGAAGTACGGCGACTACGAGGCGCGGATCAAGGTCTACGCCGAATGCACGGTCACCGAACTGTTGCTGGACAACGGCGCGATTGCCGGGGCGTTCGGCTACTGGCGCGAGAGCGGGCGGTTCGTGCTGTTCGAGGCGCCCGCGGTGGTGCTCGCGACGGGCGGCATCGGCAAGTCGTTCAAGGTGACGTCGAATTCGTGGGAGTACACCGGTGACGGGCACGCCCTGGCCCTCCGCGCTGGCGCGAAGCTGATCAACATGGAGTTCGTGCAGTTCCATCCGACCGGGATGGTCTGGCCGCCGAGCGTGAAGGGCATCCTCGTCACCGAGGGCGTGCGCGGCGACGGCGGAGTGCTCAAGAACTCCGAGGACAAGCGGTTCATGTTCGAGTACGTGCCCGAGGTGTTCAAGGGCCAGTACGCGGACAGCGAGGACGAAGCCGACCGCTGGTACACCGACCAGGAAAGCAACCGGCGGACGCCGGACCTGCTGCCGCGCGACGAGGTGGCGCGGGCGATCAACTCCGAGGTCAAGGAGGGGCGCGGATCCCCGCACGGCGGCGTGTTCCTCGACATCGCGAGCAGGCTGCCCGCCGAGGAGATCCAGCGGCGGCTGCCGTCGATGTACCACCAGTTCAAGGAACTCGCCGACGTCGACATCACCAAGGAGGCCATGGAGGTCGGCCCCACCTGCCACTACGTGATGGGCGGCGTGGAGGTCGACCCGGACACCGGCGCGGCGAGCGTGCCCGGGCTGTTCGCCGCGGGCGAGTGCTCCGGCGGCATGCACGGGTCGAACCGGCTCGGCGGCAACTCGCTGTCGGACCTGCTCGTGTTCGGCAGGCGAGCCGGGCTGGGTGCGGCGTCCTATGTGGACGGACTCAGGGACCGGCCCGCGGTGTCGCAGTCGGATGTGGACGCCGCGGCCGCGATGGCGCTCGAACCGTTCAACCCGCCGACCGAAGGTGCGCCGGAGAATCCGTACACGCTGCACACTGAGCTGCAGCAGTCGATGAACGACCTGGTCGGCATCATCCGCAAGGCAGGGGAAATCCGGAAGGCGCTGGAAAAGCTCGCGAATATCCGCCAGCGCGTGCGGCAGGTGACGGTGGAGGGGCACCGGCAGTTCAACCCCGGCTGGCACCTCGCGGTGGACCTGCGGAACATGCTGCTGGTGAGCGAATGCGTCGCCCGCGCGGCATTGACCCGCACCGAAAGCCGCGGCGGCCACACCCGCGACGACTATCCGTCGATGGACGCGGACTGGCGACACCGGCTGCTGGTCTGCTCCGCGCGGCCGGGCGACAACCCGCTCGTGCCGGACGTCGACGTGGCCGTGAAGGAACAGGTGCCGATGCGGCCGGACTTGCTCGAGCTGTTCGAACTCGACGAGCTGGGCAAGTACTTCACCGACGGCGAGCTGGAGACCCACCCCGGGAGGACCGCGTGAGCTACCAGGCGAAGTTCCGCGTGTGGCGAGGCGACGCGACCGGCGGCGACCTGCAGGACTTCACCGTGGAGGTGAACGAGGGCGAGGTCGTGCTCGACATCATCCACCGGCTGCAGGCCACCCAGGCCTCCGACCTCGCCGTGCGCTGGAACTGCAAGGCAGGCAAGTGCGGTTCCTGCTCGGCGGAGATCAACGGCAGGCCGCGGCTGCTGTGCATGACGCGCATGTCGACGTTCACCGAGGCCGAGGTCGTGACGGTCACGCCGATGCGCACCTTCCCGGTGATCCGCGACCTCGTCACCGACGTGTCGTTCAACTACACGAAGGCTCGCGAGATCCCGTCCTTCACCCCGCCGGAGGGGCTGAAACCCGGCGAGTACCGGATGCAGCAGGTGGACGTCGAGCGCTCGCAGGAATTCCGCAAGTGCATCGAGTGCTACCTGTGCCAGAACACCTGTCACGTCGTCCGCGACCACGAGGAGAACAAGGAAAGCTTCGCCGGACCTCGTTACCTCATGCGGATCGCCGAGCTGGAGATGCATCCGATGGACGTCGCCGACCGCCGCGACGCCGCCCAGGACGAGCACGGGCTCGGGCTCTGCAACATCACCAAGTGCTGCACCGAGGTGTGCCCGGAAGGCATCCACATCACCGACAACGCGCTGATCCCGATGAAGGAACGCGTCGCCGATCGCAAGTACGACCCGATTGTCTGGCTGGGAGACAAGCTGTTCCGCCGTAACCGGTGACCCAGCGCGCTCCGTCGGCACGACGCCGTGGTGGCTGGGTTCGCGGGCCCCTTCACCCGGTCTGCGGGCGTATTCAGTTGTGGTTGGGCGATAGGCAGTTCCTCCTCAAACGGCGATAGCGGGCGTAATGGCATGGATCAGACCCCGTCCGGCCGGACGGCTGGGCGAGCGCCAGTGCCGAAGCCGAAACCGGCACCGGCACCGGTGCCGACGATGAAGCGGGACGTGCTGGCGGACCGCATCATCGGGGCGCTGGCTGTCTCGTGCCCCGGTTCCCGTGCGCAGCTGCGCGGTTCGCTGCGCACGGGAACCGCGGACGAGTACAGCGACATCGACGTCGAGTGGCTCGTGCCCGACGGCGGCCTGGCCGGCTGCCTGGCCTCTGTACGGGCGACGCTGGAGCGGGTGCAGCCGGTGGCGGCCGTCCGGACGGCGCCTGACTGCTTCCACTCGACGCGACAGCGGTTGCTGTTCGTGCGGTTCGCCGAGGTTTCCTTGTTCTGGCGGCTTGACCTCGCCGTGCGCGAGGCCGGCGCCGGTCCGGGCGATCCGGCCGACCACGCGCGGGACGGAGAGTGGTCCAAGCCGGCCAGTGCGCTGGCCAACGCACTGGGAGCGATCAAGGCAGTTGCTCGCGGCCGCTACGAGGATGCTCGGGGGCTCTTGTCACGGGGATGTTCTCGCATTGATGAAATCGACGTTAGCACGGGTTCGTGGGTCGACGGCATCACTCGATTGGCTCGTGCCGCGGCGAGCCGGGACGCGGAACTGTCCGCACTGGCCGAAGAGACGATTTCCCTTGCCAGAGAACAACTTCCGGAAGGACGCAGCCATGATCACCGGTGCCCACGTGATCCTGTACAGCAAAGACGCCACGGCCGACCGAGAGTTCCTTAAGGACGTGCTGGAACTCGGCCACGTGGACGCAGGCGACGGCTGGCTCATTTTCCGTTTGCCCCCAACAGAACTCGCAGTGCACCCGACCGAAGGCGAACCGCAGCAAGAGTTCTACCTGATGTGCGACAACCTCGACGAAACAGTCCGCCAGCTGGCCGACAAGGGCGCCAAAGCGGACGGTGAGGCGACAACAGCCTCGTGGGGCACGCGAGTGTCGATCCGCTTGCCCAGCGGCAGCGTCCTGCCGCTGTATCAACCGCGCCATCCGACCGCGCACGGCTGAAAAGCAAGAAACCCCCAGCGCCGCAACGAAAGCAGCGCCGGGGGCGTCAAGCGAAAGACGAACGGACCGTCAGAAAGGGCCTCCGCGCAGGCCGCCGGTCGCCGCGGCGGTGAGTTCCGCTGCGTCCTTGGCCCCCGTGTCGATGTGCTTCTTGCTGCGGCGGTTGCGGCGTTCGAGGTACGTCGCGAGCGCGGTCAGCAGCAGACACATCGCGATGTAGATCGCGGCCGCCACGAGGGTCGACGGCACGATCGGACGGCCGAAGTCGCCCTGGCTGCCGATGTAGCGGGCGTAGTACAGCAGCTCCGGGTACGTCACCAGGAAGCCGAGCGCGGTGTCCTTGAGCAGCACCACCAGCTGGCTGATGATCGTCGGCAACATCGCGCGCAGAGCCTGCGGCAGCAGGACCGTGAACATCACCTGGGTCTTGCGCATGCCGAGCGCGTACGCGGCTTCGCTCTGGCCCTTCGGCAGGGACTGGATGCCCGCGCGGAACACCTCCGCCAGCACCGAGCCGTTGTACAGCGTCAGGCCGAGCACCACCGCGAACAGCGGAGACGTGTCCACGCCGAGGGTCGGGAGGCCGTAGTAGAACAGGAACATCAGGATCAGCAGCGGGATCGCGCGGAAGAACTCCACGACGAACGTGCAGATCCCGCGCACCCACGCGTGATCGGACAGCCGTCCGGCCGCGAACACCGCGCCGAACACGATGGCGAGCACCGCTCCCAGCGCGAAGGCCTTCACTGTCGCCAGCACGGCGTTCGCGAGGTCGCTCTGCACCTGGGAGTACTGCAGCCACTCCCACTTGCGGCCGGAGAACTGGCCGCTGTCGATGAAGCGGTAGATCACGAACGCGATCAGCGCCGCGACCACGACGATGCCGAGCACCGCGTAAAGCCGGTGCCGCACGCGCGCTTTCGGGCCCGGGGTGTCGAAAAGAACCGTGCTCATCGGGCCACGCTCCAGCGCTTCTCCAGGCTGCGCTGCACGAGCGACAGCACCGACACGAGGATGATGAAGCCGAGCGCCACCCACAGGAGCGCGACCATCTGGTTGTCGCCGCGCTCGGACACGTACTGCCGGATCGCGCCGGCTTCGGCGACCGAGAACCCGCTGGCGATCGTCGTGTTCTTCAGCAGCGCGATGAGCATGCTGACGAGCGGCGGCACCACCGACCGCAGCGCCTGCGGGAGGACGATGCCGCCGAGGATCTGCCCGGACGACAGGCCCAGCGCGCGGCCCGCCTCGGCCTGGCCGACCGGCACCGTGTTGATGCCCGAGCGCACGACCTCGCAGATGAACGCCGACGTGTAGATCGTCAGCGCCACCGCGGCGGTCGGGAAGTAGTCGATCTTGACGATGTCGAGCAGCGGGTAGGCGAACACGAGGAACGCGAACACCAGCGTCAGCGGCGTGTTGCGCAGGACGGTGACGTAGGTCGTGCCGATCGCGCGCAGCATCGGGACCGGGCTCACCCGCAGCATCGCGAGGATCGTGCCCAGCACCAGGCTGCACGCCCCCGCGATCAGGAACAGTTCGATCGTGGTGAGAAAGAACGGACCGAAGAGGTCCAGATTGTCGAGCAGGACGTCCATGGAGCCTTCCCCGCGTCCGTGTGCCGATAGTGGGTGTGCGGCGGCCGGTGGGCGAAAGCTTCGCCCACCGGCCGCCGGATCAGGTCAGTACCGCTCGATGGCCGGCGGCGTCGCGGGCGCGCCGGATTTGCCGAGGGTGGCGTCGTAGATCTTCTTCCAGGTGCCGTTGGTCTCGGCGGCCTGCAGCAGGTCGTCGATCTTGTCGCGCAGCACCTTGTCGTCCTTGTTCAGGCCGATGCCGTAGGGCTCCTTCGAGAACGGCTTGCCGACGACCTTGAAGCTGTCCGGGTCCTGCGCCGCGTAGCCCTTGAGGATCGCGTCGTCGGTGGTGACCGCGTCGACGTCCTTCGTGCTCAGCTTCTCCACGCACTGCGAGTACTTCTGGAACTCGACGATCTGGTCGGTCAGCTTCTGCTCGCGCACGCGCTGGATCGGGGTCGACCCGGTGACCGAGCAGACCTTCTTGCCCTTCAGCGTCTCCGGCCCGGTGATCGAGTTGTCGTCCTTGCGCACCAGCAGGTCCTGCCCGGCCTGGAAGTACGGGCCGGCGAACGACACGAGCTTCTTGCGCTTGTCGCTGATGGTGTAGGTGCCGACGTAGAGGTCGACCTGGCCGTTGGAGATGGCCTGCTCGCGGGCGGCCGAGTCGACCGTCGTGTACTTGATCTTGTCCTCGCTGAAGCCGAGGCCCGCCGCGACCATCCGGGCGATCTCGATGTCGAAGCCCTGGAACTTGCCGGTCTTCGGGTCCTTCTGGCCCAGCTCGGGCTGGTCGTCCTTGACGCCGATGGTGATCGTGCCCGCGGACTTGATCTTCGTGAAGACCGGCGAGCCGTCGAGCTTGACGTCCTTCGCCACTTCGTAGGTCGGCAACGCCGCGGCGTTGGTGTTGGCGTCCCCGCCGGAACCGGCCGGGGCGCCTTCCTTGCCGCAGGCGGTGAGCAGCAGCCCGCCGGCGAGCAGAGCGGCCGCGAGGGTGCGGATCCTCATGTCAGTCTCTCCAATATCTGTCCGGGAAAAATCTGTCCGGGAACGTCGGTGCCGGTCGGGGCGGCACCGATGGACACGGCCGATTACAGCCACCTCGGCCGCGGGGCGCCGGGGGATTCCCCCGAACGGGTCAGTGGGTCAGGATCTTGCCGAGGAAGTCCTTGGCGCGGTCCGACTTCGGCTTGGTGAAGAACTCTTCCGGCGTCGCGTCCTCGACGATCTCGCCGTCGGCCATGAAGAGGACGCGGTCGGCGGCGCGACGGGCGAAGCCCATCTCGTGCGTGACCACGAGCATGGTCATGCCGTCCTTCGCCAGCCCGGTCATCACGTCGAGCACCTCCTGGACCATTTCCGGGTCCAGCGCCGAGGTCGGCTCGTCGAACAGCATCACCTTGGGCCTCATCGCGAGCGCGCGGGCGATCGCCACGCGCTGCTGCTGGCCGCCGGACAGCTGGGCCGGGTACTTGTCGGCCTGGTTCGCGATGCCGACGCGCTCGAGCAGTTCCATCGCGGTCTTGCGGGCCTCGGCCTGCGCGGTCTTGCGCACCTTCACCGGCGCGAGCATGACGTTCTCGAGGATCGTCTTGTGCGCGAACAGGTTGAACTGCTGGAAGACCATGCCGACGTCGGCGCGCAGCGCGGCGAGCGCCTTGCCCTCGGCGGGCAGCGGCACGCCGTCGACGGCGATCTCGCCGGAGTCGATCGGCTCGAGCCGGTTGATCGCGCGGCACAGCGTCGACTTGCCCGACCCGGACGGCCCGAGCACGACGACGACCTGGCCGCGCGGCACCTCGAGGGTGATCTCGCGCAGCACGTGCAGCTCGCCGAAGTGCTTGTTCACGGCGGCCGCCTTGATCATCGGCGTCGCCACCTCGGTGGTCATCGTGGCCTCCAGAGCTCCGTTGGTCGTCGGCGTCCGCGGAACCGGGGTTCCGCAACGCTGGCGGAAACCTACTACCGGGACATCTGTTGTAAAGACGGCTTGAGCAATACTTAGGGTTTCAACTACGTATCGGATGCGGCCGTCGTGTCGGCTTTCAGCCTAGTCGGGACTGTGGCGGCCGCCACGCACCGTGTCCGCGGGGCGCGGCGCCCTAGAGTCCGGCTACCGTGGTCGGGATCACCGGGGAGGAGCAAGCGTGCGCGTGCTGCTGGTGGAGGACGACGACCGGGTCGCGGGCGCGCTCGTCCCCGCGCTGGTCCGCCGCGGCCTCACCATGCAGCGGCTGCCGTCCGGGGCCGGGGTGCTCGACCGCGTTCACGACGTCGACGTGATCCTTCTCGACCTCGGCCTTCCCGATGTCGACGGCGTGGTGCTCTGCCGCCAGATCCGGGCGGTCAGCGACGTCGCGGTGATCGTGGTGTCCGCGCGCGGCGAGGTGAACGACCGCGTGCACGGCCTGCGCGCCGGCGCCGACGACTACCTGGTCAAGCCGTACGACGTCGAGGAACTGCTCGCGCGCGTCGAAGCGGTGCGCAGGCGGCGCACCGAAAAGACCGCACCGACGGTGCCGGTCGTCGAGGTCGGCGACGTCCGGATCGACCTCTCGCGGCACGAGGTACTGGTCGCGGGAGAGCCGATCGCGTTGTCCCGCAAGGAGTTCCAGGTGCTCGCGCTGGTCGCGGCGGCGGGTGGCGCGGTGTGTTCGCGCGAGCAGGTGCTGAACGAGGTGTGGGGGCACCGCGGCGCGGCCGAGAGCCGTTCGCTGGACGTACACGTCGCCACTCTGCGCACCAAACTCGGCCGCCCGGCGCTGATCGAAACGGTGCGCGGTGTCGGCTACCGGCTGGGCATCCGGCGGGACTGACCGATGCGCGTCCGGTTGCAGGGCATCGTCGTCACGCTCGTCGCGCTGCTCGTGTTCGGGCTCGGCATCCCGCTCGCGCTGAGCATCGCGAGCAGCATCCAGCAGAAGCTCTTCCTCGACCGGCTCACCGACACCTCGCGGTTCGCCTCGCTCGCCCAGCGTCCGCTGCTCGACAACCAGCTCGGCCTGCTGGAACCCAAGCTGCGCCGGTACACCGACGTGTACGGCGTGAAAGTGGTCGTGGTGAACCAGGACGGCGACCCGGTGCTGAGTTCCCTCGGCGACACCGGCGCCGGACACGTCGACCGGGCCGCGATCCAGGTGCCGGTGAACGAGGCGCTCGCCGCCCGTCCGCCCGAAGCCGGGCCGCTGCTGATGCCCTGGGCCGGCAAACCGCTGGTGCTGGCCGAGCCGATCCTCATCGACGGCGAGGTGCGCGGCGCGGTCGTGACGGAATCCGCGACCGATCACGTCCGCACCCAGCTGCTGTGGCAGTGGTTGCTGCTGGCCGCGTGCGCGCTGGTCGCGTTCGGGCTCGCGCTGCTCGTCGCGCTGCCGGTGGTGCGCTGGACGCTGCGCCCGGTCCGGCGGCTGGACGAGGCGACGGGCGCGCTGGTCGCGTCCGTGGTCAGCGGCCGCGAGGCGGAGCCGGTGGGGGAGAGCGGCGGTCCGCCGGAACTGCGGCAGCTGGGGCGGTCGTTCGACCGGATGGCGGCGAGTGTGTCGGAAGCACTGGCCGCGCAGCGCGCGTTCGTCGCCGACGCCTCGCATCAGCTGCGCAATCCGTTGACGGCGTTGAAGATCCGGCTGGGCAATCTCGACGGCCAGGTGACCGACGAAACCGCGGCGGCCGACCTCGAAGCGGCACAGGTGGACGCCAAGCGGCTGAACCAGATTCTCGACGAGCTGCTGTCGATGGCCCGCGCCGAAGCCGCGGGAGGCGAGCTGGTGTCCGAAGACCTCGCCGAGGTGATCGCGGACCGGGTCGCCGACTGGTCGGTGGTCGGCGCGGCTCGCGAGGTCCCGCTGGAGAGCGCAGTGGACGTCAACGGCGCGCGGGTGCTCGTGCCGCCGCGCGGGCTGGAGGTCGTGCTCGACGCTTTGCTGGACAACGCGCTCAAGTTCAGCCCTCCCGGCACCTCCGTGGAGGTGGCCGCGAGCGTTGCCGAGGGCCGCGTGACGGTTTCGGTCCGCGACCACGGTCCCGGCCTGCGGGAGGACGAACTGGAGCGGGCTGTCGACCGGTTCTGGCGGAGCACCGCGCATCAGAACGTGCCGGGGTCGGGGCTGGGGCTGGCGATCGTGACGGAGATCGTCCGGCATTCCGGCGGCGAGACGCGGTTGTCCCTGCCCGAGGGCGGCGGGCTGCGGATCGCGATGGACTTCCCGGTCGCGGGCTAGACCTTCTCCGCGCGGTAATACGCCAGCGCGCCAGGGTGCAACGGCAGCGGCCCGGTCTCGATCCCCGGATGCACGTCGATCGACAGCGCCGCCCGGTTGACCGCCGCGAGCGACGGGCGGGCGTCGTACAGGCCCTTCGTGAGCGCTTCCGCGACGTCGGCGGACATCGAGGTGGGCACGACGAGGAAGTTCGGCACCACCAGCGTCGTGACCGGGCCGGGCTGGTCGTAGGTGCTGCCGGGGATGGTCGCGGTGCCGTACACCGGGCTGAACCGCTGCATGCCCGGCATCAGCATGGACATGTCGAGCAGCTTCAGGCCGACCTTGCGGTTGTACTCGGTGATGAGCGGCGTCGGCAGTCCGCCGGACCAGAACATCGCGTCGATCTTGCGGTCGGCCAGCGCGGTGAGCGAAGCGTCCAGGCTCAGCTGGTCGACCGCGACCGCGCCTTTCAGCCCGGCGACCTTCAGCACCCGGTCGGCGATGTACTCGACGCCCGACTCCGGCGAGCCGACCGCGATGTGGCGGCCGCGCAGCATCGCCACCGTGGTGTAGGGCGAGTCCTTGCGGACGACGATGTGCAGGTAGTCGTCGTGGATGCGGGCCAGCGCGGCGAGCTTGCCGGGGTGCGCGGCCGCCGCGTCGGCGGCCAGGTCCGCGGCGACGAACGCGACGTCCGCGCCCCCGGTGAGCACTCGGTTGAGGTTGTCGCGCGACCCCTGGGTGGCGAGCACCTCGGGCGTCTCGATGCCGAGTTCGCCCGCCCACGCCGACGCCAGCGGCCCGGCGAGGTCGTGGTAGACGCCGCCCACCGACCCGGCCGCGACGCGCAGGTGCAGGTTCGCGAAGCTCGGCCCGCACCCGCTCAGCAGCACCGTCAGCGCCGCCACCGCCGCGGCCAGCCTCCATCGCATGGGGCGATGGTGCCAGAGGTCAGCCGGTGACGTCGGTCAGGCTCGTGCCCATCCGGATCTTGCTGAACCACTGCGTCGCCGTCTGGTCGGCCTCGTGGTAGACGCCCCACTTCAGATAATTGCGGGTCCCGTCGATCGTGGTGCCGGTGTAGGTGGTGGACCCGTCGGAGAACGTCTGCCGTTTGCCGTCGAACCAGAACTGGATGGTGCCCTTGGTGCGGTCGGTCGAGATCCGGAAGGCGATGTCGTGCCACTGGTCGTTCGAGACCGGCGTGTCCCAGAGCTTGACGCTCGTGTGGTCGGTCGTCCACTCCTCCAGCCGGAGCTTGCCGCCGATGATCTCGAGGACGATCGGGTGGTTCGCGGTGCCGGTGCTCGGGCTGCATTTCAGCTGGAACACGTAGCGGCTGGTGGAGTCGGTGACGCGGTACTTCGACGACCAGCCGAGGTAGAAGGTCTTGCCGGCTTCTAGATCCGGGCCGACCGCCTCGCAGCGTTCCTCCTTCGCGAGCTGCTCGGCGACGAAGACTTTGCCCTTCGCGGAGTCCGCGGTCTTGAAGTGGCCGTCGGCGCACTGGACCGAGTTGAACGCCTTGGCGCCGTCGGCGGGGTCGGCCGACCAGGTGACCGAGCGGGGAGCCGGGGCCGCGGCGACCGGGGCGGCCGCCAGCGCGGCGACAGCCAGGGTGCTCGCGACAGCAGCCGCGGAGCAGGCGAAAACCTTGCGCACTTTTCCTCCAGAGCGGCGGCGGTCCGATTCGGAAACAATGGCGACGATCTTATCTTCGGGGGCGCGCGGAAAACAATAGAGAAAATTCCGGCGGTATTGTTCTTCCGTGGCCGGTTCGGTGCATTTCCGTTCCCGGTCAACGGCACATTTCCCGATTACCGGAATGCCAGGCGAGCCAGGTCGCGGAGGCCGCCGCATAACGCCCGGGAGGCGGGTGCCGGGTCCGGCGTCGGCTCCGGGGTTTAGTCTGGACGGCGATGAACGCGAAAACGTACCAGATCCGCACGTTCGGCTGCCAGATGAACGTGCACGACTCCGAACGGCTCGCCGGGCAGCTCGAGGAAGCCGGCTACGTCCCCGCCGCGGGGCCGTCGAAGCCGGATCTGGTCGTGTTCAACACCTGCGCCGTGCGGGAGAACGCGGACAACAAGCTCTACGGCACCCTCGGGCACCTCCGCCCGGACAAGGTCGCCAATCCGGACATGCAGATCGCCGTCGGCGGCTGTCTCGCGCAGAAGGACCGCGGCGACATCGTCAAGCGCGCGCCGTGGGTCGACGTCGTCTTCGGGACGCACAACATCGGTTCGCTGCCGACGCTGCTGGAGCGCGCGCGGCACAACGCCGAGGCCGAGGTCGAAATCCTCGAATCGCTCGAGACGTTCCCGTCCACGCTGCCCGCGCGCCGCGAATCGTCCTACGCGAGCTGGGTGTCGGTTTCGGTCGGCTGCAACAACACCTGCACGTTCTGCATCGTGCCGTCGCTGCGCGGCAAGGAGCGCGACCGGCGTCCCGGCGAGATCCTCGCCGAGGTCGAGGCGCTGGTCGCCGAGGGCGTGCTCGAGGTGACCCTGCTGGGCCAGAACGTGAACTCCTACGGCGTCGAGTTCGGCGACCGGCTCGCGTTCGGCAAGCTGCTGCGCGCCACCGGCGGGATCGACGGGCTGGAGCGCGTGCGGTTCACCTCGCCGCATCCGGCCGCGTTCACCTCGGACGTCATCGACGCGATGGCCGAGACGCCGAACGTCTGCCACCAGCTGCACATGCCGCTGCAGTCCGGTTCGGACCGGGTGCTGCGAGAGATGCGCCGGTCGTACCGGTCGACGCGGTTCCTGAACATCCTCGACGAGGTGCGCGCCAAGATGCCGGACGCCGCCATCACCACCGACATCATCGTCGGCTTCCCCGGCGAGACCGAGGAAGACTTCCAGGCGACGCTCGACGTCGTCCGCGCCGCCCGGTTCTCCAGCGCGTTCACCTTCCAGTATTCGAAGCGCCCCGGCACGCCCGCCGCGGAAATGGCGGAGCAGCTGCCGAAGAAGGTCGTGCAGGAGCGCTACGACCGGCTGGTCGAGCTGCAGAACGAGATCTCCTGGGAGGAGAACCGCAAGCTGGTCGGCCGCCGGGTAGAGCTGCTGGTCGCCGCGGGCGAGGGCCGCAAGGACGCGGAGACGCACCGGATGAGCGGGCGCGCCCGCGATGGACGGCTGGTGCACTTCACGCCGTCCGGCTCGGCCGTCGACCGCTCGGTCCGCCCGGGCGACGTCGTGGAGACGGTGATCAGCTACGGCGCGCCGCACCACCTCGTCGCCGACGGCGACCTCCTGACGCATCGCCGCACGCGGGCGGGCGACAACGCCGAAGCCGGTCTTCGGCCCAAGACGAGCGGGGTCACCCTGGGACTGCCGGGCTTCGGAGCCCCGGCGGCGCAGCCGGCCCCGGTGAGTGGGTGTGCAGGATGAGCGAACCGGGAACGCCGGCCGAGATCGACCGGCGCCTCAGCGACGAGATCGACGACGCGGGCCGCCGCGCCGCGCGGACGGTCGAGCTGGGCAGGCGCGGCTTCACCATCTCGGTGCTGATGTTCGTGCTGCTCGTGGCCCAGATCCTGCCGTGGGCCCAGGGCCGCGCGGGCTGGGAGACGCTGGCCGGCGAGGCGGGCGGGGTCCCGCAGCTGTTCGCCGTGACGTCCACCGGCGTCGGCGTGTTCATCGGCGCGGTCGCGCTCGTGTCGCGCCGCTGGTGGGTCGCGTGGTGCTGCGCCGCGGGCGGCTGGTTCGCCTCGGTCGACGGCCTGCTGGCGATCTGGTCGCAGCAGTCCGCGCACGCCAGCGGAGCGGCCGGCGACGGTCCGGGAATCGGGATGATCGTGGCGTGGATCGCGACGATCGTCCTGGCGGCCCTGTGGATGCGGACCGCGTTCTCGCGCACCTGACCGCTTTTGGCAAACGTCCGTGAGGGGAACCTTCACGGACTCTGATTCCCTCAGGGTTCCCCTCACGGACTTTTGGCGGGGCAGCAAAACGGCCGGTACCCAGCGGTACCGGCCCTTTCGGAAAATCAGCGATCGGCGACCGCGGCCTCCGCGGCCTCCATCCACTCCCGCCACTGGGAGGCCTGCTCCTCGGCCTTCTTCGCCCGCCGCTCGTCCCCGGCGGCCCTGGCCTTGGCGGCCTGCGATTCGAACTGCTCGACCCGCTCCCGGAACTGCGCGGCGCGCGCCTGCGCCTCCGGGTCGGTGCGGCGCCAGCGGCTGTCCTCGGCCGACTTCACCGCGTCCTGCACCGCCTTGAGCCGCCCGTCCAGTTCGCGGATGCGTTCGCGCGGGACCTTGCCGATCTCGTCCCACTGCTCCTGGATCTTGCGCAGCGCCGACTTGGCCGCCTCGAAGTTGGCGGCCACGTCGATCTTCTCGGCCTCCACCAGCAGTTCTTCCTTGCGCTGGGCGTTGCCGGCGAACTCCGCGTCGCGCTCGGAGAACACGGCCGAGCGGCGGGCGAAGAACGCGTCCTGCGCCGCGCGGAACCGCTGCCAGAGCGCCTCGTCGCTGTCCTTCGGGGCGCGCCCGGCGGCCTTCCACTCGGCCATCAAGTCCTTGTACCGGCCGGCGGTGGCGCCCCAGTCGTCGGAATCGGCGATCGACTCGGCCTCGGCGATCAGCTCTTCCTTGCGCTGCTTCGCGCTCGCCCGCTGCTTGTCCAGTTCGGCGAAGTGCGAGCCGCGGCGGCGGTTGAACGCCTCGCGCGCCTTCGAGAACCGCTTCCACAGCTCGTCGTCGGTCTTGCGGTCGACGCCCTTGACCGTCTTCCACTCGTCGAGGATCGCACGCAGCCGGTCGCCCGCGGCCTTCCACTGCGTGGAGTCGGCGGCGATCTTCTCCGCCTCGTCGGCCAGCGCCTGCTTGCGCGCGACGGCCGCGGCCCGGGCTTCCTCGCGCTCGTGCTTGACGTTGACCAGCGCCTTCTCCGCCAGCCCGATCACGAACTCGAGCCGCGCGGCGAGCGCCTTGAGGTCGCCGACCACGGCCGCCTCGCTCAGCCCGTCGCGGATCTGCGTGGCGCTCGAGAGCGCGTGCTTCGGATCGCCCGCTCCGGAATTCAGCCGCGTTTCGAGCAGTTCGACCTCGGTGCGCACGTCGTCGAAGCGGCGCGCGTAGTGCAGCAGGCCTTCCTCGGGCGTGCCTGCCTGCCAGACCCCGACCTCGCGTTCGCCGTCGGCGGTGAAGACGTAAACGGTGCCTTCCCCGTCGACCCGGCCCCAGGTGGCGGGGGCGGGCTCGGCGGGCGGCACCGGAGGCGCGGCATGGCCGGCGCCGTGCGCGTGCGGCACCGGGTGCGGTGCCGGGGTGCCGGGGGACGTGTTCTCCTGGGCCATCGCAGGCTCCTTATCGCCTGTACGCCCGCGGCTGCGGGCGCCCCGCCGCGGGAGCGGGGCCGGGTTACGCTGTTGTCGTGCTCTGCCGGGGGCATGGGGCCCCAGCGGCATTCAAGCAGCTCAGCGCGCGCCGTGGTACTGGATGAGCCGCCTGAAAGCGTTGATCCTACTTCTCCTTGACGCTCCGTGCCCGCGTCCCGCCCCGGCCGGGTAGCGTTTCGCAGCGTGCTCAGCCCTGCTCAACGGCCTCGTCCGGTGGCCGTCGTCGGCCCCACCGCCACCGGGAAGACGGCGCTGGCCGTCGAGCTGGCGCTGGCGCTGGACGGCGAGGTGGTGAACGCCGACGCGCTCCAGCTCTACCGGGGCATGGACATCGGCACCGCCAAGGCGACTCCGGAGGAACGGCGAGGGGTCCCGCACCATCTGCTGGACGTACTCGACGTGACCGAGACCGCGTCGGTCGCCGCCTATCAGCGTGATGCCCGCGGCACGATCGAGCGGATTCTCGACGCGGGCCGCGTTCCGGTGCTGACCGGCGGCTCGGGACTGTACGTGCAAGCGGTCCTGGACGACCTCCGTTTCCCCGGTACCGACCCCGAGGTGCGCGCGCGGCTCGACGAAGAGGCCGCCGAACTCGGCACCGCCGCGCTCTACACCCGGCTGGAGGAGCGCGACCCGGTCGCCGCCGCCGCGATCCTGCCCACCAACACCCGGCGGATCGTGCGCGCCCTGGAGGTCATCGAGATCACCGGCGAGCCGTTCTCCGCGAATCTGCCGAAACCGGGCCCGGCGCGCTGGGACACCGTGCTGATCGGGGTCGACCGCGAGACCGCCGAACTGGACGAGCGCGTCGACCTGCGGGTGGAGCGGATGTTCGAGGGCGGTCTCGTGGACGAGGTACGCGCGTTGCTCGGCCTCGGTTTGCGGGACGGGAAAACCGCTTCGCGGGCGCTCGGCTACCAGCAGGTGCTGGCCGAACTGGACGGCGAAGGCGACTTCGCGGCAGCCGCGGCGGCGACCGCGCAGGCCACTCGACGGTTCGTGCGGCGGCAGCGTTCGTGGTTCCGGCGCGACAAGCGGATCCAGTGGTTCGACGGCGGATCGGCGGATCTGGCCGCGCAAGTCCTCGCCGCGCTCGACCAGTAGCCTGGAGGCATGGGCGGCATCGAATTCCTCAAGGGCCACGGCACGCAGAACGACTTCGTGCTGCTGCCTGACGCGGACGGCCGCCTCGACCTCACCGCCGAGCGGGTCGCGGCGCTGTGCGACCGGCAGCGGGGCATCGGCGCGGACGGCGTGCTGCGCGTCGTGCGCGCGAAGGCGATCGGCGAAGAGTCAGCCGGCGAGTGGTTCATGGACTACCGCAACGCCGACGGTTCGATCGCCGAGATGTGCGGCAACGGCACCCGCGTTTTCGCCCGCTACCTGGTCGACGCCGGGCTGGCCGAGGACGGCGAGTTCGTCATCGGCACCCGCGCGGGAGACCGGCCGGTCGTCGTGCACCCGGACCGTTCGGTCACCGTGCAGATGGGCCCGGCGGCGATCACCGGCACGTCGGTCACCGTGGTGGCAGGGCAGCCGTTCTCCGGGGTCGCGG
This sequence comes from Amycolatopsis circi, assembly GCF_003385235.1. Taxonomy (GTDB): domain Bacteria; phylum Actinomycetota; class Actinomycetes; order Mycobacteriales; family Pseudonocardiaceae; genus Amycolatopsis; species Amycolatopsis circi. The sequence continues at coordinate 38,724 of NZ_PQIA01000007.1, read as the reverse complement.
TGAACGTCGGCAACCCGCACCTGGTTTCGGTCACCGACACCGACATCGGCGCGCTTGACCTGCGCGACCAGCCTGACTTCGACCACGACGTGTTCCCGTCGGGCGTCAACCTGGAGTTCGTCAACGTGCTCGGCGAGGGCGCGCTGCGGATGCGCGTCCACGAGCGCGGCGTGGGGGAGACGCGCGCCTGCGGCACCGGGACGGTCGCCGCGGTGGCCGCGGCGCTGCACCTCGCGGGCAAGGACACCGGCGAGTCCACAGTGGACATCCCCGGCGGCCGGGTGTCGGTCACGGTCGGACGCGGCGAATCGACGCTGTCCGGACCGGCCGAGATAGTGGCCCGCGGCGAGCTGGACGAAGCCTGGTGGCTCGCCGCGGGCGCTTGATCAGCTGATCGTCACCGCCACCGAGAGTTCGCCTTCCCTCGTGGCCACGGTGTTCACCACGCCGGCGACGCGCACGTCCTCGGCGATTCCGGCGAAGCCCTCGAGCACGTCGGCCGGAGCGGTGACCGACAGCGTCTCGACGGCGGTCCGCATCGACACCTTCGCGTCGGACTTGGCCCGGCGCACGGCAGCGATCACCGAACCGGCCAGCGGCAGCAACGTGACGTCGCCGTCGACGTCAGGCGCGGTCGGCCAAGACGCCTGGTGCACCGAACCGTCCTGCCACCACGACCAGATCTCTTCGGCGGAGAACGGCAGCACCGGCGCGAACATCCGCACCAACGCCGACAGCACCGTCCGCAATGCCACCTGTGCCGATTCGGCTGCCTCCGAGCCGAGGTCGCCGTACGCGCGGCCCTTCACCAGCTCCACGTAGTCGTCGCAGAACGTCCAGAAGAATGTCTCCGTCACCTGCAACGCACGCGCCTGGTCGAGCGCCTCGAACGCGGACGTCGCTTCCTCGATCACCCTCGCCAGCGCGGCGAGCACGGACCGGTCCAACGGCTCCGTCGCGACCGACTCGGCTGCAGGGGTCCCGAGGCCGAGCACGAACCGGCTCACGTTCAACAGCTTCGTCGCGAGCCGTCGCCCGACCTTCATCTGGCCTTCGTCGACCGCCGTGTCCACGCCTGGCCGCGCGCTCGCCGCCCAGTACCGCACCGCGTCGGAACCGTGCCGCTCCAGCAGATCCGCCGGAGTGACGACGTTGCCGACCGACTTCGACATCTTCTTGCGGTCCGGGTCGAGCACCCAGCCGGAGATCACCGCGTCCCGCCACGGCAGCACGCCTTCCTCCAACTCGGCGCGCACCGCGGTGGAGAACAGCCAGGTGCGGATGATCTCGTGCGCCTGCGGCCGCAGCGAGAACGGGAACACGCGGCGGAACAGGTCGTCGTCGAGGCTCCAGCGCCCGGCGATCTGCGGCGTCAGCGACGACGTCGCCCAGGTGTCCATCACGTCGGCTTCCGCGACGAACCCGCCCGGCACGCCGCGCTGCTCCTCGGCGTAGCCCGGCGGAACGTCGGTGCTCGGGTCCACCGGCAAGGTCGCGTCGTCGGGCGCCAGCACGGCGTCGTGGTCCGGCTCGCCGTCGGCGTCCAGCGGGTACCAGACCGGGATCGGCACGCCGAAGAACCGCTGGCGGCTGACCAGCCAGTCGCTGGTCAGGCCCTCGACCCAGCTGCGGTAGCGGACCTGCATGTGCGGCGGGACCCAGTTCAGCTCCTCGCCGCGGTCCAGCAGTTTCGCGCGCAGGGCGTCGTCGCGGCCGCCGTTGCGCAGGTACCACTGGCGGCTGGTGACGATTTCCAGCGGCTTGTCGCCCTTTTCGTAGAACTTCACCGGATGTGTGATCGGCCTCGGCTCGCCGCGCAGCGCACCCGCCTCGCGCAGGAGGTCCACGACGATCTGGCGTCCAGTGTGGACAGTCTTGCCCGCCAGCGGCTCGTAGGTCTCCGCCGGAACGCCGTGCGGCGGCTCGGCGCGGAACCGGCCGTCGCGGCCCAGCACCGGACGTGTTTCGAGCTGCAGCGCGCGCCACCAGGTGACGTCCGTGGTGTCGCCGAAGGTGCACACCATCGCGATGCCGGTGCCCTTTTCCGGATCCGCGAGGTGGTGCGCGTGCACCGGCACCTCGACGCCGAACACCGGCGTGCGCACGGTCTTCCCGAAAAGGCCGTGGTACCGCTCGTCATCCGGATGCGCGACGAGTGCGACGCACGCGGGCAGCAATTCCGGCCGGGTAGTGGAGATCAGCACTTCCGCGCCGTCGTCGGCCGTGAACACGAGATCGTGATACGCGCCGGGTCGTTCGCGATCTTCCAGCTCAGCCTGCGCGACGGCGGTGCGGAAGGTGACATCCCACAGGGTCGGGGCTTCGGATTGGTACGCCTCGCCGCGCGCGAGGTTGCGCAGGAACGCGCGCTGCGAGATCTCCGTGGTCGCCGGGTCGATCGTCTGGTACGCCAGCGTCCAGTCCACCGAAAGTCCGATGCTCCGCCAGACCTCCTCGAACACCTTCTCGTCGGTTTCGGTCAGCTCAAGGCACAGTTCCACGAAATTGCGCCGCGACACCGGAATCGCGTTCTTGCCGGACTTTTCCGGCGGGGTGAAGGACGGGTCGTAGGGCAGCGACGGCTCGCAGCGCACGCCGAAATGGTTCTGCACGCGGCGTTCGGTGGGCAGGCCGTTGTCGTCCCACCCGACCGGGTAGAAGACCGAACGGCCGCGCATCCGTTGGTAGCGCGCGAGAACGTCGGTGTGCGTGTAGGAGAAGACGTGCCCGATGTGCAGCGAACCGCTCGCGGTCAGCGGCGGCGTGTCGATCGAGTAGACGTCCGGGCGCGCGCGGTCGAACCGGTATACGCCTTCGCGTTCCCACACCGGTACCCATTTGGCGGCAAGGCCGTCGACGCCGACTTTGTGCGGGATCTTCTCGTTCATGCCCGCACTTTACGGGGCGGGTACAGCGATTTCCGCGCCCGTCGGAAGGTCCCGCATGCGCCGCAGCGGCGAGCAGACCACCCAGAGCGCGCCCGCGACCGGTCCGGCCGCCCCGATCCACAGCGCGCCGGTGAGCCCGAGCCACTCGCCGAGGCCGCCGCCCAGGAGCCCGCCGAGCGGCATCGCTCCCCAGACGACGAACCGGACGCTCGCGTTCATCCGGCCCAGCAGCCGGTCCGGCGTGATGGCCTGGCGGTAGGAGACCTGCGCGATGTTGTAGAGGATCACGCCGAACCCGAACGCGGCCATGCCCAGCCCGGAGAGCACGATCCGCCAGTCCGGCCCGGCGCACAGGACCAGCAGCCCTCCCGGCCACAGCAGCATCGGGACCAGCCAGATCGAGCGGGCCTGCCCGATCTTCCGGATGATCGGCCCGGCGCACAGCGCGGCCGAGATGCCTCCGACGCCGCTCGCCGCGAGCAGTCCGCCGACCGCGGCGGGCGTCAGCCCGGCAGTGCGGGTCAGGAACAGCACCTCGACCGCCTGCACGACGCCGCTGAAAAGGTTCGACGTGGCGGTGCAGGCGACGATCGCGCGCAGCGGCCGGTCGGCGGCGACGAACCGCAGGCCTTCGAGCATCTGCGGCACCAGCCGGTCGTGCTCAGCGCGTTCCGGGAGGGTTTCGACGGTGCGGATGCGCCACAGGCACAGCGCGGACGTGAGGTAGCCGAGGCCGGTGACCAAGACCGTGCTCGCCGCGCCGACGAACTGCACGAGCACCCCGGCGACACTCGGTCCGGCGATCTGCGCGGACGACTGCACGCCCTGCAGCTTCGCGTTGCCCTCCAGCAGCCTTTCGCGGCCGACCAGCGCGGGCAGATACGCCTGGTAGGAGACGTCGAAGAAGACCGTCGCCAACCCGACGAGCAGCACGACCGCCAGCACCTGCGCCATCGTGAGCACGCCGGCCCACCAGGCGAGCGGGATGCTGAGCAGCAGCACCCCGCGGACCAGGTCGGCGGCGAGCATGAGCGGCCGTTTGCGCATCCGGTCCACCCAGACGCCCGCGGGCAGGCCGATGACCAGGAAGCCGAGCGTCTCGGCCATGGTCAGCAGGCCCATCTCGAACGGGGTGGCGGCCAGCGTGACCGCGGCGAGCAGCGGAATGGCGGTGATGCCGACGAACATCCCCAGCTGGCTCGCCGTGTCCCCGGCCCACAGCCTGCGGAAGTCGGCGTGGAAGAACAACGAGTCTCGACGCACCCGATCGAGTGTTGTCGAGTGATTGGAAAGAGTCAATCACTTTGTTTAGGCTGGGGCGATGCCGTTAGCCCGACGTCCCTCCACCGAAGCCGAGGCGGCCGCGCTCGCGTCCGGAATACGGCTGCGCATCATCCGGTTGACCACTTTTGAAGCGATGACGAACAAGGAACTGGCGGCGCGGTTGCGCCGTGACCCGGCGACCACCCTGCACCACGTGCGACGGCTGGTCGACACCGGTTTTCTCGTTCCGCAGGAACCTCGGCGAGGCGCGCGCGGGGCGAAGGAGATCCCGTACCTGTCCACCGGGCTTTCCTGGCAGCTGGACAACGCCGACGCGGACCCGGTCGTGATCAACGAGGCGATGCTCGAGGCCTATCTGGCCGAACTGGCGGAGGCAGACCTGGCGGAGACGGACACCGCCCGGCTCGTGGTCCAGGTGCCCGCCGGGGAAGTCGCGGAGTTCAAGCGGCGGCTCGACGGATTGCTCGAAGAATTCAAGGCCCGGCCCCGCGATCCGGGCGCGGAACGCACCGCGGTGTACGTCTCGGTTTATCCCAGCAGGTAATCCGCTCGGCTCCCACGCCGAAACGTGGGACTATGGAGGCACGATGACAGAACAGACACACGAAGACTTTTACGACGACAACGACCCCTACGACCCCTCGGTCGGGGAGATGGAGCTCGAGGACCGCGCGTCATTGCGCCGGGTCGCGGGCCTGTCCACCGAACTCGAGGACATCACCGAGGTCGAGTACCGGCAGCTTCGGCTGGAGCGCGTTGTGCTGGTCGGCGTGTGGACTGAAGGCACCGCCCAGCAGTCCGAGGCGTCGCTGGCCGAACTGGCGCGACTGGCCGAGACGGCGGGCTCCGAGGTGCTCGAAGGCATCGTCCAACGGCGCCAGAAGCCCGATCCGGCGACCTACGTCGGGTCCGGCAAGGTGCGCGAGCTGCGCGACATCGTCGTGGCGACCGGCGCCGACACGGTGATCTGCGACGGCGAGCTTTCGCCCGGCCAGCTGCGCCAGCTGGAGGAGAAGGTCAAGGTCAAGGTGATCGACCGGACCGCCCTGATCCTCGACATCTTCGCCCAGCACGCCCGCTCCAAGGAGGGCAAGGCGCAGGTCGAGCTGGCCCAGCTGCAGTACCTCGTCCCGCGGCTTCGCGGGTGGGGTTCGGCGCTGTCCCGGCAGGCCGGCGGCCGCGCGGGCGGCGCGAACGGCGGCGTGGGCCTGCGCGGGCCTGGTGAAACGAAGCTGGAGACGGACCGGCGGCGGATCAGCAAGCGCGTGGCGAAGCTGCGCCGGGAGATCGCCGCGATGGACACCATCCGCGAGACCAAGCGCGGCAGGCGCGTGGCCAACGAGGTGCCGAGCGTGGCGATCGTCGGCTACACCAACGCCGGCAAGTCGAGCCTGCTCAACGCCCTGACCGGGGCCGGGGTGCTGGTGGAGGACGCGCTGTTCGCCACCCTCGACCCGACCACGCGCCGGGCGCAGACGGCCGACGGGCGCACGTTCACCCTCACCGACACCGTCGGGTTCGTGCGGCACCTGCCGCACCAGCTGGTGGACGCGTTCCGCTCGACGCTGGAGGAGGCGGCCGACGCCGACCTGCTCCTGCACGTCGTCGACGGTTCCGACCCGGCCCCGGAGGACCAGGTCAACGCGGTGCGCGAGGTGCTCGCCGAGATCACCCGCAGCCGCAAGGAGCCGCTCCCGCCGGAGCTTCTGGTGATCAACAAGGCCGACGCGGCCGACGCGGTCACCCTGGCCCGGCTGCGGCACGCGCTGGCCGGTTCGGTGCAGATCTCGGCACGCACCGGTTCGGGCGTGGCCGACCTGGCCGAGGTACTGGCCGAGCGGCTGCCGCGCGCGGAAACGGTGATCGACGTGCTGGTCCCGTACTCGCGAGGCGAACTCGTGTCGCGGGCGCACGCGGAGGGCGAGGTGCTGGAAGAGGAGCACGTCGCCGACGGAACGCGCCTGCAGGTGCGGGTCCGGCCGGATCTCGCCGCGGCTCTGCGAGCGTTCGAGACCAACGCCTCGGCGCTCTGAACGTCTTCCGTAGTGCACGGCCCGAGCGGGTCGTGCACTACGGAGGTGAACTGGTGCGGGTCGTCCTGGCACTGACGGCTGTCCTGATGCTCGCGGGCGCTGTCCCGGCCGCGGCGGCTCCTGCTCCTTCTCCGGAAACGCTGTGCCAGATCACGGACAAGCGCATCAACGAGCTGTCCGGCCTGGTTTCCGACGGCGAGCATTGGTACGCCATCAACGACGGCGGCACCAAGGTGCAGGTCTTCGTCCTGGACCGGAAATGCCAGGTCAAGGACGTCCTGACCGATCCGACGGATCCGTACGACGTCGAAGATCTCGCTCGAGGCAAAGACGGCACTCTGTGGCTGTCGGACACCGGCGACAACCGCGCCAAGCGCGAAACCGTCGCCCTGCTGGAGCTGAAACCGTCCGGCGGCGCGGCCGTCGTGCATCGCCTGACTTATCCGGACGGTCCGCACGACACCGAAGCCCTGGTCCTGGACCAGTCCGGCACGCCATTCCTGGTGACCAAGGACTTGCTGGGCACTTCCAAGGTCTACCAGCCTTCGGGTCCGTTGGCGACGCCCGGCCCGACGAAACTGGAGCAGGTCGGCACCCTGCGCGTCCGCAGCACCGACACTCCCGGCGGTCCGGTCGGCTCATTCGGTTCGGCACTGATCACCGGCGGCGCGACCAGCGCGGACGGCAAAGTCATCGCCCTGCGGACCTACACGGACGCGTATCTGTACGCGGCCCCGGACGGCGACGTGGCGGCAGCGCTGCAACGAGAACCCGTCCGGATTCCGCTGCCGAACGAAAAACAAGGCGAAGCCATTGCTTTCGAACCGGACGGCACTCTGCTGTCCGCGGGCGAAGGCATCGGCGAACCCATGCGTGCCATCAGAAACGCGACGGCCTTGGTCACGCCGAAAGCGTCCGAGCCGAAGCCCGGCGGTGCCGCGGCACCTCAACCAGCCGAGGAAAACAGCGGCAGTTTCCCGCTTGTCCCCGTTGCCGCTGTCGCCGCGGTCGTCGTTCTCGCCGCCTGGTTTCTGCTGGTCAGGAAACGTCGCCGCTCCTGACCCGGTTCGCAACCGCAACGTCCACTGGCGAACGCGCCATCAACCGAAGCCTGAAGGTTCGTCGTGGCCCGGGCTTAGGGCTCGTGAGTGGCGATGCCGGTTCTAACCGGCATCGCCACTCACGAGACGCGGGGGAGCGAGCCGGTCAGAGGCGGCGCAGTACCGCCACGACCTTGCCCAGGATCGACGCGTCGTCGCCGGGAATGGGCTCGTACGCTTCGTTGTGCGGCATCAGCCACACGTGCCCGTCCTTGCGCTTGAACGTCTTCACCGTGGCCTCGCCGTCGATCATCGCGGCGACGATGTCGCCGTTCTCGGCGGCGGGCTGCTGCCGGACGACGACCCAGTCGCCGTCGGTGATGGCCGCGTCGACCATCGAATCGCCGGTGACGCTCAGCAGGAACAGCTCGCCCTCGCCGACGATCTCGCGCGGCAGCGGGAAAACGTCCTCGACGGCCTGTTCGGCGAGCACTGGACCGCCGGCCGCGATCCGCCCGACCAGCGGCACGTACGCCGCCTTCGGGACGGACGGCTGCTGGTCCATCTCGATGCCCATGGGGTTGTCGTCAGTGGCCGCGAGGACGCCCACCGCGCGCGGCCGGTTGGCGTCGCGGCGCAGGTAGCCCTTGCGCTGCAGCGCGCGCAGCTGGTGCGACACCGAGGACGTGGACGTGAGCCCCACCGCCTCGCCGATCTCGCGCACGCTCGGCGGGTAGCCGAAGCGGCTCACCCACGTGCGGATGACGTCGAGCACTTGCTGCTGGCGGACGGTCAGCGTCTCGTCCACGTCGTACACCTCCGGCATGGCGCTCACCTTCCCCGTGCTCTGGTGGCCGGATTCGCGCGCGGATCGTGCGGACGCCTTGCCCCGCGAGGCCGTCTTGGCCCCCTTCGCCGCGGTGCCCTTCACCGTGTCCTTCTCCAACGCTGCGTCGCCTCCAGCCGTCCCGCGGCCGCCGTGTCGGCGTCCCGCGCGTGTCCGCGTGCGCCGGTCCGGGATCCGCGTTTTCCGCGAACGCCCGTCCGGCGGCACCCGCCGGAGCCGGTCCGGCAGATGTCCTGGTCACCGACGTTAGTCACCGCGCGCGACGATTTCAAACATCTGTTCGATCGACACGCCGTGTCCTCTCGATTTTGTCGGTGCGGGGTGGTAGACCTTCGCACGGACGTTCGATAGAACGCCTGTTCGATCCGGACCGCTGCGCCGCAGGTGATAGGGCTCGGACCGGACGGATCCGCAGGTCACGAGGAGGTTCCGTCATGTCGATCCTGGCAGATCGCGGGCTCGTCCGCCCGCTTCGGCCCGTCCCCGCCGGCCGCCCCGCCGAGGGCGGCGGTGCGCCGGACGAGGCGGTCCCGCCCCGCCGGGGACCCGGGTCCGGCACCCCGGCGCGCCGGTCACGGCAGCGTGCGGAGAGCGTCGACGCCACCCGAAAGGATGGTGTTCCGGAGAGTTCCGGAGCCGAATCGGGCGCTGATCCGGGCCGGACGGACGGTTCCGGCGAGGTGGTCGAGCTTCGCGGACGGACCGGTGCCCGGCGCGGTCCTGGCGCGGATCGGTCCGGCGAGGGTCCGCGCGGCGAGGGAGGCCGCAGCGACTCGCGGCGAGGCCGGGGCGGCGAGTCTCGGGGAGGTTCGCGCGGCGAACCCGGACGGCGGCGCGCCTGGCGGGCGGCTGCGGAGGCTGGGCTCGCCGGTGGCGAACTGGCCGACTCCGGGCCGGTGCCTGGCGGTGCGTCCCGGCGCGCTGGTGCCCGGTCGGCGGACGCGCCCGCTGAGTTCGGGTCCTCGGCCGAGCCGATGCCACTCGAACGAGAGGCGAGCGAGGTTCTCGGGCGCGCCGGTGCGCGGTCGGCCGTGAAATCTGCCGGTTTCTCGCCCTCGGCCGAGCGAGGCACGCGGGCGACCGCGGCCGAAGTTTCCGAACTGTGCTCTGCCGGTGCAGTCCCGTCCGCTGAGCGAGCCGGGTTCCAGACGTCGACGCAATCGGTAGCCGAGACCGAAGAAGCCCCCGCTCGCAAGTCCCGGGTGGCGCGCGGCCGCGCCGCGGAGCGAGCTGGATTCGAGACGTCGACCCGGTCGGTCGTCGAAATCGAAGAAGCCCCTGCTCGCGAGCCCAGTGAGGTTCGCGGCCGCACCGCTGAGCGAGCTGGATTCCAGACGTCGACCCGGTCGGCTGTCGAAATCGAAGAAGCCCCTGCCCGCGAGCCTCGCGTGGCGCGCGGTCGCGCCGCGATTCGGTCCGCCGAGCGAGCCGGGTTCCAGGCGTCGACGCAGTCGGTCGTCGAAATCGAAGAAGCTCCTGCTCGCGAGCCCGGTGAGGTTCGCGGTCGCGCCGCGGTCCGGTCCGCTGAGCGAGCTGGATTCCAGACGTCGACCCGGTCGGCCGTCGAAACCGAAGAAGCCCCCACTCGCAAGCCCCGCGAGGCGCGCGGTCGCACCGCTGTCCGGCACATCCCCGCCGCGCTTCCGGCCAACCCGGGCCGCACCGCGCGCGAGCGGCGCGGCGAGCCGTTGCGGCCGCCGTCCCGGGAGCGGGTCGTCGCCGGACGGCGCGGCGGCGTCGCCTGCCAGACCGGGGCGCGGCCGTCGGTGCGGTGGCCGTGGCTGTTCGCGATCGCCTTCGCGGCCTGCCTCATCGTCACCGGGCTCGGCGTCTTCGGCGCGGGAGTGGCCGGCGGTCCGGTGCCGTCGCGGACGGCGTCCGTTTCCGTGCAGCCCGGCGATTCGCTCGGCGCGCTCGCCGCCCGGTTCGCGCCGAACGCCGACCAGGGCGCGGTCGTCGAACGCATCAAGGAACTCAACAACCTCGACGACACCGCGCTGCTGCCCGGCATGCCGCTCACCGTGCCGGTCGCCTGGTCCGGCACCGGTTCGGGCGCGGAATCAGGCGAAGGATCGGGTGCCGCCGGATCATGACTGCCGGAAACCACCCGGTCGCATCTTGCGCAACCGGTCTTTCACCCTCTCGGGTTTCTTGCGCCCGCCCCGGAGGCGATCTAAGGTCTACCCCTATATCTAGTAGTTACACCGCTGTAGTTGGTCCACAGGTAGGGGTAGACTGGCGGCAGTTGTCCACAGCCGACCGGCAGTTGCCCACCGGGTGTCCACAAGTCGATCACCAGGCGCGGGGTCGCGCGCGGTGACCGCGGTCCAGGCCGTAGCGTGGCGGCAGGGGCCGGTCGGGACAGGAATCGACCGGCGCGGAGGGGAAGGTGATCGGCGGATGAGGTGCCCGTTCTGCCGGCATGCGGACTCTCGGGTCGTCGACTCCCGAGAGGTGGACGAGGGACAGGCGATCCGGCGGCGGCGTTCGTGCGCCGAATGCGGCCGGCGTTTCACCACGTCGGAGACGATGGTGCTGGCCGTGGTCAAACGGTCCGGCGCCACCGAGCAGTTCAGCCGGGACAAGGTGGTCAACGGCGTGCGGCGGGCCTGCCAGGGCCGTCCGGTCGACGACGACGCGCTGCAGAAGCTCGCGCAGCGCGTGGAGGAGTCGATCCGCTCCGCCGGCCTTGCCGAGATCCCCAGCCACGAGGTCGGCCTCGCCATCCTCGGCCCGCTGCGGGAGCTGGACGGCGTCGCGTATCTCCGGTTCGCCAGCGTCTACCGCTCCTTCTCCTCGGTCGAGGACTTCGAGAAGGAGATCTCGGACCTGCGGAAAGCCATGGCGGGAACTGCGGAGGACCAGGAAGGCGAGCGCGCCGGCGACGACTGAGCCGTCACCGGGTCGCGGGGAGCGAGGGACAGGACCGCATGACCGAAACCGTGGGAACCGGCGCGGCGGCCGGACAGAACAAGAAGCCGAACAAGGGCCTCACCGTCCGGCGGGTCTTCACCACCGAGGGGACCCACCCCTACGACGAGGTCGCGTGGGAGACCCGCGACGTCGTCATGACGAACTGGCGCGACGGCAGCGTCAACTTCGAGCAGCGCGGGGTCGAATTCCCCGAGTTCTGGTCGGTCAACGCGACCAACATCGTCACCAGCAAGTACTTCCGCGGCGCGGTCGGCAGCCCGCAGCGCGAGAGCAGCCTCAAGCAGCTCATCGACCGCGTGGTGCGCACCTACGTGAAGGCCGCCGCCGAGCACGACTACTTCGCAGGCCCGTCCGACCTCGAGATCTTCGAGCACGAACTCACCTGGATGCTGCTGCACCAGGTCTTCAGCTTCAACTCCCCGGTCTGGTTCAACGTCGGCACGTCCTCGAAGCAGCAGGTGTCCGCCTGCTTCATCCTCGCCGTCGACGACACGATGGAGTCGATCCTCAACTGGTACCGCGAGGAAGGCCTGATCTTCAAGGGCGGTTCCGGCGCGGGCCTCAACCTCTCTCGGATCCGGTCCTCGAAGGAACTGCTCACCTCCGGCGGCACCGCGTCCGGCCCGGTCTCGTTCATGCGCGGCGCCGACGCGTCCGCGGGCACCATCAAGTCCGGCGGGGCCACCCGCCGCGCGGCGAAGATGGTCGTGCTCGACGTCGACCACCCGGACATCGAGGAGTTCATCCAGACCAAGGCGCGCGAAGAGGAAAAGATCAAGGTACTCCGCGACGCCGGGTTCGACATGGACCTCTCCGGCTCCGACATCTCCTCGGTGCAGTACCAGAACGCGAACAACTCGGTCCGCGTGTCCGACGAGTTCATGCACGCCGTCGAGAACGGCACGGACTTCGGCCTGCGCGCCCGGCTCACCGGCGAGGTCATCGACCGCACCGACGGGAAGAAGCTGTTCCGCAGCATGGCGCAGGCGGCGTGGGAATGCGCCGACCCGGGCATTCAGTACGACAGCACGATCAACGACTGGCACACCTGCCCCGAATCGGGCCGGATCACCGCGTCCAACCCGTGCAGCGAGTACATGCACCTCGACAACTCGAGCTGCAACCTCGCGTCGCTCAACCTTCTGAAGTTCGTGTCCGAAGAAGGCACGTTCGACGCGCCGCTGTTCGCGAAGGCCGTCGAGTTCGTCATCACCGCGATGGACATCTCGATCTGCTTCGCCGACTTCCCGACCGAGCCGATCGCCGACACCACGCGCAAATTCCGCCAGCTTGGCATCGGCTACGCCAACCTCGGCGCGTTGCTGATGGCGCTGGGCCACGCGTACGACTCGGAGGGCGGCCGCGCGCTCGCCGCCGCGATCACGTCCCTGATGACCGGTGTGTCCTACCGTCGTTCGGCCGAACTGGCCGGCGTCGTCGGACCGTACGAGGGCTACGCCCGCAACGCCGAGGCGCACCAGCGCGTCATGCGCAAGCACGCCGCGGCGAACGAGCTGGTCCGCACCTATCACAGCAACGACGCGGCGGTTCGCGCGCTCGCGTCGCAGGAATGGCAGCAGGGCATCGAGCTGGGCGTCCGCAACGGCTGGCGCAACGCGCAGGCTTCGGTGCTCGCTCCCACCGGCACCATCGGCTTCATGATGGACTGCGACACCACGGGCATCGAGCCGGACTTCTCGCTGGTGAAGTTCAAGAAGCTCGTCGGCGGCGGGTCCATGCAGATCGTGAACCAGACCGTGCCGCGCGCGCTGCAGGTGCTGGGCTACCAGGCCGAGCAGGTCGAGGCGATCGTCGAGTACGTCGCGGAGCACGGCCACGTGGTCGACGCGCCGGGCCTGCGCCCCGAGCACTACGAGGTGTTCGACTGCGCGGTCGGCGACCGGTCGATCGCGCCGATGGGCCACGTGCGGATGATGGCCGCGGTGCAGCCGTTCATCTCGGGCGCGATCTCGAAGACGGTCAACATGCCGGAGTCGGCGACCGTCGAGGACGTCGAGGAGATCTACTTCCAGGGCTGGAAACTCGGCCTCAAGGCGCTCGCGATCTACCGTGACAACTGCAAGGTCGGCCAGCCGCTGTCGACGGGGAAGAAGAAGGAAGCCGCGGTCGAGGCCGAGCCGGAGAAGGTCGTCGAATACCGCCCGGTGCGCCGCCGCCTGCCGAAGAAGCGCCCGAGCCAGACGGTGTCGTTCACCGTCGGCGGTGCCGAGGGCTACCTGCACGCGGGCTCGTACCCGGACGACGGTCTCGGCGAGATCTTCGTGAAGCTCGGCAAGCAGGGCTCCACGCTGTCCGGCGTGATGGACGCCTTCTCGATGTCCATCTCGGTCGGCCTGCAGCACGGCATCCCGCTCGAGTTTTACGTCTCAAAGTTTTCCAACCTGCGCTTCGAACCGGCGGGCATGACCGACGACCCGGACATCCGGATCGCGACGAGCGTCATGGACTACCTGTTCCGCCGCCTGGCACTCGACTACCTGCCGTACGAAAAGCGGGCCCAGCTGGGCATTTTCACCGCGGACGAACGCTCGGCCGAGGTCGAAGCGAACTACGGCGGGCAGAGCCTCGACATCGACGCGCTGCGCAGCAGCGTGGACTCGTCGCCGGCCCGTACGGAGGAGTCCACATCGGACCCTTCCGCACGGGACGCGCACAGCACGGCCGAGCTGATGGAACTCCACCTCGGCAAGGCAGCGGACGCGCCGCTCTGCATGACCTGCGGAACGAAGATGCGCCCCGCCGGATCGTGCTACGCCTGCGAGGGCTGCGGGGCCACTTCCGGTTGCAGCTGAGCACGAGGATTTCTTCGACGGCTGAATGATCGATCGGAGCTGGGGCAGCACCTGCTGCCCCAGCTCCGATTTTTTGTCTGCTGACGATCGCGACTCTCGGGGTAAGTACGTTAAGTACTTGACGTACTTGCTTCTGTGGGGCATGCTGGTGGGGACCGACTGGGAGGCTGACATGTCTGCTGTGCACTACGACAGCTACACGGATGCGCGTGCACATTTGAAGGATTTGCTGGATGCCGCTGAGAAGGGGCTCGTCGCGACAGTCCGGCGCGATTCCGCGACGACCGCTGTGGTGGATGTCGTGCGCCTGCGCCACGTTCTTGCCTCCGTTGTTCCGTCGCACGCGCAGGTCGTCCCTGAGGCCGGCGGTTGGTCGGTGTTCATTCCGGGGCTGCCGGTGTCCGCGGACGGTGCGTCGTTCGACGAGGCGGTTGAAGAAATGGTCGACGCCCTGCGGGAGTACGCGCAGGATTGGCAGGAGCGCTTGCTGAACGCTCCGAACCACCGGGACAATTGGGGGCTGGTGCAGCTGATCAGCTTCAGCGACGACGCGCAATTGCGCGACTGGCTTGTCGGTGCGGCGCAATGACTTCCTGGCCGCAGCCGACTCGCGACGACCACGAGACGTTCTGCAAGGTCGAAGAATGGCGCAGAGTGCGCGACGCTCGCGGGCGAACGGGAACGCATCACGTCACTTACGAACTCGATCTTGTCGACGGCCGGATACTCCGTACCCGCATTTCGCATCCGGTGGACCGCAGCGGTTACGGACCGGGCCTGTGGAAGCACATTCTCCGCGATCAGCTCGACGTCGGTGAACCGGACTTCTGGGCCTGTGTGCAGGACGGCGTCAAACCGGCGCGCGGGACCCGTGAGCCGCCGGTCGGAGCCCTGCCCGCCGATCTCGTCTATCTGCTGCTTTCGCGCGTGGGCCTCGATGAGGCCGAGGTAGCCGGGATGAGCAAAGACGAGGCGGTGGCCAGGGTTCAGCGTTACTGGGCCGAAAATGCTTGATCAGGCGGGGGACGTTTTCAGGGCGTCGGCGGCAGCATCTGCGCGACCCCTTCGCCGAACGACCAGTCCACCTCGTGGTTTTCCGTCAAGCTGAAGAACACATTCCGCGGTTCGATCCCGGTTGCCTCGGCGATGAGTTCGGTGGCGCGCCGGTACAGCGCGGTTTTCTGGTCGTTCGTGCGGCCGGCTCGCAAGGTGATCGCGATATACACGATGTCGTCGTCGCGGCGGACGCCGAAGTAACCGGGGTCGTAGCGCAATCGGTCGGCGGCGTGGCTCGTCATGATTTGGAACCGGTCGTCGACGGGGACGTCGATGGTTTCGGTCATCGCCTGGTGCACGGCTTCTCCGATAGCGGGGAGGCGGTCGGCGTTGGGTTCGGACAGCACGTCGATGCGGACGAGCGGCATGGGGGACCTCTCAGCTCAGCTGGTCGATGTTCGGGCGGGACAGGTGAAGCACGCGGTACCGGACGTCGGTGTCCTCGGTCGGGGCAGTGGTCCAGAGGGTGAAGCGCACGGCTTCCCAGCGAAGTGGGTCGACGGCCAGTGCGGTGGTGTGCACGGCCGGGTTTCGGGACAGCTGCGCGAGTTCGTCGAGTTCGCGTTCGATTTCGCCAGAGTCCGGCAGCAAGCGGCCGCGTTTGGTCGCGAACTTCGGGGAGGTAGCCCGCGCTGGACCGGCAAGGCAGCTCGCGCCGGTCCAATGCCGCACTGGCGGTCGGCCGAAATCCTGGACTATGCCGTCGAATCCGCCGCCGCCCCAGAGGAATCGGCTCATTCCGGCGGTGTCGGTCCAGAGGTAGAACGGCGCGTAGTGGTTGTCGCGCACCAGATACGCCTTGAGGCCCAGGCCGGGGAACGCGTCGGTGCGGTGGCCTCGGGTGTCGACTCGGTGCTCGATGTCGTAGCCGTCGGGCAGGTCGATCTCGTACTGCATCGCGTACATCGACGTCACCGCCGACCGAGGAGGGCCAGCGCTCCGCGGATCGCTTGGTCGAACGGCTCGACCGTCCCGGACGAGCGGGCGAGGACGTATCCGCCCTGCAGCACCGCGACCAGCGTGGTCGCCGTCGCGGCCGGGTCGAGATCGCTTGGCAGTTCGCCGTTCGCGATGCCCTCGGCGAGCACTTCGGCGAGACGGCCGCGCAGCCAGTCGAACGTTTCTTCCAGCGGCGCACGCAATTCCGGGTTCGCGACGATCTCGGGGTCCAGCGCCAGCCGGCCGACCGGGCAGCCGCGCAGGACGTCCCGTTCGCGCGACAGGTAGGCCGAAACGCGTTCGACCGCGGTCGTGCCCTGGGCGAGCGCGGCCTCGGCGGAGGCGCGCAGCTCGTCGGCGTTCTGCCGGATCGCGGCGAGCGCCAGGTCGGCCTTGCCCGCGAAGTGGTGGTACATGCTGCCCTGTCCGGCCCCGGCGCGCTGCTGGATCGCCTTCGGGCTGGTGCCGACGTACCCCCGCTCCCACAACAGGTCCTGCGTGCTCGCGACGAGCTGGTCTCTGGTGGACATGACGACAGCGTACATACTAGTAGGTACAGAGACAAGGATGGGGGCAGGCCCTACCGCAGGGAGTCCGGCTGTCCGGATGGTCCGGATGATCTTGGCCGGGCAGGCTGACGAGGAGCCGAAAGAAAGGACTTCTCCGTGATCAAGTCTGCTGGCCGCCGGGCGGTCGCCGTGACGATGGCCGCCGCGGTGTGCACCGCCTTGTTCTCGACCGGCACTGCCGAGGCGATCGTGAAGGGCGGCGATTCGACGCAGCGCTACCCGTTCATGGCGTCCATCTCGGAGACGGTCAGCCAAACCGGCGACCGCGGCGTGTGCGGTGCTTCGCTGATCGACCCGCAGTGGGTGGTGACCGCGGGGCACTGCGTGGACTCGACCCTTGTGACCCCGGACGGGACCGTCCGGATCGGCAGCGAGCGGCAGCATTCCGGCGGCACCGTTCGCCGGATCGCGCAGGTGGTCACGCATCCGGGCTACGCGCTGCAGAGCGAGAAGATTCCCTTCAACCGCAACGACATCGCGTTGATCAAGCTGGATCGTCCTGTCGTCGAGAAGCCGGTTCGGCTGGCGTCTCGGCCGGGCGCGCCCGGTACGCCGACGCGGCTGCTCGGGTTCGGCACGACCGTCGACACGTACGACTTCAAGAAGGCGCGGTTCGCGGAACGGCTGCAGGAACTGGATGTTCGACGCGGCGCGGAGTCGGAATGCAGCCCGGGTTACGCGGGCCGGACGCGGTTGTGCACGGTCAGTCCGAGGCCGGAAGCGATGGCGTGCATCGGCGATTCTGGCGGCCCGCAGGTCCGGCGCGGGGCTGGCGGGCGATGGGAGCTGATCGGGGTGACTTCGGGGCCGGGCAACGCGCGTTCGACTTGCGCGGGCGGTCCGGGGCTGTACAGCAGCGTGCCCGCGTACGCAGACTGGATCCGGCGGACGATCTGGGCGAACCGCGGAGGAAACTAGCGGTCGTGACTCTCGTTTCAGCGGGCTATCGTGCCGTGCAGCGGACCAGCGAGCTCGTGTCGATCAGCGAGTGCGTGGCTGAGGTGCACGACGACTGGTTCCGCGATCTCGCCCTTGCTCGGCAGACCGGGCTTCACGTGCTCGAAGTGGGCTTCACCCCGGATGAAGCCGAGCCGATCGTCCGCGAGATCATCGCGGACGGCTGGAATGCCGAGACCAGCGTTGTCGTCGGGCGGATCGAGGAAGGTTCGAGCACGTCCGGCGAGTTGCTCGGGTTCGAGCTGGTCGGTTACGACGGCGGACTTTGGCACACCTGGCACTGCCTCGGCGGTCTGGTCGAAGACGTCCATGCAGCGACTGGCATCTTGCCCGGACGCTACGGACTGATCGAGGACGCGGCCGCGGCTCACCAGGCGGCCCGATGGCTCACCGAATCCGGTCTGGGCGACCCGAAAGTGTTCCACTGGGCCGCCGCCGCGCTGGTCGTCCCGCAGCTTCACCGAATCTCCACAACCTCCCCGTCGTAACGGCACATCCGGACGGCAGCATGACCGCCGTGGACTGGAGTGCGGTGTTCGAGGCGGAGGCGCGGCGGCGGAAGGTCCGGCCGCAGCCGGGGTGGGGGAGCGGGGCGCGGCTGGATCCGGTGGTGGCGCGCAGCGTCCGCCGGTTCCAGCGCGCGCCGGATCAGGCGATCGCAGAAGACCAGCGGTACCAGGCGAAACTGGTCACCCGGCTGCTCGAAACCGCGGCTCCCGAAGCGGCGAGAAGCGACGTGATGAGCCAGCTGATCTCCGACGTCCTCGCGCTCGGCTACTACCGTGCGTTGCGGGACGGCACCCGCGACCGGGTCACCACGGAGGTCGCCGCACGAGTGTTCGCCGGGTTGGAACGGCGGCTCGGCTATCACGTGGACCGGTTGCGGTGGCAAAGAATCACCGCGAGCGCAAGATGGCGAGCTAGGGCGGTACTCGAAACCGGCGGCGTACTGGTCGGGCACGGACGCGCGTTGCGACGGCTCGGCGTGCCGTGGCTCGCGTTCGTCACCGACGCCTGGGCGCGGTTCGAGCGGGCTCTCGCGGACGTCCACAAAGGACCGTCAGTGCGCCCGGGGCCGCGCGTGCGGGCGCGGCCCCGGGGACTGGTCTAGGAAAGCTTCGACCAGAGGAATTCGTACGCGACCGCCGAACGGAACGCGAGTTGTTCGTTGTCCGCGGCCGCTCCGTGCCCGCCTTCGATGTTCTCGAAGTACTCCACATCATGGCCTTGCTCGCGCATCCGCGCGGCCATTTTGCGCGCGTGTCCGGGGTGCACGCGGTCGTCGCGGGTGGAGGTGACGAAGAGGATCGGCGGATACTCGCCGCCGGTGGAAACGTTGTGGTACGGCGAGTACTTCGAGATGTACTCCCACTCCTCCGGGACGTCCGGGTCGCCCCATTCGGCCATCCACGAAGCACCGGCCAGCAGCAGGTGGTAGCGCTTCAGGTCGAGCAGCGGCACCTGGCACACGATCGCGCTGAACAGTTCCGGGTAGCGGGTGAGCATGACGCCCATCAGCAACCCGCCGTTGCTGCCGCCCTGGATGCCGAGCCGTTCCTTCGTCGTGACGCCTCGCGAGACGAGATCGCGCGCGACCGCGGCGAAGTCCTGGAACGCCTTGTACCGGTTCTCCTTCACCGCCTGCATGTGCCATTCCGGCCCGTATTCGCCGCCGCCGCGGATGTTCGCGACCACGTACGTGCCGCCGCGCGACAGCCAGGACCGGCCGACGACTCCGCCGTACGACGGGGTCAGCGAAACCTCGAAACCGCCGTAGCCGTACAGCAGCGTGGGGCCGTTTTCCGCGCCGGGCGGGCGGACTACGAAGTAGGGGATCTTCGTGCCGTCGTCCGACGTCGCGAAGTACTGGCTGACTTCAATCCCGGCAGCGTCGAAGAATGCCGGCGCCTGCTTCAGCACCTCGACATCACCGCCGACGACGCCGCGGGTGAGCGTGGACGGCTGGACGTAGCTGGAAGAATCCACTAGGTACTCGTCGTCGACGTCCGGTTCGGTGTCGACGATCTGCGCGCTGCCGAATTCCGGCGCACCGCCCAATTCCGCCTCCGCCCAGCCGTCCGGGCCTGGCGTCAGCACCCGCAGTTCCGACTTGACGTCATGCAGCGTCGCGAGCAGGAGGTGGTTGCGGGTCCACGTGTAGTAGTCCAGCGACGTGTGCGCGTCCGGGGTGAACAGCGCGGTGAACTCGCGGTCGCCCGACTTGAACGCGTCGTAGTCGATCGCGAGCAGCGTGCCCGCCGGGTGCTCGGCGCCGCCGACAGTCCAGGCGCTGCGCGGGTGCACGAGCAGCCATTCGCGGTGCGTGGACACCTCGACGTCCTCGGGCAGGTCCAGTTTGGCCAGTCCGGACGGGGTCCGCTCGAAGTGCTCGGTGCGGTAGAAATCGATCGCGCGGCGCACGAAATCGCGTTCGAAGCCCTCGGTCGGGTCGTGGTAAGCCATCACCGCGACGTCGTCGGGCTTGCCCTCGGCGACGAGCACCGCGTCTTCGAGCGGGGTGCCGCGCCGCCATTCCTTCACCAGCCGCGGATAGCCGGACGTGGTCAGCGAACCCGGGCCGAAGTCGGTACCGATGTACACCCGGTCGGCGTCGATCCACCCGATCCGGTGCTTCGCCTCGGGCAGGGTGTAGCCGTCCGCGACGAACTCGTGCGCGTCGAGGTCGAACTCGCGGACGACGGTCGCGTCCGCGCCGCCCCGCGAGAGCTGGACCAGGCCGAGCCGGTGCCCGGGACGGAGCACCGCGGCGCCCTTCCAGACCCAGTTCTCGTCCTCGGCCGCGGCGAGCGCGTCGACGTCGAGCAGGATCTCCCATTCCGGTTCGGCGGTGCGGTACTGCTCCAGCGTGGTGCGCCGCCACAGCCCGCGCGGGTGCTCGGCGTCTTGCCAGAAGTTGTAGTAGTGCGTCCCCCGGCGCGCGACGTACGGGATCCGGCCGCCCGCGTCGAGCACCTCGCGGATCGAGTCCCGCAGCTGCCCGAACCTCTCGCTCGCGGTGAGCACGTCCAGCGTCTCCGCGTTGCGCGAACGGACCCATTCGAGCGCCTCGTCGCCCGTCACGTCTTCCAGCCACAGGTACGGATCTTCGACAGTCATAGCGTCCAGTCTCGCTGCCGGTCGCGGATCAGGCCAGGAGCCCGGCGTTCCCGTTTCGTGATCCAGGGCGGCTCGCGGTCTCCGTATGCTGGTCGGGAGGGGGAGGAATGACGTATTACGCCGGAGGCTCGTGGCCTCCGCCACCGCCCCAGGCTCCGCCGCGACGAAAGCCGGGCAGAGCGCTGGGCGCCGTCGTCGCGATAGCGATCGTCGCGGGCACGCTCGCGCTTATGGCCGTGGTTCCGCACGAGGTGTCCGGGCACGCGATCGCGGCTCCGGACGCCGACGCGACGCCGGAGCGCCAGGACGCCAAACCGGTGCGCAAGCTCAGCGGCAATCCGTTGCTGGCCGAGGGGGTCGCGCTCGGTCCCGCGTCGTGCGACCTGCCGGAGCTCAGCCGGGACGCGGAGCAGCTCAAGACCTTCTACACCGCGCTGGTCAGCTGTCTGAAGCAGGCGTGGCAGCCCGCGCTGGACAAGGCGGACGAGCCGAACCTGCCGGTCAAGGTGTCGGTCACGCTGCCGAAGACCAGCGCCTGCGGCAGCGCGCCGTCCCGGGACGAAGCGGTCGCGTACTACTGCGGCGGCGACGCCACGATCTACGCGCCCACCGACTGGATGCTGGCGGACGCCGGGCTGAGCCGCGCCCGGCATCTGGCGACGCTCGCGCACGAATACGGCCACCACGTCCAGCGCGAGAGCGGCATCCTCGACGCGGCGAGCGCGGAGATGGGTTCGCCGGAGCCGACCAGCGACGCGGACAAGGCCGTCGTGCGCCGGATCGAGCTGCAGGCGAACTGTTTCGGCGCGCTGTTCCTCAACGCCGCGGCGGACCGCGGGTCGATCAGCCGGGCCACCGCGAACGCCGCCGTCGCCGACTTCGGCCGCGCCGACGACAGCGGCGACCACGGCACCCGCGCGAACCAGCTGGCCTGGGCGAAAGCCGGGTACACCGGCACCGGCCCGGCCGCCTGCGACACCTGGTCGGCTCCGGCGGACAAGGTCAGCTGACGCGCCATTCCGGGTCGCGGCCCAGCAGGCCGAGGAACTGGTCCAGTTCGCTTTCGTCGGTGCTGACGGGCACCACCGGCGCGAAGGTCCCGCGCTCGACGCGTTCCTTCGGGTCGGTCGGGATCATCAGCGCGAACTGCAGGGCGGCGTGCACCGCTTCCGGCACCGGGTCGTAGGCGACGTCGAGGGTCTTGGCCAGGTCCCATCCGTGCGCGACGGTGTCGACGAGGTGCATCGCGATCGCGACTGTGCCCGGGAAGGTGCCGAAGGTGTTGATGGCGATCTGGCGTTCCGCGACGTCGGCTTCGCCGTACGCGGCGAGGTAGTCGGTCACCGAAGCTGCGTACGCGGCGTACGGGTCTTCGCCGAGCTGGCCGCTGTCCCAGTCCTTCGCGGAGCCGTTGCGCGCTGCTTCGGCGAAGGCGCGGTTTTCGCTGACTTGGTGGCGGAGCAGGTCGGCGAGCGTCCAGCCGGCGCACGGCGTGGGCCGGTCGAGGTCCGCCGCGGTGGTCTTCGCGACGATCGGGTCGAGGACGAGCAGGGACTGCCGGTCGAGGTCGAACGTGGTCATGGGCTCACGCTAACCCGCGGATCGGTCCAGGAAGAGAGCCAAACCGGAGCCAACTGCGGTGGACCAATCTAGGCTGGACGCGTGGACCTGCACCTCGACCTGTCCGGCACCCGCGGCCATCGCGACGAGATCTACCGCCAGATCCGCGAAGCGGTGCTCGACGGGCGGCTGCGCGACGGCGACGTACTGCCGCCGACCCGGGAACTGGCCCACCAGCTGGCCGTTTCGCGCACCACAGTCACCGCGGCGTACGAACGCCTCACCGCGGAAGGCTTCCTCACCGGCCGAGTCGGAGCCGGTACTTATGTGCGGGCCGGCGCCGCGCCGAGGCCCGCTGAACCAACTGGGCTCGCGGAGGGCGTCCAACCGCGTCCAGAGTGGACAGACGTGCCCGCGCCGCCGCGAGCGTTCACCAACCCGCCGGAGTTCGATTTCCGTGCTGGAGTCCCGGATGTGCGGCTGTTTCCGTTCGACACCTGGCGTCGGCTGACGACACAGGCGTTGCGCAGTTCCCGCGCGGAACTGATGACTTACGGCGAACCGCAAGGCGATCCCCGCCTGCGCGCCGAACTCGCACGGCACCTTGCGGTGTCCCGGAACGTTCGCGTGCGCCCCGAACACCTCGTGATCACTTCGGGCGCGCAGCAGACGATCGACCTCGTCGTGCGGGTTCTGTTGCGGCCCGGCGACCTGGCCGCGGTCGAGGATCCCGGTTACCCGCCGCCGCGCCTGCTGCTGGGCACGCTCGGCGTGCGCGTCGCGCCGGTTCCGGTGGACGACGAGGGCATCGTGGTCGACGCGATCCCGCCGGGGACGCGCCTGGTGCATGTGACGCCGTCGCACCAGTACCCGCTCGGTGTCGCGATGTCGCCGTCGCGTCGGCGGGCGTTGCTGGATTGGGCTGAGGACAACGGGGCGGTAGTGGTCGAGGACGACTACGACACCGAGTTCCGCTACACCGGGCGTCCGCTGGAACCGTTGCACAGCTTGGATTCTCACGGCCGGGTGGTCTACGTCGGCTCGTTTTCGAAAGTCCTGTCGCCCGCGCTGCGACTGGGTTTCCTCGCCGCGCCGCCCGCGTTGGCGGAGGCGATCGTGAAGGCGAAATACCTCGCCGACTGGCATTCCCCGGGCATCGAGCAAGCAGTGGTCGCGGCGTTCATCGCCGAAGGCGGATTCGCCCGGCACGTCCGCCGGATGCGCGGCATCTACCGCGCCCGCCACGACCTGCTCGTGGACGGCCTCCGTGCCGAATTCGGCGACGTGCTGGAACCGGTGCCAGCGTCGGCCGGTCTGCACCTGAGCGCGTCGGCGGACCGGGACTTGCGCGGCTTCGCGCGGAAGGCGGCCGGGGCGGGCGTCCGGCTGTTTTCGCTCGGCGATTTCTCCGTGGCGGCGCGGCGGCACGGGCTGCTGTTCGGCTACGGCGCGATCGCGACCGAGCGGATCGGACCCGGGCTCGCCCGGTTGCGCCGAGTGTTCGACGGCTGAGCGCGTTACCACGAACGGACGCGTCCCGCTGGACTTTCGCACTCGGCGGCGGGGCCCTAACCTGTGGTGACCCGACTCACCGAGGAGAGGGCATCGCCATGCGGATTGCGGATTTGCTTGAGCGCAAGGGCGCGACGGTCGCCACTGTGTCGCCAGGGACGACGGTCGCCGAGCTGCTGGCGGGGCTCGCCCGGCACAACGTCGGCGCGATGGTCGTGGTCGACGCCGAGGGCGGGATCGCCGGGATCGTGTCCGAACGCGACGTCGTGCGCAAGCTCAACGACCACGGGCCCTCCGTCCTGCAGGGACCGGTCGCGGACATCATGACCACCCTGGTCGCCAGCTGCTCCCCGGACGATCCGGTGGACCAGCTCAGCGTCGTGATGACCGAACGGCGGATCCGGCACGTGCCGGTGCTCGACGGCGGGCGCCTCGCCGGCATCGTGAGCATCGGCGACGTGGTGAAGATCCGGATGGAGCAGCTGGAACAGAGCCAGGAACAGCTGGAGGCCTACATCGCCCAGGGCTGACGCGTCACTCGCGCCAGCCGCTGAGTTCGACGCCCTTCGCGACGTCCACCCGGTAGCCGAGCGAGACCGTCGCGGACGCCCCGGGCGCGATCGTGAGCCGCCAGGTGAACTGGCCCAGTTCGGTGCGCTCGACCGGCTCCGGGCTGAGCCGCAGGTCCCGCACGGTGATCGAATCGTCCCGGGAAACCGGGGCTTGGTCGAGCACGGCCACGACGGCTTCGCGCGGGCTGTGGTTGGTCACCGTCGTTAGGTAGTCCGCTTCGCGGCGGCGTTGCGTGGAGAACGTCGCCTTGCTGGCACTGCGCTTGACCAGTTCGCGTTCGACACGGATCCGGTCGTCCACGCCCAGCGCTAGTTCGCGTTCCTCGCCGGGAGCCCACAGCTCCAGCTGTGTGCTGCCGACAAATTCGGCCTCGTGGAACACCGCGGCGCGACCGGCGCGAAGCGTGTGCTCGCCGGTGTTGACCACCTTCGCGCGCAAGTAGGCCTCCGCGGCCTGCGTCGGCGCGGTCACGTAATCCAGCTCCGCGGTGAAATCCAGCTGCGCGAGCGTCGTGCGGTGGCCTTGCGCGCCGGACGGGATCGCGACCGGACGGGCCGGGCGGAAGGTGACCGCGGTGGTGCCTTGCTCCACCTGGGAGAGGTGCGCGGCGAAGCCGTCTCGACCGGCGGGCGCGCCGCCGTATGCCATCGCAGCGGGCGCGGGCGGCACCATCGAGCGTCGTTCTGGTTGCTGCCGGTCCAGGTACCAGGGCTGGAGTTCCGGGATCACGACAGTGTTCGCCGGGCGGGCGGTGGACAGCGTCAGCTCGCACTCCGGCCAGTCCTCGCCGGTGTGCTGGCTGACGAGTCCGTACGAGGTGACCGTGACGTCAGTGCCGCGTACGCGGACGTCGTACCCAGGTTCCCAGCGCGCGCCGGGGACCACATAGGACAGTTCGATTTCGGCGGTGGCAGGGGATTCCAGCTCCACCACGATGGTGGAACTGTCCTGTTCGGACTGTGCGCTGCGAGTTTCGATCTGGCGGTCTAGCGCAGCGAGGTCTTCGCGCAGCCGCTCCAGCCTCGTGGCGAGCGCGCGACGTTCCTTGAGTGCCACGGCTAACTGCGTGCTGAGCGCTTCGCTCACTTCCTGGACGCGTCCCGGTTCCGCGTCGCCACCGGCCAACGCCTTCGCGAAGCTTGCTCCGCTGCGTCGCGAGACGCCGGTCAACAGGTCGACGCGCGCCGCGGCAGCGCTCTCGTCGTCCGCGACCTCGTCGACAGTCGCTTGGTCCGTGCGACGCTGCTCCACGAGCGCGCGCAGGGTTGGGTCGGCAGGCGCGGCGTGTTGCGCGTACGCGACGTCGACGCCCGTGACCAACGCGTCGCCCGCGCCGCTGACGCGCACCGAAGCGGCGTCGAGCGACAGGGGGAGACCCATGATCTCTACGCGGGAACCGTCGGCGGGAGTGACTTGACAGCGACGGGTGACGCGCGCGTTCTGCGGATAGACCGTGACCGTGACTATCGGTGCGTCCATGGCTCCGACGTTAGTCGGTTGACGCGACTTGCGGTTGGCGGAAGTCTCAACTTGCTCGCCTGCTTCGTCCAGCTTGGGGGTTCTGGTGGGAGTTGCCGCTCGGGCCGCTGCCGTTTTCGTCGCAGTGGCCACGTTGTCCGTGCCCGCGGTCGCTGAAGCTGCTTCGCCACCAGCGCCGGTCTTCACCGATGGTCAAGTACAGGCGGTCTTCGATCCGGCTGATGTCATCCGCGAGGACGTCTGGGTCACCGCGCCGGTCGACAGCGACCATGACGGCAAGCCTGACCTCGTACACGCGCAGGTGGTGCGTCCGCGCGCCACGGAGCAGGGCATGAAGGTGCCTGTCGTGTACGAAGCGAGCCCGTACTTCGCGGGCGGCAACGACGTACCGAACCACGACGTCGACACCGAGCTGTACGTGCCAGGGCCGCACGTCGCGGCGCCGATCGGCTGGAGCTACCAGAACTACTTCACCGCGCGGGGATTCGCTGTCGTGTACGGGGAATCCCTCGGCACCGGGCTGTCCACCGGCTGTCCGACGACCGGCGACGTGAACGAGACGATCGGCGCGCGCTCGGTGGTCGACTGGCTGAACGGTCGCGCGGAGGCGCACGACCAGGCCGGAGCGCCCGTCGCGGCGAGTTGGAGCACGGGGAAGACCGGCATGATGGGCGTGTCGTACAACGGCACGCTGCCTAACGCCGTGGCGAGCACGGGCGTCGAAGGGCTCGAGACGATCGTGCCGATCGCCGCCATTTCGAGCTGGTACGGCTACTACCGCAACGCGGGCGCCGTCGTGGCTCCCGGCGGATACCAGGGCGAGGACACGGACGTGCTCGCCGGCTACGTCTACTCGCGCGCTGACCAGCAGGTCTGCCGTCCGGTGATCGACGGCCTCACCGCGTCGCAGGACCGGCTGACCGGGGACTACAGCCAGTTCTGGGACGTGCGGAACTACCGCGACGACGTCGGGAAGGTGCACGCGTCGGTGCTCGCGGTGCACGGGCTGAACGACTGGAACGTGAAGACCGAACAGGTCGCCACCTGGTACGAAGCGCTGAAAAAGCACGGCGTCGAGCACAAGATCTGGCTGCACCAATCCGGCCACGCGGACCCGATTTCGCTGCGCCGCGACGTCTGGCTCACGACGTTGAACAAGTGGATGTCGCACTACCTCTACGGCGTCGACAACGGCATCGAGCGCGAGCCGAAGGCGACCATTCAGCGCGAGGACAAGTCGTGGGTCGACGAGGCCGATTGGCCCGCTCCAGGCACCTCGGACGTCGAGCTGCACCCGTGGCCGGGCGGGCGTTCGACCGGGGCACTCGACCGGCAGCCGGTGCCGGGCCGGCCGACCGTCGAGACGCTGGCCGACGACGCGAGCCAGAAGATCGAACAGCTCGCCGACGCGGCGTCGTCCGGGAACCGCTTGCGCTACCGCACTCCCGTGACGAAGGAGCCGGTGCGGCTGTCCGGCACCGCGAAAGCCGAATTGCGGCTGTCGTTCGACCGTCCTGCCGCGAACGTGACCGCGGTGCTGCTCGACCGCGCGCCGGACGGCACTTCCCACGTGATCAGCCGGGGCTGGACGGACCCGCAGAACCGGGTCAGCCCGGCGGTCACGTCGCCGATCACGCCCGGACAGCGGTACCGCATCGAGGTTTCGCTGATGCCGAAGGACTACATCGTGGCGGCCGGACACAGCCTGGAGTTCGTGCTGGCTTCCAGCGACCACGACTTCACGCTGCGACCGAAGCCGGGCACCGGGCTGTCGCTGGATCTGACCGGGACGACGGTGACCTTGCCGATCGTCGGCGGGAAGAAGGCGCTCTACTCGGCGATCCCGGCGCGGTAGGCGAACGCGACGGCCTGGGCGCGGTCGCGCAAGCCAGCTTTGGAGAACAGGTGATTGACGTGCGTCTTCACCGTCGCCTCGCTGACTACGAGGGCGCGCGCGATCTCCGTGTTCGACAGGCCGGCCGCGATCAGCCGCAGCACCTCGACTTCGCGCGCGGTAAGGCCTTCCAGCTCCTTCGTGCGTACCGGTGCGCGGCTCGTCGCGGCTGCTACCAGGCGTTGCTGGAGCGCGCCGTCCACAGTGGACTGACCCGCGGCCGCTGAGCGGAGCGCGCGGACGATCGCGTCTGCGTCGGCATCCTTGGTGAGGAACCCGCGTGCGCCTGCTTTGAGCGCGGCGAGCAGGGAATCGTCGTCGGCGTACGTGGTGAGGACGACGACCTCGGTCTTCGGATGCTGTGCGCGGACCAGTTCGGTCGTCTCGACGCCGTCGCGGTTCGGCATGCGCAGGTCGACGAGCAGTACGTCCGGCTGGTGCTCCGCGACAAGTTCGAGAGCCTGTACGCCGTCTGCCGCTGCGCCTACGACCTCGACGCCCGGCAGGAGCCCGAGCAGCGTTACGAGCCCTTCGCGCACCACTGCCTGGTCGTCGGCCAGCACGACGCGCAGCGTCACGCTGGCACCGTCAGCTGAATCCGCCATCCGTCCTCCCCAGGGCCGCATTCGAGCTTCCCGTTCAACAGCGCGGCCCGTTCGCCCATGCCCCGCAAACCGTATCCCGGCGACGGCGGCTCCGGCGGACGACGGCCTTGGTGGTCGATGATCGTTAAGTCGACTTCGTCGTTGTTGAAGACCACCGTCACGTCTACGGCGGGACCGCCCGCGTGTTTGCGCGAATTCGCGAGGGCTTCCTGTACGGCGCGTACGAGCGTGGTGCCGACAGCTGCGTCTAGCTCGCGCGGTTCGCCTTCGATCACCAAGTCGGCGCGAGAGCCGGTGTCGAGCCTGTACGCGGCGAGAAGGTCTGAAACCGAACGCTCGACGGGTACGGCGTCTTCGCGCAGCGCGGCGACGGCCTTACGTGCTTCGGCGAGACCGTCTGTCGCCAGCTTCTGCGCGCGTTCTATCTGCGCGAGAGACTCTTCGCTCGCACCGTCGCGGACCAGCATCAGACGCGCGCCCTGAAGGTTGAGCGCGAGACCAGCGAGGGAATGAGCGAGGACGTCGTGCAGCTCGCGGGCGATGCGCGCGCGTTCGGCGAGAGCGGCCGCGCGGGCGTGCTCCTCGCTGGCGGTCTGGGCGCGAGCGAGCGCGAGTTCGGTCTGTTCCAGCCGTTCCTCGCGGCCCCGGCGGTTGGCCGCGAGCAGCACCATCACGACGAGGATTGCGAAGAGGGCGACCGCGTTCAGCCAGTCGAGGTCGTAGGCGATCGACCAGATGAGGATCGCCGCCGACGCCACGGCGAGCGCGACAGCCGCCGCGATCCGGCTGCTCACGCGCAGGGTGTAGAAGGCCGCGCCGAACATCGTCGTCGAGGTCCAGCTGCTCGGCTGAAGGATCCAGAGCGCTCCCGCCGCCGCGACCACGGCGATCATGGTCACGGGCATCAGCCAGCGCGGCTTCGACTCGCGGGTGAGCCAGAGCGCCGGGACGGAGAGCACGAGGACCAGCCCGATCAGCGGCCACGCCCACGGCCGCGCGTTCGGGATCGCGAACAGGGGCGGCACGGCGAGCACGCCCCAGCGCACCCAGTCGGCGCCCTCGAACCGCCGCCGGGCCCGGGCGAGCGAGGCCGCCGGTGTGGCCATGGGTCCTCCCCGTCGTCTTGTACGGAAAATGTACTGGCTCGGGCTTGGCTGGAGGTGCTCGGACATTTCCCCCACCAGGAGGTACGCCCCATGTCCAGATTGAGACGGTTCGCGGCGGTCGCGGCCGCGGTGGCCTTGCCCGCGTGCGGCCTGACGCTCGCCGCCCAGTCGACGGCGTCCGCGGCCCCCAACTTCCAGGTGCCGTTCAAATGCGGCGTCACGGTGACCGCGGCGACCTTCAGCGGCCACAACCCGGCCAACTCGGTCGACTTCCAGAAGTCCGGCATCACCGGCATGCCGGTGCTCGCGGCCGCGCCCGGGACGGTCACGCGCGTCGCGAACGAGGGCAGCACCAGCTACGGCCGCTGGATCGAACTGGACCACGGCGGCGGCTGGCGGACCCGGTACGCGCACCTGTCCGAGCAGGAAGTCTCGGTGGGCCAGAGCGTCGGGCAGGGCAAGGAGATCGGCAAGGCGGGCGCGACCGGCGGGGTGACCGGACCGCATCTGCATTTCGAGGAGAATCTGAACGGCGTCACGCAGAAGGCCGTGCTGAACGGCGTCGCGGTGCCTTACTACGGCAAGAAGGACTTCACGAGCAAGAACGGCTGCGGCGGCAACCCGTACTCGGCGACGCAGGTGTGCGGGTCGGGCTTCTCGGTGATCGACCAGCAGGCACTGGGGACGGCGGGTACCGCGTACCTGCTGTACAACTCGTCCTCCAAAGAGAACTGCGTGACGACCCTGAAGGCGGTTTCGCTGGGGACAGCCAGCGCGGTCTCGGCGTTCCTGGAGGTGCAGGGCTCGACCAGGGCGACGGACTCGGGGAACTTCACCTACTATGCCGGGCCGGTGAAGAAGAGCGCCGGTTCGACGTGCGTCAAATGGGGCGGTTCGGTCGGCTCGTCGTCATACACGAGCCCGTTCGAACACTGCGGCTGAGGTTTTTACGGGTGCTGCCGGAGCCTTTTGACTGGCTCCGGCAGCATCTGTCTATTGTGGACAGTGCTGGTCAATGCACACCCCACCGACAATTCCCGCCGGTCGTCTCCGCCGGTGACGCGGTTGTCCACAACTGCCTGCCGCCTCCACAGATTTGCCGTGTTCGTCCCGATTCGCGCTTTTCCGGCGCACAGTGGAGGCGTGACCACCTCGACGCCGCCCGGCATCTCCCGGGCCACCCTCCGCAACCCGGCCGACCTCATCGCTTCCCTCCCGTACCTGCTCGGTTTCCGTCCGGCTGATTCGCTTGTGCTGCTGGGCCACCGCGTCCCCGGCACCACGATCGGCCTCATGCTGCGCGCCGACCTTCCGCCGCGAGAACTCCAAGCAGAGCAAGCGGATGCGCTGATCCCGCGCTTCGCCGACCCCGAGCACAACGGCGTCACCGTCATCGTCATCGGCGGTTCACCCGACGAAAACGGTCCACCGCATGCGGAACTTGTCGCCGAGCTGAAACGGGTGTTGGCCCAAAACGACCTTCGCCTGTTCCATGCATTGTGGACACCCGAGGTCGAACCCGGTGCACCGTGGTCGTGCTATTCGGACCCCGACTGCAGCGGCGTTCTGCCTGATCCCCAGGAAACCGTCATCGCCGCCGCGACCACGGAAGCGGGTTTCGTGGTCTTCCGCAGCCGCGAAGAACTGGCCGCAGTGCTGAAACCCCGCTCCCCGGAAGCGATCTCCCGCCGCGCCGACTTGCTGGCATCTTCCCCAGAACCGTTGTACAGCCCCGGCATGTCGCAGAGCGATGTCCTGGACGCTGCGGTAACCGAACTCCGCGACGCGTTCCTCCGCCAGCGCCGAGGTGCCGGTCCGCCCGACGACGACCAAGCCGTTCGGCTGGCCCACGCACTGATGTTCAACCCCGTTCGCGATGCCTGCATGGCCCTTGCCGTCCCGCCGCACACGTCGCTGACCCGCGAGGCGGAGGAGGTATGGCTGACGCTGGTCCGGGAACTGCCTCCGCCGCATCGTGCCGAGGCTGCGCTCCATCTCGGCTACACCGCGTTGATGCGCGGGGAAGGCGCGCTCGCCGGGATGGCGCTGGCGAACGCTGTCGAGGCCGATCCTGACCATTTGGTGGCGCAGTTGCTGCAGACCGCCTGGAACATCGGCACGGATCCGGCGAAACTGACCGGTCTCGCCGACTTCAGCACGGCGGTGGATCTCGGGCTCGCTCCGCCGCCGGAACTCGGGAGTGCTGCCGAGCCGGGCCCTGGGCGAAGATCGGAGCCGCCGCGGGGAATGAGATGACCGCCGCCGCCGGGGTTATGCTCAGCGCGTCTCAGTGCCGTTGTGGGGGCGAGGTTGCGAAGCGAAGCCGTCGGCATTTCGCCGGTATGGCTTGGCTTGAGCCGAACTCCGCCCGTCACACACGCTGCGGGACCGAGGCCGGTCGTGAGCGGAATCTTGCGAATCGCGGCAACGGCGTGCTGGGGCCGTGGCCGGTCGTGAGCGGGATCTTGCGACTCGCCGGAACGGCGTGCGAGGGCGTGACTCGATCTGAGACTCGGCGGCGGTGCACCCGCGAGCCGAGTTTCGGCCTCGTGCCGGGCGTGCTCTGGCCAGTCTTCGCCTCGGTGCCGCAGCGCGGGCAGTTGGTCGTCCGGCGGGTCCTCGCCGTCCCGTCGGGACGTGTCCGAGCCGGATACCGCCAGTTGCCTTGCATCGGCGTGAGACCGGCGAGTCCTAATCGGACTTTCGGCACTTTGCCCGGCGCATCCGAGAGGTGTTCGCCGAAACGGTGTGGGGCGGGGACCCGTCCGGATCCCCGCCCCACACCGGAAAACCATGCCGGACCAGACCCCGCCCGCCGTCCGCCGCGACGGTCGAGAACCCGGCCCGGAGCGCGGTGCGACGATCGAGAACCCCGTCCGCCGTCCGCCGCGACGATCGAGAACCCCGCCCGCAGCGCGGTGCCACGATCGAGGGTCCGGGCCGCTCGCCGCGACGGTCCAGAACCCGGCCCGGAGCGCGGTGCGACGATCGAGAACCCCGTCCGCCGTCCGCCGCGACGATCGAGAACCCCGCCCGCGGCCTGCCGCCACGGTCGAGAACCCGGCCCGGAACCGCCGTCAGGAAAGGCGCGACTGGGTGAACTGCCAAGCGTCCGAGACGATCCCGTCCAGGTCGGTGAGCTTGGGCGTCCACCCGAGTTCGCCGTTGGCCTTGTCGCTCGACGCCACCAGCACCGACGGGTCGCCGGCGCGGCGCGGGGCCACCACGGCGGGGATCGCGTGCCCGGTGACCCGGCGGCAGGCTTCCACGACCTCCAGCACCGAGAACCCGGTGCCGCTGCCGAGGTTGTAGATGCGGTGCTCGCCGGCGGCGGCGTGGCGCAGGGCGAGGAGGTGGGCGTCGGCGAGGTCGACCACGTGGATGTAGTCGCGGACGGCCGTGTGGTCGGGCGTCGGGTAGTCGTCGCCGTAGATGGAGATGTGGTCGCGGTCGCCGGTCGCGACCTGGAGGACGAGAGGGATGAGATGAGTTTCGGTGGTGTGCCGTTCGCCGAACGCGCCGTACGCGCCGGCGACGTTGAAGTACCGCAGGCTGACCGCGGCGATGCCGTGGGCGCGGGCGAAGCTGGTGATCGCGTGGTCGATGGCGAGCTTCGACGCGCCGTAGGTGTTGGTCGGCTGCGTCGGGGCCGTTTCCGGGATTGGCGACACGTCGGGCTCGCCGTAGGCCGCCGCGGTCGAGGAGAACACCAGGCGCGGCGTGCCGTGCTTCTTCATCGCCTCCAGCAGCCGCAGCGAGGTCACCACGTTGCCTTCCCAGTACTTCGCCGGGTCGGTCATCGACTCGCCCACCAGCGACTTCGCGGCGAAGTGCAGCACGCCGTCGAAACCTTCGCCGAGAAGGTCCGCGGCGACCTCGGCGGCGTCGCCCTCGACGAAGCGCGCCTGCGGGTGCACCGCGTCCGCGTGCCCGGTCGACAGGTCGTCCACCACGGTGACCTGGTGACCGGCTTCGATGAGGCGGGCGGCGCACACGCTGCCCACGTACCCCGCGCCGCCCGTCACGATGAGCTTCAGGGGGCTTTGCTGGTCCGTCACGTCAAGGCCTTTCTGCTGAGGGGCGCCGGCTCTGCGGCACAGTCTCCCCTCAGAGCGACGTGCCGGACGCTCCGGGGGTTGCTCCGGAAATCAGGCCTCGTCGCGGCCCGCGCCGCGCGACGGCACTGCCGTGAACATCCGCGGACGGCGGAACCCGGCCTGCTCGCAGGCGGTTTCGACCGCGGTGCGAACTCCGTCCAGATCCTCGTCGCGGACCAGCGCGATCGCCGAGCCGCCGAACCCGCCGCCGGTCATCCGCGCGCCCAGTGCGCCGGCCGACCGGGCCGAGTCGACCGCGAGGTCCAGTTCGGGCGTCGAGATGCGGTAGTCGTCGCGCATGCTCACGTGCGAAGCGTCGAGGTACGGCCCGATCTCGGCGAGCTTCTTCTCGCGCAGCAACGCGACCACGTCGAGCACCCGCTGATTCTCGGTGACCACGTGGCGCACCAGCGGAACCAGATCCGCGGGCAGTTGCGCGAGAGCCTCGTCGAGGCCGTCGAGCGCGACGTCGCGCAGCGCCTTCACGCCGAGCAGTTCCGCCGCGCGCTCGGTGCCGCGCCGCCGCGCGCCGTAGCCGCCGTCGGTGTGGGAATGCTTGGTGCGGGTGTCCATGATCAGCACCCGGAGCCCGGCCTCGCCGAGCGGGAACGGCACCTGTTCCATCTCGCCCGAGCGGACGTCGAGGAACAGCACCCGCGAGTCTTCGCAGCACAGCGACGCCGTCTGGTCGAGCAGCCCGGTGGGCGCGCCGACGAAGTCGTTTTCCGACCGCTGCACCCAGCGCGCGATCTCCGGACGCGCGGGGGTGCCCGCTCCGCCGTCTTCGAGTTCGACCCCGGCCACGCCCAGCAAAGCCAGCGAAACCGCGCATTCCAGCGCGTGAGAGGAGGAAAGCCCGGCCCCGGACGGCACGTCGCCGGCGACGACCAGGTCGGCACCGCCGGTGAAACCCTGGTCGCGCAGCACCCACGCCACCCCGGCGGGATACGCGGCCCATCCGGGCACCGAACCCGGTTCGAGCGCGGCGATGTCGTGCGGCCCGGAATGCTGCAGCTGCCCGTCGTCGCCGAGGGTGGCGACCTGGAGCTTGCCGTCCTGGCGCGGGGACGCGGCCGCGGCGAGCCGGTGCGGGAGCGCGAAGGGCAGCACGAAACCGTCGTTGTAGTCGGTGTGCTCGCCGATCAGGTTCACCCGGCCCGGCGCGGACCACACGCCTGCCGGGGCCCGCCCGTGGACCTCCCGGAACGCGCGCGCCGCGTCGGTCGCCGGGGTCACTTGGCGAGCGCCAGCACGGCGTGCAGCGCCGCGGTGGACACCTGGGCCGTGGTCTCGGTGCCCTTGACCTCGACAGTCACGCTGCCGCCGGAAGCCTTGCCGACCGTGACGAGCCCGCCGGGCACGATGCCGACCGTCCGCAGCTCGGTGAGCAGCGACTCGTCGAGCTGCACGTGCTCGGCGATGCGGCGGATCTCCACCTCGCCGCCGCCGGTGCGGGCGAACTCGTCGAGACGCACCAGGGCGTCCTCGGCGCGCGGCGCGGGATCGCCGTCGCCGAGCTTGTCGAGGCCGGGGATCGGGTTGCCGTACGGCGACGTGGTCGGGTGGTCGAGCAGCTTCACCAGCTTGCGCTCGACGGCCTCGCTCATCACGTGCTCCCAGCGGCACGCCTCGTTGTGCACGTGCTCCCACTCGAGGCCGATGACGTCGACGAGGAGGCGCTCGGCGAGCCGGTGCTTGCGCATGACCGCGACGGCGAGGTCGTGGCCGTGGTCGGTGAGCTGCAGATGCCGGTCGTCGGCGACGACGACCAGTCCGTCGCGCTCCATCCTGGCCACGGTCTGGCTCACGGTGGGCCCGCTCTGCTGCAGGCGTTCCGCGATCCGGGCCCGCAGCGGGACGACACCTTCCTCTTCGAGCTCGTAGATGGTACGCAGGTACATCTCGGTGGTGTCGATGAGATCGTTCACGCTGTCCCCTTCGTCCGCGTAGCTCATCGTAGTCGTTGGCCCCGACAGCGACGGCCCGCCTCGGCGTAACGGCCCGGCCCCGGCGAAAAGTCCTGCCCTGATGCGCGAACCGCGTCCGGACCTGCAGGATGGGGCCATGCGACCGTTGATCCCGCCCGCTGAGCTCGCCGCGTTCCCCGACCGCGAACGTCCCGTCGTGCTGGACGTCCGCTGGCGGCTCGGCGGACCGCCGGGAGCGGAGTCCTACCAGGACGGACACGTTCCCGGAGCGGTGTTCGTCGACCTCGACACCGCGCTGGCCGCTCCGCCCGGAGAAGGTGGCCGCCACCCGCTGCCGGACCCGGCGGTGCTGCAGCGTGAGCTGCGCAAATCGGGCGTTCGGGCAGGGCGCCCGGTGGTCGTGTACGACGACGCCGACGGTTCGGTCGCCGCGCGCGCCTGGTGGCTGCTGCGCTGGGCGGGCCATTCGGAGGTAGCGGTGCTCGACGGCGGTTACACAGCGTGGCTTGCCGAAGGGCAGGAAGTGACGACTGAGGCGCCCTCGCCGGAGCCGGGCGACATCGAGGTCCGGCCGGGCGGCATGCCGGTCCTG
This sequence comes from Amycolatopsis circi, assembly GCF_003385235.1. GTDB lineage: Bacteria > Actinomycetota > Actinomycetes > Mycobacteriales > Pseudonocardiaceae > Amycolatopsis > Amycolatopsis circi. The sequence continues at coordinate 2,901 of NZ_PQIA01000007.1, read as the reverse complement.
TCGGCGGACGACGCGGCGGCGCTCGCGCGCGAAGGCGTGCTGTTCGACGCGCGGGCGCACGTCCGCTACACCGGCGAGACCGAACCGGTCGATCCGCGGGCCGGGCACATCCCGGGCGCGGTCAGCGCGCCGTCGTCCGAGCACGCGGGCGCGGACGGACGCTGGCGGTCGCCGTCCGAGCTTGCCGAGCGGTTCGCGTCGCTGGGCTTGGCCGACGGGGTTCCGGTGGGTGCCTACTGCGGTTCGGGCGTCACCGCGTCGTCGGTGGTGCTCGCGCTGGAGGTGGCCGGGCGAACGGAGCCGGCCGCGCTGTACGCGGGGTCGTGGTCGCACTGGTCGCGCGATCCGGAGCGTCCCGCGGCCACCGGGCCCGAACGCGGCTGAGTTCACCGGAACTTTCGGTGCTGCGGGCCGACTTCTCGTCCGGAAGGGCTTTCCCGGCGAGAGGCGGCGTTCATGGAGCGAAGGACATTCCTGCGCAGGTCGGCGGCGGCCGGAGCGGCGGTGGCGGCGTCGTCCGCGGCGGCGGTACCGGCTGAGGCCGCGGCGACGACCGGAGCTACTGCGACAACCGGGGCAGCGGGGACAACCGGGGCTGCTGCGACGACCAGGGCAACGGCGACGAGCGGGGCAACGGCAACGGCGACGAGCGAGGCGGCGGCGGTGACCGAGGCAGCGGTGGGGCGGCGGCCGTTGCGCGTGCAGGTCGTGTTGTTCGACGGCGTCGAGGAGCAGGACTTCGCCGGTCCGTACGAGGTGTTCTCCGCGGCGGGCATGCATGCCAAGCGCGGCACGGATGTTTCGTACGTGCGTGTGGACGGACCGGGCGTCGTGCGGGCGGCGTACGGGACGAAGGTGGAGGTCGAGCGAGGCTGGTCCCCGCAGGACGCCGACATCATCGTCGTGCCGGGCGGCGGCTACGGGAAACGGAAAGGGCCGGGCATCTGGGCGGAGATCGACCGCCGGGTGCTGCCGGACGCGCTCGCCGCTGCGCCGCGCAAAGGGTTGACGCTGGCGTCGCTCTGCACGGGCACGCTTCTGCTCGGTGCGGCCGGACTGGTGCGCGGACGTCCGTGCACGACACACCACGGCGCGGTCGAGACGCTTGTCCAGCAGGGCGGGGTAGTGAAGAAAGCCCGGGTGGTCGACGACGGCGACGTGGTCACCTCGGGCGGCATCACGAGCGGGCTGGACCTGGCCTTGTGGCTGGTGAAACGGGAACTCGGCGCCGACGCGGCGGCCGGGCTGGAGGAGATGCTGGAGTACGAAGCGCGTGGCGTCGTCTGGACGCGCGGCTGAGTTCGGCGCCGCCGCGGAAACCCGGCTCGGGGCGCGGCAGGGAAGTACAGTGCGGAGCATGTCGTCGCCTGCAGTTGTCTGGGATCCGTCGCTGCTGAAGTACGACCTGGGCGGGCAACATCCGTTCAACCCCGTCCGGCTCGACCTCACGGTGCGGCTCGCTACTGAGCTGGGCGTGCTCGACGGCGTCGAACTGCTGGTGCCCACTGCGGCGGGCGACGAGGAACTGCTGCGCGTGCACGCGCCCGAGTACTTGGCCGCCGTGCGGGAGGCTCCGAACGTCGGGTGGGACGTCGGGCACGGGCTCGGGACCGACGACAACCCCGTGTTCCCAGGAATGCACGACGCGACCGCGCTAGTCGTGGGCTCGACGCTGCTCGCCGCCCGCAAGATCGCCGACGGCGAGGTGCGGCGGGCAGTCAACATCGCGGGCGGGCTGCACCACGCAATGCGCGATCACGCGTCCGGATTCTGCGTCTACAACGACTGCGCGGTCGCCATCTCGTGGCTGCTCGACCACGGCTTCGACCGCATCGCGTACGTCGACACCGACGTGCACCACGGCGACGGCGTCCAGGCCGCGTTTTACGACGACCCGCGCGTCCTCACCGTTTCGATGCACCAGCACCCGTTCACGCTCTGGCCCGGCACCGGCTACTCCGCCGAGGTCGGCAAGGGCAAGGCGGCTGGTACCGCGGTCAACATCCCGTTGCCGCCGCACACGTGCGACCCCGGATGGCTGCGGGCCTTCGACGCGGTGGTTCCCGCTGTGCTGCAGGAGTTCCAGCCGCAGCTGCTGGTCACGCAGTGCGGGGTCGACTCGCACGAGGAAGACCCGATGGCGGACATGTCCCTGTCGGTCGACGGCCACCGCACGATCTACTCCACGCTGCGCGACCTGGCCGAGCGCTACGCGGACGGCCGCTGGCTGGCCGTCGGCGGCGGGGGATACCAGCTGATCCGCGTGGTGCCGCGTTCGTGGACGCACCTGATGGCGACCGTGCTGGACCGCGACGTCCCGCCGGAAACGCCGCTCCCGTCCGGCTGGGTCTCGACGGTCAAACGCGCCGCCCCGGCGGCCGACCTCCCCGCCGCGATGACCGACGGCAAGGACACCGCCTTCAAACCGTGGGGCGACGACGCGGACGACCCGGTGGACATCTCGATTCGCGACACCCGCCGCGCGATCTTCCCGCTGCACGGCCTCGACCCGGACGATCCGAGGGACTGACCATGCCCGACCAGCCTCGCCATCCCGGCCCGGGCGACCCCGGCCCCGGTGCCCGCCGCACGACGCGCGGGCCAGGAGCGCAGAATCCCGAAGGCACCGGAACGCTCGGATCGGCTGCCCACGCCAAGCACCGCGAGGGCGGCGCACCGGGCGGACCCGCGCGGAGCGGCGAGCCGGGCGCATCCGGCAGGGCTTCGGCCGCGAACCCGGCGACTGGCGGACGCGCGGCTTCCGAATGGGCTGCGCCAGCTGGAGAACTCGGGGTGATGAGCGGCGGCTGGGCGACGGGTGGCGGCCGAGCGATGAGCGGGGGTGGGCGATGAATGGCAGCGGGGCGACGGGCGGCGACCGGACGACGGGCGATGCTGGGG
>NZ_PQIA01000084.1 GCF_003385235.1 Amycolatopsis circi | reverse complement strand
CGGTGTCGTGGGCTCGGTGATGTGTATAAGAGGCAGGCGGAGGACGGGGACGCGGGTTCGCCCGGCACTCGCGGCAGCGGGCCGGTGTCGTCGGGGTCCTGATCGGGGTAGTCGTGCGGTGCCACGGCGGACATCCTGCCCTCCCGGCTCGCGGTTCGCCCGTACCGGGGTGGGGGAGGAGGCGGGCGTATCCGGCGTTTCGTTCAGGCGTGCGCAGAACGCAGGTGCACGCGCCGGTAGGCCGAGGGCGGCGTGTCGAAGTGGTCCAGAAACGCTTGCCGGAGCGTCTCGGTGGAGCCGAAACCGCAGCGTCGCGCGATCGCGGTGAGCGGGAGGTCGGTGCCGGACAGCAGGCGAGCGGCGTGTTCCGCGCGCACCGTCCGGACGTATTTCCCCGGGGTGGTGCCGAGATGGGCGTCGAACAGCCGGGTCAGCTGGCGGGTGCTGATGCCGGCCTGGCTTGCCAGCGCGGGCGTGCCGAGGTCGTCGGCGAGGTGTTCGGCGACGTACGCGGTGAGGTCGCGGACCTGCCGGTGTTCCGGCGGCGGACCAGCGAGGAACATGCTCACCTGCGCCTGGTTTCCGGGCCGCTGCAGGTACGTGACCAGCGACCGGGCGGCTTCGCGGGCGAGCGTCGGGCCGTGGTCCTCTTCGACGAATGAGAGGGTGAGGTCGAGTCCGCTGGTGACGCCCGCGGAGGTGTAGACGTCACCGTGCCGCACGAAAAGCGGCACCGGATCCACGGTCACCGACGGGTATTCCTCGGCGAGCCGCGCCGCGTGCGACCAGTGCGTGGTCGCGCGGCGGCCGCTCAGCAGCCCCGCGGCGGCGAGCACGGTCGCCCCGGTGCAGACCGACGCCGTGCGCCTGCTCAGCTGCGACAGCCGCCGTACGTGCGCGAGCAGCCGCTCGTCCTTGGCGGCGGTGCGGTGGCCGAGCCCGCCCGCGACCACGAACGTGTCGAGCGGGCCGCGGACCTGGTCGATCCGGACGTGCGGGGCGAGCGTGAGCCCGGACTGGCAGGCGAACGGGAGCCCGTCGACGCTGGCGAGCCGGACCTCGTACGGGCGGGCCGCGCCGAGCCGGGTGGCGGCGTCGAAAACGTCGGAGACGCAGGCGATGTCGAGCAGTTCGGCGTCGGGGTACCCGAGGATCACGACCTGCCGGGCGGTACTCGGCATGGCGGCACGGTAGCAGCTCGCCCGGCCGAATCAACCGGGTTCGCAGGATTTCGGACACGCGTGTCCCGGCCGCGGCCCGCGCGCGGGACGCTGGCGGCATGACCCAGAAGACGTTCGCATTCGTCGTATACCCCGGCCTGACCGTGCTGGACCTGGTGGGACCGCTGCAGGTGATCAACAGCCACGCGGCGGCAAACCCCTCGATCCGGGTGGCGGTGGTCGGCGAAACCCTGGACACCGTCGGCACCGACACGCCGTTGCGGATCGCGCCGAGCCACACCTTCGACCAGGTCCCGGACCCGTCGTGGGTCCTGGTCCCCGGCGGAGGCGCGCCGACGCTGCGCGCGCTCGGCGACGAGACGCTCATCGGCTACCTCCGCGCCGCCGCGACGTCCGCCGAGCTGATGACGTCCGTGTGCAGCGGTTCGCTGCTTCTCGGCCAAGCCGGGCTGCTCGAAGGCCGCGAAGCGACGACGCACTGGGCTTTCCTGGACACTCTGCGAGCGTTCGGGGCCGAGCCCGTCCGGCAGCGCTGGGCGGACAGCGGGCCGGTGATCACCGCCGCCGGCGTGTCCGCAGGGATCGACTTGGCGTTGCACCTGGTGGAGCGGATGAGCGGCACGGATGCCGCGCGGCTGGTCCAGTTCGCCGTCGAGTACGACCCGCAGCCGCCGCTCGGCCCGCTCGACTGGTCGCTCGCCCCGCGCGAGCAGATGCAGCCGTTCGTCGACCGCACGATCGGGGAAGGTCTCGCCGATCTGCCGGAGCTGCGCGAAAAGCTGCTGGCGCAGCGGTGACGCGCCGGTAAATTGCCCCACCCGGTTGAGGCAGAACGGTTTGCCGGCGCCGCGCGGACGCGTACCGTTTCGCCAATGGGTTCTCGCGGGGATGCCGGTCTGACCGTCTTCACCAGCCGGAGAGACGGCGACATCGTGCTGGTCACGGCGGCGGGGGAGATCGACGTCGCGTCGGTAGGACAGTTCCGCTCCGCGCTCAGCGCTGCCTCTGGGACAGGCGGAAAACTCGTGGTGGACCTGTCGCGGGTCGGCTATCTCAGCTGTGCCGGGCTGCGCGTGATCGAGGAGACGAGCCATGTCCGGCCCGCTCTTTCGATCGTGGCGACCGGGCCGCTCGTGCTGCGCGCGTTCGCGGTGTCCGGGATCGGGGCGGCGGTGCCGGTGCGCCGGGGCCTGCGCGAGGCGTGCGCCGCCGCCGGTGCGTGAATCCCCGGCCGGAATCTGGGTACCCGTGGGGTGGAACCGAGATCTGCTGAGGTGATCTGAGATGTCCACCAGCACGATGTCCGGCAAGACCGCGGTCTCCGGGGGCGCAGCGGGCCTCGCTGTGCTGGCCGGGTTGTACCTGATCGCCGCGCCGTGGCTGCTGCGCTTCGGCGGGGCCGCCGAACTCGCGGTGAGCAACACGGTCGCCGGGCTGGCGATCGTCATTTTCGCTGCCATGCGCGCGCGGGATTCCGGCGCTCAGGCGTTGACCTGGGTGTTGCCGGTGCTCGGCGTCTGGGCCGCGGTGTCTCCGTTCTTGCTGCGATACGGCGACGAGACAGTGCCGTCGGCCGGTGCGGTGACCGGCAACGTGATCGCCGGGGTCGTCGTGGCCGCCGGCGGAGCGGCGTTGCTGCTGCGCCGCCGCTGACGTCAGCCGAGCGCGTCGGCGAGCCAGCGGCTCCAGGCCGCGATTTCGGCGGTCTCGTCGACGTCCGGCCGGAACAGGTGGTGTCCGACCGCGACCGGCATGCCGAGCAATGACCGTTCGTGGAAGCGGTAGAGGGCGTCCTCGGTGCGGACTCCGGCGTAGTTCGGGGTCGAGTAATCGAGGACGCCCTCGACTATTGCGTCGCCGACACTGAACTGGACCGCTTGCCCGGCTGAGGGTTCAGCGGGCAGACCGAGCGCGGCAAGCAGCTTGGGCCACGCGTCCCGGCTCGCTGACGACGCCGGGCCATCGGCGGTCACGTACGTCGCGAAGCGGCCGGGGAAGTGAGCCAGCAGCTGAGCGAGCGTGTGCAGGTACATCTCCCAGCCGACGGCGAAGGACTCGTGGTACTCGTCGTCCCAGCCGTTCTCGACGAACCCCCGGTGCACGAATCGCAGTACGGAAGTGCCGTCTTCGGCCGCCTCCACGAGGAACTCCATCGCGTCGAACGTGCCGTCCTCGGCCGCCTCGCCGCGATAGGCGAACCGGCGCGGCGGGTCCCACGCGGTGATCTCCGCCTCGGTGCGCATTTCGCCGAGGCTGAACCGGATCCGCCTGGCCGCGGCGTCGACCTCGTGCCGGCCCATGAACCACGAATCGATGCCGGGCCCGGTCGCGACGGCCTCCCAGACGGCTTCGGGGTCCGCGGGCAGCTGAACCTCTTTGCGCACCTCGAACTCGCGGGGCATCGGCGGCGTACCTCCTCGTGGTCGGTCCTGGTCACGGTGCCATTGACAACAATACTTGTCAATGCGGTGGCGGTCCGCCCGATCGGTGACAGACTGCGAAGGGACTCTCACGAAGGGACGCAGAAGCATGGCGACGGTGGCCGACCAGTTGATCGACGTTCTGGTGCAATCCGGGGTGCGCCGGATCTACGGGGTGGTGGGCGACAGCCTCAACCCCGTGGTGGACGCGGTGCGCCGCACCGGCGGTTCGGCGCGCGGCGGGATCGACTGGGTGCACGTGCGCAACGAAGAGGCCGGTGCGTTCGCAGCGGCGGCCGAGGCGCAGCTGACCGGGCGGCTCGCGGTGTGCGCGGGCAGTTGCGGGCCGGGCAACCTGCATCTGCTGCAAGGGGTTTACGACGCGCATCGCTCGGGAGCGCCGGTGCTCGCGATCGCGTCGCACATTCCGTCCACGCAGATCGGCACTGGATTCTTCCAGGAGACGCATCCGCAGCATTTGTTCGCGGAGTGTTCGCATTACTGCGAGATGGTGAGTTCGCCGGAGCAGATGCCGCGGCTCGCGCGGATCGCGGTGCAGAACGCGGTCGGGCGGCGTGGGGCCGCGGTGCTGGTGCTGCCTGGGGACGTGTCGCACGAGCCTGCCGCGCATGCCACGGGGGAGTCGGCGTCGCTGGGCAGTCCGCCTGCTGTGGTGCCTGCCGAGGACGATATCGCTCGCCTTGCCGACCGGATTGATCGGGCGGAGAAGGTGATGATCATGGCTGGCGCGGGCTGCCGGGATGCGCACGACGAGGTGCTCGCGCTCGCTGCCGCGGTCGGGGCTCCGGTGGGGCATTCGTTGCGGGGCAAGGAGTTTGTGCAGTACGACAACCCGTTCGATGTGGGGATGAGCGGGTTGCTCGGGTATGGGGCTTGTTACGAGGCGATGCACGAGGCTGATCTCGTGCTGCTGCTTGGCACGGACTTCCCGTACGACAACTTCTTGCCGCAGCGGAATACCGTGCAGGTGGACATCGACCCGTCGCGGATGGGGCGGCGGTCGGTGTTGGAGTTCGGGGTTCAGGGGGATGTCGGCGCCACGATCCGGGCCGTGTTGCCTCGGTTGCGGGAGCGCGGGGAGCGCGCCTTCTTGCACGCCATGCTGCGCAAGCACGAGCGGGGGCTGCAGCGGGTGGTGGATGCCTACACGAACGAGGTCGCGAACCATGTTCCGTTGCATCCGGAGTATGTGGCGGACGTGCTGGACGAGGAAGCTGCTGAGGACGCGGTGTTCACTGTGGACACTGGGATGTGCAATGTCTGGGCTGCTCGGTACGTCACGCCTAACGGGCGGCGGCGGATTCTGGGGTCCTTTGTGCACGGGAGCATGGCCAACGCGTTGCCGCACGCTATCGGGGCGCAGGCGGCTGCTCCTGGGCGGCAGGTCATCGCTATGTGCGGGGACGGCGGGCTGGCGATGCTGATGGGGGAGTTGTTGACGCTCAAGACGCATGCCTTGCCGGTCAAGGCTGTGGTGTTCAACAACTCTTCGTTGGGGATGGTGAAGTTGGAGATGCTCGTGGACGGGTTGCCGGAGTTCGGGACCGACCACGATCAGGTCGACTTCGCCGGGATTGCTCGGGCGGCTGGGTTGTACTCGCGGCGGGTGGAGAAGCCCGGGGAGGTTCGGGAGGGGCTTCGGGATATTCTGGCGCATGACGGGCCTGCGGTGTTGGACGTGGTTACGGATCCTAATGCGTTGTCTATTCCGCCTAATATTACTGCTGCTCAGGTTAAGGGGTTTGCGTTGGCGGCCAGTAAGACTGTGTTGAGCGGGGGCGTGGGGAAGATGCTGGAGTTGGCGAAGTCCAATTTGCGGAACATTCCTCGGCTTTGATTCTGGGGTGAGGGTGCCGGGGGCGGCTCGTCGCCTGGCGGCGACATTGCCGTGGTGGTTGCGTGGGGCACCCCGAAGCTGATTGTGACTACGGCGCGGGGGTGGTGTGGGTGCTTGGTTCGGTGGGTGCGTTGGTTGCTGTTTTGTGCGTGGTTGCTGGGGTGAAAGTCCGTGAGGGGAACCCTGAGGGACTCTGAGTCCCTCAGGGTTCCTTAGGGTCATGGGGTTGTTGCAACACCGTCTGGTTGAAGGGGCGGGTTGTGATGGCGAGGGTGCGGAAGTACCGGTGGTTGCCGCGGTCGGTGCGGGTGGAGTTCTGGGAGCAGGTCCGGGCCGGGCTGGCGGCGAAGCCGGCGGCGCGGGCGGTGGGGCTTGCCCCGACGACGGGGGTGCGGTTGTTCCGGCAGGCTGGCGGGGTGATCGGGAATGCGCCCCGCTGTCCGGGGCCGGTGCGGCTGGACCTGGCCGAGCGGGAAGAGATCGCTTGCCTGCGGGCGGCGGGCCACGGTGTCCGCGCGATCGGGCGGGCGATCGGGCGGCCCGGGTCGACGGTGTCGCGGGAGCTGGCCCGCAACACCGGGTCCGGCGGCTATCGGGCCAGCAGCGCCCAGCACGCGGCCGAACAGCGCGCGAAACGGCCGAAAACGGCGAAGCTGGCCGCGGATGCGGTGCTGCGGGAGACGGTGCAGGCGGGACTGGTCCGGATGTGGTCGCCGCGGCAGATCTCGGCGAGACTGGTGCTGGACTTCCCCGACCGGCCGGAGATGCGGGTGTCGCACGAGACGATCTACCAAGCGCTGTACGTGCAGGGCCGGGGCGCGCTGCGCCGGGAACTGGCCTCGGCGCTGCGGACCGGGCGCGCGCTGCGGGTCCCGCGCCGGCAGGCCCGGGCCCGCCGGGCCCGGCCCGGGGCCCGGATCCAGGACATGGTCAACATCAGCGAACGGCCCGCCGAGGCCGACGACCGCGCGGTCCCCGGGCACTGGGAAGGCGACCTGATCCTGGGCAAGGACAACAAGTCCGCGATCGCGACCCTGGTCGAACGCCAGACCCGGTTCACGATCCTGGTCCCCCTGCCCGACGGCCGCGACGCCGCCGCCGTCGCGACCGCGATGACCGAGGCGTTCCACACCCTGCCCCCGCTGCTGGCCAGGTCGCTGACCTGGGACCAGGGCACCGAAATGGCCCACCACAAGAACATCGCGCTCGCCACCGGGCTGGCGATCTACTTCTGCGACCCCCACAGCCCCTGGCAGCGCGGCAGCAACGAGAACACCAACGGCCTGCTGCGCCAGTACTTCCCCAAAGGCACCGACCTGTCGGTCCACACCCCCGCCGACCTCGCCCGCGTCGCCGCCGAACTCAACGGACGCCCCCGCCAAACCCTCGGCTGGCACACACCCGCCGAAACCCTCGACAAGCTACTCTCACACCAACAAACACCACGTGTTGCAACCACCACGTGAATCCGCCTTCCCCTCACGGACTGTTGTGCTGCGGGTTATTCGGTTTCTGCCATGGCTTCTGCGAATTGGGCTGCGTACAGGCGGGAGTAGGCGCCGCCTGCGTTGATCAGCGTTTCGTGGTTTCCTTGTTCGACTATGTTGCCGTTTTCCATCACCAGGATGACGTCCGCGTCCCGGATGGTGGAGAGGCGGTGGGCGATCACGAAGCTCGTGCGGCCGGTGCGCAGGGAGTTCATCGCGTGCTGGATCAGGACCTCGGTGCGGGTGTCCACCGAGCTGGTGGCCTCGTCCAGGATCAGGATCGCCGGCTTGGCCAGGAAGGCTCGGGCGACGGTGATCAGCTGCTTCTCGCCCGTGCTGACTGTGCCGCCCTCGTCGTCCAGGACTGTGTCGTAGCCGTCTGGCAGGGTGCGGACGAAGCGGTCCACGTAGGTTGCCTTCGCGGCTTCGACGACCTGTTCGCGGGTGACGTTGTCTGCGCCGTACGCGATGTTTTCCGCGATTGTGCCGCCGAAAAGCCAGGCATCCTGCAGCACCATGCCGGTCTTGGAGCGCAGTTCTTCGCGGTCCATGGCCTTGATGTCGACGCCGTCCAGGGTGATGCGGCCGCCGTCGATTTCGTAGAACCGCATCAGGAGGTTGACCAGCGTCGTTTTTCCTGCGCCGGTGGGGCCGACGATGGCGACGGTGTGGCCCGGTTCGACCGACAGCGACAGGTCTTCGATCAGCGGCGTGTCTTCCAGGTAGCGGAACGACACGTGCTCGAAGTCGACCTGCCCGTGCACGACCTCCGGACGCTGCGGGTGCTCTGGCTCCGGTTCCTGCTCCTTGGCGTCCAGCAGCGCGAACACCCGCTCGGCCGAGGCGACGCCGGACTGCAGCAGGTTCGCCATGCTCGCGATCTGCGTGACCGGCTGGCTGAACTGGCGCGAGTACTGGATGAACGCCTGCACATCGCCCAGCGTCAGCGTGCCCGAGGCGACCCGCAGCGCACCGACGACGGCGACCAGGACGTAGCTCAGGTTGCCGATGAACATCATCGCCGGCTGGATCGTGCCGGAGATGAACGACGCCTTGAAGCTCGCCTCGTACAGCGCCTCGTTCTGCTGCCGGAAGAGTTCTTCGGCTTCCTTGCGGCGGCCGAAGATGTGAACCAGCGAGTGGCCCGTGTACATCTCCTCGATGTGCGCGTTGAGCTTCCCGGTCGTGCCCCACTGCCGGATGAACTGCGGCTGCGCGCGTTTGCCGACCTTGGCCGCGACGAACACCGAAACCGGCACCGTCAGCAGCACGATCACGCCCAGCAGCGGCGAGATGACGAACATCATCACCAGCACGCCCAGCACGGTGAACAGCGACGTGACGATCTGCGAGAGCGTCTGCTGCAGCGACTGCGCCAGGTTGTCGATGTCGTTGGTGACCCGGCTCAGCACCTCGCCGCGCGGCTGGCGGTCGAAATAGCGCAGCGGCAGCCTGGCGAACTTCTCCTCGATGTCCTGGCGCAGCCGGAACACCGCGCCCTGCACGAGGTTCGTGGTCAGCCGCGCCTGGATGACGCCCAGGAACGACGCGAAGACGTACAGCGCCAGCACGATCATCAGCACCTGGCCGACCGCGGTGAAGTCGACGCCGTGGCCGGGCATCAGGTCGACGCTGGTGAACATGTCGGCGAGCGTGTTCTCCCCGCGCGCCCGCAGGCCGTCGATCACCTGCTCCTTCGTCGCGCCCAGCGGCAGGTGCCTGCTGGTGATGCCGGCGAAGATCAGGTCCGTCGCCCGGGCGAGCACCTTCGGCCCGACCACGGTCAGCGCGACGCCGATCGCGCCGAGCACCAGCACCCCGGTCAGCGCCGCCCGTTGCGGGCGGAGCAGCCGCAGCAGCCGGGCCAGCGAACCCTTGAAGTCGAGCGGTTTTTCCGCGGGCATGCCCGCGGCCATCATCCGGCCGGGCCCCGCCACCGGTTGCGGACGGGTCTTGTCGCGGGCGACGGCGGCCGGTTCGTCGGCGTCGTGCGCGACGGCGGTTTTCGTTTCCTCGCTCATCACGCAGCCTCCTGCTCGGTCAGCTGCGAAAGCACGATTTCCCGATACGTTTCGTTGGTGTCCATCAGCTCGTGGTGGGTTCCGGTGCCGACGACGCGGCCGTCGTCGAGCACGATGATCCGGTCCGCGCCGCGGATCGTGCTGACCCGCTGCGCGACGATGACGACGGTGGCGTCGCCGGTTTCGTCGGCGAGCGCGCGGCGCAACGCGGCGTCGGTGGCGTAGTCGAGTGCGCTGAACGAGTCGTCGAACAGGTAGATCTCCGGCCGGTGCACCAGCATCCGCGCGATCGCGAGCCGCTGCCGCTGACCGCCCGAGACGTTCGTGCCGCCCTGGGCGATGGGGGAGTCGAGGCCCTGTTCCATCCGTTCCACGAAATCCTTGCCCTGCGCCACTTCCAGCGCGTGCCACAGTTCTTCGTCGGTGGCGTCCGGATTCCCGTAGCGCAGGTTGCTGGCGACCGTGCCCGCGAACAGGTACGGCTTCTGCGGCACCATGCTGACCCTCGACGACAGCACCGCCTGGTCCAGCTGGCGCACGTCCACGCCGTCCACCCGGACGGAGCCCTCGGTGGCGTCCATCAGCCGCGGGATCAGGTTGAGCAGCGTCGTCTTCCCGCTGCCCGTGCTGCCGATGATCGCGGTGGTCTCGCCGGGCCGCGCGAACAGCGAAACGTCCTGCAGCACCGGCTTTTCCGCGCCGGGGTACCGGAATTCGACGCCGGTGAGGTCGAGGCGCCCGCGCTCGGCCCCGGCCGGGACCGGCTCGTCCGGCAGGCGCACGCTCGATTCGGTGTCCAGCACCTCGGTGATGCGCTCGGCGCTGACCTCCGCGCGCGGCACCATCATGAACATGAAGGTGGCCATCATGACCGCCATCAGAATCTGCAGCAGATAGGCCAGGAACGCGGTGAGCGCGCCGATCTGCATCGCGCCGCTGTCGACCCGCTGCCCGCCGAACCACAGCACGGCCACGCTCGACACGTTCACTACCAGCATCACGGTGGGGAACATCAGCGCGATCAGCCTGCCGACCCGCAGCGACACGGTGAACAGTTCGTCGTTGGCGCGGCCGAAGCGCTCGCGCTCGTGCTGGTCGCGCACGAACGCGCGGATCACCCGGATGCCCATGATCTGCTCGCGCAGCACCTGGTTGATCTTGTCGAGGCGCACCTGCATGAGCCGGAAGGCCGAGCGCATCCGCATGACGATGAGGCCGATCGCGAGGCCCAGCACCGGCACGATGACGACGAGCAGCGCCGACAGCGGCACGTCCTGCTGCAGCGCGAGCAGGATGCCGCCGACGCACATGATCGGCGCGGACACCATCAGCGTGAAGGTGAGCGCGGCGAGCAGCTGGATCTGCTGGACGTCGTTGGTGGTGCGGGTGATCAGCGACGGCGTGCCGAACTTCCCGATCTCGCGCGCGGAGAAATCCTGCACGCGGTGGAAGACCCCGGCGCGGATGTCGCGGCCGACGGCCGCGGCGATGCGGGAACCGTAGTAGACGGCCCCGATCGACCCGGCGATCTGCACCAGCGTGATCAGCAGCATCACGCCGCCGATCTTCATGATGTAGCCGGTGTCGCCCTTGACGAGGCCGCCGTCGATGATGTCGGCGTTGAGCGTGGGCAGGTACAGCGCGGCGATCGTCTGCACCAGTTGCAGCGCGATGACGAGCCACAGCGCGGCCCGGTACGGGCGCAGGTAGCTGCGCAACAGTTTGACCAGCACGGTCGGGTACTCCCCCAAAAGTGAATGGCGTCGGTTCGGGTCTAGCGTGCCGCGCCGGACGCGGCCAGGGCCGGCATCCCGGCGGCGGCCTCCCGCAGGAGGCCGGTGAAGGCCGATACGAACTCTTCGTCGTCGGAGTCCGAATTGAGCCAGGTTTCGAAAGCGATGCGCGAAGCGTTCTGCACAATGCTCGCCATCAGCCGGGCGTGCAACGGATTTGCGTGCTCGCCGGCCCGCTCGGCGATGGCGTCGGCCAGCACGCGCTCGACAGCGGCGTACGCGCGGAGCATCTCGGCGAACAAGCCGCCGTTCTCCATCATCGCCCGCACCCGCCGCACGTCCTCGCGGTTCGGACGGTCGTCCTCGACGAACCGGGTGATCGAGGCGTTGACGACCGCGTCCCACAGCGGCTCGTCGGCGGGCCTCGCCAGGAGCGCGTCGCGCACGCGCTCCTGCCGTTCGACGATGAACGCGCAGACAGCTTCCTCCTTGCTGGAAAAATAGTTGTTGAAGGTGCGCGCGGAAACGCCCACCTCGTTCGCGATGTCCTCCACCCGGAGCTGCTCGAGGCCCCGCTCGAGAGCGATCCGCAACGCGGCTTCGGCGAGCGCCCTTCGCGCGGCTCGCTTCTTGCGCTCGCGCAGGCCGAGGGGTGCAGTGGAGGTCACTGGAACGAGAGTAGCAGCGAAAGTTGCGTGATGCGAAAAATTATGCGGAACGCGAAAAGTTTCGTTCCCGCAGGGGCCGGAGGGACGGCGAGGCTGGCCGCGGCGCACGACCGAGTCCGGGCGACGATCTGGCCGCGCTGTGGGAACGGCAGTGGCCCGCGTGCCCTCCGCAGGCCCACAAGCTGAAGCACGTTTACCGCGACCGATGGGTGCGCTTCCACAGCCTGCCCGAGTCCCAGCGCTATCCCGGCACGGAGGCGGAATACGACATCGTTCTCGACCGCTGCAACACGGTTTTGGACGAGTTGTTCCGCGGCCAAGAAGTCCGGATCGTCACCACCGATTGGTCGGGCACTTCCGAACCTCCGGCGTTGTCCGCGCAACACTCGCTCTGGAACCCCGGTGCCCGTCATTGGGCAACCGTGCGCGCCAACGAGGACGAAATCGATCCGGACTTCATCACCTACACCCATCTGTACGCCAGTCGCAGTCGCTGGCGGACTGGCCTCGTGGACGGCCTGCTTCGCGCCGTCGCCGACGACCTCACTGCCAACGTGATGATCGCCAGCCTGTCCTTCGACCGCGTGCATCACCCGTACGACGGAGGGGCCGACGTTCTGCTGCCTATGGCGGGGGAGCGAGACCGGTTGAAAAGTCGTCACGTCGACTGGCTCTCCGATCATCCCCTCGGCTTCTGAGCACGTCAGTCCGCGTGGCTGCCCAAGCTCCGCGGCGGCGCGGGCGTAAGAATGGGTGCATGTCGGAAGAGGTCCAGGCCGGGGCTCCGCGCACGCGCAACCGCTGGGGCGAGGGCGAGCTGTTGCGCGGGGAGATCCTCGACGCGGCCAGCCGGTTGCTGTCCGAGCTTGGCGGGGAGGACGGGCTGACCATCCGCGGAGTCGCCCGCGCCGCCGGTATCGCGCCGGCCAGCATTTACCAGCACTTCACCGATCGTGCGGCGCTCGTCGCGGGTCTCGCCGAGCACGAGTTCGTCCGGTTGCGCGTCGCGATGGAGGCGGCCGAGGCGCGCGTGGATCCCGGCGACGTGGTGGGCCGGGTGCGGGCGTTGCTCCATGCTTCCTGCCGGTTCGCAGTGGAGAACCCGGGGCACTACCGGCTGATGACCGCCGACGGACCGCCCCGGACCGCGCCCGGCGAGCGGCGGGTCGGGCCGTTGGCTGACGTGATCGGCTTGCTCGTCGACGGTTTCGCGCGCTGCGCCGCGGCGGGGATCCCGCTCCGAGTGCCCGCGGAGCGAGCGGCCGTGATCGCGTTCGTCGGGGCGCACGGCCGGGTCGCCCTCTTCCCGAACTCCGCCGAGCACTCCGACGCGGACGTCGTGCTGGCGTTCGTCGACGAATTCGTTTCGCTCATTTTCGCCTGAAACGCAACGGATTCTCCCGTTCGTCCCGCTCGGGGCGGCCTTGATCAAGAGGGTGGACAAGCGCTCCCGAAAGTCCCTAACCTGTGTTCAGCAAGTATCTGAACATTCGTTCGGTAAGTTTCCGCGGGGATAGCCTGCGATCCGGAAAGGATCGGCATGTTTCATCTCGACCACCTCTGCCTTGGCGTCCGAGACCTGGACGAGGGCGTCCGCCGGGTACGCGAGGAGACCGGGCTCGCCCACTACGACGGGGGCGCCTTCGCCGCCGGCATCGCGAACACGATCTTCCCGCTCGGCGGGGACGTCTACCTGGAGGTCGAGGCGGTGACGGCGCCCGAGGCCGAGCGGGACGCGGGGGTCGCCTGGTTCGACCGGGTCGTCGCGGACGGCGACCGGTGGATGTTCTGGAGCCTGCGCGCCGACACCCTCGACGAGCTGGCCGCGGTCGCGCAACGGCTCGGCGGCGAGGTGGCGCGGCTTCCGGGGCGCATCCAGCCCGACGGCACCCAGCGCGTCATCACCACCGCTCCCGGCCCCGGCCGCGCGCTCGACACGTGCTGGCGGCGCGGGCTGCCGAACTGGTTCTACCGCGAGGACCCGGCCACCAACCCGGATCGCGGGGCGGCGGAGCGCGGCGACCGCGGGGTGGCGGTGACCCGGCTGGAGATCGGCGCTGACGCCGGGGAGCTGCGGGAGCACATCGGTGCCGAGACCTTCGACCGGCTGCCGCTGACGGTTGTGTCCGGGCGGCCGGGCGTGCGCGCGGTCACGGTGCGCACTGCGTCCGGGCGCGAGGTCACGCTGCGCAGGGATCCGGCCGACTCGTAGAGAGGGAGCGAAATACATGATTGTCGATGTACACGCACATTATTTGCCGGTTCCTATCTGCCTCTGCTGAAAACGTTGACCGCAAGTGTCCGATGTGGAAGCCGCGGTGGCGAAGCTCGTCGGGGAGGGGCGGCCGAACACGCGGCGGTGATCGACTTCGGCGGCGGGATCCGGACCGCGCTGGTGCGCGTGCCGGACGGGAACCTGGTGGGGGTGATCGAGAGCCCGCATTTCCCGGGGATCCCGGCTTGAGAAGAGTGCTGGCCGCGATCGGTGGCGGACGCTTTGCGGGCCGTGGAAGGGTTTCGGCCTGTCCGGGACCTCAACGAGGACTTCGACCTGGCCGACGGAGCGAAACTGCTCGTCGCCAGCACGGTCGACGTCGGCTGGACCAGGCGGCCGTGCCGGGCCCGGCTGATCGCGCCCGACGCACGATCCGGAGACAGCCGCCGGTGAGCGGCCGCGCACTCGCGGTGGCCGCGCGTAGGGCCAGGACCTGCGCGGACTGTCGGATTCGGACGATCGCGGCTACGGTGGTCACCGAGCGTGAATACGTACGGCGAACGCGGCGGAGGTGCGCGGCATGCGGTCGATGTGGAAGGGCTCGGTGTCCTTCGGGCTGGTCAGCATCCCGATCCAGCTGTACGCGGCGACCGAGAACAAAAACGTGTCGCTGCGCCAGGTGCACGTCGCCGACGGCGGGCGGATCCAGTACAAGCGGTTCTGCTCGATCGACGGCGAAGAGGTGCCCTACTCCGACATCGCCAAGGGCTACGAGCTGCCCGACGGCGAGATGGTCGTGATCACCGACGCCGACCTCGCCGAACTGCCGCTGCCCACCCAGCGTTCGATCGACGTGCTCGAGTTCGTGCCGCTGGAGTCGATCGACCCGATCCGGTTCGACCGCACCTACTACCTCGAGCCGCAGAAGAACGCGGTGAAGCCGTACATCGTGCTGCGCGACGCGCTGCAGAAGGCGAGCCACGTGGCGATCGCGAAGGTCGCGGTGCGCCAGCGCGAGAGCCTGGCGCTGCTGCGCGTCGTGGACGACGTGCTCGTGATGACCACGATGCTGTGGGCCGACGAGGTCCGGGTCCCGGATTTCCCGTTCCTGCACGAGGATCCGCCGCAGATCCGCTCGCAGGAGGTGACGATGGCGGGTTCGCTGATCGACTCGCTGTCCGAGCCGGTGTTCGAACCTGAAAAGTATTCGGACTCCTACCGCGAAGCGCTCGAATCGATGATCGAGGCGAAGGCGGGCGGCGGCGAGACGGTCGGCGCGCCGAAACAGGGGGAGAAGGCCGAGGTCGTCGACCTGATGGCGGCGCTGGAGGCGAGCGTGTCGGCGGCGAAGAAGACCCGCGGGCCCGCCAAGGAGACGAAAAAAGCCGCCGGAGACGGCAAAGCGGCGGCGAAGAAACCGGCCGCGCGGGCTCGGCGGCCGAAAAGCGCCTGACCGGCGTGAACCGGGGGTGCTCGGCGGAGCCCCGCGAGTGAAGCGCCGGGCCGGGAAGTTCCACGGCGCGGAACAGTGAATTTTCTCCGGCGCCGTCCGGAAAACGCCGATCGTCACGCCCGGTGAGCGAGTGCGGCCGACTTCACCGGACTGAGTGGGCCGACACGCCGCCAGGTATCCTGCGACGGCGAGTTTTCCAGTGGTACCAAAGAGGAGTCCGGCCCCGGAGCACCTGGAGCCGGGGATTCGAAAACCTGAGCGGAAGGCGGCTGAGCATGGAGTGCGCGTTCTGCACGAGCGGCATCGACCACTGTCACGGAACCCTGGTGGTCCACCCGGACCGCGGGTTCGCCGAGTGCACGGACCCGTCCTGCCTGGACCTCGACCGGGTCCGGCACGGCCTGATCATCGACTGTCACACCCTCGACGCCGGCTGCGCCTGCACCGGAGCCGGAAAACCCCTGCTGCGGCAGGCTTCCTGACCTCCGGCGTTCGCGAAGGGCGCTACGCTGCGCGGCCGGCGCATCTCTACCCGATCGGGTACCTGGCCGTGTACAAGCTGCTTGGCAGTGTGCTAACACTACCGGGGGTCCTTCGGCTCTCCCTCCCCCTCGGAGCCGGAGGACCCCTTTTTCCCGCCGACGCGCCGGGGCGCGCAGAGCCGGTGCGCACTCCGGGAGCGGCCTGCCTCGGAACGGAGGCATTCGGCGCGGCCGCGGCCTCGTCCCGAGGAATCCGCAGGACCCGTCAGTAGCGGTAATGGTCCAATTTGTACGGACCGTCCACGTCCACGCCGATGTACGCCGCCTGCTCCTTGCTGAGCTTCGTCAGCCGGACGCCGAGCGCGTCCAGGTGCAGCCGCGCGACTTTTTCGTCCAGGTGCTTCGGCAGCCGGTACACGTCGTGCGCGTAGTCGCCCGGCTTGGCGAACAGCTCGATCTGCGCGAGGACCTGGTTCGCGAACGAAGCGGACATCACGAACGACGGGTGCCCGGTCGCGTTGCCGAGGTTCATCAGCCTGCCCTCCGACAGCACGATGATCGCGTGCCCGTCCGGGAACCGCCACGTGTGCACCTGCGGTTTGACTTCGGTCTTCACGATGCCGGGGACCTTCGCGAGCCCGGCCATGTCGATCTCGTTGTCGAAGTGGCCGACGTTCGCGACGATCGCCTGGTGCTTCATCCGCCCCATCTGCGCGGCGGAAATGATGCCGAAGTTGCCGGTGGTGGTGAGGAAAATGTCGGCGCGCTCCACGACGTCGTCGAGTTCCACCACGTCGAGCCCGTCCATCGCGGCCTGCAGCGCGCAGATCGGGTCGACCTCGGTCACCACGACGCGCGCGCCCTGTCCGCGCAGCGCCTCGACCGCGCCCTTGCCGACGTCGCCGTACCCGCACACGACGGCGTACTTGCCGCCGATCATCACGTCGGTGCCGCGGTTGAGGCCGTCCGGGAGCGAATGGCGGATTCCGTACCGGTTGTCGAACTTCGACTTGGTGACCGAGTCGTTGACGTTCATCGCCGGGAACAGCAGTTCGCCGTTGGCCGCGAGCTGGTAGAGCCGGTTCACACCGGCCGTGGTCTCCTCGGTGACACCGCGCATCGCGCCGGCGATCCGGGTGAACCGCTGCGGGTCCTCGGCCAGGCTGGCGGCCAGGGTGCGCAGCAGGATCCGGAAGTCTTCCGGGTCGTCCTCGTGCGCGGCCGGCACCGCGCCCGCCTTCTCGAACTCGGCTCCCTTGTGGACGAGCAGGGTGGCGTCGCCGCCGTCGTCGAGGATCATGTTCGGCAGTTCGCCGCCAGGGAAGCGGAAGAGCTGGTCGGTGCACCACCAGTACTCGTCGAGGGTTTCGCCCTTCCACGCGAAGACCGCCGTGCCCTCAGGGCGTTCCGGAGTCCCGTTCGGACCGACGACGACGGCCGCGGCGGCCTCGTCCTGGGTGGAGAAGATGTTGCAGGACACCCAGCGCACTTCGGCGCCGAGCGCGACCAGGGTTTCGATCAGCACCGCGGTCTGCACGGTCATGTGCAGCGAGCCGGCGATGCGCGCGCCCTTGAGCGGCTGGGAGTCCGCGAACTCGCGGCGCAGCGCCATCAGGCCGGGCATCTCGTGCTCGGCGAGGTCGAGCTGGATGCGTCCGGCCGGGGCGAGCGACAGGTCGGCGACCGCGAACTCCAGGCCGTCGGCGGTACGCAGAGTGGGTGACATTTTTCCGGTCCTTTCCGGGTTTTTCGGGCACAATGGAGCACGGACGCCTTGCTGGCGCCCGGAAATGGGAGGCGCGCGCGGTGCGGAGCAGGCCAGAATGCCGGGCATGACCGAGCGCGCGTTGATTTTTGGGTCGGTGGCGCAGGCGTACGAGCGGTTCCGCCCGGGCTATCCCGCCGAATTAGCCGAGAAGGTGCTGGACTACGCGGGCGCGCCGGTGGCCGACGCGCTCGAAATCGGGGCCGGGACAGGGAAAATGACCCGGCTGTTCGCGGGGCGGGGGATCGCGGTCACCGCGACCGACCCGGACCCGGCGATGCTCGCCGAACTGCGCGAACACGTGCCCGCCGAGGTGGTCACCCGCCAGGGCGCGTTGGAAGATCTGCGGCCGGATCGGCAGTACGGACTGGTGTATTCGGCGTCGGCGCTGCATTGGACGGACCCGGCCGGGCGGTGGCCGCGCATCGCCGCCCTGCTCGCGCCGGGCGGGGTGTTCGCCTCGTTCGGCGGTCCTGTCCGGCTGGCGGATCCCGTTGTGCGGAAAGCGATCGACGAGGCTCGGGCGGAGTTCGTCGAGAGCGCCGGGGTCCCGTCGCCGGACGGCACGCCGCCGGAGAACGAACTGCAGTGGCCGGGCACCGAACTCGAGCGGTCCGGGTTGTTCGCCGACGTCCGGCAGGTCGTCGTCCAGCAGCGTGTGACGCTGAGCGCGGACGACCTCATCGGGTTGTTTTCCACCGTCTCGGCGTACCTGATGCTGCCGATTTCGGTGCGAGAGCAGGCTTTCCAGCGGATCCGGAAAGTTTTGCCGGATACGGTCGAGCTGGTCTCCGACCACACGGCCCACCTCGCGCGACGGCGCTGACCGGGCCGGAATCGCCAGTGGCACGCGACACCTCCTGAACCAGGAGGCGCCCTTCACTCGCACTCTCGCGGGCCGAGCGTGGCGGGGAAACCCCGTCGCAGCGCCTCTCGGCCCCGAGCCGCGCCCCGGCGGGCGCGTGGGTTCCACCTTGGCAAGCCCGGTCCGGGCCTGTCAAGCGCGCGGGAACTCCGCGCGGACGCCGAGCAGCCGCACCGGTTTGCCGAAACTGAAGCGGCCCAACAGTTCCTGTGCCGCTTCGGCGAGCACGGCCGGATCCGAGGTCGGTGCGGGCAGCGTCACGCTGTGCGTGTGAGTGAGGAACGGCGCGAACCGCACCTTGACCGCGACGCGCGCGGCAGGGCGTCCTTCGTCGGCGACGTCCTGTGCCACGCGGGCGGCCAGGGTCGCGGTCTCCCGCGCGATGGCCTCGGGGTCGGTGAGGTCTTGCTGGAATGTTGTTTCCCTGCTTCGGGAACGCGCGACGTACGGGGTCGCGCTCACCTCGGCGTCACCGATGCCGCCGGCGAGCAGGCGGTACCACGGGCCGAGTTTCGGCCCGAACCTCGCGGCGAGCGCGTCGGGGTCGGCGGCGGCGAGGTCGAGAATGGTGGAGTACCCGGCTTCGGCGAGTTTCTTCGCGGTTTTGCGGCCGATTCCCCACAATGCGTCGGTGGGCCGTTCCGCCATGACATCCCACCAGTTTTCCTGGGTGAGCCGGTAAATTCCGGCTGGTTTCGCGAAACCGGTGGCGAGTTTGGCGCGGAGCTTGTTGTCGCCGATTCCGACCGACGACGAGAGCCCGGTTTCCTCCTCGACGCCGCGCCGGATTTCCGCCGCGAGCGTTTCGGGATCGTCGGTGCTCGCGCCGAGGAAGGCTTCGTCCCAGCCGAGCACCTCGACGACCACCGGGAATTCCCGGAGCCGGGCCGTCACGCGGTCAGAGACTTCCTGGTACGCCGGGGCGTCGACGGGAAGGAGGACGGCGTCCGGGCAGCGTTTGACGGCCAGCCGCAGCGGCATGCCGGAGTCGATGCCGAACTCGCGCGCCTCGTAGGACGCGGTGGCCACGACGGCGCGCTCGGCCGGATCGCCGTTCCCGCCGACGATCACCGGCCGCCCGCGCAGCTCCGGCCGCCGGGCGACCTCGACGGCGGCGATGAACTGGTCGAGATCGACGTGCAGCACCCAATCGGACACGGGACCAGTGTGCGGTGCGCGGGCCGGGCGGCGCATCCGGAGGTGGGCGGGAGTGGTTGGACATGCGGCGGCCGGGTTCCGACTCGGCGGGATCCCGGCTGGGGGCCGGAGCGGTCGAGTGGGGTGTGCCGCGTACCGGTGATGGCTGTTGCCTGGGGCGGGATGGCGTGCCTGGCCGCACGTTGGAAAGGGCGGGATTCCGGTCTGGAGTGGTCCGGTTGGCCGCGATCCGGCCCGCCGTTCGGTGTCTGCTGGAGCGGCGTCGCGAGCCCGGTTGGCAGCCGCGCCAGATTGCGCCGCAGTGCGGGTCGGACGCGGGCCAACCCGGACCAGGGCCGTCCATGGGTCCGGCAGAACGGGTCAGCCGGTCACCCGCGGTCGCGGCAGCGGGTGATGTGCGCGACCGCCCCGCCCGCCGCGGCGAACAGTGCGCATACCGTCAGTACCGGGCTCGCCCCGACGAGGCCAGCCACCAGAAGACCGCACGCGGAGACGTCCAGCAGGATCGCGAACGTGGTGAGCAGCGCGGCGGAGCGGGCTGGTTTGCCGCGGCGCAGGGCGGCGGCCAGTTCCGGGTCGCTCGTTTCGAACCAGCGCTCGATCTTGTCCAGCTCGACGCGTTCGTGGTGACTGAGCATGGAAGTCTCCTTCGGCGGCCCGCGTGCCGTCCTGGAGGAGGTACCCGCCCCGCCGGGTCGTGAACCGCGTCACTTTCGATTCACCCGACTGTTCGAACCGCGCGCGAGATCCGGCGGTTGCGGTCACGGAGCGCTGTCGGCGCACCGTCCACAATGGTCACGGAGCGCAAGCGGGGTCCGGACCGGAGTAGCCCTCGCGCGAGGAGTCGTCGATGCCGACCTCGCACGGGATCGACGGGTCCACGCGGTTGCCTTCGACGCGGGCGCCGGTCGAGTGGATCGCCAAGCCGATCGCGTGGTCCGGGCCCGCGGCGAAAGTGTTGCCGACGATGGTGGCCTGCTGGACGTCCTCGAACATCAGCGTCTGCGAGGCCACGAGCGTTTCGCAGAAATTGTCCTTGACGAGGAAATCCGTGGTGTGGCCTTTTCCGTCGCCCTCGCCGTCGTTCGGGCCTTCCGCCATCAGGCACATGTTGTCGATTTTCTCGCAGCGGTTTCCTTCGATCCGGATGTGATTGCTCGGCGGGCTGTCGCTGGAGAAGGTTTGCATGCAGTCGGCGTGCGCGCCGTCGCGGTTCGCCGTCCGGCTGATCGTGTTGTGCTCGATGGAGATGTAGTCGCCGAAGAACCGGAGGCCGTCGCCGTCCCCGCCGTGCGGGGCGGTGATTCTGGCGTTTTTCAGCGTCACGTGATTGCCGCGGATTTCCACGCCGGGTGCGGACGGTTCGTCGAGGGTGTAGCCGTCGAGGACGACCCAATCTGCGTCGACGTCGATTCCGGATACGGATTTCGCACCGCCGGTGTACACGCGCGGATGATTCGGCGTGCCGCCCTCAGTGATGTGCAGGCGGGAACCAGCGGCGTGCGCGGCCGGGGCGAAGGCTGCGGCCAAGGCAGCGGCGACGGCGAGCAGAACGGGGGTGCGGGTCGGGGTGCGCATCGGTCTCCTTCGATCGCGCGGACGGGGGACATGGGCGAAGGTAGGGCCGATCGGCGGGAGGGGTCCCGGGCCGCTTTCTGCGGACGGAGGCGATGCAGTATCGTTACTGCGAGTTACCTCACAGGGGTCGGACCACGCCGAGGGGAGCGTCGGTGCACGGGGACCAGCTGATCGCGGACCGGTACCGGCTGCTGGAACGCGTCTGCGCCGGAGGCATGGCCGTCGTCTGGCGGGCGCGCGACGACCGGCTCGGCCGCGAAGTGGCGCTCAAACAGGCCAAGTTGTCGGACGTGGTGAGCGGGCGGACGCTGCGCCGCGAGGCCCGCCTGGCGGCCGGGGTGTTGCACCCGAATGTGGTCACCTTCTTCGACGTCGCCGCAGACGGCGACGAGCTGTGGCTCGTGATGGAGTACGTCCCGTCGCGCAGTCTCGCCGAAATTCTCGCCGCGGACGGAAGACTGCCTGTGCGCACGGTGGCAGAGATCGGCGTGCAGATCTCGGCGGCGCTCGGCGCGGTGCACGCGCACGGCATCGTGCACCGCGACGTCAAGCCGGGCAACGTCCTGATCACCTCGGACGGCCGCGCGAAACTCACCGACTTCGGCATCTCCCGCTCGGTCCGCACGGACGAGACGGTGACCGATTCGCCGCTCATCGGCGGCACGCCGGACTACCTCGCCCCGGAGGTCGCGCAAGGGCACCCGCCCACCGCGGCGTCGGACATTTTTTCCTTGGGGGCAACGCTTTACGCCGCCGTCGAAGGCACCGCGCCGTTCTCGGGCGGCAACGAGTACGCCACGATCCGCCGCGTCGCCGAGGGGACGGTCCCGCCGGCCCGGCACGCGGACGGTCTCGCGCCTGCGCTGGAATTGCTGATGCGCCTCGACCCCGCCGAACGGCCGACCGCGGCGGCGGCGGGAGAGCTGCTGGCCGACGGGATCGACGCGCTGCCGGTCGACGTGCCGCGGCGGCCCCGCTCCCGGCGCGGGCTGCTGATCGGCGGGGTGGCGGTCGCGGCGGTCGCGGTCGCGGTCGCCGCGTATTTCGTGGCACGCCCGGCGAAAACCTCCCCGCCGGCCGCTCCGGCGGCGCAGGCGAAGCTCGGGATCGGTCCCGACCCGCGGGCCGCGGACCCGTGCCGGCTGGTCGATCCCGTGCCGCTGAAGCCGTTCGGCAACCCGGAGGTGACGCCGGACTACGGCAATTTCAACCGGTGCGACGTGATCCTGCACCGCGGCGAACTCCAAGCGGACGTCCTGGTGGAGCTGAACGATCCGCCTGCTGCGCCGCCGGAGGGCAAGCAGTCGAAGTCCGGGCCGTTCACGGTCTTCGCCCCTTCGCCGCAGGGCCAGTGCGAGCGGCCGATCCAGCTGCCGGACCGGTTCATGGTGAAAGTGACGGTCAGGCAGCTGGACGACGACTACAACCTCGACCTGTGCCAGGCCGCCGACACCGCGGTCGCTTCGGCGACGAAAGCCATGACGGCGGCTGGGGTTCCGGCGCGCGCGACGGCGTTCCCGGCGGGTTCGCTGGCGTACGTGGACGCGTGCTCGCTGCTCGATCCGGTCGCGATCGCCTCCGTGGCCGGGGTGGCCGCGCCGGTCCGGATCGAGCCCGGTTTCGGCGGCTGGTGGTGCGACTGGAAGAGCCCGGCGACCACCCGCGGGGTCGTCGTCATGTTCGACCGGGACCAGCCGCCCGACGGCAAGACCGGGCAACTCGTGCAGGTCGGCGGACACGACGCGTACCTCAAGACCGACGATTTCGCCACCGGGACCTGCCAGGCCGTCCTCGTGTACCGCCATTACACCGACGCGCACGGGGCCCCGAGGGTGGAACGCCTGCGGGTCGTGGTCAAAGGGGACGGGCCGCCGGACCAGCTGTGCACGCCGGCGTCCGCATTGGCCGGTCAACTGGCCGGAAAGCTGCCGAAGACATGACCGCGTTTCCCGGCGGCACGCCGGAAGAACTGAGTCCGGACCACGGCAGCCTCGCGCACGGCGTCCCGCCTTCGCCGCCGGGCACCGTCTTCGCGCTCGCCGTCACTGGCGGCGTGCGGATGCCGCCGCGCGACGGCAGGCAGGTGCTGTTCGGGCGCAACCGTGACGACGTGCACGTGTGCGTCGGCGAGGACGACCGGAAGGTCAGCCGGCAGCAGGGATTCCTGGTGCGCCGCAGGGATTCCTGGTGGATCCGCAACACCGGGAAGCTGCCGATCCGGCTGCCCGGTTCGCGGCTGCTGTTCCCGGACGAGGAACCGGTGCCGCTGGCCGAGGGCTACACCGCGGCGTTCGTGCGCGGTTCGGCCGGGCGCGAGCACCTGCTGGAGGTGTACGTCGCGGGCGCGGACGGCCGCCGGCCGGATTCCCGGCCGCAGGACGTGACCGAACCGCCGCGGATGTGGCGGCTCACCCCGGACGAACGGCTCGTCCTCGTCTCGCTCGCGCAGCGGTATCTGCTGCAGGACCAGTATCCGCAGCCGCTCGCGTGGCGGCAGGTGGCGGAGCAGCTGTCCGAGCTGAAACCGGAAGCGCGCTGGAGCGGCAAGCGCGTCGAACACCTCGTCGGCGCGGTGCGCGCCCGCTTGGCGCGCGCCGGGGTGGCCGGGCTGACCAGGGAAGAGGTCGGCGAACCGGTCGGGAACGCGTTGAACGACAACCTGATCAAGGAACTCCTGCTGTCGACGTCGCTGGTCCCGCCGGACCTGGCGCTGCTCGAACCCGAGGGCGAGGGCGACCCGGGAGGGGTCCCGGCTCCTCCTGGTTGACTCGGGACGCGCGGCGGAACCGGCCCGCGCCCCCGGCGGGCCGTCGCGGTCGCCCGGCCGGGGCCGGCAGCGGCTCCGCGGGGGGTGTCCGTGGCAGGGGAGGCGAGGCGGACGCTGCCCGCGGGACACCCGAGCCTCGCGCTCGGGTTCGCGTCGCCGCCGGGCACGCTGGCGGTGCTGGGACGCGCGGGGGGAGTCCTGGTGCCGCCGGCGGCGCCCGGGCCGGTCACGTTCGGGCGGAACACCGCGGAGGTGACGGTGCCGCTCGGCGAGGACGACCGCCGGGTCAGCCGCCGCCACGGCGTGCTGGAACAGCACGCGGGCCGGTGGTGGGTGCGGGCCACCGGCAAGGTCCCGCTGCGGCTGCCGAGGTCGCGGTTGCTGTTCGCCGGAGCCGCGCCGGTCCCGCTGCCGCTCGGCTATCTCCCGGTGTACGCGCGCGGTTCGGGGGACCGCGAGCACGTGCTGGAGGTCCGGATCGCCGACGGGACGCCGTCGCCGGTCCCGGCCGAGCGGCTGCGGCCGGACGAACGGCTCGTGCTCGCGATGGTGGCGCGGGGGTTCCTGCGGCGGGAGGAGCGACCGCGTCCGGTGCCGGTTTCGTTGGCCGCTCGGCGGTTGTCCGCGCTGGATCCCGACGGCGGGTGGACGACGGACGTCGTGGCGGGGGTGCTGGATTCGGTGCGTTTCCGATTCCGGCCCGGGTCGCCGGACGAGGATTTGGTGGCAGCGCTCGTTTCGGCGGCGGTGTTGGCGCCGCCGGATCTGGCGTTGTTGTCGCCTGCGCTGCCGCCGGTGGGGGACGAGGGATGGATGCCGGCTACGTGGGGGAGTTAGCCGCTCGGTCGGCCTGGCCGCGCGGGGTATTCGCGCCGGCGGCCGCGATCCCGGTGCGGCAAGGACGGGCGATCGGGCGCCGGGAGTTTCCGGCGCCCGCGCCCGTACCAGGCGCTAACCGGCCCGGAACGGGCGGAAGAAGTCGCGGAGTTCCTGCGCGTACAGCTCCGGCTCCTCGAACGGAGCGAAATGCCCGCCCCGTTCGGGTTCGGTGACCCGGACCGTGTTGGCCATCCGGTCCAGCCAGGCGCGCGGCGCGCGGGCGAGGTCGGCGGGAAACAGCGAGAAACCGGACGGCACTTCGACCCGCCGGGCGTGCTGTTCCGGCGGGATGGCGGCGTTGGCCCGGTACATCCGCATGGCTGAGCCGATCGTGCCGGTGAGCCAGTAGATGGTGACGTTCGTGAGGATCTCGTCCTTCGTGAAGGCGTCCCCGTCGCTCCACGCGCGGAGTTTCTCCACGATCCACGCGGCCAGCCCGGCGGGCGAATCGGTGAGCCCGACGGCGGCGGTCTGCGGTTTGGTGCGGTGCATCGCGGCGTACGCGCCCTCGGCGGTGCCCCAGGCCGTGACGTCTTGGAGCCAGCTGCGTTCCTCGGGCGTCAGGTCGTCCGGCATGAACGCGGGCAGCCCGCCGTCCATCCGGTGCACGGCTACGACCCGGTCCGGGTGGTCGAGGGCGAGGAAGCGGCTGACGCTGCTGCCGATGTCGCCGCCCGCCGCGGCGAAGCGCGGGTAGCCGAGGACGGTCATCAGTTCGGCCCAGAGTCCGGCCACCGCGACCGAATCGAGTGCCGGGCCGGCGGGGCGGTCGGAATAGCCGTAGCCGGGCATGTCCGGGACGATGACGTCGAACGCGTCCGCCGGGTCGCCGCCGTGTGCTCCGGGGTCGGCGAGCAGCGGGACGACCTTCGAATAGCGCCAGAACGAGTCCGGCCAGCCGTGGGTCAGCACGAGCGGCAGCGCCGGACCGCTCGGCGCGACCGCGCGGGCGTGCACGAAATGGATCCGCGACTCGCCGAGCCGGACCCGGTACCGCGGCAGCCGCGCGAGCGCGGCCTCCTGCTCCGCCCAGTCGAACTCGTCCGCCCAGTAGGTGACGAGTTCACGCAGGTAGCCGACGTCGGCGCCGAGCGCCCAGCCGTCCTCCGGGGAGTCCGGCCAGCGGGTCGCGCGCAGCCGAGTGCGCAGGTCGGCGAGCTGCGCGGGATCGGTTTCGGAGGCGAACAATTCCGGGCGGTCGGCCATGCCCGCGAGCCTACGTGATCTCGGCCGCACTCCGGCGACGCGTTTCTGTCGGTGGTTCTGGGTATGGTCGGAACCATTCAGGGGGAAGGAGTTGCCCGATGACGACAGTTCCACAGGTGCGCACGCGCGTGCGGATCCCGCTGCGGTTCGGCGACGGTCCCGCGGTCGACTCGGAGGCGGTCACCTTCGCCGGGCTGTCCGACGGGCTCGAACATCTCGCGTTCGTGCTGGGGAAACCCGGTCCGGTGCCGTTGGTGCGGCTGCATTCGGAATGCCTCACCGGCGACGTCTTCTCCTCCGCGCGCTGCGACTGCGGCCCGCAGTTGGCGGAGTCTGTGGCGCGGATTTCCGAGGTCGGCGGGTATCTGCTCTACCTCCGCCAGGAAGGCCGTGGAATCGGGCTGTACAACAAGCTCGACGCGTATGCGCTGCAGGATTCCGGTTTGGACACCTACGCCGCGAATTCCGCGCTCGGCCTGCCTGAAGACGCCCGCGACTACACCGCCGCCGCGCAAATGCTCACCGTGTTCGGCGTCCAGCAGCTGGATCTGCTGACGAACAACCCGGACAAGGCGGCGCAGCTGGCGCGGCACGGCATCGATGTGCGCGAGCGGGTCCGCACCGGAGTTTTCGCGAACGAGAACAACGTCCGGTACCTGCGCGCGAAAGCCGAGCAGACCGGGCACACGCTCGCGTTGCCGGTCGAGGACTGGTCGGCTAGTTCGGCGGTGTGAGGGCGGAGACCCGGGCGAGGCTGGCGTCGCCTGGCCGCCAGTCCAGAGTGCGGACGGCTAGATACCGAACTGGCTGAGTGAGGGCGACGGACGCGGTGCGTTTTCGGTCGGGGCGGCCGCCTTCGGCGTAGGTGATGCCGTCGGTGCTGGTCTCGACGACGGTGGCGGGTACCCGTCCGGCCGTCCAGACGAGTTCGGCGGTCGTGATGGGCAGCGGTGCGCCGAGGTCCACGACCAACCGGCCGCCGGGGCCGGGCTGCCACGCTGTCGCCGGGTTGTCGTCGACGGCGGCGTCCGGGCTGGTCATCCCGGGTGGCAGCGGTTCGGCGGGGAAGGTCACCGCACCGAGTGCGCGATCGTTCAGCGGGTATGGCCGGGTTTCGGCGAAGACGACGGGCACGGTGTGGCGCGGCGGCAACGCGACTGTGCGCGGACTGCCGCCTGACGGTGTCACGGTGACGACTGCGGGGAGCAGTCCGGGCGGCGCGGTCAGGTCGACGCGGCTGGCGTCGTGCACAACAGCGAGCAGGCCGGGCGGTACGGCACCGCCGGACATGCCGCGCACGGTGAAACGGGGCGATTCGATCCGGCCTTCCGCCGGGGCCAATTCGAAGCTGACCGCGCTGCCGGACGCGGTGGTTTTCTGCGTGCCTCGGTAGAGCAGCAGCGCGGTGCGATCCTGTGGCAGAAAAGCGGTTCCGGCCGCGGCGGTGTCGGAAAGGTTTGCCAGCACTAGGAAATCGTCCGTGACACTCGTATGAACTCCGGTAGCGGTGGCGCGAGCGCGTCCGGCCAGTTTCGGCAGATTCGGGCGGCCGGGATACAGCTCGGCCAAGAGCGGAGCGGGCGGACCGGCGGAAAGCGTGACGTGGTCGTTCGTGACGGTGAGCGGATTCGGGCTGGTGACGACGATCCCGGCCCGGCCGTCGATGTCGAGCCAGCCGCCGGTGCTGTGCAGCGCGGGCACCGGGTAGGTCGCGACGGAGGTCCAGGCGACGCCGTCGGGCGAGGTTTCGATCCGGTACTTCCGTCCCGCGGCTGCCTCCCAGCTCAGGCGCACACTGCTGAACCGTTGCGGTGTCCCGAGGTCGACGGCCAGCCAGCTGTCCGCGCGCGAACGGTCCGATGTGGACACTGCCCAGCGCGTGGCGGCATTGCCGTCGGTGGCGTATTTCGCTTCCTTGCCCGGCGCGGCCGACGACGCGGACGCAGTTCCTGCCACGGCGAGGTCCGGGCCGTCGCCGTCGTGGACCTCGAACGACCAGAGCGAGTAGCCGTACTGCGGATCTGGCTGCACGCCCAGCATGCGCACGTGCCGCGCGGTCACCGGCGCGAACGTCAGATCGTCGGTGCGAGCACCGGTCGGCCCGGACTGCGCCGGGAGCGTCACCGAACCCTCGGCGGCGCTGTAGGTGCGATCGCCGTCGAGGCCGGGAACGCCTGGCATGGCTAGGTTGTAGACGTTGAGCACGCCTTCGTCCGACGCGACGCCAGTGCTGGCATAGACCGCGGTGCCGGTGGGAAGCGTGGCGAGCGCGGCATATCCGGTGTCGAAGCGCAAAACGCCGACGGTGCCGTCGAACCCGTCGCGGACCTTGCGGTACGCCGTGGCGTGGCGTTCGCGCACGGCGAGGTTCGTGGCGGGCAGCAGCATCGGGTTGGCTCCGCCGAGGACGAACAGCCAATCGTCGTGGTTTGGCTGCCAGGCGAATTTCACGAAACCGGGTTTGCTGACGGTCGCGGCCCACGCGGCGGGGGAGCGGTGGGCCAGCAGGCCCGGTCCGGGGCCGAAGTCGGCGGCGCGAGCGGCGCGGGCGTCGAATTCTTCCTTGCGCACCGCATTGATCGGGCCTCCGTGCTCGGCGCGCCATTCGTGCAGCAGGTAGCTGATGGCGAGTTCGGCGCGGGCTTCCGGTTCGTATTTCGGTTCGCCGGAGAACTTCGTGATCCGGTCGACCGGCGGGTACGCTTGGTACGGCTCCAGCCGCGCGGCCAGCTGGGCCTCGGCGTAAGCGGCGCAGCGGTCGCCGAGCACCTGGGCGCGGAAGGCCAGCGGGATGACGTCGCGGCCGTAGAGGTGCTCGCGGTCGGCGACCATCGGCATCAGCGGTTCGCCGGCGTCGCTGGTCATCAGGAGCATGGTGCGCCACAGCAGTTCGCCGTTCGGCTGCGCGGTGAGCACCTCGGGCAGCGGGACGCCGGCGGCGAGGAAGTGCATCGCGTTGCGGCCGGACGTGCGCCAGAGTTCTTCCTGGTAGTGCGGGCCGAATGAGCCGTGGTTCTCGACGAGGAACGTGTCGTACAGGTTGGTCGCGGTGTTGCCGCTGACCGGTTTTCCGTCGACGAGCCGGGGGTTCGCCAGGTCCGCGGCGGGCAGGCCGCCCTCGTTGCGGCTCCAGGAACCGAAGGCCGCGCGCCATTCCGGAGCGCGCGGATCGTTCGGAGCCCAGGCGAGCGCGGGGGCGAGCGACTGCGCGTAGACGCCCATCTCCTCGAGCTTCGTGTCGCCGACGTAGCCGCCGCGCAGGCCGTTGGGCGTCCAGTCGCCGGAGGCGGGGTCGTTGCCGGTGCCGAGACTCGTCGTGTAGGCGGCCTGTTCGGCGGCGATGCGCTCGACGTTCCGTTGCGTCGCGGCGTCCAGCTCTGTCCACAAGAGACGCGCGGCGAGCTGGAAGTAGGACTGGAAGGTGGTGTCGAAGAACAGTTTCCGGCCCCACTCGGTGCCGCGGGTGAGCCGGTTCGAGGCGGCGAAGTGCTTGATGGTGGCGAGGGTGTGCGCCCGGAGAGTTTCGCGGTCGACCCCGGCGATGGCGGCGTCGTAGCCGTCGCGGGTCAGCAGGAGCGCGTTGCCGAGGACGACCGCGAAGGTGAAGTCGCGGACGGGATAGATCCCGGCAGTCTTGTCGAACTGCTGCTCGGCCCAGCGGGTGTGCCGGAGAAGCACCCGGAGGTAAGTCGCGGCGACGGGATCCGGGGTAGGCCGGGACGCCGCTCGCGCTGTTCCCGAGGTCAGGAGGAGCGCGGCGCCAGCGCCCGCGAGACCGAGCGCCTGCCGCCGGGTGATCCCGTCCATCCCGCGTCCTCCAGAGTCGCTGACAACCTTGTCAGCGCGGATTCTGTGCGGCGGCCGAGCGACCGGGCAACCCTCCGGGGCGATCCCGTCCGGTTTAGGACAACGGCGGACGAAAGGGTATAACGCCCTATACGCCATGCCGGGGCAGCGCTAATCCTTTCGCGTCGGCGTGGCAAGGTGCGGCGCGCGGCCTCTGCGACAGAGGGGCGGCGTCGCGTTGGACAAGTTCTGCGACCGGAACCGGGCGATCGAGGAAACCCCGGACAGGTTCGGCCACGAAGTCCGAGCCCGGGAGACGGAGCGGTGACGTCTCGCCGCACACGCTGAAACAGTGGGCAGCCCAGGAACCCGGACCGTGACGGCTGGCCACACCCGGCCCGCTGCTGGTGGCGCTGACAGTATTGGCAGTCCGGGCACGCGCCAAGCGCTGAACACCCAAGAACTCACGGCCATTCCGCGACGAGCGAGGAATCGGCTATGCGCATCGCCAATCGGAATCCTGGCGCCCAAGGTGCTGTCGTCGAGCTGGTGCCACGCCGCGCCGGGCGACAACTGTCGGCTGCGGTCGCAATGGCGTCCCCCGGCGCAGGAGGCCGGGACCGCCGTGTTGAGATGACAACGTGATCACTGGCCCCGGCGGATTCCTGCTTCTCGTGCTGGCCGGGGTCGGGGCCGGGCTGACCGGTGCGACCGCGGGCCTCGCGTCGCTGGTGTCGTATCCGGCGCTGCTCGCCGCCGGGCTGCCGCCGGTCGTCGCGAACATGACCAACACTGTCGCAATGCTCGGAACGACCGCCGGTGCGGCCGTCGGCGCGCGTCCGGAATTGAAGGGCCAAAGTCGCCGGCTGCTGCCGTTGTGCCTGATCACCACGGCGGGCGGGGCGTGCGGCGGGCTCGTGCTGCTCGTCAGTTCGCCGGACGCGTTCACCGTCGTCGTGCCGTGGCTGATCGGCGGCGCGTCGGTCCTGTTGATGGCCGGTCCGCGGCTGCGGCGGATGGCCGAGCACAGCGAACACTGCGGAATCAGCCCGCTCACCGGGATCGCCGCGTTCCTCGTCGGGGTGTACGGCGGATACTTCGGTGCCGCGGCCGGGGTGCTGATGCTCGCACTGCTGACGACGGTGTGGAGCCAGTCGCTGGCCCGCACGAACGCGGCGAAGAACATCGCCACCGGAACCGCGAACCTGATCGCCGCGCTGGTGTTCGCCTTCACCGGCAAGCTCTTCTGGCCCGCGGCGATCGCGGTGTGCCTGGGTTCGGTCGCGGGTTCGTGGCTCGGGTCGGTGCTGGTGCGCTACCTTCCCGCGACGCCGCTGAGGATCGCGATCGGCCTGGGAGGGCTTTCCCTGGCGGCGGTTTTGGCTTGGCAGGCGTACTCGGGTTGAGTAACACGCGGCTGTCCGGTCGCGACTGCGGGGCAAGACAGAGGAGCCCTGAAATGACGCAGCCGACCGAGTTTGACTTCGCCACTGCCAACAGGGCGCTCCGACTGCTCCGGCGCGCACACGACCGATGGCTGCAAGATCTCGCCGTGTTCGACGGTTCACGTTTCGAGGACGGACTGACCCGCGAAGAGG
Organism: Amycolatopsis circi; assembly: GCF_003385235.1. GTDB lineage: Bacteria > Actinomycetota > Actinomycetes > Mycobacteriales > Pseudonocardiaceae > Amycolatopsis > Amycolatopsis circi. The sequence continues at coordinate 7,723 of NZ_PQIA01000084.1, read as the reverse complement.
CGGGTTTTCTGCTTCACGGCGGAGCCGTGGAGGTCTTGGTTTGGGTGCGAGGCCTGTCCGACTGGTGCAAGAACATGCCGGGTTATGATGCCGGGCACATGGCCGGCAAGCTGGCTGGGGCCCGCTACGCGGTGAACCGGTCGATCCATCAGCTGCTGGATTTCGCCCAGGTGGCTGGTGCGATGCGCTTCCCGTTGCGGCTTGGCCAGAGCGGCCTCTTCAACACTTTCGCCGAGATCCGCTGGGTAGGCGAGCAGGCACTGCCTCCTGAAGGCAGCGAGCGGCGGAACCAGATCCCGCTGCGCAAGGAGTATCTGGAGCATCTCGCCGGCCAGAGCATCGCGGACACGCTGAAGTCGCTCCGCGCTTGGTTCGAGGCGCAAGTCCCTGCGGCGGGCACGCGGTGACGACGAAGGTCCGCTCGTGGGTCGGCCGAAAGCCGCCTGCCGAGGTCCGCTGATCATCGAGCGGAGTCAGCCCGGCCGAAGCGGTGCGCTGTCTTCGGCGCTGCCGCTGGCTCTCCCGCGCGGCGGTTTCGGCGTGGCAAACCTATTCGGGCTGACGCGGGGCGGCTGATGCGGGCATAGTCGGCGGGGTACCCGAGCAGGAGGACAGATGAGCATTGTCGGCACCCGGGTGGTGCGCGTCGAAGACGAGAAGCTGATCACCGCGGGCGGAACGTACGTCGACGACCTCAAGGAAGAAGCGCTCGACGGCGCCGTGCACGCGGTCTTCGTGCGCAGCCCGATCGCGCACGCGCGGATCGTCGGCATCGACGTGGAGGAAGCACGCACCGCGCCGGGCGTGGTCGGCGTTTACACCGCGGCGGACCTCGATCTCGAACCGGGCAAGGCCGGGCCGGTCGCGGAACCGTTCCTGGCCGAGGACGTCGTGCGTTACGTCGGCGAGCCGGTCGCGCTGGTGCTCACCGAGGAGCGGTACCAGCTCGCCGACGCGGCCGAACTGGTCGATGTGGACTACGACCCGCTGGACGCGGTCGCGGACTTCGACACCGCGCTCTCCGACGAGACGCTGGTGTTCCCGGACCACGGCAGCAACCTGGTCCACTCGCACGGTCCGGACGAGTTCGACGATTCGGTGTTCGAGGGCTGCGAGGTCGTCGTCACCGAGGAAATCCTCAACCAGCGCGTGGCCCCGGCTCCGGTCGAGCCGCGCGGCGCGTCCGTCGCGTGGGGCGAGGACGGCCGGGTCACGCTGTGGCTTTCCACGCAGAACGCGCAGATCGGCCGCAGCGTAGTGGCCGGCGGGCTCGGCGTCGGCGAGGACCGCGTGCGAGTGATCGCACCGGACGTCGGCGGCGGGTTCGGCGCGAAAATCGGCGCGGACCCGGAAGCGGTGCTGCTCGCCTGGGCCTCGAAGCGTGCCGGTCGCGCGGTGCGGTGGGCTGAATCGCGCAGCGAGAACCTCACGTCCATGACGCACGGCCGCGCGCAGCGCAACACCGTGACCATCGGCGGCAAGCGCGACGGAACCGTGCTGGCGTACCGGCTCGACGTCCTCCAGGACACCGGCGCGTACCCGCGGGCGCTGTTCCTGCCGACGCTCACCGAGATGATGGCCCCGGGCGTCTACCGGTTCCCGGTGGTGCAGACCCGCAGCCGCGGCGTGGTCACCACGACCACGCCGATCGCGGCCTACCGCGGCGCGGGCCGTCCCGAAGCGACGGCCGCCGTCGAGCGCGCGATCGACCTGTTCGCCGCGGAAATCGGGATGGACCCCGCTGACGTCCGGCGGGTCAACTTCATCCGGCCGGAAGAATTCCCTTATCAGACACCGACCGGCGGCTCCTACGACACCGGCGAGTACGCCGCGGCGCTCGACAAGGTGCTCGACGCGGCGGGGTACGCGCAGCTGCGCGAGGAACAGCGGAAGCGCCGCGAGGCCGGGGATCCGGTGGCACTGGGGCTCGGCATCGCCGCCTACGTGGAGATCACCGGCGGCGACGCGGCGGGCGAGAGCGGCCGGGTCGACGTGCACCCGGACGGTTCGGTCACCGCGTGGACCGGCAGCTCCCCGCACGGGCAGGGACTCGGGACGTCGCTGGCGATGCTGCTGTCCGACCAGCTGGGCGTGCCGATGGACAAGATCACCGTGCGGCACGGCGACACCGACGAGGTCCCGCGCGCGATCGGCACCTTCGGCTCGCGCTCGCTGCAGCTCGGCGGTTCGGCGATCCGGCAGGCGGCCGAGGAGGTCGTGACGCAGGCCCGCCAGGTCGCGGCGGAACTGCTCGAAGCCGCGCCGGACGACCTGGAGCTGGACGTCGAACGCGGCGTCTGGCAGGTCCGCGGCGCGCCGTCCAGCACGACGCTCGACTGGGCCCGGGTCGCCGCCGAGGCGGACGGGTTCACCGCCGACGTCTGGTTCGGCGACGGCGCGCCGACGTTCCCGTTCGGCGCGCACCTCGCGGTCGTCGAGGCGGACACCGAAACCGGCAAGGTCGAGGTGCGGCGGCTGATCGCGCTCGACGACGCCGGCCCGATCGTGAACCCGCTGACCTTCCGCGGCCAGCGGCACGGCGGGCTCGGCCAGGGCATCGCGCAGGCGCTGCTCGAGGTGATGAGCTACGACGCGGACGGCAACCCGACCACGGCGACGCTGGCCGACTACTCGTTCGTCACCGCGCCCGAGCTGCCCGACTTCGAACTGGTGGACATGGAGACGCCGACGACCCGGAACCTGCTGGGGGTCAAGGGAATCGGCGAGGCGGCGACGATCGGGTCGACGCCGGCGGTGCACAACGCGGTGGTCGACGCGCTCGCCCACCTCGGCGTGCGGCACCTGGACATGCCGACCACCCCGCTGCGGGTGTGGACGGCCCTGAACGACGCTAGGAAGGCGAACTGACGTGCGGGTCTCGATCGAGGTGAACGGGAAGACGACCGGCGGGGAGGTGCCCGACCGCACCCTGCTCGTGCACTACCTGCGGGACACCGCGGGCCTCACCGGCACGAACATCGGCTGCGACACCACGTCCTGCGGGGCGTGCACGGTGCTGCTCGACGGCGAATCGGTGAAATCCTGCACGGTGCTGGCCGCGCAGGCGGACGGGCACGAAGTGACCACTGTGGAGGGTCTGGCCTCCGAAAACGGCCTGCACCCGGTGCAGCGCGCGTTCCGCGAACAGCACGGCCTGCAGTGCGGGTTCTGCACGCCCGGGATGATGATGGCGACGGTGTCGCTGCTGAAGGAGAACCCGAAGCCGACCCGCGACGAGGCCCGGGCAGCGCTGGAGGGCAACCTCTGCCGGTGCACCGGCTACCACAACATCGTCAGCGCCGTCATCGACGCGTCTGGCCAGGAGGTGGCGCAGTGATCCCGGCTGGGTTCGCCTACCGGCGCGCGTCCACTGTGGACGAGGCACTCGCGTTGCTCGCCGAGCACGGCGAGGACGCGAAACTGCTCGCGGGCGGGCATTCGCTGCTGCCGTTGATGAAGCTCCGGTTCGCCGCGCCGGAGGTCGTGGTGGACATCGCGCCGTTGCGGGAGCTGAAGTTCGTCCGGACCGAGGGCGACGAGGTGGTGATCGGGGCGCTGTCGCGGTACCACGACCTCGAGCACGACCCGGTGCTCGCCGAGCACGCGCCGCTGATCGCGCACGTGTCCGGTTCGGTCGGCGACCCGCAGGTGCGCCACCGCGGCACGATCGGCGGGTCGCTGGTGCACGCCGACTCGGCCGCCGACCTGCCCGCCGCGGTGCTGGCGGCGGACGGCACGCTCGTCGCGCGCGGGCCGCGAGGGGAGCGGCGGATCCCGGCCGCGGAGTTCTTCCTCGGGCCGTTCACGACGCCGCTGGAACCGGACGAGCTGCTCACCGAGATCCGGCTGCCCAGCCAGGCCGGACTGGGCTGGGGCTTCGAGAAGTTCACCCGCCGGGCCATCGACTGGGCGATCGTCGGCGTCGTGGTCGCCGGGCGTTCGGTCGGCCTGATCAACATGGGCGGCACGCCGCTGCGCGCCTCGGCCACCGAACGCGCGCTCGCCGACGGTGCCACTGCGGCGGAGGCAGCGAAACTGGCCGCGGAGGGCACTTCGCCGCCGGAAGAACCGCACGCCACGGCCGAGTACCGCCAGCACCTCGCCCGGGTCCTGACTGGACGCGCCCTGGCTGCCGCGGGCATCGCCTAGCTGTCCGTGAAGGACTCCTTGAGGGAACCAGATTCCCTCAAGGAGTCCTTCACGGCTTTTCCGGGCAGGGACAGCGACGGCTGATTTCCGCCAGCGGCACCCCGGCGGCGGCAGCCAGACTGAGCGGTGTGAACACGACTTTTCCCGTACACACGGCAATCGAGCCCGGAATCCTGTACTTCGGCACCCCGGTGGTGCTGATCTCGACGTCCAATGAGGACGGTTCGGCCAACCTGGCCCCGATGTCGTCGGCGTTCTGGCTCGGCTGGCGCGCGATGCTCGGCCTCGGCGCGCGCTCGAAGACCACGCTCAACCTCCTGCGCACGCGGGAATGCGTGCTGAACCTGCCGTCCTCGGCGATGGCCGCCGCGGTCGACCGGCTCGCGCTGACCACCGGGTCCGACCCGGTGCCGCCGCGCAAGGAGGAACGCGGCTACTTCCACGTCGCGGACAAGTTCGGGCGCGCGGGGCTCACCCCGGTGCCGTCGGAGACGGTGGCGCCGCCCCGCGTCGCCGAGTGCCCGGTCGCGATGGAAGCGGTGCTGGAGTCCGTGCACCCGTTCGCCGAGGACGACGAGGCGCAGCGCGGCGGCATCGTCGGGCTGGAGGTGCGCGTGCAGCGGGTGTTCGTGCACGACGACATCCGGCTGCCGGGAACCGACGACCACGTCGACCCGGACGCGTGGCGGCCGCTGATCATGAGCTTCCAGAAGCTGTACGGGCTCGGGCCGCAGGTGCACGAGTCGACGCTGGCGCGGATCCCGGAGCGGATGTACCGCTCGCCGGACATCGAACGGGCGCGCGGCGTCTCCTGACGCCGTCCAGTCCACAGTGGAGCGACCGGCCGGCGAAACGAGGGCGAAGGGCAGAAGAACAACTCGGTAAAACCGGGCACGACAATGGGCCGCCGCGATCCGCGGCGGCCTTTTGTCAGCTTTCTCGCACCCGGGAATTTCCGCCGCTTCCCGGCCGCGCGTCAAGCGGCGCGCACGGCGAAACCGCAGGTCGTGTCTGTTCGGACACGGCCCTCGGTACATTGGGGCAGCAGTCCCCGCGGTGATCACCGGCCCCTGTCGGACTGATAGTCTTTCCCCATTGCGAATCCCAGGCACGGCAACGCAATTCGGCGTCGCTCGCAAGGGCGCCGAGGCGGTCGTGCCCGACCCGGCTGTGGGAAGGATGCCCTCGGGATGGCGGACAGGTTCGAGTTCGTTCTCGACGTCGTCGAAGCTTTGGTGGTCGGGGAGGCGACCGGCGGGAACATCCGCCAGTTCCCGCTCCGGATCGGCTCCGTGCCCGCGGAACCGGATCGGTACATCCAGGTCGCCAAGGTCGTCAACGACGCGATCGAAGAGCGCAGGCTGTCGGTCGGCGACGAGCTGAGCCCGTACGTGCGCACCGCTTTCGAGCTGCTCGCGAAGCCGCGGGTGTCGGTTTCGGTCAGCGGGATCGACGGCCTCGGCGCGGACATCGCGGTGGTCGCGCTCACCGACGGCAGGCAGGCGCTCGGGATCACGCAGGACCCGAAGACCGACAAGCTGCTGTTCTCGCTCTTCGACGACGAGGAACTCGTCGAGGTGGTCTCCGGGGTGCTGCCGCAGGCGCGCCCGGCCAGCACCGGCGCGCACACCGTCCGGCAGGCGGCCTCGCAGGAGGTGTCCGCGATGACCGCGCGCCGGAGGGCCGAGGCGGCCGAGGACGAGGAAGAGACCGACGCGTTCGGGATGATCGAGGTCAGCGGGCGCGTGCAGCCGCGCCGCCCGGACCCGCGGGTCTCCCGCGCCGCCCCCGGCGGGGTCGAGGTGCTCGAAAGCGTGCTGGCCCAGCCGCGGCTCGGCGGCGGGCACATCGCGGTGAGCGGCTGGGGCCGCCACGGCGAGCGGCGCGGCGGCAACCCGATCGGCTGGCTCGACACCGCCGACGGCCGCTACCTGATCAAATCGACTGTCAGCGAAGCGGGCGACCTGACCGCGGAGTACGTGCCCGCCGGGCCCCGCGAGCTCAAGCGCGCCGTGCAGCAGGCAGTTTCCGAGGTTTACTGAGCATTCCCCTGCAAACGGCGACAGTTCATGAGGAGAACGAGGTCCCGATGACCGACGAGGCACCGATGACGATGGAAGCGAAGACGGTGACCGCGACGCGGGCCGACTTCCTGCCCGCGCGCCAGCTGAAGGTGTTGGCCGAGCGCGGATCGTTCGCGGTGGACGACAGCACCGGCGACAAGATGATCGCCGCGCTCCAGGGCGTGCTCGACGCCTTGGAAGCGCACGTCCAGCTGATCGAGAAGATCGCCGGGGTCCCGCCGATGTCGACGAGCCCGGCCGGGGTGTTCGTCAGCAAGCACATGGCCGAGACCGCGCGCGACCAGCAGGGCCTGGTCACCCAGCTGCAGGCGGCGAACAAGGAGTTCCCGACCTACGTCGAGGCGATCAAGCTCGCGAAGAAGAACTACAAGGAGCGCGAGCACAGCTCCAGGGAAACCTTCGAGCGCATCCACCGCACCGCGCAAGAGCAGGGCTGAAGGGGAGACCAGTGGCCGAGAAGAAAGAACCGACCGCCGAGTCCGTCTCCGATCCGTCCTCGACGGACTACGACCCGGGCAACACCGCGCTCTACAACCCGACGCTGGACCCCTCGTCGAAGTACTACATCGGCCCGGTCCGCCCGGACGACGTGGCCTCGGGCGACCAGCTGCGCGAGGACGCGACCGCGAAGGTCAACGCGATCTTCAACGGCTGGCTGCTCCCGAACGTCCAGGGGAAGGCGCGCGACCAGCTGATCCAGGCGATGTACCAGCGGAACCTCGAGGAGTCGAAGAAACATCTCGGCAAAGACCTCGAGATGCGCGATCCGGGAGCCGCGCCGCACACCGACTGGAAGAACGCGACGCACGAGCAGATGGTCCAGACCATCACCACGCACGCGGACCCGGCCGCGGTGGCCGAGTCGTCGGAGGCCTGGGTGAGCCTCGGCAACGAGCTGGCGACGCACCAGAAGAACCTCGGCGACGCGATCAACGCGAGCACCTCGAACTGGAAGGGCGACGCCGGCGACGCGGCGCGGGTGCACCTCGCCAACGTCGGCAAATGGCTCGGCACCACCGCGCAGGGCGCGTCGCTGACCGGACGCCAGCAGGAGGTCCACTCGCAGGCGCTCAACGAGACGCAGAAGGCGATGAACGCCAACCCGCCGGTGAAGTTCTCGGCGCAGGACGCGAACAAGGTCCTGATGACGATCAAGGATCCGACCGCGTACGTCCTGGCCTACTCGTCGGCCATGAAGACGTTCAACGACCAGCAGGCGGCCCGGGACCAGGCCGCGCAGATCATGACGCGGTACGACCAGACGGTCGGCGGCGCGGTGGCGACGCCGCGGTTCGCCGAGCCGCCGAAGCTGCCCACCGCGCAGATGTCCCCGATGCTCAAGGGCACCCCGATGAAGCCCGGCGGCGGCGCGGGCGCGCCCGGCGGGGTGCGGGTCGGCCCGGACGGCCGTCCGCTCGGCCCCGACGGCAATCCGATCGGCCCGCCGGGGACCACGGTCGGCCCGAACGGCCAGCTCATCGGCCCGGACG
>NZ_PQIA01000085.1 GCF_003385235.1 Amycolatopsis circi | reverse complement strand
AAGATCAAAATAGCGGCGGCGTTCCGCCGCCAGCCTCACACGACCCCGCGGCAACCGGCCCTCGCCGACCTCGAACACAGCAACCCCTGCACAACTCAGGCGTTGCAACGACCGCTAGAACCCAAGCAGAGTCCGTGAAGGTTCCCCTCACGGACTTCGCCCCGGGCACCGTCGGTCAGCGCGGGTGAATTACTTGCTGCGTTCGAGCAGGGTGCGCACGGCCGGGCCGATAAGCCGTTCGATCTCGTCGGCGGGCGCGGTGGCGAGCGGCTCCTTGCGAGTGATCGAGCGGACCAGGCCGATGCCGAGCAGCCAGGCCATCGCCAGGTCGGCCCGCAATTCGGCGTCCGGCGCGTCGGTGAGCCCGGACAGCGCTCGGGTGTATTCGGCGTCGAGCTGCGCGCGGAGGGCCTCGTCGGCGCGATCGGTGCCGGATGACCGCAGGTAGGTCTCGATGGAGCGGGACGCCGAGTCGTCGCGTTCGAGGAGGCTCCGCAGCGCCGCGGAGAACAGCCGTTCGGGCGGGGTCGTCTCGACCTGGGCGAGGCCGCCGCGCGCCATCACGTGCTCGAACAACGCGTCCTTGCTGCCGAAGTACCGGAACAGCAGCGCCTGGTTGACGCCCGCGCGGTTCGCGATGTCGCGCACCGTGGTGCGGTCGAAGCCGCGGTCGGCGAACAGCTCGGCCGCGGCGTCCAGCAGCGCGGCTTTCGTCGCCGTCGCGTCGCGTTTGCGCGAAGGCTGATCCGCGGCCATCCGGTTTCCCCCTGGGGTGCGCTGGTGTGCGCGACGAGGTTAACCCGACAGGCCGCGGATCAGCCGGACGAACTACGCGGACCAGGCGACCGGCAGCTCCTCGGGGCCGTAGACGAGCGCGTTGTGCTTGTACGCCAAAGATTCCTTCGGCACCGCCAGCCGCAGGTCCGGCACGCGGCGGAACAACGCGGTCAGCGCCTCCTGCATTTCGACCCGCGCGAGCTGCTGGCCGACGCACTGGTGCGCGCCGAACCCGAAGGCGACGTGCGTGCGCGGCGATTCGCGGGTGAAGTCCAGCTGGTCGGCGTGCGGATAACGGTCCTCGTCGCGGTTGGCGGAGTTCAGCGCGGCGATCAGCCAGTCACCCGCGGCGACCGTCTGGTCGCCGACCTTGACCTCTTCGGTCGCGTATCGCAGCACGCCGAACTGCACGACCGACAGATACCGCAGCAGTTCTTCGACCGCCCGCTGCGGATCGGTGAGGGCTTGCTCGCGCTGCTCCGGATGGTCCAGCAGCAAAAGAGCGCTGAGCGCGATCATGTTGGCGGTGGTTTCGTGCCCGGCGACCAGGAGGCTGAGCCCGAGCATGATCAGCTCGTCCAGGTCGAGCCGCTCCCCGGAGGCCTCGGCCCGGACGATGAGCTTGCTGAACAGGTCGTCCTGCGGGTCCTGTTGCTTGCCGGAGAACAGTTTGCCCAGGTAGCCGGCCAGTTCGTGGTACGCCTGCTTGGTGGTTTCGGCGTCCTGGTCGGTGCTGACCAGCAGGCTGCTCTGGCGCTGGAACAGCTCGCGGTCGGCGTACGGGACGCCGAGGAGTTCGCAGATCGCCAGCGACGGGATCGGCAGCGCGAAGTCCAGCACCAGATCGGCGCGGCCGGGTTTGGCGAGCATCGCGTCGAGATGCCTCTCGACCTGCTCGCGGACGTAATCGCGGAGCTTCTCCACCCGCCGGACGGTGAACTCGGCGACGACCATTTTGCGCAGCCGGGAATGCTCCGCTCCGTCGAGCTGGATGATCGAACCGGGGTCGACCTCGGCGTATGGGTCCAAATCGGGCTTGACGTGCACCGACGAGGCTCCGCGCGAGCTGAGCGCCGGGTCGGCGAGCACCGCGCGGACGTCGTCGTAGCGGGTGACCAGCCAGGTGTCGAACCCGGCCGGGCAGCGGATCCGCGACACCGGCGCGGTCTCCCGCAAGGCGGCGTACTCGGCGGGCGGGTCGAACGGGCACCCGGTGGCGCGGGCGGTCGGAAGTGCCGGGGTCTCGGACGGGGTGGGCATGCGGATGGCGCCTTTCCTCCGACGGTGCGGGCATCTTCCACTCTGGTGACGCCCGCACCGGCGCGGGGCGATCGATCAAGATAGGCGACGGAAGGACCACAGCTCTGCCCGATTCACCTCACCGCGATTAGACCGGTTCGGTGATCGGCTGGTCGGCGAATCGGCGGGCGACCCGTTCGGCGCCTGCTCGGGCCCGGGCGGTGGTGGCGAGGACGGCGAGCGCGATGATGAGCGTCGTCCCGCTCGCGACCGCCCCCAGGCCGTGGCGTATCCGGTGAGCACGGTAGATCGCGAGCACGATGAGCGTCGTCCCGCCCACCAGGCCGTGGCGTAGCTGGCCAGCGGATTGGCTGTGGCTGCGTGGTGAGCACCGCGATTAGACCGGTTCGGTGATCGGCTGGTCGGCGAACCGGCGGGCTACCCGTTCGGCCCCCGCTCGCGCCCGGGCGGTAGTAGCGAGGATCGCGAGCACGATGATGAGCGCGGTCCCACCCGCCACCGCCCACCAAGCCGTCGCGTAACCGGCCAGCGGACTCGCCGCGGCAGCGAGAATCGTGCCCGCGACGGCGACGCCGAGGGTCTGCCCGACTTGCCGCGAAGTGGACGCGACCGCGGCGGCGACCCCGGCTTGGGAGCGCGGCATGCCGCTCACCGCCGCGTTGGTGATCGGCGGGTTCAGCAGGCCGAAGCCCATCCCGAACACGCCGTACGCGATCGCGAGCACCCACAGCGGCGTGGTGGCCGACGCGGTGGTGAGCACGACGGCAACGACGGTCATTGAGATACCAGCGGTCAGCAGTGGAATCCGCGCACCGCGAGTGGCGACGAGACGGCCGGCCAGCGGCGCGGCGATCGTCACCGCCACGGCGGTCGGCAGCAGCATCAACCCGGATTGCAGCGCCGACAGCCCGCGCACTTCCTGCAGGTACAGCGGCGACAGGAACAGGAACGTGCCGAACGCGGCGAGCCCGCACACCGCGCTGATCGTGGCGGACGAGAACGGCGCGCTCCGGAAGAACCGCAGTTCGACCAGCGGTTCCCGGCGGCGGATCTCCCAGCGGATCAGCGCGGTCAAGGCGAGCACGCCGAGCCCGGCCAGGCTGAGGATCACCGGCGAACCCCAGCCGAGCCGCTGGCCCTCGATCGCGGCGGTCACCACCGAACCGAGCAGCACCACGACCAGCACCTGTCCGACCGGGTCCGGCCGGCGCGGGCGCGGAGCACGCGATTCCGGCACGTAGCGCGCGGTCAAAGCGAGCGCCGCGACGACCACGGGGACGTTGACCCAGAAAATCGCCCGCCAGCCGATGCTTTCGGTGAGCACGCCGCCGAGCACCGGGCCGACGCCCAGCGAAATCCCGACGATCGACCCCCAGACGCCGATCGCCCGCGCCCGCTCGCCCGGGTCGGCGAAGACGTTCGTGATGATCGACATCGCGACCGGGTTCAGCATCGCGCCGCCGAGAGCCTGCACGATCCGCGCTGCGACCAGCCAGCCGATCGACGGGGCCAGGCTGCACAGCAGCGAGCCGAGTCCGAAAAGGACCAGCCCGGCGAGGAAGGTTCGCTTGCGTCCCAACCGGTCTCCGGTGGCGCCGGCGAGCATCAGGAAGCAGGCGATCACGAGCGTGTAGGAGTCGATCGTCCATTGTAGACCGTTGATCGACGCGCCGAGATCGGTGCGGATGACCGGGAGCGCGACGTTGACGATGGTGTTGTCCATCGCGACGACGAGGATGCTGGAGCAGAGAATCGCGAGAATGCCGAAGCGTCCGCGTGCGGTGTCGACGCCCATTCAGCGCTCCATCCAGTCGGCGGTGATCTTTTCGTCCGCTGTCCACACTTCGGCGGAGTAACCGTCCGGCCGGACGAGCACGGCGGCCAAGTCGTGCCAGTCCCGGGTTGAGCGCACGACGTTCTCGCCCTCCGCGACAGTGCTGCCGAAAGCCACGAGAGTCAACCGGTCCGGCCGCAGTGCGCGGTGGAGCGTGCGGCCGTCGTCGAGCGGGAGGTTGGGTACGCGACGGCCGACGAGGCTGCCGTCTTCGGCGTAGGAAACGTCCAGTCCGGACAGCCAGCCGCGCAGTTCGTCCGCGGTGTCGCCGTCGCGGCCGATGAGGTCGGACATCAAGTCCCGCAATGCTTTTCCGCCGGGAGTGAAGGTGACCATGAGTGCGGCCTGAGCGAGGGTGTTCGCCGCGAGCCGGACCGCGATGGGGCGGCGTTCGGCGTCGTAGGACTGCGGGCCGTCGATGATCCGCTGTGGCGCGCGGCCCTTCACCTCCGCGGCGAGCTTCCACGCGAGGTTCGCCGCGTCCTGCACACCGACGTTGAGACCCTGGCCGCCCGCCGGAAGGTGGACGTGCGCGGCGTCTCCGGCGAGGAACACCCGGCCGGCGCGATACTGCTCGACGTGGCGCGTGGTGTCGCCGGTCCGCGAGGCCCAGACCACCTCGGTGATGCCGAAATCGTCGTCGGCGAGCCGCTTGAGCGTCGCGAGCAGTTCGGTCTCGTCGGGTATCAGTGCTTGGCGGCGTGCGGCTTCCTCCGGCGTGAGGCCGGTGTCGCCGGGTTCGTGGCCGAAGACGCGGTGGATGCCGCCGGGCAGCGGAAACACGCTGTACGAGCCGCGTTCGCAGTCCCAGTTGTGCGACTGCGCCGGCGGTCGTTCCAGTTTGACGTCGGCGAGGAAACCCATGGTGGACGCGGGACTTCCGGGAAAGGCGAGTCCGAGCGCGTGCCGGGTCGCGCTGTGCGCGCCGTCCGCGCCGACGACGTACCCGACGCGCTGGGTGTCGCCGGATTCGGAGACGATGGCGACGCCTTGCTCGTCCTGCGTGAGGTTGGCCAGTTTCCATCCGTACTCGATCGCGACGCCCTGTTCAGCGAGATGTTCGGCCAGCAGCCGCTCGGTTTCCGGCTGCGGGAGCATCAGGACGAACGGGAACGAGGTGTCGAGTCCGGTGTAGTCCAGCCGGTTGGGCAGGGTCGCGAAATGCGCGGCAGGCACCGGATTTCCCGCCGCGACCATGCGCGCGGCCAGCGAACCCCGCTCGTCCGGCAGCGAATCGAGAACTTCGAGGGTGCGCGGGTGGATGGTCGTCGCCCTCGATTGCCCCGCGCGTTCCGGATTCGCCTCGAATACCCGGACCGCGACCCCGGCGTGGTGCAGGAACGCGGCCGCCGCCATCCCGACGGGTCCGGCTCCGATGACCGCGACTTCGATGTTCATGGTTCCCCCTTGGCCGATGCTCGACTGGCGAACTGTCTTGACGTCAAGGTATTCTCTCACTGCCTTGATGTCGAGAGAAAGGTCCGTGCCGGTGAACACCACGCCGCGGGACGCGGTCGACGACCTGGTGGACGCCGTCCGGCGAGGAGGCGGCGACGAGAGCGTGCTGGGCGCGAAGTCGCTGTCCTACCGGCTGCGGCGGGTCGCGCACCAGCTGGAACTGGCGATGCGCCGGGAATTGTCCGCGCACGGGATCGAGTTGTGGGAGCTGGAAATGCTCGCCGCGCTCAAGCGCGCGCCCGGACACCGGCTGACGCCCGGGCAGGTGATGGCCGCGGTCGAGCTGACCTCGGGTTCGGTCACGCACCGGATCACCCGGCTCGAAGCCCGCGGCTGGGTCCGCCGCGACAAAGACCCGGACGACCGGCGTTCGGTGCTCGTGTCCCTCACCGAGGAGGGCAAACGGCAGGCGATCGCGTCGTTCGCGCTCAAGACGGAGATCGAACGCGAAATCACGAAGGCTCTCGAACCGGAAACCATCGACGTGGTGAACGACGCGCTGCGACGGGTTTCGCACCACCTCAAGGGAAAGGACGACCAATGAAGCGGGAAACCTTGGGCGCGGCAGCCGTTGTCGCGGGCCTGGCCGCCGCCGCGCCGTCGGTGTGGCAGACGGTCACGCACATCACCGATCCGAGCTACCGCGCACCGGAGGTCCGCCACGGCGAAGGTCACGTGCAGTACCACATGGCGCGCGAAGCACTGATCACCGCGGGCGCTTTCGGTGCGGTGGGCACCGGTTTGGCGGCTGGACGGGGTCGCTCGCCCGCGCTGTGGCGGGCAATGGCTTGTGCCGCAGGCGGTTTCGTGGCGGCGATGTGGTCCGGCGGTCCGACGACCGGGGTGTGGGCGCCGAACCGGAAAGCGCTGGCGATCCACGTGGCGTCGACGAGCGCGATGACTTTGGGTGTCGCGTTGCTGCGGCCCGAGCGTCGTTAGAGAAAGATCCGGGCGTTCTCCAGCCACGCTGTCGCGTCGTCGCCGATCGCGGCCAGACCGGTGTCGTCCAGTGCTCGCCGCTGGGTGATCCGAAGGCAGAAATCCCTTGCGCTGCCCCGGATCCGCTGTGCGGCGTCGTCCGGCCCCCAGCCCCAGACAGCACCGTCGGGACCGGTCAGCTCGACCCGGATCGGCTCGGTCGGCAGCGGCAACTGGGCGGCGTAGAACGAAAGCCCGCGCCCGGCGACGCCCAGCACGGCGATGTGCTTGAGCCGGTCAGTCGGGCGGTGTTCGACGCCCACGGTGTCGAAGATGTCCTGCCCGTGCGCCCAGGTTTCCATCAGCCGAAGCGGCACCGCGAGCTTCGCGGTGGACTCCGAGCCGTACCACGGAAACGCCTGGTCCAGCGGGATTTCGCCGAGTACTGCGGCCACTTCGGCCCGTCCGGCGCGCCAGTAGTCCAGCAGCTCCGAGCGCGGCCGCGCGGCGCCCTTGGCCGCGACGGCGTCGGAGTTTTCGTCCAGCACGGCGGCGAACTTCTCCGGCGTCCGGATGGCGAGGAGGACGTTCGCGTCGGCCGCCGCGAGATGCGCGATCTGGTGGCCGATCGTCCACCCCTCGGCCGGGGTCGGTCTCGACCAGTCCGGTTCCGTGGACACCACCGCGTCGAGGTCGTCGCCTTCCGCGAGCAGATCCGGCAAGGCGGCTTCGCGGGCGATCTCGGACAAATCCAGGCCGTAGTCCAGCATGCGACCACGCTATCCAAACCGCGACCGGGACTGGGACATTCGGGAACCGGTTATCGGCCTGACGGGCAGCCGGTTTCCGCCGCGACGATCAGGAAGTTCGGCATGCGCACGTAAGCCTCGATGCCGCTCGCCGCCCCCACCTCCGGATCCAGTCCCGGCTCGACGACCTCGCGCACCCGGCAGCCGAGCGCGGCCACTTCGTTGAGATAGGCGGAAATCGGCCGATGGAAGTCGGAAGCACCGCCCCCGACGATCTCGTACTCCGCCAGGTACTCCTTCCGGCGGTATTCGCCGTGCTCCCGCCAGGTGCCGAACAGTTCCTCGAACGCCGGATGCACGATGGCGAACACGAACAACCCGCCCGGCCGCACCGCTTCGACGCAGGCGCGCATCGCGGGCTTCCAATCGGGAATCGCCATCAGCACCATGCTGCACACGACAGCGTCGAACGGCTCCAGTTCGGGAAGCTCGGCGAGATCCGCCTGCAGGTAGGAAATGCCTTCCGCGGACTTCTCCCGGGCGAACGAAATCAGGCTCTCGGCCGGTTCGACCCCGGTCACCTCGGCTCCGCGCCCGGCGAGTATCCGGCTGAAGTATCCGTTGCCGCAGCCCGCGTCCAGCACCCTCCGGCCCCGCACGTCGCCGAGAAGCCGGAGGAGGACGGGGTTGCCCAGATGCCGCTTGGAAAAGTCGCCGCTCTCGGCGGTCGCTTCCATCGATTCCCTTGTGCTGCCGGTGTTCCACTGCCGGATCGCGGCTTCGTTCGTCCATGCGGAAGTCATTGGACCGAGCCTAGTGCGCCACCCCGGTGCGGAAGGTGTACCCAGCACCACCATCAAGTCGGATAGGTGCGTTACTGCCTCGGATCTGCCGCGAACGACATGCTGATGCCGTGCCCGAGGGGCGGGCACCGGAGGGAGTCAGGTGTCATGGCGAGCGGTGTCCTGCGGATCCTCCCGAAAGCCGCGGCCGCTTCGACGTTTCCTCTGCTGCTTCGCCGGACGGCCACGGTCCTCACCGTGCTCGGGCTGGCGATGATTCCCTGGGTGGTCTTCCTGCACGCCGGGCTTCCGGCCACCGCTCAGGCCGCGCACTGGGCGTGGACGTGGACGGGTCTGGACAGCTTCGAGGCGCTCGGCCTGCTCTCCACCGGCCTGCTCCTCCGGTGCGGCGACCGCCGGGCCTGCCTGACCTCCGCCGCCACCTCGGCCCTGCTGCTGGTCGACGCCTGGTTCGACACCATGACGGCTGCCCCGGGCTCGGACTTCAAGGTGGCGGTGCTGATGGCGGTCTTCGCCGAGTTGCCGCTCGCGGCGGCCTGCGCGGTTCTCGCGACCCGGGCCTTCCCCCGGCCGGGCCGTTCAGCGGAAGAGGCCGTGACGTGACCGGCGCTTGTGGCCCGGTCTGTCAGGAGATGCTCGACCACGTGGGCCGCCGGGCCAAGGATCGGGGCCGCTGCACCATGATCCGCTACCCGGGATCACTGTGCCGACACCGCCCGGATCACGGAGGCGAAGGTCAGGCCGGGGACGCTCCGAGGAACCGCAGCACGGCCAGGACGCGGCGGTGGTCCGCGTCGACCACGGGCAGGTCGAGCTTGGCGAAGATGTTGTTGATGTGCTTCGCCACGGCGCTCTCGCTGACCACCAGCGCCTGCGCGATGCCGGCGTTGGAGCGCCCCTCGGCCATCAGGCCGAGCACCTCCCGTTCGCGGGGGGTCAGCCGGGCGAGCGGGTCGCTGTCGCGCCGCAGCAGCAACTGGGCGACGACCTGCGGGTCGAGGGCCGTGCCCCCTTCCGCCACTCGCCGGACCGCCGCCACGAAGTCGGCGACATCGGCGACCCGCTGCTTGAGCAGATAGCCCACGCCGCTGGTGTTCGCGGACAGCAGGTCGGCCGCGTACCGCTCCTCCACGTACTGCGAAAGCAGCACGACCGGCGTCCCCGGCCAGCGCCGACGGATCTCCATTGCCGCCCGCACCCCCTCGTCGGTGAAGCCGGGCGGCATCCGGACGTCGATCAAGGCGAGTTCCGGCCGATGCTCCGCCACTGCCGCCAACAGTCCTTCCGCGTCGCCGGCTTCCGCGACGACCTGGAACCCGCCCGCCTCCAGCACCTTGATCAGGCCGACCCGCAACAACACCGAATCCTCGGCGATCACCGCGCGCACGGCAGCTCCGCGGCGACGGTGGTGGGCCCGCCGGCGGGGCTGCTGACGCGGAAGGCCCCGTCGAGGGAGCCGACCCGCTTGGCCAGCCCGGTCAGTCCTGTGCCGGCGGCGGCGTCGGCACCGCCCAGCCCGTCGTCGGTAACGCGCACTCGCAGCACCTCGCCGACCTGACGGACTGTCACCTCCGCACGCATCGCGTTGGCGTGCTTCGTCGCATTGGTCAGCGCCTCGGAGATCACGAAGTACGCGACTGACTCCACGGTGGGTGCCATCCGCTCCTCCAGATCGACCCGCAGCCGCACCGGCAGGGGCGTGCGGGCGGCCAGCCCCGACAACGCCGCGTCCAGACCTCGGTCTTCGAGCACGGCCGGGTGCAGCCCCCGCACCAGGTCATTGATTTCGGCGATCGCCTCCTTCGCCTCGAGGTGCGCTTTCGCGATCACCTCGCGGGCCTCACTCGGCAGGTCCGGACGGGTGGCCATGGCCAGACCCAGGTTGACCGCGAGAGACACCAACCGCTGCTGGGTGCCGTCGTGCAGGTCGCGCTCGATCCGGCGGCGCTCCGCGTCGACGGCCTCGATCAAGTCGGTCCGGCTCACGGCCAGCTGATCGACCCGCTTCTGGAGCCGCTGCGCCCGGCTGGGCCCGAGCAGCCCCGACGCCAGCCGCGCCTCCGCCCGGGCTGCTGCCCGCGCGGTCCAGGGCAGGGCGCACAGGAGGAGGAGCCCAGCCGCTGTGTAAACCGGCAGCTGGGTCGCGTAGCCGAACCAGTCCTGGCGGATTCCGGTTGGCAGCGCCCAGGACCAGGCGTAGGCGGTGACTCCCGCCAGGCCTGCCGCTGCCATCGCGAGCACCAGCAGCTCCAGCAGCGCGAGCAGCGGGCCCAGCAGGAGGTGGTAGCCGATCTTGCGCCAAGGCCGCGTCGCCGCGAGCCACCGGACGGTCGAGGCCCACGTCCATTGTTCCGGCGCAGTGAAGGCGAGTCTGGGGACGTCCACACCGATGAGCGCCCGGTAGCGAGCCCGCTGAACGGCGGTCAGCACCGGGGTGCCGAGCAGGACCAGAGCAGCCGACACGGAAACCGCAAGGAGCCAGTTCCCCGTCCGGGCGGCAGTCGCCGCCGCCCAGGCCCACACGGGCACCAGCGCCAGGTGCGGCAGCACCCCAGCGGCGAGAAAGCCGGTGTCGCGCCGCGCCCGGAGGACCGTGCGTCTCAGTCCGGCTGGAATCGTCATGGCATGACGCTAAGGCACCGCAGGACGACGGTGCCATGAAACCCGTACCCGCTCTCCTGGTGAACCTAGTACCACCTCGGGCGCGACCATTTCCAGGTCCGGCTCCGCATCGCTTGCCGTACCAGGGCGGTGTCCCGGGTTTTTCCGGAACCTCCTGGCGGATTGACGCGCGGCCGACCCCGGGTGTAGGCATGTAAGCACCTGCTTACAAAGGGATCCGGGGAGTCGTTGGCATGACCACCACGCACACCGAACCGCTCGCCTACCCGTTCAACGAGGAGGCGGGCCTCGCGCTCAACGAGGCTTACACCGCAGCCCGCGAGAACGCCGGGATGATTCGCGTCCAGATGCCGCACGGCGAGGCCGCCTGGCTCGCCACCCGCTACGCCGACGCCCGCCTCGTGCTCGGCGACCGGCGGTTTTCCCGCGCGCTGGCGCAGGAAAGCGACGAACCGCGGATGTCGGAGTACCGGCGTCCGGGCGGCATCCTCTCGATGGATCCGCCGGATCACACCCGATTGCGCACGCTCGTCGCGAAGGCGTTCACCGCGCGGCGCGTCGAGGAATTGCGCCCGCGGGTCGCGCGGCTGGCAAGCGAGCTGATCGACCAGCTGCGGGAGCACGGGCAACCGGCCGATCTGGTCGATCTGTACGCGCTGCCGATCCCGGTCGCGGTGATCTGCGAGCTGCTCGGCGTTCCGGTGGGCGACCGGCCGCAGTTCCGCGAGTGGAGCGACGCGGCGTTGTCGACCACGCGGCTCACGCCGGAGGAGTCGGAACGCAGTCGCGAGGAGCTGCGCGCGTACATGGCTGGCCTGATTGCCGAGCATCGTGCGCAGCCGCAGGACGATCTGATGACCGCGCTGATCGAAGCGCGCGACGTGCGGGATCGGCTTACGGAGCTGGAGCTGGTCGATCTCTGCGTCGGGATTCTGGTCGCTGGGCACGAAACGACCGCCAGCCAGATTCCTAACTTCGTGTATGCGCTGCTGGATCAGCATGAGCACTGGGAGCGGTTGTGTGCTGACCCGTCGCTGATCCCGACCGCGGTGGAGGAGTTGCTTCGCTTCGTGCCGCTCGGTGCTGGGGCCGGGTTCGCCCGGTATGCGGTGGAGGACGTCGAGGTCGGCGATGTGCTGGTGCGCCAAGGGGAACCGGTGCTGGTGGCGGTCGGCGCGGCCAACCGGGACCGGCTGCAGTTCGGCACGGCCGACCAGCTCGTTCTGGACCGCGGCGACAACCACCACCTCGGGTTCGGACACGGCGTGCACCATTGTCTGGGTGCTCCGCTCGCGCGGCTGGAGCTGCAGGAGGCGTTGCGGGCGTTGACCCGGGAGTTGCCGGGGCTGCGGCTGGCCGGGGACATCGAGTGGAAGACGCAGATGCTGGTTCGCGGGCCGCGGTCGATGCCGGTGGGGTGGTGACGATGAGCTGGACGGTTGAGGTCGACGGGGGCGTGTGCATCGGGAGCGGGATGTGTGCGTCGTTGATGCCGGAGGTGTTCCAGCTGGACGGCGCCACCGCGCGGGCCGTGGCCGAGAGTGTTGGACCGGACGAAACGGTATTGGACGCCGCGGACTCCTGTCCCGCCATGGCGATCACCGTGCGGGACGGGGCCGAAGTCCTGGGTCCGCGCCCCTAGCTCCGGACTGTCGATGGGCCGTGAGGGGAACCCTGAGGGACTCAGAGTCCGTGAAGGTTCCCCTCACGGCCCGCCACCGCACCAGGTTCACGAGCCGAACACGCCGTCCTCGGTGACCACCGCGGTGATGAGCGCCGCGGGCGTGACGTCGAAGGCTGGGTTGAACACCGCCGCTCCGTCCGGCGCGACCTGAGTCCCGCCGAACTCCGTCAGTTCGATAGCCGCGCGTTCTTCGATGGCGATGTCCGCGCCGGTGGCGATGGTTTTGTCCACAGTGGACGACGGTGCGACGACCACGAACGGAACCCCGTGGTGGGCGGCGGCGATGGCCAATCCGTAGGTGCCGATTTTGTTGGCCACGTCGCCGTTCGCCGCGATCCGGTCCGCGCCGACGAGCACGCAGTCCACGAGCCCGTGCGCCATGGCCGCGGCTGCCGCGCCGTCCGGTTGCACGCGGTACGGCACGCCAGCTTGCTCAAGTTCCCAAGCGGTGAGCCGGGATCCCTGCAGCAACGGTCGCGTCTCGTCGACCAGTACTGACTCGACCAGGCCCTTCTCGTGCAGGTGCCAGACGACGCCGAGCGCCGTGCCCCACGAGACGGTCGCCAGGTGCCCGGTGTTGCAATGGCTGAGCAGCCGCAGCGGCCTGCGCGGGCATGAATCCAGCACGACTTCCGCCGCGTGCGCCGACGCGGTGCGGTTGCGTTGCTCGTCCTCGTCCAGCATCGCCCGCGCCTCGGCCAGCACCGCGTCGGCCCCATGCGGCAGTTGGGCCAGAGCACGGGAAACACCCCAGGCCAGGTTGACCGCCGTCGGCCGGGCATGCGCGATCCGGTCCGCCTCGGCTCGCACGTCACCGCCCTGGCGAGCTGCCAACGCGACGCCCAGCGCGCCCGCCGCCCCCAACGCCGGTGCGCCGCGGACCGCCAGCCGTTGGATCGCGTCGACCAGTTCGGGCACCGTGCGCAGCGTGAGCGTGCGGTACTCGCCCGGAAGCGCGACCTGGTCCACGATCACGATCGCCCCGTCGGCCCAGTCGACTGTCCTGCGCATACGCCCTCCCGGTCCGGAAATCCCGTGGCGGGCGGTCGCCGAGGTGAGCGACGATCCGCCTCGTGACCATTCAACGGCAGAACCCGCCCTCCTTGCACCCGACTCCCGGCTACCACCACGTGACCAGCGTCGACGCGCGCCGCACCGTGCACCTCGCCGGCCAGTGCCCGCTGTCGCCCGACGGCAAGGTCGTTCCCGGCGACGTCCTCGCGCAGGTGGACCAGATCGTCGCCAACACCGAGGCCGCGCTGGCCCACGCGGGCGCGACCCCGGAGGACGTGGTGCGCACGGTGATCTACGTGGCGACCTCCGACCGGCCGACCCTCGGCGCGGTGTGGGAGCGGTTCGTGAACTCTCCGATCGCCGCGGCGTTCACCACGGCGAGCACGCTGGTCGGCGTGACCTGCCTGGGGTTTTCGGACCAGGTTGTCGAGTTGGACGTGACCGCCGCGCTCGCGTAGGTCACCGCCCGGCCGGGCTGCAGCAGGACACTGCGAGGGTCGGCTCGGACGGGCCGACCCTCGCAGTATGGCCATCCCTCGATCGCTGGGGCGTTCACGAGCACGCTGGTCCGCGTGACCTGTCTGGGGTTTTCGGAGCAGGTTATCGAGACCGCCGCGCTCGCCTGACTCACCGCCCAGCTGCGGCCAGGCTGCAGCGAGACACCGTGTCGGTCAGCTCCGCACGGTCGAGATTCCGCCCGATGAGCACGAGCTTGCTGACCGGCGGCTCCTCCCCCCACTCGCCAGCGTCAGTCAATTCATAAATCCGATGCACCCCCTGCAACACCGTCCGCCGGTCGAAGGCGAGAATTCCCTTGAACCGGTACAGGTCGTCGCCGCGTTCGGCCAGCAGGGCGGTCAGCCACTGCTCGAACGCGGCGCGGTCCAAGGGAAAGCCGAGTTCGATCGAGACGGATTCCAGCGTCGGATCGTGGTGGTGGGACTCGTCTTCGAGCCAGTCCGGGTCGCCGGCGACGGTGCGGTTCAGGTCGAACGCGTTGATGCCGAGGATGTCGTCCAGGTCGACGCTCCCGTAGCTGGACGTGAGGATGTCCGCCGTCGCGTTGACCGAGCGGAGTTGCGTGCGCAGTTCCTCGATCTCCGGCTCGGTGACCAGGTCGATCTTGTTGAGCACGATCCGGTCGGCGAACGCGATCTGGTTGCTCACCTGACCGCCGACGCCGTCGTGTTCGCCCTCCTCGAGGTGGCTGCCGACGTGCCGCGCGTCGACCAGCGTCACGATCGCGTCCAGCGCGAAGGCCGACGACACCTCGTCGTCCACGAAAAACGTCTGCGCGACCGGGTTCGGGTCGGCCATGCCGCTGGTCTCGATGAGGATCCGGTCGAACCGTTCGCGGCGGCGCAGCAGCGATTGCAGGATCTCGATCAGATCAGTACGCGCGGTGCAGCACAGGCAGCACCCGTTGCTCATTTCGATGATCTTCTCGTCTCCGCCGAGCACGAGCGCGTTGTCGATCGGGATTTCGCCGAACTCGTTCTCGATCACCGCGATCCGGTGCCCGTGGTTAGCGGTGAGGATGTGGTTGACCAGCGTGGTCTTGCCGGAGCCGAGAAAGCCGGTCAGTACGGTCACCGGGATTTTCGCCATGATGATTCCCTCCTTAAACGTTCCCGCCGAGAATCCGGCGAGCATGCTGACGTGCTTCTTCCGAAACGACGATGCGGTTGCCGTCGAAATGCGGGCCGCGGGTGGCGTCCAGACCCATCCGGGAGGTCGTGCCGTCGGAGCCCGAGGACGGGTCGAGCGGCGAGCCGGGCAGACCGTCCACAGTGAACAAGTCCTGGTGTGGCTGGAAATGCGTGGCAAGGGCCCATAAGACGTCGCTGTCGCTGGTGACGTCGACGTCCTCGTCCACCGCGATCACCGTCTTCACGTACGGATCCCAGCCGAGCAGGCCGAGCATTACCTGCCGGGCTTGACCGGGCCGACGCTGGCGAAGTGCGACGTAACAATGGAAGTGCGTGCCGGACGTCGGGTAGTGCACCGCCGTGACATCCGGAAATCGCGCCTTGAGTTTCTCCGCCATTTCCGATTCCCGAGGAACCCGTGCGAGATTCAAGTGTTCGTCAGTGTTGCCGCCGACGACGTCGATGAGCATGGCGTCGGAACGGCGCATCACGGTCTGCACGCGGAGCACGTTGTTGGTCGAGCGATTCGAGGAATAGCCGGAAAACTCGCCGAATGGGCCTTCGTCCGCGTGCTCGGAGGCGTCGATCGTGCCTTCCAACACGAAGTCCGACCAGGCCGGGACGCCGATGCCGCGCTGCGGCGTACGCACGACTTCCAGCGGCTCGCCGAAAAGCCCGCCAGCCACCGCGCGCTCGTCCACGTCGTAGCCGACGCGTGCGGACGCGGCCAGCATGAACAGCGGATGCCCGCCGAGCACCATCGCGACCGGCATTGGTTCGCCGCGTTCGGCGTACTTCTGCAACATCCGCCACAGGTCGCCCCGAGAATGCAGGCTGGTCGCCAACTCGGTACGGGAATGCGGCATCGCACGGTGATAACTCAGGTTTCCGACGCCGGTGTCCGGATCCTCCGCGACGATGATTCCGCTGGTGACATAAGGGGAGCGGTCGCTGGCGAAGTGTCGCAGCATCGGGATGGTCGCCAAGTCGACCTCGGTAGTCACGTCGTCCAGCACCGGTCCGCTGTCGACTACCCTCGGCGGCACCGCGCGAAGCGCACGCTGCTGATAGGCACTGTGCAAACCGGATGGTCCGGTATCGAGCATGCGGGCGATCCGCTTCCGTGAAGCGAAGATGTTGCTGACCACCGGCACGTCGAGCCCGGTCACCTTCCGGAACAGCACCATCTCGTGCCGTCCGGCCGCGGCGAGTTCGTAAATCACCCCGGTGACGCCCTCGTCGGCCGGGACGGGATCGTCCAGGACGAGCACGTCGTCGGGAAACTCGTGGCGGTACTGGTCAACGAAAGCATGGGGATCTTGCCGGTGGTTCACCGCGGAACTCCTTGCGAGGCGGGCGGCCCCTGCCAGCGCGCGAACAGTTCGTTCTCGATGCCGAACTGGTCGAGCACCTTGCCGGTCAGGTGGGCGAGAATGTCCTCAATGGACTCGGGCTGGTGGTAGAAGGCGGGGACGGGCGGCAGCACGATCGCGCCCGCCTCCGTCACCGCCACGAGATTGCGCAGGTGCACGAGGCTCAACGGGGTTTCCCTGGCGACGAGCACGAGCGGACGGCGTTCTTTCAGGGTGACGTCGGCGGCGCGGACGAGCAGGTCGTCGCTGTAGCCGTGCGCGATTCCGGCGACGGTTTTCATCGAGCACGGCACGACGACCATGCCCATGGTGCGGAAGGAACCGGAGGCGATCGAAGCGGCGATGTCCCCGCGTGCATGCCGGACATCAGCCAGTTCGGCGACCTCGGCGGGCGGCATTCCGGTTTCCAGTTCGATGGTGCGGTGGGCGGCCCGGGACATCACCAGATGCGTTTCCACCGTGCCGAGCTTGCGCAGCGCGGTCAGCAGGTGGACAGCCAGGTGCGGGCCGCTGGCCCCGGTGATGCCGACGATCAGCCGGGGCCGCTGCGGTTCGGTGCCCATGACGTCCTTTCAGGACTGGGAAAGCTCAGCGGCGGGTTCCCGGTGCACGAGCGGCTCTTCTGGGCGCCGTTTCCGGGCAGCGAAGAACAGCAGGTTCAGCAGCACCGCCAGGACCGTGCCGGTAGCAACGCCGCTCTTCAGGAAAACCTGTGCCGCGAACGGAAACTGCTTGTAGAAGTCCGGCGCGCCAGCCGGGATCAAACCGACGCCGAGCGACAGCATGACGATCACCAGATTGCCGGTCTTGTTGAAGTCCACTCGGGACAGCAGCTGAATGCCGGAGACCGTCAGCGCCGCGAACGTGGCGACGGCGGCCGCGCCGATCACTGGTTGCGGAATCGCCGCGATCACCCGGCCGATCGGTTGCACCACCCCGAAAATCACCAGGATGATGCCGCCGACCGCGACCGGATACCGGCTCCGCACCTTGGTCAGCGCGACGAGCCCGATGTTCTGGCCGAACGTGGTGTAGGCGAAGCCGTTGAACACGCCGCTGAGCGCGGTGAGCAGGCCGTCCACCCGGAGCAGGTTGGCGATGTCGCGCGGCCCGACCTTCTTGCCGACCACCTGGCTGACCGCGAGACCCTGTCCGGACGCCTCGACCATCAGCACGAAAACGATCACCAGGAACAGCAGAATCGACGGAATGTCGAAATGCAACGCTCCGTAATGCATTGGTCGCAGAAGTCCGAAAACCGGGCCGGTGGCGACTCCGGCGAGGCTGCCCAGTCCGGTCAGCCAGCCGACGACCGCGCCGACAGTCAGCGCGATCAGCATCGCAAGCTGGCCGAGCAGACCGCGGAAGACCCGGTAGAACACCGCGATCAACGCGAGCGTGAACCCGGCGAGCGCGAGATTCGCTGGCGCACCGTAATTGTGCGCGGACGGATTGGAACCGGCGATGAGCTTGAGCCCGACCGGAATCAGCGTCAGCCCGATCAACGTGATGACCGTGCCGGTGACGACTTCCGGGAACAGCTTGAGCAGTTTGCTGAACAACGGTGCGATCAGCACCCAGAGCACGCCGACCACGAGCAGCGAGCCATACACTGTGGACAGCCCCTGCGTGCTGCCGATCAGCACCATCGGGACGATTCCGTTGGACGCGGCGCCGACCACGAGCGGCATCCGGATGCCGAACTTCCAGACGCCGAACGCCTGCAGCATGGTGCCGATCCCGGCGAGCACCAGGTCGACGCTGACCAGGTCGGCGATCTGCGACTGGGGCAGGCCCAGCCCGGCGCCGACCACGATCGGCACCACGACGACACCGGCGTACATCACGAGCACGTGCTGCAGACCCAGCAGCACCAGCGGACCGAATCGGGGACGTTCGTCCACAGGGGACGGGGGAGACGGGTGACTGGCCATGATTCCCTCACCTCGTTGGGCCGGCGGGGCCGGGGAAACGGCCGGGCCGGGCGGATCGCGGGGCGTCGCCGGAGCCGGACGGGCTTCCGGCGGCGATGACCCCCGGCCGCGCGCGCATCCTGCCGCCGCACCTACGGGGTTGGGGTAGTTCCGAAGATTTTTCCTTCCCTGCAAGGAGTTTCGACTATGGTGCATCGGAAGCCGCCGAGGGTCAATACCCGGGAGCGGCTTCTGGCCCGGTGCGCGGAGCCCGCTCGCGGCGGTTGAGCACGAGGTTCAGCAGGAACGCCGCGATGCCGCCGGCCGCGATGCCGCTCGTCAGCACGGTCTGCACCACAACGGGCAGATGTTGGTAAAACTCTGGCGCACCGACCGGCAAAAGGCCGAAGCCGAACGAGATGGCGACGATCAGGATATTGCGGCCGTTGCTGAGATCCGCCTGGCTCATGATGCGCAGCCCGACCGCGCCGACCGTGCCGAACATGACGACCCCAACCCCGCCGAGCACCGGTCCGGGCAGCGAAGCGACGGCCGCGCCGAGTTTCGGCACCAGGCTCATGAGCACCAGCACCGCGCCCGCGGTGGCGACCACGAACCGGCTCATCACGCGGGTGATGCTGACCAGGCCGACGTTCTCGCCGAAGGTGACGACGGTGAACGAACCGAACACGCCCGCGAACGCGGAGCCGATCCCGTCCGCGCGCAGTGCCCGGGAAATCTCGGGCGGCCCGACGTCCCGGCCGACGATCTGCCCGATGGCGAGCGTGTCGCCGGTCGATTCCACCATGTTCACCAGCTGCACGATGATCATCGGCAGCAATGCGGACAAGGCAAAAGTCGGCATGCCGAATTCGAACGGCTTCACGACGCCGACCCAGTCCGCGTGCCCGACCGAGCTGAAGTCGGCCATGCCGAGCGGGATCGCCACGAGCGTGCCGACGGCCAGCGCGATCAGGATCGCGAAGCGGCGCACGGCGGGCGGGGCGAACCGTTCCAAACAGACAGTCAGCACGATGGTGCCCAGCCCGAGAATCAGCCGCCCGGCCGAGCCGTGGTCGGCGGCGCCCGGATTGGACCCGGCGATCAGCGTCGCGGTGGAGGGCAGCAGCGAGAACCCGATGATCGCGATGATCGTCCCGGTCACGATCGGCGGGAAGAACCGGATCAGCTTGCTGAACCACGGCGCGATCAGCCAGGTCAGCAATCCGGCGACGATCGTCGCGCCGAAGACCGCGGGCAGCCCGGCCTCCTTGCCGACGATGATCGCCGGGGTGATGCCGGTGAAGGTCGAGCCCATCACGATCGGCAGCCGGACGCCGACGTTGCCGATCCCGAGCGTCTGCAACAGCGTCGCGATGCCGCTGACCAGGACGTTCGCCGTGACGAGGGTGGCGATCTGCGCGGTGGACAGGCCGACGCCGAGGCCGATCAGCAGCGGGACGGTGACCATTCCGGAGTAGGCGACCAGCAGGTGCTGGACGCCGAGCGGGAGCATTTGCCGCAGCCGGGGGACGGCGTCGACCGCGTCGCGGGTCGTGGCTTCGGCTCGGGTGGTGCGCGGACGGAATCGCATGGTTTCCTCCACAGCGGGGAAAGGGGGAGCGCGGATCACCGCGCCCAGGGAGTGAGCAGGCCGCCCATGCCGCTGCGTTCCAGCAGCCGGGCCGCGTGCCGTTCCGCCTCGCCGGCGGCGGCCTCTTCGTCGACGCGGACGCACCGTCCGTCGCGGTAGACGATCTCGCCACCCACGATCGTCAGCTCCACATCGGACCCGCGGGCGGAGTAGACGAGGGCGGCGACAGCCCGGTGCACCGGGCGCACGTGCGGACGGTCGAGCGCGGTCACGATGACGTCGGCGAGTTTTCCTTCGCTCAACACTCCCGCGTCGATTCCGGCGTAACGGGCCCCCTCGCGGGTAGCCATTTCCAGCGCGTCCTCGGCCCGCAACGCCGTCGGGTCCAAAGTGGCCGTTCGCTGGCCGAAGACGCTGAGTTTCATTGCCTCGAAAAGATCTTGCCGATGGCCGCAGCTGGGACCGTCGGTGCCCAGCGCGACCGGAACGTTCTGCTTTCGCAGGTTCGCGACCTGCGCGGTGCCGGAAGCGAGGTAGCCGTTCGAAGCCGGGTTGTGCGAAACCCCGGCGCCAGCGGCCGCGAGCTGCTCGATTTCGGCTTCGTCGAGCCAAATCGCGTGCGCGAGGGTGGCCCGTTCGTCGAGCAGGCCTTCTCGCGCGAGCCATTCCACCGGCCGGACCCCGTGCGTTTCGAGGTAGCTGACCGGATCGGTTTTGCTTTCGCAGCAATGGGTGTGCCAGCGAGTGCCGAATTCCCGGGCGAGTTCGACCGTCCGGCGGACGAGTTTTTGCTCCACGTAACAGAGGTTGAGCGCGGCAGGCCACACCGAGACCTTGGAGCCTGGCGGCCGGTGTTCCATCGCCTCGCGGGTAATGGCGAATTCGTCTTCGCTGGAATACCGGAACAACTCGATCGGCTGGCCGCGACGGTCGGCGATTTCGGTGCGTTCGCCCAGCATGCCGCGGGCGACCGCACCGCGAAGCCCCGCCTCCTCGATGACGTCGGCGACGGCCAGCGTCGTTTCAAGATCGCTTGGCGCGTAATGGTTGTCGATCACCGTCGTGATGCCGGCTCGCAACGCCTCGACCGCACCGAGTCGTGCTCCCGACACCGCTTCGGGCCCGGTGATCGCGATCGAATACGGCCACATGAACTCGCACAGCCACGGCACGATCGACATGCCTTCGCCGAGCCCGCGAGCGAGAGCTTGGTAAAGATGGTTGTGCCCGTCGACCAGGCCGGGCAGCACCGCTTTGCCGCGACAGTCGACGATCTCGGTGGCGCGCCAGCGCTCGGTGCCGGGACCTTCGCCGACGCCGGCGATCCGGTCGCCGATGATCGCGACGTGGCCGTTCCGGTGGACGGTGCGCTGGTCGTCGACGGTCACCACGGTGCCGCCGGTCAGCAGGAGATCGCAGGGTTCCGGTTCCGCAGCCGACATCGGGCCGCCCTTCCCCGGGCGGGGTCGGACCCGGCCCGGCGGTCGTCTCCAGCGCGCGGCTGGAGGCAGCTGGCCGAACGGTTGGCCCGAAACGGGAGGTCACCGGCGCCCGGCAGCACCGCCGGGTCGTTCAATGCAAAGCCCTCGCGGGGCAGGTGTCAAGAGTCTGCGCGGGAAAAGTATTGCCGCGCAACGCATTCGGCGATCATGTGTTGACAGCGGGCGGCGAAGGTGCTGCACTCGGGTTGCGCCGGAGCGCTGATCGCGCTTCCGGGTCCCGTAGGTGCGGTCAAGCGCGGCCGGGGAGTCCTTTACTCAAGTCTTGCGTAAGGAGACATCCGGTGATCATCGATACCCATGTCCATCCGACGAATCTCGTCGACGAAGCCTGGCGGCACACCGGAACCCCGTTCACCGGCGAGCGCACGCTGGAAATGATGGACGGTCCATTCTGGATCAACGGCAAGCCGCGGCGCGTGGACGTCAGTTGCATCATGCCGCCGCCGGGGAACACGACCTGGCGCGAGGGCAACAAAACCGGCCGCGAAGGCATCCGCGAATACCAGGCCTACGTGACCTCGCTGGTGCAGCAGTACCCGGACCGGTTCGTCGGGAACTTCATGTACAACCCGCGCTTCGGCCCGGAAAACGGTGCGGCGGAGCTGGCCTTCCACGTGAAGGAATACGGCTACAAGATGCTGAAGCTGCACGCCAACATGCATTCCTACCGTCCGGACCGGGCGCTGGACTGGCTGCGGCCGGTGATGCGGGTGTGCGACGAACTCGGCGTGATCGTGCTGATCCACACCGGCGACGGGCCGTACTCGATCCCGACCCAGTTCTACCCGATCATCCGCGAGTTCCCGAACGTCACGTTCATTCTCGGCCATTTCGGCATCCAGACCGGCGGCGTCTACTGTTTCGAGGCGTTCTGGATGATTCAGGACTCCCCGAATGTGATCGGCGAATCGGGCTGGCTGCTGCAGTCGCGGATCGTCGAATTCGCCAAGGAGATGAAGAAGAGCGACCTGGTGTTCGGCACCGATTCGCCGCCGAACGAGCCCGGCATGTGGGCGCGGGAGCTGGAAGTGCTGTGCCACCAGCCGCCGCAGGGCCTGAACCTGTCCGAGGACGACCTGGAGGGGTACCTCGGCAACAACATGGCGAAGCTGCTCGGCCTCGCGCCGACGCCGCCGCCGAAGGACAAGGCGGAAGCCGAGGCGTATTTGCGCGGGGACATTCCGCAGGCCTCCGCGGCGAATACGCACGCGTCGCATTATCTCGGCTACACGCCTTCCGCGTGGGCAGAGGCCGCTAACTCCTGATTCGTTCGCGTCGGCTGCGGGTTCAGTCGCACCCGCAGCTGGCGCGCGCGGTCAAGCGGACGTCGAGGATGCGGTCTTCCGGCTGGGTGTTTTCGCGAAGCTTGTCCAGAGTGGACACTGCCGCGTCGGCGAAATCGTCGAAGGAATGCCCGGCGGTGGACAGCGCGGGCCAGCTGTGCGCGGCCGCGTCGGTACCGCCGAAGCCGATCACCGCGAGGTCTTTCGGCACGCTCAAGCCCAGTTCCGCCGCGACAGTGAGCGTGTCGAGCGCCAGCCCGTCCGCGGTCGCCATGATCGCGCGCGGCCGCTCCGGGGACTGCAGCCATCGCCGGATATCCGCTCGTGCGGCGTGCCGATCCAGACCGGTGCGGACGACGTTGCCCGCTTTTCTTTCGGCCGCCCGCATTGCCTCCGCCCAGCCCCGCGCCCGGTCTGCCACCGGCCCTGATCGCGCGGTACCGGTAAGACACCCGATCTCACGGTAGCCGTGCCCGAGCAGGTGTTCGGTGGTCAACCGCCCGCCCGCCTTGTTGTCCAGCACCACGGACGGCGCGGTGCTGCCGGACGGGGCGTGGTGGTGCAGGTAGACGACCGGAACGTCCAAAGTGGAGTGAGTGGCCGCCGCTCCGGCGATCTCGGCGCGGACGAGCAGCAGACCGTCCACGCGCATGTTCGCCAGCGATTCGGCGTAGCGCAGCTCCTGCTCGCGGGAGAACGCCGAATTCCCCAGCAGCACCAGGGATCCGCGGGCGAACGCGGCCCGCTCGACCGCGTGGGTGAGCTGGGTGAAGTAGCCTTCGCTGCTGTCCGGCACGACCAGCCCGAGCACATTGCTGCGCGTGGACCGCAACGCCCGCGCGACAAGATTCGGCCGGTACCCGAGGTCGGCGATCGCCTGTTCCACTCGCGCCCGCGTGGCGGGAGCGACCGGCCGCGGACCGTTGTTGAGCACGTAACTGACCACGGCCGGCGAGGTGCCCGCCAGCCGTGCGACATCGTCCCGGGTGACCCGCTGCATGCGCCAGACGATACCCGAAGAGCCGTTGACAGTCCCGATCTACACGTGTTGAATCCGTGCAGTCGGCAACGCAGGAAAGCTGGTGGTCACTGTGGACTCGCTGGTACGCGCCGCGGAAACCGGGAAAGCCGCCGGGGTGGGCGAAAGCGCCCTCCGTCCGGACGGCGCCGCCAAGGTGACCGGCAGGTTCGCCTATTCGTCGGATTTGTGGATCGAGGGCATGGTCTGGGCGACCACGCTGCGCAGCCCGTACGCGGCCGCGCGGATCCGGTCCGTCGACACGAGCAAAGCTCTCGCCCACCCGGGGGTGCACGCCGTGCTCACGCACGAGGACGTGCCCGGCGCGAAAACGTACGGAATGAAATCCGCCGACCAGCCGGTCCTCGCCGTCGACGAGGTCCGCTACCACGGCGAACCCGTCGCGCTGGTCGCCGCCGACGATCCGGAAACCGCCCGCCAGGCGGCGAAACTGATCATCGTCGACTACGAACCGCTGACCCCGGTCACGGATCCGATGACCGTCCTGGACGAGGGCGTCCGCCCCATCCACCCGGACGGAAACCTCGTACGGCACGTGAAAATCCGCCACGGCGACCTTTCCCGGGCCCGCGCGGAGGCGGATGTCGTGGTCACCGGCGAGTACGAAGTCGGCATGCAGGACCAGGCTTTCCTGGGTCCGGAATCCGGCCTGGCGATTCCTTCCGAGGACGGCGGCGTCGAACTTTATGTTTCCTCGCAATGGCTGCACAAAGATCTGGAACAACTGGCTCCCTGCCTGGGCTTGCCACCGGAAAAGGTGCGTCTGACCCTGGCAGGTGTCGGTGGTGCCTTCGGCGGCCGAGAAGACCTGTCCGTCCACGTGCACGCCTGCATGCTGGCTATGCGGCTCGGTCGTCCGGTGAAGATGTCCTACAACCGCTACGAATCCTTCTTCGGCCATGTGCACCGGCATCCGGCGAAGATGCGCTACGAACACGGAGCCACCAAAGACGGCCGCCTGGTCTACGTAAAAGCCCGTCTGGTTCTGGACGGCGGCGCGTACACCTCAACTTCGCCCGTGGTCATCGCCAACGCCTGCTATTTCGTCACCGGTGCCTACGACGTCCCGAACGCCGAAATCGACGGCTTGGCAGTATTCACGAACAACCCACCGTGCGGCGCGATGCGCGGTTTCGGCGCCGTCCAATCGGCCTACGGCTGTGAGTCCAATATGGACAAATTGGCGCACGAACTAGGCATGGACCCGATGGAGTTGCGTCTGCGCAATGCCATGACCACGGGCACCGTCCTGCCCACCGGCCAAGCCGTCGACGGCCCAGCCCCGGTCGCGGAACTACTGCAAGCCCTCCGCGACCGTCCGCTGCCACCGTCCGGTGCGACAGACTTGCTTTCCCTGCCCGGCGGAGTCGCCAACACGACGCACGGCGAGGGGGTGCGTCGCGGAGTCGGCTACGCGGTCGGGGTGAAGGCGATCGGCTACTCAGGCGGGGTCGACGACATCTCGACCGCGCGAGTCGCACTGGCGGTGGTCAACGGCGCCCCGGTCGTCTCGGTGCACACCGCGGCGGCGGAATGCGGACAAGGCGTCACGACGGTCCAATCGCAGGTGGCGAGCACGGAGCTGGGAGTCTCCCGGGTGGTCGTGTTGCCCGCCGACACCCAAATCGGCGATGCTGGTTCCGCGTCGGCCTCCCGAATGACATGGATGTCGACCGGAGCCGTGCAAGGTGCCTGCCGGCAGATTGCCCGCGAACTCCTTCGCCGTGCATCCGTCGCTTCTGGCCTCCCAGCACTGTCCTTGGGCAACGACCAAGTCCTGGACTCCGCCGGCCGCCCGGTCTGCTCCATCGCCGACCTGGTGGGTTCGGACACTCTTTCGGACACCTTCGAGTACCACCACCGCCCCACCCAAGGCATCGACCCAGAAACCGGGCAGGGCGACGCACACATCGCTTTCGCCTTCGCCGCCCACCGAGCAGTGGTGGACGTGGACGTCGAACTGGGTTTGGTGAAGGTAGTCGAGCTGGCCACCGCCCAGGACGTCGGCAAGGCGATGAACCCGCTGGCCGTGGAAGGCCAAATCGAAGGCGGCAGCGTGCAGGGCCTGGGTTTGGCTCTGATGGAGGAAATCCTGGTCGATCGCGAGGGCCGGGTACGAAACCCGTCCTTCACGGACTACCTGATCCCGACGGTGCTCGATGTGCCGCCGATGCCGATCAGCCTGTTCGAATTCCCGCATCCGGACTCGCCTTACGGCTTGAACGGCGTCGGGGAGCCGCCGACCCTGTCCTCGACTCCCGCGATCCTGAATGCGCTCCGCTCCGCGACCGGCCTGCCGTTGCCGAACGCCCCCATCCGCCCGGACGACATCGCTCTGGCCGCGGATCGCGGCGCGGCTTCGTGACCGGCTTGCCCAACGCTGCCGTTCTGCTTGTCCCCCCTCTTCCCGTTCCAGCCTGAGGCCGGAGGCACCTCGTGGATTTCCTGACCCCCGTGACCTGGGCGGAAGCCCTGACCCTGAAAGCCGACCGCCCGGACGCCGTCCCCCTGGCAGGCGGCACCGATGTCCTGGTCGAACTGAACTTCGACCACCGCCGTCCTGCGTCTTTGCTCGACCTCACCCGAATCGACGCCTTGTCCGAGTGGACCGAGCAGGACGGCCGGATCCGCCTGGGCGCGGGCGTGTCCTACACGCGGATCATCACCGAACTGGGCACCCGCCTGCCCGGCCTGGCGATGGCCAGCCGCACCGTCGGCTCGCCGCAAATCCGCAACCGAGGCACTGTCGGCGGCAACCTCGGCGCGGCCTCCCCGGCCGGCGACACGCACCCCATGCTCCTGGCCTGCGACGCGACGATCGAGGTCGCTTCGGTGCGCGGTGTCCGGATGATCCCGGCGACGGAGTTCTACCAGGGAGTCAAACGCAACGCACTGGCCCCCGACGAGCTGATCGCCGCCATCCACCTCCCGGTCGCGACCGGCCCGCAGCAGTTCGCGAAAGTCGGCACCCGCAACGCGATGGTCATCGCAGTGTGCTCGTTCGCGCTGGACCTGGCCCCGGAAACCGGCTGGGCAGGCGCAGCAGTGGGATCGGCCGCCCCGACGCCGCGCCGAGCCACCGCCGCCGAAGACTTCCTCCGCGACGCCCTCTCTGATTCGTGGGAATCCCGCTCCCCACTGCCAGATTCCGTCGTACGCCGCTTCGGCGAGTTGGCCGCGAGCGCCGCGTCCCCGATCGACGACGTCCGAGGCAGCGCCGACTACCGCATCCACGCGATCGCCGTACTGGCCCGCCGGACGTTGAGCTGGGCCTGGGAAGACTATCGGAAAGGCGGGCAGCCGAAATGCGCCTGAACCTCACTGTCAATGACGAGCCGCGCTCGGTGGACGATGTCTGGGAAGGGCAATGCCTGCTCTTCGTGCTGCGCGACCAACTGGGCTTGCCCGGCTCGAAAAACGCCTGCGAACAAGGCGAATGCGGTTCGTGCACAGTGTATTTGGACGGTACCCCAGTGTGTTCGTGCCTGGTCGCCGCGGGCCAAGCCGAGGGCAGGAACGTCCGCACCGTCGAAGGCTTGGCAGACGGCGACCGACTGGACGCAGTACAACAAGCCTTCATCGACGCCGGCGCCGTCCAATGCGGCTTCTGCACGCCGGGGCTGGTCGTCGCCGCACACGAGTTGGTGCACCGGGTGGCTGCTCCGACGGACCCGGAGATCCGGGAGGCCCTGGCGGGAAACCTCTGCCGGTGTACTGGGTACGAGAAAATCCTGGACGCAGTCCGCCTTGCTGCGGCTCGGGTGGAGGAGGAGCCCGTGCATCCGGTGTGACGGTTGGTGTGGGTGCGGGATTGGTGCTTGCGTGCGTGCCGGTTGTGGCGTTGGGGAAGCGGAGCCCGCGAATCCCGTGTGACGGTTGGCCGCTTGCGGGATTTGATGCTTGCTTGCCTGGCCGGGAGCCGGGTTGGGAGGCGGGCCCGCGATCTCGGTGATGGCTGGCGCGTTCGCGGAAGGCCCGGTGTTTGCCTGCATTGGCGGGCGCGGAGTTGGGGGAGGGAAGCCGCGAACCCCGCGTGTCGGCTCATCACCCTGGGCAACCATCACGTCGACTGAGCGCAAGTCTGTGCCCTTGCCGCCTCGTCACGCCAACCTCTGGCTGCCTGCCAGATCTGCCGAGCCCGCGGTTTGGTTGCTTTGCCCCGCCGCCCTCCCCGTCTGGCCAATGCGCGACCCATCGACGGCAACCTTTCGACCTGCCACCTAACCTGCTGCCTCGACCTACCGCATCGGACTGCGCCCCAACCCGATCCGGGGACCCGCGCCACCGCGGCTCGCCCAAAGCGAGTTCCGGGCCCGCGATCCGTGCAGGCCCGCTTCCGGCGGCTCGCTCGAGTCCCGACGGCCCGCCCGCGTCCGCCGTGGGCCCGCGACCCGCGCGCCGGAACCCCGCACTGGCTCGCCTCCGGGCAGTCAGAGCCCCTTCATCAGATCCGTCTCGGTCACCCCCGGCCCCTGTCCTTCCCGGATGAACCATTCGGTCCCGAACGCCTCGCCGAACTTGTCGTCCGGCAGGGCCAGGAAGAAGGACTCCTCGCTGATCTGGCTCTGATGCGCGCGCATCGCCGCCCGCTTGACCTTCAGGTACGCCAGGACGTCCACTTCCGCGGTCAGCTCGGCTTCCGGTTTGCCGATGGTCATCTCCTCGTCCGGGCCGCCTTCCTCGCCCGCTGCCCGCGCGGCTTCGGCGGCTCGCCGCATCCGATCGCGGTTCGCCGTGCCCTGGTAGACCCGCGGAGTGCCCGCGAGTTCTCCCGCTCGCATGCCGACGCGGTGGACCTGGATGTGGTCCGGGTGGCCGTAGACGCCGAAGTCGTCGTACACCGTGAGCACATCCGCTGACTCTTCGCGCAGGATCGTCGCCAGCCGCTCGGCCGCTTCTTCGACCGGCGCGCTCCAGAACGTGTCCGGGCCGTCGTTCGACGGGTCGCCCATCATTCCGGAGTCCTGGTATCCTAAGAACTCCACCCGCGAGACGCCCAGCACCTCCGCCGCCGCCTGCGTCTCCTTCACGCGCCGGTCCGCCAGCTGCTCGCCGTCGTCGAGCAGGCCCTCGGGGATCTCGCCTTTCTCGCCGCGAGTGGCCACCACGAGCACCACCCGGTGCCCCTCGTCGGCCGCCTTGCGCATCACGCCGCCGGTCATGATCGCCTCGTCGTCCGGATGGGCGTGGAACGTCACCAATGTCGCCATGCCAACGAACCTACCGGCACCCACCGACAAAAACCGGTGCCCACCGGAAACCGCTTCCGGCGAATCAGCCACACCCTCCATTGTGGACAGGTCGCCCACATGGGTGGACCTGCCGCTTCACCCAGAAGCCGCCCAGCTGCTCCTTCGTTTCGGCGAACGGGCCGTCGGTCATCGTGGTCGTGCCGTTCGCGGGGCGGACCACTGTGGTGGCGTACGAAGGTGGCAAACCGCCGACGAACACCCAGGCGCCGGCGGCTTTCATGTCGTCGGTGACCTTGGTCGTGCGGGCCATCTGGGCGACCAGTTCGTCGCCGGTCTCCTGCGTGGTTTCGTCTCCCTGGACAGCCAGCAGGCACCGCTTCATGGCGGCCCCTCAAACCGGGGTCTCTTACCTTCGCTACGAACGTGCGCGATGCCATTCGACACCTCGGCAAGAAAAATCCGTCACCGTTCTTTGGAGACGGTCGCCAGCAGTTCCGGACCTCGGGTCGCCAGCCGTTGCTGGGCGAGCGAACCCCACCACCACGCCAGTGCGATGCCGGTCGCGATTCCGGCGGGAATGCCCAGCCACTGCAGCACCGGCAGGTCTGCCAGCGTCCCGGCCACGCCGAGCGCTATTACCGGCAGCGCGCCGAGCACGATGAGCAGTGTCGTCGCCAGCATCAGAGCGGCGCGGGCGCAGCCGGGGCGTCCGCCGGACGACCACGGGCTTCCGCTGCGCCGTTGATCTGGCAGCGGGAAGGCCAGGAAGGCGGATTGCAGCATCAGGATCCCGGCTCCGGCACCCAGGGTCGCCGGTACTAGGCCGAGGACCCACGGGTACGCGCTCGGTACGCCGGTGACGCCGGGCAGGACCAGCGCGAGCACCAAGGCGATCGGGGCGACGATCAGGGTCCACGCCAGCTGACGGCCGCGTACGTCGGCGCGTTCGGCTCCGGGGACGACCAGCGTGTGCCACAGGGCACTGCCGTCCATTCCGTACAGATTGCCGGACTGCATGGACGCGAAAATCACCACTGCGACCCCGAAATACGGCAGCATCACCGCCCGCCCGCCGCCACTGCCGGACAGCGCTGGCACGACGGTGATGACGAAGCCGATGAGCAGCGTCGACAGCAGGGCGACGCGGCGGCGCGCGTCCCGCCACCAGGTGTACAGCTCCTTGCGTGCCACGGCGCCGACCGGAGTGGCGGGGAGCAGGCTGCGCCGCGTGCGGGTGCTCTTCGCGCGAGTGCGGGAGGCTCCGCGGAAGGACGGAGTGGTGACCTGGCGGGCCAGCAATGCGCCCCAGATCAGGATCAAGACCGCGACCGCTCCGAGCAGTGCGGCGAACAGACCGCCAACGGTGCCCCATTCGCCGGTCCCGGCCGCGTGCACCGCGAGCGTGCCCCAGCCGGACGGCAGCGCGTGCATGACGCTGACGAAGCCGGGCATCTGGCCACTGACTATCGCCGGGCCGACGCTCCTCATCACGTAGTTCACCGCGACGCCGGACAAGCCGGTGAGCGCCACCAGGATGATGCCCAGTTCCTTGCCCTTGCGCGACGTCAGCAGCGCCCCGAGCGCGGCCATCACCACGCGGTACAGCAACACCACGAACGCCAGCTGCAGCACGGTGAACACGAGCCCGACGAACGCCGCCCCGGCGCCGAACCGCAGCCCGTAGAACGCCAAGCCGAGGAACGCCAGCAGGCTCACCAGCGCGGTGACGCCCACGAAACTCGCTGCGAGCAGACCGACCGCCAGCTTGCGCCTGCCGATCGGCAGCAGCGCGAAGTGCTCCGGCCGCAGGGTGTCGTCCCCGCCGCCGGTCGCGATCGGCGCGAGCACCCAGCCCGCCATCCACACCGCGTAGATCGAGGTGAGCAGGTCGACGGTGATCCGCGCTTCCGGAGCAGGGAACACCGCGACGCCGATCGTGAACGCAGCCGCCAGGAGACCGAAGATGGCGCCGAAGATCATTCCGGCGATCTGCCGCCCGCGCAGGGAATTGCGCAGGACCCGCAGCTTCAGTCGGACGAGGACGCCAACCACGCCAGCCCCTCCGCTCCACCGGTCCGCCCGCCGACAATGTGCACGAACGCGTCTTCCAGCGTGCCTTCGCCCCGTACGTCAGCCACCGCGCCCGCGGCGACTACGCGTCCGCGCGTGATCACCGCGACGTGGCTGCACAGCTGTTCCACCAACGCCATCACGTGGCTCGACAGCACAACCGCACCGCCGGAAGCGACGAACCGCTGCAGGATCGTGCGAATCGTCGACGCGGAAACCGGGTCCACCGCCTCGAACGGCTCGTCCAGCACCAGCAGCCGAGGGCCGTGCAGCAACGCCGTCGCGAGGCCGATCTTCTTGCGCATGCCCGCGGAGTAGTCGATGACGAGGGTGCGCTCGGCGTCCGTCAGCTCCAACACGCCGAGCAGTTCCTGCGCGCGCTCGGCGACCGTGTCCGGTGCGAGCCCGCGCAGCAAGCCCATGTACGTCAGCAGTTCCCGCCCGGTGAGCCGCTCCGGAATGGACAATCCGTCCGGAAGAACGCCGATCAGGCTTTTCGCCCGTTCCGGTTCCCGCCAAACGTCCACGCCGAACACGCGCGCTTCGCCAGCATCTGGCCGAAGCAGCCCGACCGCCATCGACAGCGACGTCGTTTTCCCTGCGCCGTTGGGTCCGACGAGGCCGAAGAACGACCCTCGCGGCACTTCCAGCCGCACGTCGTCCACTGCCAGCGTTGTCCCGAACCGTTTGGTGAGTCCGTAAAGCCCCATAGCCGCGTCGTCGGACACCGGTTCCCCCTTCCCATGGTGTGCGCCTGACTGTACGCGGGGTCACCGACAGAAAGAGGACAGCTCCGGCGAAGTGGTGTCGGAAAGCCGAGGATCCGGGGTTCCGGACATCGCCAGCAGCCCGCGCACGGCCCGGGCGAGCTTGGGCCAGGAGGTGGGTTTCCGGACGTCGTACGCGCGCAGCAGCTGGCGGAGCATGGTGAGCGTGTCGAAGTAAATGCGTTCGCACACCAGGTGTTCGGCGGCGTCGAACAGGAAGTACGCGGTCATCCGGACCCGGAACCGCTGCCCGGTCGGCGGAATCTTCCCGAGCGGCCCGCGGTGCGTGCCGAGAAGCCAGAACTCGACGATTACCGCGTCCGCGCTGTGCCGCAGCGCGATGATTTCGTGGTCTTGATCGGGAAAAGCGCGCCGCGTCTCGTCATAGTAGCCGCGCACCGCGGAACCGCCGTCGTGCACGGTCATCGTCGGCACGATCTCGTAGCGCGGATGCGGGAACGTCGCCAGCACGTCGTCCCAGTCCTGGCGCACCTCGTCGCGGAAGTGGTCGAGGACGAGCTTTTGCCGGGCGCGCAGCACTTCGGGCGCGGGGATGGCCGACGGGTCCACGGGTTCCTCCAAGACGGGAGACTCCAAGCCGGGAGAGCGGAACCACAATTTAATCCACAGCGTGGGTTAACCGCAAGTGCGCCATGATGGAACCGTGAACACCACGACGCGCCGGGGACGCCCGCGCAAGGGAGACGCGCGGCTGTCGCGGGAAGCGATCCTCACGGCCGCACTGGAAGTGGTCGACGCCGACGGCGCGGCAGCGGTGAGCATGCGGACCGTCGGGCAGCGCCTCGGCGTAGACGCGAAGAGCCTCTACCACCACATCGACGGCAAAGAAGCCTTGCTCGACGCCGTCGCCGGGCACGTGCTCGGCGGGATCGACCTCCCGGCCTTGACCGGGCAGCCCGAAGGCGACCTCCGTGCGATCGCCCAGTCTTTCCGGAAAGCGACGCGTGCGCATCCGCAGGCCGCCGCGCTAGTCCTAACCAGACAGTTGCCGTCGATCGCTGCGCTCGCGCCGGTCGAGGCTGTGCTTTCGGTGCTGCGCAAGGCAGGCGCGTCCCCCGAAGAAGCGGTGCACCTGCTGCGCTCGCTCCTGGCCGTCGTGGTCGGCTCGCTCCTGCGCGAGGCCGGTGCGGGACCGGCGTTCGGCGTCACCGACGAAGACGGAATCGCCCACCGCCGCGCCGAATTGGAGCAGACCGAACTTCCCGCCGTCGTCGAATCCGCGCCCCATCTCGCGCGCTGCGATCACGAAGCGGAGTTCGCTTTCGCCGTTGACCTTGCGGTGGCCGCGACGATGCAGCGGCTGACTACCCCCCGCAGGTGATCTGCGGCTGCGGGTTGTAGCGGACCGACCGCGTGTGCCGCGAAACTTCCCGGCCCGACGAGGCGTCGCGCAGGATCCGGGTGTCGCTCGCGGTGAACCCGGGCGCGCCGTTGGACGCGTGGCAGTTCTCCGCCGGACCCGGTTTCGTCGGCGGCGGCGTCGGGTTTGTCCGCTCACCGGGAACCGATTCGACGGTGTACCGCTTGGTGCCCCACAGTTTCACGGTGATCGACGAAGGCGTCCACACGGTCTGGATCGCGACGCCGGTGTCCGAGTCGTTCGTGAACTTCAGGTCGATCACGCTGGCACCGTTGGGATTCTGGAACACCGTCGCCTCGCGCGCGGCCGGGTAGCGGCTGATGTAGTAGCTGTGTTCTTTGTGCCCGGCGTCCTTCATCCCGGAGAAGTACGCCGCGTTGTACAGCGTGGTGGCGAACTGCGAAATGCCGCCGCCGACCTCGCGGGCAGGCGCGCCGTTCTCGATCACGCCCGCCTCGACGTAGCCCTGCGGACGCCCGCGCGGACCGGTGAACCCGTTGAGGCTGAACGTTTCTCCCGGCTTCACGATCGCGCCGTTCACCTTCTCGGCGACCACGCGGATATTCGTGCCGGAGTCGGCGGCGAACCCGCCGGTGCTGAATTCGCCGATGACTTCCTTGACGCCCAGCTTGTCGGCCTGCTCGGTGGTGACCTTCGCGGGCGTCTTCTTGTAGATCGCCTTCAGCTCGCGGCTGTCGGTCTGCTTGAGCGTGTTCGGCAGCGGTTTGAGGCTCTGCTCCCAGTCGACCGTGTTGCCGTCCGCGGACGGTTCGACGACCGGTTTGCCGCCGGAGAACGCGATGGCCGCGTCCTTGCCCTCCTGCTCGGTGGACTTCAGCTGCGGCGCGAGCGCGTCGGTGACCTTCTTCGGGTCGACCTGCGGCGCGAGGCCGCCGCCGTCGCCGGGCACGAACGTGAGCGCGCCGGCGATCTGCTCCGGCGTCAGCGTCGCGTCCGCGCCTTCGCCCTTGACCACGATCGGCGCGGACACCGCGGGCTTGGCGAACTCGGCGAGCGCCCGCTGGACGCCCTCGGGCGTGGTGCGAACCGGCGTCGGCGCGACCGGGAGCGTCAGCTCGTTGCTCGAAGCCCAGCCGCTCAGCACCTTCGCGCGCGCGGCCGCGACATCCAGCTTCTGTCCGGCCTGCGGCGGGACCGCGACCGGAGTGGTGCCGTCGAACCGGATCGTGCCTTCCTTCGGCTCCCGGTCGACGCGTCCGCGCAGGTCTTCGAGCGCCGGGCCGAGCTTCTCGTCCTCGGCGTGCGACACGACGCCCAGTTCGCGGGTGCTGAAGAACGACGCGAGCCGGGTGAAGGGGTTGATCGGCTGGTCGCCCGCCTGGTCGAGAGTGCCGCTCCAGTCGAGTCCCAGCCCGGCTTCGGTCGGCGACAGCTTGGTGTGCGCGTTCCCCGCGGTGACCGTGAGCG
Source organism: Amycolatopsis circi (assembly GCF_003385235.1). Taxonomy (GTDB): domain Bacteria; phylum Actinomycetota; class Actinomycetes; order Mycobacteriales; family Pseudonocardiaceae; genus Amycolatopsis; species Amycolatopsis circi. The sequence continues at coordinate 4,981 of NZ_PQIA01000085.1, read as the reverse complement.
GCTGGGTGAGCCGCGGCTCGATCTTCCCGCGCAGCTCGCGTTCGGCGACCGGCCGCTCCAGCCCGCCGACGTCCACGCCGGCCACGACGACGCCGCGCGGCACCCGGCCCTGGCTGGTCAGCAGGTCGATGAGGTAGGCGACGACCAGCACGCCGAGCACGCCGCCGCTGATCCAGCCCGCTTTGCGCAGGCCGCGCCTTCGCGGCGGGGACGGAGGTTCCTCCGGCGGCACGACCGGCAGGATCTCGGTCTGGTCGCTGTCGGTTTCCGGCCAGCGCGGTTCGTACTGCACCTCACGACCCCTTCGATTCGCTGCGGTCAGGGGCACAGCGTACGGGCCGAGCCGGACATGCCGGACTACTGCCCCCAGCGGAACAAACCGGTCACCCTCTGTCGTGAGTGGCGATGCCGGTTCTCACCGGCGCCAGCACTCACGAGGGTCACCCGGCGTCCGGTTCCGGATTGGCGCCGGCGCGGGCGAGGAAGTCGAAGTCGCAGCCCTCGTCGGCCTGCGTGATGTGCTCCGCGTACAGCGCACCGTAACCTCGTTCGAACCGCGGCGCAGGGGCGGCCCACGAAGCACGACGACGCTCCAGTTCGGCGTCCTCGACCTGCAACTGCAAGGTCCGGGAAGGCACGTCCAGGGTGATCAGGTCGCCGTCGCGGACGAGCGCGAGCGGCCCGCCGACGTGCGATTCCGGGGCTACGTGCAGCACGCACGCGCCGTAGCTGGTGCCGCTCATCCGGGCGTCGGAGATCCGCACCATGTCTCGCACGCCTTGTTCCAGCAGGTGCGCCGGGATCGGCAGCATGCCGTACTCGGGCATCCCGGGACCGCCGAGCGGACCGGACCCGCGCAGTACCAACACGGAATCAGCGGTGATACCCAGCGCGGGGTCGTCGATGCGCTTCTTCAAGTCCTTGTAGTTGTCGAAAACCACTGCCGGACCAGTGTGGGAAAGCAGGGCAGGGTCGGCGGCGATGTGCTTGATCACCGCACCGCCGGGCGCGAGGTTCCCGTGCAGCACGGCCACGCCGCCTTCGCTGGCGACCGGGTTGTCGCGCGGGCGGATCACGTCGTCGTTGTGCACGCGCGCGTCGGCGAGAGAATCGGCGAGCGGTTGCCCGGTGACGGTGATCCGGTCGAGGTGCAGCAGGTCGGTCAGCCGGGACAACAACCCGGGCAGGCCGCCCGCGTAGTAGAAGTCCTCCATCAGCCAATCGCCGCCCGGCCGGATGTTGGCCAGCACCGGCACCCGGCGTGCGATCTCGTCGAAATCCTTCAGGGACAACGAAATCCCGCTACGCCCGGCCATTGCGATCAGGTGGATCACCGCGTTGGTCGACCCGCCGAGCGCCAGCACGGTGGTGATCGCGTCGGCGTACGCGCGCTCGTCGAGGACCTTCGCGATCGTGAGGTCTTCCCACACCATGCCCACGATTCGCGCGCCGCTCGCCGCCGCCATCCGGTGGTGCGCGGAATCGACCGCCGGGATCGACGCCGCGCCGGGCAGCGTCAGCCCGAGCACCTCGGCGGCGGATGTCATGGTCGACGCGGTCCCCATCGTCATGCAGTGGCCCGGGGAGCGGGCGAGACCGCGTTCCAGCTCGGCCAGTTCGCGGTCGCCGATCCTGCCCGCGCGCCGTTCGTCCCAGTACTTCCACATGTCGGTGCCGCTGCCGAGCACCTCGCCGCGCCAGTTTCCGCGCAGCATCGGACCGGCGGGCACGAAAATCGACGGCAGCCCGGCGCTCGCCGCACCCATCAGCAGCGCCGGGGTGGTCTTGTCGCAGCCGCCCATCAGCACCGCGCCGTCGACCGGATACGACCGCAGCAGCTCCTCGGTCTCCATCGCCAGCAGATTCCGGTACAGCATCGGCGTCGGCTTCTGATACGTCTCGGACAGCGTCGCCACCGGGAACTCCAGCGGGAATCCGCCCGCCTGCCACACGCCCCGTTTGACCTGCTCCGCGCGTTCGCGCAGGTGCTGGTGGCACGGGTTGATGTCGCTCCAGGTGTTGAGGATGCCGATCACCGGCTTGCCGAGGTGTTCCTCGGGTTCGTAGCCGAGCTGCCGGGCGCGGGTGCGGTGGCTGAAATTCCGCAGGTCGTCGCCGCCGAACCAGCGGTGGCTGCGCAAGTCCTCGGGTGCCTTCATCGGGCTGCGTCTCCTCGGTCGGCGAATGGCATCTGATATATGATCGTACGTGTCGACGCTCGGAGACGCCCGCCTGGTTGAATGTGCGGGGACGAGCGCGAAAGCCAGGAGGGTCGGCATGCCGTCCACGTTCAGCCTCCCCGCCTCCCGCACCGAGGTGGTGCTGGAGGAGATCCGGCGCGGCATTCTCGCCCGCGAGCTGGTGCCCGGTCAGCAGCTCGTGGAGGCGGAGCTGGCCGCGCGGCTCGGGGTGTCGAAGACGCCCGTGCGCGAGGCGCTCAAGGTGCTGTCCAACACCGGGCTGGTCACGTTCAGCCCGTACAAGGGCGCGTCGGTGTGCGTGGTCGACGCGGAGCTGGCGCGGTCGGTCTACGACGTGCGGATGGTGCTGGAGCCGGAAGCGCTGCGCCGCGCGGTGCGGTCTTCGGACCGCACGGCGTTCGACGAGGCCGCGCAGATCCTCAAGGAAGCGTCGGGCGCGGACGCCGACCAGACGACGTTGAGCCTGCTGAACCGGCGATTCCACCGCGCGCTGTACGCGGGTTGCGGCAACCCGCTGATGGTGTCGATGCTGGACGATTTGCGCGACCGCGCCGCACTGATCACCGTGGTCGGCTGGGACGCGAATCCCAGCTGGCGCAAGGAATGGAACGAGCACAAGGCGGTGCTCGCCGCCGCGAAGAAGGGCGACGAGGACGGCGCGGCCGAGCTGCTGCGCGCGCACATCGCGGCGTTCCTCGACCACGTGCTCGAGGCGATCGGGGAGGAGTGACGGCGTGCGGTTGCTGCTCCTCGCGGACACCCACCTGCCGAAGCGGGCGAAGGAACTGCCTGCGCAGGTCTGGGACGAAGTCGCGCAGGCCGACGTCGTGGTGCACGCGGGCGACTGGGTCGACGTGGACACCCTCGACGCTCTTGAGGCCCGCAGCGTCCGGCTGATCGGCGTCTACGGCAACAACGACGGCCCTGAACTGCGCAAACGCCTGCCTGAGGTGGCCAGGGAGACTCTGGAGGGCGTCCGGCTGGCGGTAGTCCATGAGACCGGCGACGCGAAAGGTCGCCCTGCTCGATGCGATGCGTCATATCCGGACGTTGACGTGCTGATCTTCGGGCACAGCCACATCCCCTGGGACTCGGTGACGCCCGGCGGCTTGCGGCTGCTCAACCCCGGATCGCCCACGGATCGGCGGCAGCAGCCGTTCTGCACCTACCAAACCGCCGAGATCCGCGACGGCCGTCTCGGCGACGTCGAGCTGCATGAGCTGCCTCGGCGCGGCTGAGCGGGTAGAACAGGAGTCATGGACCCGGCCCGCGCCCTGCGCGACATCGCCTTCCAGCTCGAACGCGCCGGTGAACCGACTTACCGGGTGCGCGCGTTCCGTCAGGCCGCTGCAGTGGTCGACCGCTTATCCGAGGACGAGCTGGCGTCCCGCGTAGGCGCGAAGACGCTTCAAGCGTTGAAGGGGATTGGCAAAGCCACCGCCGGGGTCATCGAGGACGCGTGGCACGACCGTACGCCTGCGTACGCGGCGAAGCTGCCCGAGAAGAAGCTGCCGGACGGTGGTGCGTTGCGTACGGCCCTTCGCGGCGACTGTCACACGCACTCCGACTGGTCCGACGGTGGCAGTCCAATCCTCGAGATGGTTGAGACGGCACGCGAGCTGGGGCACGAGTGGATCGTGCTCACCGACCATTCGCCGCGGCTGACCGTCGCGCGCGGCCTGTCCCCAGAGCGGCTGCGCGCGCAGATGGACGAGGTCGCGCGGGTGAACGAGCAGCTGGCCCCGTTCCGCCTGCTGCACGGCATCGAGGTCGACATCCTCGACGACGGCGCGCTCGACCAGACCGAGAAGCTGCTGGACCGACTGGACTTCGTGGTGGCGAGCGTGCACTCGAAGCTCCGGATGCCCGCGCGGGAGATGACGCCGCGGATGTTGGCCGCTGTCGAGAACCCGCACGTCCGCGTGCTGGGGCACTGCACCGGGCGGCTGGTCGGCGGACGCAGCAGGCCGGAGTCGCAGTTCAACTCGGAGAAGGTGTTCGCCGCCTGTCGCGCGAACGGGGTGGCGGTGGAGATCAACTCGCGGCCGGACCGGCTCGACCCGCCGACGCGGTTGCTGCGCCAGGCGGCCGAGCTGGGATGCGAGTTCGCGATCGACAGCGACGCGCACGCGCCCGGTCAGCTCGACTGGCAGGTTTACGGCTGCGAGCGGGCGGAAAACGCGGGCATCGGGCCGGAACGGATCATCAACACGCGGACGGCTGAGCAGTTATTGCGATGACGGGGTTTCGCGCGGGGTCGAGCCAGCGCAGGACGGCAATGAGATCGTCAGGCGCGAGAGCGACGCAGCCAGCGGTCGGCCCGCCGGTGGCTACGTGCAGGAAGAACGCCGAACCGGCACCGGGTACGACCGGCGAGCGGTTGTAGTCGATCACCACCGCGTGCGCGTACGCCGGACCCGCCGCACTGAGGTTCTCGCCCGCCGCTTCGTCGAATGGGCCTGGTGTGCCTCGGTAATGCGTGTTGTAGAGCGGAGAGCGCACATCGGAGACCCACCAGTCCGAAGTGGTCACTTGCTGGTAGGGGAGCCGGGTGCCGGGGTTCGGCTCGATGCCGAACGCTTCGGTGAGCGGCCAGATTCCGGCGGGAGTAACGGAAAGCCCCTCGCGCGCAACGCCGATTCCTTGCGCGCCGACTTCCGCTGGGTACGGACCGAGTGCCCGTACCCAGCGGGCGCCGTCGTGGTCCCACGCGGACGCGCTGTGCGTGGTGACCGTGAGGGCTTGGTGAGCGGGGAACGCTTGGCGAGGGGGCATGGGGG
>NZ_PQIA01000087.1 GCF_003385235.1 Amycolatopsis circi | reverse complement strand
TCGCATCCAGCAGATGCCCTCTCCCTCGGACTGATTTTTCCTTCGCAAGAACAATCATCCCAGGCCAGAGGGCATCTGCGCGTCCAGACACGGCCTACAACACCACAAACACCGGTGGATCCAGGTCAGATTCCCTCAAGGAGCCCTTCACGGACCAGAACTCAGTCGGAGGTTTCGGCGAACCGCGCGGTCACGGCTTCCCGGCCGCGCTTGCTCAGCTCGCCGAAGAGGCGCAGTCGGGCGAGGCCGCCGTCGGGGTAGATGTCCAGGCGGATCTCGGTCACCTCGGGGCCGTCGTCGGCCAGGGCGAAGCGGTGCCGGGTGTCGGGCTGCAACCTGGTGCGCGGCAACAGTTCTACCCATTCGCCCTCGTCGAGGCGGCCGCTCACTGAAGCCCAGCCGGGTGCGTTTCCCTTGAGGTTGCTGGTGTCCAGCTCCACGAACCGGACCAAACCCGCACCCGCGAGCCGTACTGTCGCCCAGTCGTTGCCGTCGTCGCGGCGGCGGGCGGTTTCCCAGCCTTCTGCCTGGTGCGCAGCGAGGCCCGGCGACAGCATGTTGTTCGGCGACGAATAGAACATGTCGCTGCACCCGGTGACGACCGCGCCGTTTTCCAAAGCTGCCAGGTCCAGCGAGCGCGGGTCCAGCAGCGCCGGGTCGGGCACCGGCGAACCGTGCACCCGCAGGCGCGCGACGCCGCCGTCGGGGTGCTGGGTGAGGCGGACGTGGGTGTAGCGACGCGGGGACGTCACCTTGTAGTAGTTCTCCGAGTCGCCGACCGCGGGTTCGTGGTCGACCAGGACGTCCCAGTCGGCGTCCTGCAGTTCGCCCGCGCTCGGGTAGCCGGGGACCGAAGTCGCCGCCACGGACACGAAGGGCGGGAAGTTGCCCTTGAAGAACGCCGTGTCCACGACAACGCCGGACACCACGCCGCCTAGGCCGAGGCGGACGAGGGCGTGGTCGTCGCCGGGTTCGCGGTGCCGCCGGGTCTCCCAGCCGTCGTACACCTGGCCCTTCGGACCGAACGTTTCGGCGCGGTGCGCCGGCCGCCACGGGTTGACCAGGTTTTCCTTTTCGGCGAACAGCTCGTCGCTCGCCCACATCACGGTGCCCCCGAACAGGCGCGAGGCCAGATCGGGCTGGGTAGTCCACTCCGGACGGTCGGACACGTGCTCCTCCATCTCTTCAGCAATTGCCCCGGGTCAGCAAAGTCCCCTTCGGCTCGTCGCCGGTCACCGGCTCGCCGCGCAGCCAAGTGCCACGCACGACGCCGGCGAGGGGACGCTGGTCGTACGCGCTCACCGGGTTGCGGTGCGCGAGCTTCGCGACGTCCACGACGAAGGCTTCGTCAGGCGCGAAGACGCAGAAATCGGCGTCACAGCCCACTTCCAGCTTGCCCTTGCGCGTCATCCCCACCTGCGCGGCCGGACGCTCGGCCATCCACCGCACCACGTCGACGAGGCCGAAGCCGCGCTGCCGGGCCTGCGTCCAGATCGCGGGCAGGCCGAGCTGCAGGCTGGAAATGCCGCCCCAGGCGAGACCGAAATCGCCGGTGTCGAAGCGTTTCAGCTCCGGCGTGCACGGCGAATGGTCGCTGACGATCGTGTCGATCACGCCGTCCGCCAAACCCTGCCACAGCAATTCCCGGTTCGCTGCCTCGCGAATCGGCGGGCAGCATTTGAATTGCGTTGCCCCGTCCCGGATTTCCTCGGCGACGAACGACAAGTAGTGCGGACAGGTTTCCACCGACAGCGCGACACCTTCGCGGCGCGCGCTGGCGATCAGCGGCAGAGAGTCCGAAGAGGACAGATGCAGGACGTGCGCGCGGGCACCGGTGCGCCGGGCCGCTTCGATCACATGCGTGATGGCCAGGTTTTCCGCGCCGCGCGGACGGGAACCGAGGAAGTCGTGGTACTTCTCGCCGTGCGGGTCAGGAGCCGCGTCGATCGCTTCGGAATCCTCTGCGTGCACGATCATCTGCGCGTCGAACGACTTCAGCTCGCGCAGCGCGGATTCCAGGCCAGCAGCGTCCAGCGGGGGGAATTCGTCAACGCCGGAGTGCAGCAGGAAGCACTTGAAGCCGAAGACGCCCTCGTCGTGCAGCCCGCGCAGATCGCCTTCGTTGCCGGGAATCGCGCCGCCCCAGAAGCCGACGTCCACGTGCACCCGGCCGCTCGCCGCCTTGCGCTTGACCTCCAGCGCGGCCACGTCGACCGTCGGCGGCAGGCTGTTGAGCGGCATGTCCACGATCGTCGTGACGCCACCGGCCGCGGCCGCGCGCGTCGCGGTCTCGAAGCCCTCCCACTCGGCGCGGCCGGGGTCGTTGACGTGCACATGAGTGTCCACGAGACCGGGCAGCAGCACCTCGTCCCCGACCAGTTCGACGACCCGCGTGCCCGGCATCTCGACCAGGCCAGCTTCGACCGCGACGATCCGGCCGTCCCGCACGCCGATCGTCGCCGGTCCCAGACCGGCGGGGGTCACCGCACGCGCAGCCCGCACCACGAGGTCCATCGACGGCACCCTCCAGTTCCACGTTACGGAAAGAGTCTTTCGCTCACCGAGATTAGACACGAACTTCCCGGCTCGTCAACGCCGTCCCTACCACGTTACGGTCACCGGGTGGAGTTGGAAGCCGAGTTCACCAGCGAGCCGTTCCGCGGCGAGGGCGCGCCGCCGGAGCACGCCGTCCGCGCCCGCGACGCCGCCGACGCGGCCGGGCTCGACACCGACTTCGGCCCGCTCGGCACCCTGGCCCGCGGCCGCGCCGAAGACCTGTTCGCCGCGTTGCCGTCGATCGCCCGCGCCGCCCTCGAAGGCGGGGCCACCCGGGTGACGCTGCAACTGCGCCGGACCGACGATTCCGACACCGTTCCGGCGGTCGAACTCAACAGCGCACTCTCGCGATTGATCTCCGACGTGGAACGCGAACTCGGCTCGAAACTCCGTGAACTCGACCGCCCGGAAAAGCAGCGCGCGGTGCGCCTGCTGCGCGAGCGAGGGGCCTTCAACCTGCGGAAATCGGTTTCAGCCGTCGCCGAGGAACTGGGCGTCACGCGGTTCACGGTCTACAACTACCTCAACCGGGAAGCGGACTGAAACCACGGCCGGTTGCGATTCAACAAAGTGTTGACGCACGCTCGACCCGGCCGTACGGTCAGCGGAACACCACCTCCCCGGAGGAGATTCCGTTGCCGCTCGCACTCGCCGAGTTCAACTCCGCATCCGCCGCCGAACTCCGGCCGACGCTCACTGCCTGTCTGGCCGTGCCGCGCTGGGTCGATACCGTGCTCGACGGCCGCCCGTATGCCGATTTCGCCGCGCTGAGCAAGAGCGCGGACAGTGCGACTCCGTTGCAGCGCAACGAGATCCGCGACGCGATCGCCGCGCACCCGAGGATCGGGGAACGCCCGACCAGCAAGGGCTCCGATGCCGACTGGTCGCGTTCGGAACAGTCCGGAGTGGACAATGCGGACGAATTCGCCGCCGCCAACGCCGCCTACGAGGAACGCTTCGGCCACGTTTTCCTGGTGTGCGCCAGCGGGCGCAGCGGCGAGGAACTGCTCGCGAACCTGCGGTCCCGGCTCGGCAACGACCCGGAGACCGAACTCGACGTCGCCGGCGCGGAGCTGGCCAAGATCGCGCAACTGCGCCTGGCGAAAGCGGTAACAGCATGAGCGCCGCTTGCAAGCGAATCATGGATATTCATGCCGTCGCCTCCCAGGCTGGCAGCGTGAAACTCGTCAAGGAGGCGACGGCATGAGCCTCGTGACTACGCACGTCCTCGACACCGCCACCGGCAAGCCCGCCGCCGGGATCGCCGTGCGCTTCGAGCGCCAGGACGGCTCGCTGCTCGCCGAGGGCGCCACCGACGACGACGGCCGCATCCGCGACCTCGGCCCGGACACGCTCGCCCCCGGGGTGTACCGGCTGATCTTCGACACCGGGAGCTACCTCGGCCCGGAGGCGTTCTTCCCCGACGTCACCATCGCCTTCCGGATCGTCGACGGCACGTCGCACCACCACGTGCCGGTGCTGCTGAGCCCGTTCGCCTATTCCACCTATCGCGGGAGCTGACATGGGAATCTCGTTGGGCCCCAACCAGTACGGCAAGGCGGAGGTCCGCCTCGTCACCGTCCGGCGCACCGGCGGCGTGCACCATCTGCGCGACCTCACGGTGTCCTCGGCGCTGCGCGGCGACCTGTCGGCCACGCACCTCACCGGCGACAACTCCGCCGTGCTGGCCACCGACACCCAGAAGAACACGGTGTACGCCTTCGCCAAGCAGCAGGAGATCGGCGAGATCGAAGACTTCGCCCTCCGGCTCGGCAGGCGTTTCGTGGACACCCAGGAAAAGATCACCGGGGCGCGGATCTCCGTCGAAGAGCAGGAGTGGGACCGCATCTCGGTGGACGGCGCGCCGCACGACCACTCGTTCAGCAGCTCCGGCGGCGAACGCCGCACCACCACTGTCACCGTGCACGCCGACCGCGCCTGGGTCGTGTCCGGACTGGATGGTCTCGTGGTGCTCAAGTCCACCGGGTCCGAATTCCATGGGTACCCGCAGGACGAATACACCACGCTCGTCGAAACCGACGACCGCATTCTCGCCACCGCCGTGACCGCGCGCTGGCGCTACGAGGGATTCACCGGGATCGACTGGGCCAAGAGCCATCGGGCGATCCGGCAGACGCTCCTGGAGACGTTCGCCACCAAGCACAGTCTTTCGCTGCAGCAGACCCTGTACGCGATGGGCGAAGCCGTGCTGCAAGCCCGGCCGGAGGTAGCCGAGATCCGGTTCTCCTTGCCCAACAAGCATCACTTCCTCGTCGATCTAAGCCCCTTCGGCCTCGAGAACCACAACGAGGTGTTCTACGCCGCCGACCGACCGTACGGCCTCATCGAAGGCACGGTGGTCCGCGACGAAGCCGAAGAGCCCGGCCCGGCCTGGACCGACGCCGTGCTCTAGCCCCGCCCCTCGTGAGCGGCAATCACGGTTCTAACCGTGACCGCCACTCACGACACCTCCGGGAGAGCGCATGTCAGTTACACAGGAACGACCTTCTCGGCACCCCGTGGACGTGCGGCCTCCGCTGCCGCAGTTGATCCTCGGAGGAATCCAGCACGTCGCGGCCATGTACGCCGGAGTGGTGGCGCCACCGCTCGTCATCGGCGCAGCCGTCGGTCTTTCCCCCGGCCAGCTCACGCTGTTGATCAGCGCGGCGCTGTTCACCGCGGGACTGGCCACCCTGTTGCAAACCCTCGGTTTCTGGCGCTTCGGCTCCAGACTGCCGCTGGTCAACGGCGTCACTTTCGCCGCTGTCGCGCCAATTCTGTCCATCGCGGCGCAGCATCGCGACGGCAATGCGTTGGGCGTCGTTTACGGCGCCACGCTCGCCGGCGGCGTGTTCGTAGTGCTCGCCGCACCGTTTTTCTCCAAGCTGACGCGGTTTTTCCCGCCGGTGGTGACGGGGACGGTCATCACGCTCATCGGGATCTCCCTGCTGCCGGTCGCCGTGCAGTGGATCGCCGCGCAGCACAAGTCGGCCAAGCCCAGCGGGCTCGTGCTGGCCGGGATCACGCTGGTCGCGGTGCTCGTCTTCACCCGGTTCCTGACCGGGTTCTGGAGCCGGATCGCGCTGCTGCTCGGCCTGGTCGTCGGCACCGCCGCGGCGTGGCCGCTCGGCCAAGTCGACACCTCGACGCTGCAGCAGGCCCCGGTGTTCGGGATCGTGACGCCGTTCCACTTCGGCACGCCGACGTTCGATGTCGCGGCGATCGTCTCGATGCTCATCGTGATGCTGGTGGTGATGGCGGAAAGCACCGCCGACCTGCTGGCGCTCGGCGAGATCGTGGACCGGCCGACCACCAGCCGAGTACTGGCCGACGGCCTGCGCGCGGACGGGCTTTCCACCGCAGTCGGCACGATCTTCGGCGGGTTCGCCTGCACGGCGTTCGCGCAGAACATCGGACTCGTGTCGCTCACCCGCATGGTGAGCCGGTACGTGGTCGCGGCCAGCGGCGTGGTGCTTGTGCTGCTGGGCGTCTTCCCGGTGACCGGCGGGATCGTCGCGCTGGTGCCGCAGCCGGTGCTCGGCGGGGCCGGGCTGGTGCTGTTCGGCAGCGTCGCGGTGAGCGGCATCCGGACGCTCGCGAAGGCGTCGTTCGAGCATCCGATCAATGTCGCGATCGTCGCCGCGTCGCTCGGCGTCGGGCTGATCCCGATCGTCATGCCGGACTTCTACTCCGGGTTTCCGGCGGCGCTGCAGGTCGTGCTCAACTCCGGGATCAGCGCGGGCTGCGTGACCGCGGTGGCGCTCAACCTGGTGCTCCGGCCGCGCTTGATAGAACGCTCTACTGTCAAGGAGTTATCCTCGGTGGCGTGACTGGCACCAAGGACCGCATCCTCGCCGCCGGGGCGGAGTTGTTCCGCCAAGGCGGGTACGCCGGCACCGGCATGAAGCAGATTGTCGAGAAGGCCGGCGCGCCCTTCGGGTCGGTGTACCACTTCTTCCCCGGCGGCAAGGAGCAGCTGGGCGAAGAAGTGGTACGCACCTCGGGGATGCAGTACGCGCAGCTGTTCGAAATCTTCATCGCCCCGGCGCCGGACCTGATCACCGGCCTCGAAACGTTCTTCGCGGGCGCGGTCACCACGCTCCTCGACACGGACTACGTCGAAGGCTGCCCGATCGCGACCGTCGCGCTCGAAGTGGCGACCACGAACGAACCCCTGCGCAAGGCCACCGCGGACGTGTTCGAGGCGTGGACCAAAGCGGGCACGAAGGGATTCTCCGCCTTCGGCCTTCCCGAGGAGCACGCGCGCACGCTCACGCTCGCCTTGGTCACCAGCTTGGAAGGCGCGTTCGTGTTGTGCCGCTCCATGCGGACGACTGAACCGATGGCGGTCGCGGGCGCGGCCGTGGTCGACGTAGCGCGACGGCTGCTGACCGAACTGGGTGACGACGGGAAACGCCGCACCGGGGACAGCTAAGCTGAAACCAACATCCGGGTCCGCAGGAGGTGGCCGGTGTTCGGTCTCAGCATCGACCACATCGTGATTCTGTTGCTCGCCGGGTTGTTCATCCTCGGCCCGGAGCGACTGCCCGAGGCCGCGCACTGGGTCGCGCAGACTGTGAAGCGGATCCGCGGGTTCGCCGCGGGCACCAAAGCCCAGCTGGAAGCGGAACTCGGCCCGGAGTACCAGGAGCTGCGGAAACCGTTGCAGGAACTGCAGTCCCTGCGGATCGGCAATCCCCGCGCCGCCATGACGAAGTACCTGTTCGACGACACTCCCCCGGTCGCCAGCCCGGTCTCGACGCCGGCTCCGGCCCCGGTGGCGGTTCCGTTGCGGGCGGGCGAGCGGCCGCCGGTCGACCCCGACGCCACCTGATCATTCGGCCGCGCGCCACGCCCATCCGGCCAGCACCAGCAGTTCGACCAGTTCGAGCACGGCCATCACCCGTTCCACGAGCCCGGTCGCGACCGTCGGCAGATGCTGCCCGAATGCGACATTAGCCACGAACGGAATGAGAAACGGCAGAAAGAACGGCACCGCGGCCAACGCCAGAATGCGCGACCAGCGCGCGTAACCTCGCCATCGCGGCGAATTCCGATGCGTCCAGCCGAGCAGCCAGCCGGCTAACGGCAAACTCACACAACTGACCCCGGTCGCGCCGAGATGCACTTTGCCGACCCACGTCACCGCATTTCCCTGCGGGTCCTTCGTGAACAACGCCACCGCCGCGAGCCCGGCGCACCAGGCGGCCATCGCGAGGACGGTCAGCGGCCCGTACAGAAGCCCCCGGCGGCGCAGGACCGCCGCCACCACGACCGAACCGGCCGACGTCAGCAGCATCGCCGCCGCCCACATCCACCAGCCGGGAGTCCAGGCGTAGTCGCTGAGCATCGCGCTGACCGGATCGATCGGCCCCCAGTAGCGGTCGACGTGCAGCACCACCAGGAACACCGCCGCGAGCAGCACCGCGGCCACCGCCGCGCCGAGCGCGCGTTTCGTTCCTTTCGCCGACGGGGCTGGCGCCAGCGCCTGGACCGGCACCGGGGTCAGTTCTGTCGCCACCTCTGGTTCTCCGCTCGCCCGTCCGATTTTCCGAAGCATATCGCGGCCGGGGGCTCGCCGATTTCGGACAGTCCGACCGAATTGCCGCGCATTCTCAGCGTCCTGCCAGAAATCGCGACTACGCTCGCGGCAGTTCACTGCTTGCCAAAGACGGGAAATTCATGCCTGCCGCGCGCGGTACGGAATTGCGGCTGCTTCTGCTCGCGGTGGCGATCGTTTGGTTCGCGTTTTTGCTCGTGGACGCGAACGCACTCGGGCAGATCAACTTTTCGATAGTCGGCTACGGCGCGTCGTTCACCGCGGTCGCGGCGGTGGCGCACATCGCGGTCCGGCGCTGGGCACCGCACGCGGACCCGCTGATCCTGCCGTGCACCGTGCTGCTGAACGGCCTTGGCCTGGTGGTGATCCACCGGATCGACCTAGGGCTCGCCGAGCAGGCGGTGCAGCGGGGCAAGACGTATTCGGCCGTCGCCGGGCAGCAGGTGCTGTGGACGGTGGTGGCGCTGGCGTTGTTCCTGGCCGTGCTCGGGTTCGTGCGCGATCACCGCGTGCTGACCCGCTACGGCTATCTCGCCGGGATGGCCGGGTTCGTCGCGGTCCTGCTGCCCGCGCTGCTGCCGGCGTCGCTGTCGGAAGCCGGCGGCGCGAAGGTGTGGATCAAGATCGGCCCGCTGTCGATCCAGCCCGGCGAGTTCGCGAAGCTGCTGCTGATCGTCTTCGCCGCGACCACGCTGGTGGCGAAACGGGAACTGTTCCGCGTCGCCGGGCGGAAGGTGCTCGGCGTCGAACTGCCGCGGGCGCGCGACCTCGGGCCGATCGTCATCGCCGCGCTCGGCTGCGTCGCGGTGCTGGCGTTCGAGAAGGAACTCGGCGCCTCGCTGCTGTTCTTCGGGATCGTCCTGGTGATGATCTACCTCGCGACCGAGCGGGCGATCTGGGTGTACGCCGGGCTGACGGTGTTCGCCGGCGGGTGCGTGCTGGCGTACTTCCTGTTCAACCACGTGCGCCAGCGGGTCGCGAACTGGATGGACCCGCTCGCGACCTACGACCAGGCAGGCGGCGGCTACCAGATCGCGCAAGGGCTGTTCGGCCTCGGCACCGGCGGCATGGGCGGAACCGGCCTGGGCGCGGGCAGGCCGGACATCGTCCCCGAGGCGAACACCGACTTCATCACCGCCAGCATCGGCGAGGAACTGGGCTTCCTCGGACTGGCCGCGGTGCTGATGCTGTACCTGCTGATCGCACTGCGCGGAATGCGGCACGCGCTGGCCGTCCGCGACAGCTTCGGCAAACTCCTCGGCGGCGGGCTCGCGTTCACCGTGGTGATGCAGATTTTCGTCGTCGTGGGCGGCGTGACGAAGCTGATCCCGGAAACGGGCATCACCGCGCCATTCCTGTCGAAGGGCGGCTCGTCGCTGCTCGCGAACTACATCCTGGTCGCGCTGCTGCTGCGGATTTCGGACGCGGCGCGCAAGCCGAGCGCGACGGATCCGGTGCAGGCGGTGCGAGCGCCGTTGGCTGATGCGGGAACGGTGCTGGTCAGACGTCCTCGATGAGCTGTCGGGTGCCGCAGCCAGGACCATTCGTTTGCCTCAGGACGAGGAGGGAATGCAGGCGCGGAGTGGAGCGTCAGGTCGTGGGCTGACCCGTCCGCCGGACACGCGACAGGTCGTCGGTCGGGCGCGGGTCAGTCTTTCCGCAGCCGAGCGCTCGCCTTCGCCAACTCTCCCGCGATCGCCGTCTCGTCCGCGGACTTCAGCTGCCCCCGGTCCACCACCGTTCGACCGCCCACGAACAGCTTCCGCAGCGGCGGCGGCGCGGCCAGCACCAAGGCCGCGACCGGGTCGTCGATACCCGCGTAGTTCAGCCCGTTCAGATCCCACACCGCCAGATCCGCGAGCTTCCCGACCTCCACCGAGCCCATTTCGCGCTCCCGGCCGAGGCAGCGCGCGCCGCCCATCGTGCCGAGCCACAGCGCTTCCCGTGTGGTCAACCCCGTGGGTCCGCCGCGCTGCCGGGCCTGCAGCAACGCCTGATGCAACTCCTCGGCCAAGCCGCCGGATTCGCTGGAAGCCGCGCCGTCGACGCCTAATCCGACCGGTGCGCCCGCGTCGAGCAAGTCCCGTACCGGAGCGATTCCGCTGCCCAGACGGCCATTCGACGTCGGGCAGTGCGCGGAACCCGTAGCAGTCGCTCCGAAACGACGGATCGCGTCCGGCGCGAGGTGCACGGTGTGCGCGAGCCAGACGTCCGAAGCCAGCCAGCCCAGTTTGTCCGCGTATTCAGCAGGCGTGAGACCGGTTTCGGCGAGGCATTGCTTTTCCTCGTCCTGGGTTTCGGCCAGGTGCGTGTGCAGCCGGATGCCCTTGCGGCGAGCCAGTTCGGCCGAGTCAGCCATCAGCCGCTCGGTGACGGTGAACGGCGAGCACGGGCCTGCCGCGATCTGCAGGTGCGCGCCGGGCGAGGCATCGTGGTAGCGGTCGATCGCGGCTTCGGTGCCGAGGAGAGCGTCCTCGGCGGTCTCGACCAGGCTGTCCGGCGGCAGCCCGCCGTCCGATTCGCCGCGGTCCATCGAGCCGCGGACCAAGTGCAGCCGCAAGCCGATCCGCTCCCGTGCGGCGACGAGCGCGGCCACCTGGTCGCCGCCGTCGGTCGGGAAGACGTAGTGGTGGTCGGCGACCGTGGTGCAGCCGGTCAGGGCGAGCCGGGCCATTCCGGCGCTGCCCGCCGCATGCGTGATGTCCGCGTCCAGCTTGGCCCACACCGGATACAGCGCGACCAGCCACTCGAACAGCGTGTGGTCGGCGGCGAGGCCCCGGGTGGCCCATTGGTAGAGGTGGTGGTGCGTGTTCACGAGGCCCGGCGTGACGAGGCAGCCAGCAGCGTCGACGCGTTCGTCTGCCTCGCCGGTGAAGGCGCCGTCGCCGACCGCGGCGATGCGGTCGTCCTCGATGACGACGTGTCCGTTGCGGTACTCGGGACCGCTGACCGTCGCGATCGCGGCGTTCTCGACGACTGTCCTCATGCGAACCTCCTCAAGCTCGTGAGTGGCTACGCCGGTTCTAACCGGCGTAGCCACTCACGAGAACCCTCACAACGCCTTAGCCGCGCGATCCGCCACCAGCCCCAAGAACCGGCTCGGGTCCTTCAACTCGCCACCCTCGGCCAACAACGCCATCCCGTGCAGCAGCTCCGCCGTCTCGGCCAGCGAGGTGTCCTCCGGGTGCTCGGCGAACGCCTTGCGCAGACCGGTCACCAGCGCGTGCTCCGGGTTCAGCTCCAGAACCCGCTTCACCGGCGGCAGTTCCTGCCCCATCGCGCGGTACATCTTCTCCAGCGTCGGCGTCAGATCGCCCGCGTCGCCGACGATGCAGGACGGCGACGTCGTCAGCCGCGAGGACAGCCGGACCTCCTTGACGGTGTCGGTCAGCGTCGCCGACATCCACTTCAGCAGGTCCTCGTACTCGGCCTTCTTCTCCTCGGACGTCTCGTCGCCGAGGTCGACCTCGCCCTTCGCGATCGACTGGAACGTCTTGCCGTCGAAGCCGCTCGCCGACTCCGTCCACATTTCGTCGACCGGGTCGGTGAGGATCAGCACCTCGTACCCCTTGGCGCGGAACGCTTCCAGGTGCGGCGAGTTCTCGATGACGGTGCGCGAATCGCCGGTCAGGTAGTAGATGTGCTCCTGGCCGTCCTTCATCCGCGACACGTAGTCGCGCAGCGAGGTCGGCTTGTCCGCGTGGTGCGTCGAGTCGAACGACGAGATCTCCAGGATCTGCTCCCGGTTCTCCGGGTCGTCGATCAGGCCTTCCTTGACCGCGCGGCCGAACTCGGACCAGAACGTCGCGTACTTCTCGGCGTCCTCGGTCATCATCGTCTTGACCGTGGAGAGGATCTTCTTCTCCAGCCGCCGCCGGATCGCGCGGATCTGCCGGTCCTGCTGCAGGATCTCCCGCGACACGTTCAGCGACAGATCCGCCGCGTCGACGACCCCCTTCACGAAGCGCAGGTAGTTCGGCATCAGCGCTTCGCAGTCGTCCATGATGAACACGCGCTTGACGTACAGCTGCACGCCGCGCTTCGCGTCCCGCATGAACAGGTCCACCGGCGCGCGCGAGGGCAGGAACAGCAGCGCCTGGTACTCGAAGGTGCCCTCGGCCTGCATCCGGACCGTCTCGAGCGGGTCGGTCCAGTCGTGGCTGATGTGCTTGTAGAACTCGTGGTACTCCTCGTCGGAGACCTCGTCCTTCGAACGCGCCCAGAGCGCCTTCATCGAGTTGACGGTCTCGAGACCGCCAGCGTCGTCTTCTTCCTTCGTCGCAGTGCCTTCTTTGGCCATCTGCACCGGCCAGGTGATGAAGTCGGAGTAGCGCTTGACGATCTCGCGGACCTTCCACGGCGACGTGTAGTCGTAGAGGTGATCCTCGTCGTCCGCGGGCTTGAGGTGCAGCGTCACCGCGGTGCCCTGCGGAGCGTCGGCGAGCGATTCGATCGTGTAGATGCCCTCGCCGGTCGACTCCCAGCGGACGCCCTCGTCGGAGCCCGCGCGCCGGGTCACCAGGGTGACCTTGTCGGCGACCATGAAGCTGGAGTAGAAGCCGACGCCGAACTGCCCGATCAGGTCCTGGCCCGCGGATTCCTTCGACTCCTTCAGCTTGCGCAGGAAGTCGGCGGTGCCGGATTTCGCGATGGTGCCGATCAGGTTGACGACGTCGTCGCGGCTCATCCCGATGCCATTGTCGCGCACGGTGAGGGTGCGCGCCTCGGCGTCGAGGAGGATTTCGATGTGCAGGTTCTCGGTCTCGGCCTGCAGATCCTTGTCGCGGTACGTCTCCAGGCGCAGCTTGTCCAGCGCGTCGGAGGCGTTGGAGACCAGCTCGCGCAGGAAGATGTCCTTGTTCGAGTAAATCGAGTGGATCATCAGCTGCAGCAGCTGGCGCGCCTCGGACTGGAACTCCAGCGTCTCGACCGTCCCGGTTTCCTCAGACATGGCTTTCGTGTTTCCTTTCCCGCCCTCGAAAAGACCGGCTTGAAGTCTACCGAGCGCGTACGACGAAACGTGCGGAGACCGCGAAGTCCGATTGCCGCCAGCGGAACCGTCGGAGCGCGGCCAGGCTGACGGCCGTGACTGATCCCGCTGCCGTGCTCAACGGCATGTACCGAGCCGAAGCCGAGTATTTCGCCGCCGGCGGCCCCGGTTCGGCCTCTTTCGCCCCGCTGGCCCCGTATTTCGCCGAGGATGTCGTACTGCACCAGGCCGGCGGACTGCCGTTCGGCGGCGACTGGCACGGCCACGCCGGACTGGAGAAGTTCTTCCTCGAGATGAGCCGGATCTGGGAGTCGTTCGAGATCGGCGAGCAGGAGTTCCTCGCCCTCGGCGCGACGTCGGTGGTGCTCACCCAGGTCCGCGCCCGGGCGCGCGCGACGGGGCGGGAGCTGGAGTTCCCGATCCTGCAGACGCTGCGGATCGAGGACGGGCGGATCGCCGAGGTGCGGCCGTTCTACTGGGACACCGCGGCCATCGCGGAAGCCTGCCGCAGCTGAAGCCTCGTGAGTGCCTATCGCGGTTCTAACCGCGATAGGCACTCACGAGCAGTTCAGGCCTGCCGCCGCACGTACGCGTCCAGCCGCGCAGCCTCAAACGGCAGTTCCGCTTCCGCCAACGCCCCGCACTGGAACCCGCCGAGCAGATACCGAGCCAGCGCCTCCGCCGTAGCGGGTTCGTCCAGCACTCCCCCGGCCGTCTTCGACGCGTAGTCCTGCAACCGCTTGGCCGCCGCCGGGGCGCCCTCGCGGTAGAAGGCGTACGTCGCCGCGTACCGGGTCGGCAACTGGTGCGGGTGCAGGTCCCACCCCTGGTAGAAGCCGTTCTCCAACGACCGTCGCACCAAGCGCAGGTGTTCGGCCCAGGCGCCCGGCAGGTCGTCGCCCACCGGAAGCCGGTTGGTCGAACCGTCGGACAGCCGTACGCCCGTTCCGGCAGCCGCGACCTGCATCAACTGCTTCGCGAAGTCGGCGGCGGGGTGCGCCATGCTCTGGTACGCCGCGCTGATGCCGAGACCCGCGCTGTAGTCGTAGGTCCCGTAATGCAGCCCGGAACACCGGCCGTCCGCGGCCTGGATGATCTGCGCCACCGCGACCGTGCCGTCGGTCGAAAGGATCGACTGCGCGGTCTCGATCTGCACCTCGAACCGCAGCGCGCGGTCCGCCAGTCCGTACGCGGTTTCCAGTCGCCCCAACACTTCCGCGGCGACTTCGACCTGCTCGACCGCGGTGACCTTCGGCAGCGTCACCACGAATCCGTCCGGCAGCGATCCTTCGGACAGCAAGCCGGACAGGAACAGATCGAGCGTCCGGATGCCTCGTCGCCGTGTCGCGGCTTCGAAGCTCTTGAACCGGATTCCGACGAACGGAGTACCGCCGGTGGTCGCGAGCGTCCGCCCGGCGGCCTCCGCGGCTGCGTCCTCCGCTTCGTCGCCGGGATGGCCGTAACCGTCCTCGAAGTCGATGCGGAGGTCCTCGATGGGCTCGGTGAGGAGCTTCTCGCGGACCCGCTCGGCCACCGCCGGGTCGAGATTCAGCAGGTCGCCGTGTTCGACGAAGACCCGCATCGCCTGCTTGCCCCAATCGGCGACCAGGCGCGTGCGGTACTGCGACGCCGGCACGTACACCGTGTGCACCGGACGACGGCCCGGAGACTCGCCGGGATACCGCGCCGCCACCCGCGCGTCGACCTCGGCCAACCGCGTGTCGGCGGCGGTGTAGACGTCCTCGGCGAGTCGTCCGCCGCCCATTACTGGATGTGCTCGTACGCCGGCAGGGTCAGGAAGTCCGGGAACTCGTCAGCCAGCGCGACCTGCTCGAACAGCTCGACCGCGGGCTTCAGCAGATCGTCGGAAACCTCCGCCGCCAGCTCGCCGCGGACGTCGGCCACGACGCCGCGCACCAGCTCCGCGGTGACCTTCTCGCCGTTGTCCAGCTGCGTGCCGTTCTTGACCCACTGCCACACCTGCGAACGCGAAATCTCGGCGGTGGCGGCGTCCTCCATCAGGTTGTGGATCGCCGCCGCGCCGTTGCCGCCCAGCCACGAGGCCAGGTAGCGGATTCCGACGTCGACCGCCGCGCGCAGCCCGGCCGCGGTGGCGCTGCCCGGCGTCGAAGCGACGTCCAGCAGCTGGTCGGCGGTCACGCTCACCTCGTCGCGGGTGCGCTCGAGCTGGTTCGGCTTGTCTCCGAGGACCTTGTCGAACTCTTCCTTGCAGAGTGCGACCATGCCCGGGTGCGCGACCCACGAACCGTCGAAGCCGTCCCCGGCCTCCCGCGACTTGTCGGCGTGCACCTTGTCGAAGGCGCCCTTGTTGACTTCCGGGTCCTTGCTCGGGATGAACGCGGCCATGCCGCCGATCGCGAACGCGCCGCGCTTGTGGCAGGTGCGCACCAGCAGTTCGGTGTAGGCGCGCATGAACGGCGCGGTCATGGTGACCGAGTTGCGGTCCGGCAGCACGAACTTCTCGCCCGCGTCGCGGAAG
This sequence comes from Amycolatopsis circi, assembly GCF_003385235.1. Lineage (GTDB taxonomy): Bacteria > Actinomycetota > Actinomycetes > Mycobacteriales > Pseudonocardiaceae > Amycolatopsis > Amycolatopsis circi. The sequence continues at coordinate 24,120 of NZ_PQIA01000087.1, read as the reverse complement.
TACTTGATGACGCTGAACAGGTAGTCCCAGCGGCCGGCGTTGAGGCCCGAGGCGTGCTCGCGCAGTTCGTAGAGGATCTCTTCCATCTCGAACGCGGCCGGGATGGTCTCGATCAGCACGGTGGCGCGGACGGTGCCGTGCGGGATGCCGAGCGCCTTCTCCGCGTGCGTGAACACGTCGTTCCACAGCCGCGCTTCGAGGTGGCTTTCCATCTTCGGCAGGTAGAAGTACGGGCCCTTGCCGCGGTTGAGCAGCTCTTGCGCGTTGTGGAAGAAGTACAGGCCGAAGTCGACCAGCGCGCCGACGCCCCGGCGCCCGCCGAAGGACAGGTTCCGCTCGTCGAGGTGCCAGCCGCGCGGGCGGACCACGATGGTCGCGTGCTCGACGTCCGGCTTCAGCTCGTAGTGCTTGCCGTTCTGGTCGAGCGTGATGTCGCCGCGGATCGCATCGGACAGGTTGACCTGGCCGCCCACCACGTTCGCCCAGTGCGGCGTGTTGGCGTCCTCGAAGTCCGCGAGCCACACCTTGGCGCCGGAGTTGAGGGCGTTGATGGTCATCTTGCGATCGGTCGGACCGGTGATCTCCACGCGGCGGTCGCGCAGCGCGGCCGGAGCGCCGGCGACCTGCCAGTCGCTCTCGCGGATCTCCTTGGTCTCGGCCAGGAAATCGAGGCGGCCGGTAGTCCGGGCCTCCTCGCGCCGCTTGCCCCGCGCGACGAGCAGTTCGTCGCGCCGCGCGGCGTACTCGTCGTGCAAGCCCGCTACGAAAGCGAGGGCTTCCGGCGTCAGAATCTCGTCCCCACGCTCGACGGACCCGCCGAGTACCTGGACCTCAGACATGCGCAACACCCCGAGTAGTGCTTTGGATAACGTCCCTACGGTTTTTACCTGACGGACTATAGTTTCTGCATAGCGGAACATCAATCGGGTCTGTGAGGAGGACCACTGGTGGCGGCTGAGAAGAGCGGACGAGACGGCGGCGTCCAGTCCCTGCAGCGCGCGTTCGAGCTGCTGGAGCACCTGGCGGACACTGGCGGAGAGGCCAGCCTGTCGGAGCTGGCGACCCTGTCCGGGCTGCCGATGCCGACGATCCACCGGCTGATCCGCACGCTGGTGTCGCTGGGCTACGTCCGGCAGAACACCAACCGGCACTACGCGCTGGGCGCCCGGCTGATCCGGCTCGGCGAGAACGCCAGCATGCAGTTCGGGGCGTGGGCGCGGCCGCTGCTGGTGGAGCTGGTCGAGGAGGTCGGCGAAACGGCGAACCTGGCGGTGCTGGAACGCGACGAGGTGGTGTACGTCGCGCAGGTGCCCTCGAAGCACTCGATGCGCATGTTCACCGAGGTGGGCCGGCGGTTGCTGCCGCACGGCACAGGCGTGGGCAAAGCGATGCTGGCGGAACTGCCCGCCGACGAAGTCACGTCGCTGTTGGAACGCACCGGCATGCCCGCGTACACCGAGCACACGTTCACGGATGCGGACGCGCTGGCGGTCGAGCTGAAGAAGATCGCCGGACAGGGTTACGCGCTGGACGAGGCGGAACAGGAGCTTGGGGTGCGCTGCATCGCGGTCGCGATCCCCGGCGCGCCGGTGCCCGCCGCGGTCTCGGTTTCCGGCCCGTCCGGACGGCTGACGGCCGACGCGGTGAGCCACATCGCGCCAGTGGTGCAGAAGGTGGCGGACCGGCTTTCGCAGCAGCTGCCGGTTACTTGAGTTCGCCTTTGAGTTCGCCTTTGAGGAGGTCCATCAGCAGCCCGTCGTGCCACGTGCCGTCAGGCCCCTGCTCGTAGTCGCGAAGGATCCCGACGCGCCGGAAGCCGAGCTTCTCGTACACGTGGATCGCACGGACGTTGGCCGCCGCCGGGTCGATCGTGAGCCGGTGGTGGCCCCGGTCGAACAGCCGCTGGGCGAGAATCCGGATCGCCTCCGCGCCGAGCCCGAGACCGTAGTGGTCCGGATGCACCGCGAGGTCGATTCCAGCGTGCCGGTAGCGGTGTTCGAGTTCTTCCCAGCTCTGGATCACGCCGACGGTCCGGCCTTCGTGCTCGATGGCGTACGCCTGCTGGTCTCCCTCTTTCGAGAGCAGACCGTCAGTCTCCTCGTCGGCTTCGCCCCACCACTGCGCTACTTCCGGCGCGGAGAGAATCTCGCGGACCCTGCTTCGGTCGGCTTCGGTGAGCGGCCGGAGAGTGACTCGGTTCACTTCATCGGTTTCTGGTCGACGGCGGCTTGGTCTCGCACTACTGTGCACGTTTCCGGTCACTGCATCGGCTTGTCGTCGACCTTCACGTCGTAAGTGGCCTTGGACCCGTTGACCTCGGAAAGAGTCACGGTGAGGCCGTATTTCGCGCCGCCACCGGTCAGGAAACAGCGAGCTGTCTGCCCGTTCTCCGCCTTGATCGGCCCCGGGCAGGTGACCGAATCCGGCCGTCGCCCGTTGTTCGACTGCTCGAGGACAGTCGAGATGTTCTTCTCGAGGTCAGCCTTGGAGATGTCGTTGCCGACCGACACCGAGAAGCTGCAAGCGGTGAGGACCATCCCGCAGAAAGCGAGCAGAACAGGACGAACCGAACGATGCACAGCAGATCTCCTACCTGGTCCAGACGGATGAGGTGACGGCCGGTCCGAGCACTTCCGGGACCGCGCCAAAGCCGCCCGACATGCCCACCCCTCATCGCTGTGACTGCGCCGCTACACACCGTCGCAGACGAGGCGAGGCAACCTCACCGGTTTGACCTTTGACCACCCATCCGGGGGAATCAGCCCAGCAAAGCGTCCACGAACGCACCAGGCTCGAACGGTGCCAGGTCGTCCGGCCCCTCGCCCAGTCCGACCAGCTTCACCGGCACTCCCAGCTCTCGCTGGACCTGGAACACGATCCCGCCCTTCGCGGTGCCGTCGAGCTTCGTCAGGACGATTCCGGTCACGTCGATGACCTCGCCGAACACCCGCGCCTGCGCTAGCCCGTTCTGTCCGGTCGTGGCGTCCAGCACGAGCAGCACCTCGTCCACCCGCGCCTGCTTCTCGACCACTCGCTTCACTTTGCCGAGTTCGTCCATCAGGCCGGTCTTCGTGTGCAGGCGGCCCGCGGTGTCGATCAGGACCGTGTCCACGCCCTCGGCGATGCCCTGCTTGACCGCGTCAAAAGCGACCGCCGCCGGGTCCGCGCCTTCCTTGCCGCGCACGACCGACGCGCCTACTCGCTCGCCCCACGTCTGCAGCTGGTCCGCGGCTGCGGCGCGGAACGTGTCGGCCGCGCCGAGGACCACGGTTCCGCCTTGTGCCACCAGGACTCGCGCCAGTTTGCCGGTCGTCGTGGTCTTGCCGGTGCCGTTCACGCCAGCGACCAGCACCACCGCGGGCTGCTTCTTGCCGTCCACCTCGTGCGGCAGGGCTCGGACCGCGCGCTCGGCGTCCGTGGACAGCGCCGCGGTCAGCACCTCGTGCAGCAGTTCGCGCGCTTCCGCCGACGTGCGCACCGCGCGCCGGTTCAGTTCGTCGCGCAGACGGTCCACGATCTGGGTCGTCGTGGCGGCGCCGAGGTCCGCCAAGAGCAGCGTGTCCTCTACGTCCTGCCAGGAGTCCTCGTCCAGGTCGCCACCGCCGAGGAGACCCAACAGGCTTTGCCCGAACACCGAGCGGGACTTCGCCAGACGGCCGCGCAGGCGTTCGAGGCGGCCGGCCGGAGACTCGATCTCCTCGATCGGCTCGACCGTTCCCGGCACGACGGCCTCGGAGGCCTCTTCTTCGACCGGCTCGGGGAGCTTGACGTCGCGCACGGTGCGCTGGTCGGAGTCGCGCGGGACCGCGGCGTCGTCGCCGACCGCGGGCTGGCCGTCGACTTCCGGGCGATCCTCGACGGGATGCTCGACCACCGGCTCCGGAGAAGGGGCAGGCTCCGGCTCCGGAGAAGGAGCAGGCTCGGGTTTCTCCTCGACGGCAGTCCCGCCGGAGGCGAAGGAGATCCCGCTGCTCGCGGCGTACCCGCCGCCCTTCGGCTTCTCCTCGACCTCGCGCCGCTCGGCCATGCTGATCCGCCGCTTGCGCGCGATGAGCAGCCCGGACACCAGAACGGCGACCAGGACGACGACGGCGACGACAACGATCCAGAACCAGGTGCTCGACACGCCACCATCCTGTCATCCGCGTGCACAAGCCACGGGACACCCCACCTGGAGGCCAACGAGTAACGCGAACGGTTCCGATTCGGCCAAGACTCCACGAAGCGTCTTGCGCCACCCCTTCGGTGTTGACTAGACCACATCGGATGACCACCCCCGCCGGCCACTGTTTCCGCGTCCTCGGGCTGCTGTCGGGCACGTCCGTGGACGGGATCGACGTCGCGGTCGCCGAAATCCGCGCCGACAACGGGACAGTCGTCCTCACCCCGCTCGGCGAACTCGACGTGCCTTATCCCGTCGACCTCCGCACGGATCTCCTCGACGCCCTCCCGCCGCGGCCGAGCAGCGCGCGACAACTGACTGTCCTCGACACCCGGGTCGGCCAGGCCTTCGCGGACGCGGCCGCGCGCGGGATCGCCGCGTACGGGCCGGTGGACGTGATCGCCTCGCTCGGCCAGACCGTCTACCACTGGGTCGAGAACGGCGTCGCGCTCGGCACGCTCCAAATCGGCCAGCCGGCGTGGACCGCCGAGCGCACCGGCGTGCCGGTGATCGCCGACCTCCGCATCCGCGACATCACCGCGGGCGGCCAAGGCGCACCGCTGGCGAGCACGCTCGACGCGATGTGGCTGCGCGGCCTCGCCGAGGAGACCGGACGTCCGGTGGCCGCGCTCAACCTCGGCGGCATCGCGAACATCACCGTCGTCACGCAGTCCGACAGGGTGCTCGCCTACGACACCGGCCCGGCCAACGCGTTGCTCGACCTCGCCGCCGTCCACGTCAGCGACGGCAAGCTCTCCGCCGACGTCGACGGGCGGCTCGCGCTCGCCGGTTCGGTCCGCGACGACCTGCTCGACCGGCTGCTCGCCGACCCCTATTTCGCCGCCCCTCCCCCGAAATCCACTGGCAAAGAGCACTTCCACGGCGGATACCTTGGCGCAGCCCTGTCCGGACTGCCGCCGTTGTCCCCGGAGGATCTGCTGGCCACGCTCACCGAACTGACCGCCGCGACGGTCGCCGCGGAATGCCGTCGGCACGGCGTGACAACCGTCGTCGCGTCCGGCGGCGGCGTCGCGAACCCCGCCACGATGGCCGCGCTGGCCCGGCTTCTCCCCGACGACGCGCTCCGCACCAGCGACGACCTCGGCCTCCCCGGTTCCGGCAAAGAGGCCTATCTGACCGCGTTGCTCGGCTGGCTGAGCTGGTGCGGCGTTCCCGCGACGCTGCCGTCGGCCACCGGCGCGAGCGGTCCCCGCCTGCTCGGCGCGCTGACGCCGGGCGCGGCTCCCCTGAATCTCCCCGCCCCGCTGGGGGGCGCCGCGACCCGGCTCCGGGTCGCGGAATCCGGGCAATCACGGTAGGAGAACCCCATGAATCCAGTCGATCTGGTGATCGTCATCGTGTACCTCGCGGCGATGCCGATCATCGGCGTGCTGATCGGGCGCAGACAGAAGTCCGCGAACGACTACTTCGTCGGCGAACGCAGCATGCCGTGGTGGGCGGTCACGCTCTCGGTGGTGGCGACAGAGACCTCCACGCTCACCGTGATCTCCACGCCCGGGCTCGTGTTCGGCAGCGCCTTCCTGTTCCTGGAAGTGGCTTTCGGCTACATCATCGGCCGCGTGATCGCCGCGTTCGTGCTGCTGCCGCGCTATTTCCGCGGCAATTACGTGAGCGCGTACGAATTCCTCGGCCGCCGCTTCGGGCGCGGGCTGCAGGGCACCGCGTCGGTGACCTTCGTGGTGACCCGGCTGCTCGCCGAGGGGCTGCGGCTGTTCGCCGGGGCGATCCCGATCAAGGCGATCCTCAGCCACTACGGCATCCACACCGAGTACTGGCACATCGTCGTGCTGCTGACCGCGCTCACCGTGATCTACGCGTTCGTCGGCGGCATCAAGTCGGTGATCTGGGTCGACGTCATCCAGTGGTCGCTCTACATCCTCGGTGCGATCGGCGCGGTGATCTTCCTGTCCACGAAGCTGCCGTCCGGCTGGACGCAGCTTGCTTCGAGCCAGGGCCGGTTCCAGCTCACCGACTTCGCGTCGAACCTGCTCACCAACCCGTACGCGTTCCTCTGCGCGGTGGTCGGCGGCGCGTTCCTGTCGATGGCTTCGCACGGCGCGGACCAGTTGATCGTCGGCCGGCTGCTGTCGTGCCGGAACCTGCGCGACGGCCAGCGCGCGCTGATCGGCTCGTCGATCGTGGTGTTCATCCAGTTCGCGCTGTTCCTGCTCGTCGGCGCGATGCTGTGGGTCTACACCGGCGGCAAGACGGGCTCGACGGCCACCGCGGTCGCGGCCGGGAAGATGTCCGGCGACGACGTGTTCTCCAACTTCATCGTCAACGACCTGCCGGTCGGACTGGCCGGGCTGCTGATCGCCGGCATCCTCGCCTCCACCATGGGCGCGCTCGCGTCCGCGCTCAACGCGCTGTCCACGTCCACCATCGCCGACCTCTACCAGCGGTTCACGAACAAGTCGGTCGAGGACGCCAAGCTGCTCCGGCACGGTCGCATGTGGACACTCATCTGGGCGGCGGTGTTCGCGGTGTTCGCCTCGATGTTCACGAACTCGAAGGACCCGGTGATCCAGCAGGGCCTCGGGATCGTCGGCTACACCTACGGCGCGCTGCTCGGCTCGTTCTTCCTCGGCCTGCTGGTGCGCAAGGCCCGCCAGTCCGACGCGGTGATCGCGTTCGCCTGTTCGGTGGTCGGGATGGCGTTCCTGATCCTGTTCGTGAAATTCGACAAGGCGACCACCGACGTGCATATCAAGTTCGGTGCCGCGACGAAGACGCTCGTGCCGCTGGCGACGTACTGGTACACGTTCGCCGGGGTGCTGATCACGCTGATCGTGGGCGGGCTGCTGTCGCTGCGGCGAAGTGGGGCGGACCCGAACGTCGCGAAGATCGAGGAACCTGCGGAAAGCCCTGCGTAGAAAGCTCGTGAGTGTTGATCCCGGTTAGAACCGGGATCAACACTCACGACGTCGTTACGGCTGGGTGTAGAAGGTCAGCCCGTCCTTGTCGCAGCCGATCCGGCCGCTGCCCTGCGCGCCGGTGTCGGCCAGGCACCGCCAGCCGTTCACGTTCAGCACGTGCGCGGTGCCCTCGGCCTTCTTCGGCGCGTCCTCGAAGTACTGGGTGATCACGTTGATCGCCTCGGTGCAGCCGGGGCGACCGGCTTTGGTCTCGGCGGCGACCAGACCGACCTTGCCGTTGGGCGCGTCGATCGGGCCGCAGTCGACCGGCGGGCCGACTGTCTCGCCGGTGTCCGCGCCGCTGTCCTCGGACTTGCTCGCGCTGGGCGTCTTGCTCGCGGGCGCGGCCTTGCTGCTCGGCACGGGACTCGCCGGTGCGGACGTGACAGTGAGGGCGACCGACGGCGGGGACGAGAGGGCGCCCGCCGGGTCGCTGCCCCCGCCGCAAGCCGAAACCAGCGCGCCGAACGCGAGAAGCGACGCTGTGACAGCGGTTTTGGACAGCTTCGTGCGCATGAAGAATTCCTCCCGGGGTTCGGCCGCCGATCGGCCAGGATCACCCTAAGCGGACCGCGCCGGGTCGGCAGTGCGGCAGCGAAACGGCCCGGCCTCCCGAGGTCGGGGAAGCCGGGCCGTCGCGAAGAATCCGTCAGTGGATGACGACCTGCCGCACGTGCACGAAGTTCAGGTCGCCGCCCTGCCAGTGGCCGAGGTCGGTCCGGCCGCCGTCCCAGTACAGGGTGACCGAGTTGTTGCCGGAGTCGACCCGGGCGACGCCGCCCAGGTCCACGTAGGTCGCGCCGGAGTTGGCGAAGCAGGCGACATCGCTGCCGTCCCAAGGGTTTCCGCCCGCGAGACGCAACTGGACGAAGTCGGTGCGGCCGTTGCAGGCGACCCGGTCGATGGCGAACGCCTGACCGGCGGGAACGGTGACGGCCAGCGCGAGCGCCGCGGCGCCGCCGATCGCGAGTCTCTTGACGAGTGAAGGCATGATCGCTGTGGAACCTTTCTCCCAGTGCTGCCTTGAAAGTGATCCCGGCCGCTGCGGCGAAAACCGCGCCGCCGGACGAGATCGACCGTGCCAGCAGCGGGCCTCGCCCGGACAGCCGTCGCGTCCGCTTCTACCCGTTCGTACCCGGGGTGCGAGAGAAAAGGGACCTCGCTCAGACGGACTTGCCGTGGAACGAAAGACCCTTGCTGCCGCAGAAAATCTGCTTGCTGCCGCCGTTTCCGCCGTCGTAGCCGCAGTTCCAGCCGTCGACGTCGAGGAAGTGTCCGCTGCCCTCGGCCTTGGTCGGGGCCTGGGCCAGGTAGTCGGACATCACGTCGATCGCCTCGGTGCAGCCGACGGTTCCGGCGGGCATCGCCTCGGTGACCACGTCGACCTTGCTGCCGGGGCCGTCGACCGGGCCGCAGTCGGCTCCGTTGCCGAGTTCGCCCTTGCCCGGCAGGCGGTCGCCGGGCTGCTGCTTGGCCGGAGTCGGGTGCGGCTTCGGCTTGCTCGCGTGCGTCGGGGCCTGCGCCTGGGTGGACGGCGCGGGCGTGGCGGAAGAACTCGGCGCTGCCACCGACGAAGCGGTCGGCGCGGCCGAGAGCACACTCTGCGCCACTGCGGCCTGCCCAGTCTGCGAACCGCCGCCGCACGCGCCTACTGCCAGCGCAACGCCGAGCATCGAACCGGAAATCAGGGTGCGGGCCACCATGGTGCGCATTGTCGAATCCCCTCCAGGATGTGTTTCTTGCGAACACTCCTGAAGACGCGCGGACCCGGCGGCAGTTGGCCGATCGGACAGCTGTCCGGGCAGGCCTGCCCGTTCGGGCAGGATCGCCGGGACCGGCGCAACCCGCTCAGGAAGCCGGGACCGGTTCCTCGTCCGCGGCGCGCAGCCGCTGCGAGATCACCTTGGTGATGCCGTCGCCCTGCATGCTCACGCCGTACAGCGCGTCGGCGATCTCCATCGTCGGCTTCTGGTGCGTGATGATGATCAGCTGCGACGAATCGCGCAGCTGCTCCAGCAGGCCGATCAGCCGGCGCATGTTGGTGTCGTCCAGCGCGGCCTCGACCTCGTCCATCACGTAGAAGGGCGAAGGGCGGGCGCGGAAGATCGCGACCAGCATGCCGACCGCGACCAGCGACTTCTCGCCGCCCGACAGCAGCGACAGCCGCTTGACCTTCTTGCCCGGCGGGCGCGCCTCGACGTCCACGCCGGTGGCGAGCAGGTCGTTCGGCTCGGTGAGCACCATCCGGCCCTCGCCGCCGGGGAACAGCACGCTGAACACCGTCTCGAACTCGCGCGCCACGTCCGTGTAGGCCGCGGCGAAGACCTCCAGGATCTTCTCGTCGACCTGCTTGATGACGGCCTCGAGGTCCTTGCGGGTGTCCTTGAGGTCTTCCAGCTGGGTGGAGAGGAATTTGTACCGTTCCTCCAGCGCCGCGAATTCCTCCAGCGCCAGCGGGTTCACCTTGCCCAGCAGGGTCAGGTCCTTCTCCGCGCGCTTGGCGCGGCGGGTCTGGGTGTCGCGGTCGAACGGCATCGGCGGCGGCTGCGTGACGTCCTCGCCGCGTTCCTTGGCCGCCTCGTACTCGGCCATCTCGCCGGCGCTCGGGGGCACCGGCACGTCCGGACCGTACTCCTCGACCAGGTCCGCCAGCCCGATGCCGAAGTCCTCGGCGATTTTGGCTTCCAGCGTTTCCAGCCGCAGCTTCTGCTCGGCGCGCAGCACCTCGTCGCGGTGCACGGCGTCGGTCAGCTTCTCCAGTTCGCCGGACAGCTCGCGCACCTTCGCGCGCACCGCGGTGAGCGCGGTTTCGCGGCTTTGGCGCTGTGCCTGTGCTTCGTCGCGCTCGGCGGCCGCGCGCTGCACCGAGATCTCGATGCGCTCCAACGCGAACTCACCGGCGTTGACGACCGCGTTGGCGATTTCCGCGCCCCGCTCGCGTGCTTCCCGGGCCTTGGCCGCGCGCTCACGGGCCTGTTGCTCGGCGTAGGCCGCACGGCGCAACGATTCCGCTCGCCCGGCGATGCTGCGCGCGCGTTCCTCGGCGGTGCGCTGCGCGAGCCGTGCTTCGACTTCTTCCTGCCGTACCACGGCAAGCTGCTCGGCGGCCTCGTCGCGCTCGGCGGTGTCCGGATCGTCTTCGACCGGCTGCTCGGCGACCGCGGCGAGCCGTTCTTCCAGCTCCGCCAACTGTTCCAGCGCGTGCTCGCGGCTCTGCTCGACCTTCGCGCGCTGCTGGGTCAGCCGTTCGACCTCGGCCTGCGCGGACCGCGCCGCCTGCTGCAACCGGTTGAGCCGCTCGGACGACCGCGCGTTGCGCACCTTGGCGTCGCCGAGCGCGTCCTTCGCCTGGCCGACCTCTTCACGGCGCGCCTGCTGCTCGGCACGCGCACCTTCCAGCTCGGCGGAGTACTGCTCCAGCGCGCGTTCGGCCGTGCGCAAGCGTTCCTGCGCCTCGTCGACCGCCGCTTGGACCTCGATCACGCTCTCGCGAGCCGCGGAACCACCGGCGATCCAGTCGGCCCCGAAGACATCGCCCTCAGCGGTAACGGCGCGCACCTGCGGGTGCTGCGCCACGAGCTGACGCGCGGCATCCAGATCCGGCACCAGCGCGAGCCGGTCCAGCGCCTTCTCGACCGCGGGCCGCAGCTGCTCCGGCGCGTTGACGACCTCGCGGGCCCAGCGCGCACCCGCGGGCAGCATCGGCCACGAACTGGTGTCCACAGTGGACCCAGCACTGACCGGCACGATCCCGGCGCGACCGGAATCGGTTTCCTTCAAGTACTTCAGCGCGGACAGCGCGTTCTCGTCGCCGGACACCGCGACCGCGTCCGCGATCGGTCCGAGCGCGGCGGCCAGCGCGACCTCGTGGCCCGGCTGCACGGTGAGCAATGCGGCGACCGAACCGAGCAGGCCCGGCATTTCCGCGGACGCACCGAGCAACGCACCCGCGCCGTCCTTGCGCTTGAGCCCCATCGACAGCGCCTCGACGCGCGCCTTTTCCGACGCGATCTCCCGCTCGGAACCGCGTTCGGCCTTCACCAGCTCTTCGACGCGAGCCTTGGCGGCGTTGTTCGCCTCCACCGCCCGGTCGTGGCGCTGCTGCAGCTCGGCGTCGTCGGATTCTTCCGTGCCGCCAGCGGCTTTGGCTTCTTCCAGCTCCTCGACCGCGATCTCGGCGCGCTCGGCAGCTTCCTGCAAGCCGACCGTCAGCCGGTCGACCTCTTCCGCAGTCGCGCCGTTCTTGCTGCGCAACGCTTCGACCTGACCGGTCAGCTTCGCCATGCCCTCGCGGCGGTCGGCGATCGCGCGGACCGCGGCCCAGTGCGCGCGCTCCGCGGCCTGCACCCGCTGTTCGAGATCTTCCCGGCGCAGCACGGTTTCCGCGAGAAGTTCGCGGGCCTCCATGACCGCTTCGGTCAGCTCCTGCTCGCGCTCGGCGGCCTGCTCAGCCTCGGCGAGCAACTCCTCCGGGTCACGACCGCCAGTCGGCGCGGCAACGTCGGAAGAAAGGTGCCGCTGACGCTCCACAGCCAGCCGCACGGTGCCGCGCAACCGCTCGGTGAGCGCCGACAGCTTGTACCAAGTCTCCTGCGCGATCTGCAGCCGCGGCGCGTCCTCGGCGAGCGACGCCTCCAGCTCGGCTTCCTCGGCGGCCACGAGTTCCAGCGCCTGCTCGACTTCGGCGCGACGCTGACGGGCGGTGCGCTCGTCGGCCTCGTCGCGCGCGATGGACTGGCGCTGGGTGACCAGGTCGTCGGCGAAAAGCCGGAGCCGGGCGTCGCGCAGGTCGGACTGCACCGACTGGGCCTTGCGGGCGATCTCGGCCTGTTTGCCCAGCGGTTTGAGCTGACGGCGCAGCTCGGTGGTGAGGTCGGTGAGCCGGTCGAGGTTGCCCTGCATGTTGTTGAGCTTGCGCAGGGTCTGCTCTTTGCGCTTGCGGTGCTTGAGGACGCCCGCGGCCTCCTCGATGAACGCGCGCCGCTCCTCGGGCTTCGACTCCAGGATCGCCGAAAGCTGTCCCTGCCCGACGATGACGTGCATCTCGCGGCCGATGCCGGAGTCCGACAGCAGTTCCTGCACGTCCATCAGGCGGCAGCGGTCGCCGTTGATCTCGTACTCGCTCGCCCCGTCGCGGAACATCCGGCGCGTGATGGAGACCTCGGCGTACTCGATCGGCAGCGCGCCGTCGGCGTTGTCGATGGTGAGCGTGACCTCGGCGCGTCCGAGCGGGGCGCGGCCCGCGGTGCCGGCGAAGATGACGTCTTCCATCTTGCCGCCGCGCAGGTCCTTCGCGCCTTGAGTGCCCATGACCCAGCGCAGCGCGTCGAGGACGTTCGACTTTCCGGAGCCGTTCGGGCCGACCACGCAGGTGATGCCGGGTTCGAAGCGCAGCGTGGTCGCCGAGGCGAAGGACTTGAAGCCCTTGAGCGTCAGGCTTTTCAGGTGCACGTGCTGCCGACCCCTCTTGGCCACGGGTACTGGATGGCTACCGGTTCCCCCGGTTCGGGACAGGCTACCCGGGGGTTCCGGAACGCAGTGGGAGGCCAGGCCGCCCGGGCGCGCCTAGCACAGGTCCGGCCGCCCCGGCAACCCCAAACACCCCATCAGCCGCAGCCGCCACACCGGGCTCAGCGCTCGACGAAACCTTCCAGCCCGCCCTTGGCGGCCGTCCAGCGTTCAACTACCTGATCCACTCGTCCGGGTGACGTTCCGGAGCGCAGCGCGGCCAGCAGTCGCGCACAGTGGTCCCGGCTACCCTCCGCGACGACCTCAACACGGCCGTCCGGGAGATTCCTGGCGAATCCGGTCAGCCCGAGTTCGAGCGCCCGGCTCCGGGTCCACCAGCGAAAACCGACTCCCTGCACCTGCCCGTGCACCCAGGCGGCCAGCCGGACGGGCGATTCCTGCTCGTTCACCGCCCCCATCCTGCCGCACACCCCCGGCTGCGGACCGTGACGGCCCGGTCCCTCTGTCGCGCGAACGGGTCCTGAGCAGTGATAACCTCCCGCCTGGCATCCGGGGCCGGAGCCCCGCTCCCCCGTTGCCGCCCCTCGACTTGAGCGTTGACTCTTCTAAGGAGCCTGCATGTCCCGTCCCGACGGGCCTGAACCAAGCTCAGCGTCGCCCGAGATCGCGGTGAGCGCTGCCCCGACCGCTCCGCCGAAGGGCGCGAGCGGGAGGCTCAGCCGCTCCGGCTACGCCATCCTGGGCGTCAGCGGCCTCGTGGTGGCGACAGCCTTCGCCGCGGTCGCCGAACTGGCCGGCCCCGGCTCGGTCACCGACACCGCGACGAACAGCACCACCGGCGGCGGCCCGGGCGGGCTGCAGGGCAGTTCGCAGGTAGTCGTGCCAGGCAACGCAGTCCCCGGCGGCCCGATGACCGTCCCCGGCTCGCCGACGCCCGGCCAGACCGCCCCGCCGACCCCGACCACGGTGGTGGCCGTGGGTCCGGACGGGAAGCCGACTACGAGTGTCATCACTCCGCCGCCTAACGCGGGGCAGCCGGGCGGGCAGCCTGGTGGCCAGCCCGGCGGCGGACAGCCGGTACCGGGCACCACTTCGGACCGCAGCGACCCGCCGACCAGCCACCCCACGACGCCGAAGCCGCCGAGCAGTTCCACGCCGCCGACGACGCCGTCCACCCCGACGAGCCACCCGCCGTCCTCGGACAGCCCGCCGCCCAGCTCATCCGGCAGCAGCTCGACCGGCGGCCAGCCGTCGTCCTCGCCGAGTGCGTCCACTTCGGACTCCAACCCGACGAGTTCCACCAGCCGCTGAAGTCCGTGAGGGGAACCCTGAGGGACTCTGAGTCCCTCAGGGTTCCCCTCACGGCTTTTCGGCCAGGTCAGGCTTCGAAGCGGTAACCCATCCCAGGCTCAGTCAACAAATGCCGCGGCCGGGAAGGCTCCGGTTCCAGCTTCCGCCGCAACTGCGCCAGATACACCCGCAGATAATGGGATTCCGTCTCGTACGACGGTCCCCACACCTCGTGCAGCAGCTGTTTCTGCGCCACCAACCGGCCCCGGTTGCGGACCAGCAGTTCCAGCACTCCCCATTCCGTCTTGGTCAGGTGCACCTCGCGGCCCTCGCGCAGCACCTTCTTCGCCGCCAAATCGATCGTGAACGATCCGGTGTCCACCACGGCTTCCGCGCCGTCCGTGCCACCGACCGACGAACGTCGCACCGCGGCCCGCAGCCGGGCTAGCAGTTCGTCCATTCCGAACGGTTTGGTCACGTAATCGTCGGCACCCGCGTCCAGCGCTTGCACCTTGTCCGCCGAATCGCCGCGGGCGGACAGGACGATGATCGGCACCGTGGTCCAGCCGCGCAGGCCGGCGATCACCTCGGTGCCGTCCAGGTCGGGCAGGCCCAGGTCGAGCACCACCACGTCGGGTTTCGTTTCGGCGACCGCTTTCAGCGCGGCGGTGCCGTCGTGTGCGGTGATCACCTTGTATCCGCGTGCGTTGAGGTTGATCCGCAGCGCCCGCACGATCTGCGGTTCATCGTCGACGACCAGTACCGTCGCCATGGGGTCGGCAGTCATCGCGCCACGCCCTCCTCAGCCGATTCAGCTTCCACCAATTCCCGGCCGGTGCAGGCCGGCAGCGAGATCACCACCGTCAACCCTCCGCCTGGAGTGTCCTCGGCGCGAACCGTACCGCCCATCGCCTCGGTGAAACCCTTCGCGACGGACAGCCCCAGGCCGACGCCCGGCGTCGAGTCCCGGTCTCCGCCCAGTCGCTGGAACGGTGCGAACGCGGATTCCGCGGCACCTTTACGCAGGCCCTTGCCGTGGTCGACAATGCGCAATTCCACGAATTCCGAATGCGCGCTCGCCCGTGCCGAGACGTCACCGCCGCCGTGTCGCAGCGCGTTGTCGAGCACGTTCGCGATTACCCGTTCCAGCAAGCCGGGATCTGCTTGCACCGAAGGCAATCGTGCATCCACGAATACCTGAACACCTTGCGTGTTGTCTACATTGGACAAGGCGTGCGCGACCACCTCGTCGTAGCCGACTGGCCGCAGGTGCGGGGTGACCGCGCCGGTCGCCAGCCGCGACGAGTCGAGCAGGTTGTCGATCAACCCGGCGAGCCGGTCTGCCGAAAGCTCAACGGCTTCCATCAGTTCCTCAGTGTCCTCATCGGACAGAGAAAGGTCCGGCGCGCGCAGGCTGCCGATCGCCGCCTTGATGGACGTGAGCGGCGTCCGCAGGTCATGGCCGACCGCGGACAGCAGCGTCGTGCGCAGTTCGGTTGCCTCGGCTTTGCGTTCCGCGGCCGCCGCGGCTGCCGCCATTCGCTGCTGCCGCAAGGCGAGCAAAGCTTGTCCTGCAACGGCTTCCAGCACGCGACGGTCTGCGGCGGGCAAGGCGCGACCGCGCAGCGTCAGGTGCACATCGGCGGTCACCGCAATGTCCACATCGGCCTCATCGGGATCAGCGCACGGCTCGCCGCCGGACAAAGCGACCTTGTCCCACTTGCCGTTGCGTTTCTCCAGCAGTGTCACGGAAGTGAGGCCGAAGTTTTCCTGCACCTTCTCCAGCAACCGCTCGATCGGATTCGGATTGGTCAGCACGGTGCGCGCATACGAAGCCAGCAGCGACGCTTCCGTCCGAGCCCGCGCCGCAGCTACCCCCCGCCGGGCCGCGGAAGCGACGACCAACGCCACCATCACCGCCACCACGACCATCGCGATCAGCGTGACGACGTTCTGCGGACTGTGCACATCCAGCGTGTACAGCGGTGGCGTGAAGAAGAAGTTCAACAGCCCGGCACCGAAGGTCGCGGCCACCAAAGCAGGCCCGAGCCCGCCGACCAACGCGACGACGACGGTAGCCAGCACGAAAAGAATCACATCGGTGGAGAACTCGACCGCGTCGCGCAGCAGCACGCCGAGGCCGGTCGCGACGACCGGTGCCACGATGCTCAGCACCCAGCCCATCACGAGCCGCGACGGCGCCAGCGGGCTCGTGCCCAGCCGCGCCCGCAGCCGTCCGCCGGCATAGGAGTGCGTGACCATGTGCACGTCGATCGGCCCGGACTGCTGGATCACCGTCGCGCCGATGCCCTCGTCGAAAAGCCTCGCGACCCGAGACCGCCGCGAGGTGCCGATCACCAGCTGAGTCGCGTTGACCCCGCGCGCGAAGTCGAGCAACGCGGTCGGCACGTCGTCGCCGACCACGGCGTGGAACGTCGCGCCGACCTCCTCGGCCAGCGTGCGGCAGCGGGCCATCGCGGTCGGCCCGAGCCCGGCGAGACCGTCGCCGCGCAGGATGTGCACGACCTGCAGTTCCGCGCCCGCCCGGTTGGCGATCCGGCTGGCGCGCCGGATCAGCGTCTCGCTTTCCGGCCCGCCGGTGATCGACACGACCACCCGTTCGCGCGTTTCCCACGTATCGGTGATCTTCTGCTCGGCGCGGTAACGCTGCAGCGCGACATCGACCTGGTCGGCCACCCACAGCAGCGCCAGCTCGCGCAAAGCGGTGAGGTTGCCGGGCCGGAAGTAGTTGCCCAGCGCGGCGTCGATGCGCTCGGCCGGGTAGACGTTGCCGTGCGCGAGCCGCCGTCGCAGCGCTTCCGGCGTGATGTCCACCAGCTCCAGCTGCTCCGCCCGGCGCACGACCTCGTCCGGCACGGTTTCCTGCTGGGTGACGCCGGTGATGCGCTCGACCACGTCGTTGAGGCTCTGCAGATGCTGGACATTGACCGTGGACAGCACGTCGATGCCCGCTTCGAGCAGCTCGTCGATGTCCTGCCAGCGTTTCTCGTGCCGTCCGCCGGGCACGTTCGTGTGCGCCAGCTCGTCCACGACGACGACCTCGGGCGCGCGGGCGAGCACCGCGTCGAGGTCCATTTCGGCGAACTCGTGCCCGCGGTGGCTGACCGTGCGCCGCGGCACGACGTCCAGCCCGTCGAGCAGGTCGGCGGTTTTCTTGCGGCCGTGCGTCTCGACCAGGCCGACGACCACGTCGGTGCCGCGGTCGAGGCGGCGGCGCGCTTCGCCGAGCATGGCGAAGGTCTTGCCGACGCCCGGAGCCGCGCCGAGGTAGATCCGCAGTTCGCCTCGGCGCGGCTTCGGGGGTGTGTCAGGGGTGCTCACTGTGTCAGTGTGCGCCAGGAGCGGCCGAATGCACGGCAAGGTTGAGCCGGAGCACATTCACGCCCGGCACGCCGATCCCGTTGCCGGTCGTGTTGTCCGCGACCAGCTGCCGCACCTTCTCCTCGCTCAGCCCGGTGTTGCGAGCCACGCGAAGCACCTGCAGATCGGCGTACGCGACGCTGATCGCCGGGTCGAGGCCCGAGGCCGAGGCGGTCACCGCGTCCGCGGGCACCTCCGCCGGGGTGACTCCCTCGCGCTGGGCGATCATGGCCCGCCGCTGCGCGATGGCCTTGGTCAGCTCCTCGTTGTACGGCCCCTTGTTGGACGGCCCCGATGTCGACGGGTCACCCGGCCCGAGCACGTCCTTCGAACTGGCCGAGGGCCGGTTGTGGAACCACGGGTCGTGCGCGGCGTCGGCGGGCACCGGGTCGATGCCGATCAGCGACGAGCCGACCGCCTGGCCGTTCTGCGTCACCACCGAGCCCTCGGCGTGCCCCTGGAGGCCGGGGATGCGCGACACCGCCCACACGCCCAGCGGGTAGACGATGCCGAGCAGCACGGTCATCGCGAGGAGCAGGCGCAGGCCCGCCCAGGTCTGCTTGAGCAAAACGTTCATGGTCAGCCAATCCCAGGAATGTGGCGCACGATCAGGTCGATCACCCAGATCCCGAGGAACGGGCTGACGATCCCGCCGAGGCCGTAGACGAGCAGGTTGCGGCGCAGCAGCGCGGACGCCGACGACGGCCGGTACCGCACGCCGCGCAGGGCCAGCGGGATCAGCGCGACGATGATCAGCGCGTTGAAGATCACCGCGGACAGGATCGCCGACTTCGGCGTCGCCAAATGCATGACGTTCAGCGCGCCGAGCTGGGCGAAGATGCCGGTGAACATCGCGGGCAGGATGGCGAAGTACTTCGCCAGGTCGTTCGCCACGCTGAACGTGGTGAGCGCGCCGCGGGTGATCAGCAACTGCTTGCCGATGCCGACGATCTCGATCAGCTTCGTCGGATTCGAGTCGAGGTCGACCATGTTTCCGGCTTCCTTCGCCGCCATGGTCCCGGTGTTCATCGCGACGCCGACGTCGGACTGCGCGAGCGCGGGCGCGTCGTTCGTGCCGTCGCCGGTCATCGCGACGAGCCGCCCGCCCTCCTGCTCCTTCTTGATGAGCGCCATCTTGTCCTCGGGCTTGGCCTCGGCGAGATAGTCGTCGACGCCCGCGTCCTGCGCGATCGCACGTGCGGTGAGCGGGTTGTCGCCGGTGATCATCACCGTCTTGATGCCCATCGAGCGCAGTTCCTCGAAGCGCTCCTTCATGCCCGGCTTCACCACGTCGGACAGCCGGATCACGCCGCGCACGAACGCCGTCCCGCCCGCGGCTTCCGCGACCACCAGCGGGGTCCCGCCCTGCTGGCTGATCTCGTCCACGACGCGTTCGGTCTCGTCCGGGACGTCGCCGCCTCGCTCGCGGACCCACTCGCGCACCGCCGAAGTCGCGCCCTTGCGGACCTCGCGCCCGTCGAGGTCGACGCCGCTCATCCTGGTCTGCGCGGTGAACGGCACGAACTCGGCGAGCTTCTCGCTGTCGTCCGCCGCTCCGGGAAGCCCGTGCTGCTCGGCGATCAGCTCGACGATGCTGCGACCCTCCGGCGTCCCGTCAGCCAGGCTGGACAGCCGAGCCGCCCGTGCCAGGTCGTCCACAGTGGACTTGCCGACCGGGATCAGCTCGGTCGCGCGCCGGTTGCCGAAGGTGATCGTGCCGGTCTTGTCCAGCAGCAACGTCGACACGTCTCCGGCGGCCTCGACCGCGCGGCCGGAGGTAGCGAGGACGTTGCGCTGCACCAACCGATCCATCCCGGCGATGCCGATCGCGCTCAGCAACGCGCCGATCGTCGTCGGGATCAGGCAGACCAGCAGCGCGGTCAGCACGATCACCGACTGCTCGCTGCCCGAGTAAGCCGCCATCGGCTGCAGCGCCACGACGGCGAGCAGAAAGATGATGGTCAGTGTGGACAGCAGGATGGTGAGCGCGATCTCGTTCGGCGTCTTCTGCCGGGAAGCGCCTTCCACCAACGCGATCATCCGGTCCACAAAGGACTCGCCGGGCTTGGTGCTGATCCGTACGACGATCCGGTCGCTCAGCACCGTAGTGCCGCCAGTGACCGCCGAACGGTCGCCGCCGGACTCCCGGATCACCGGAGCCGACTCGCCGGTGATGGCCGATTCGTCCACCGTGGCAATGCCTTCGACGACGTCGCCATCGCCCGGGATCACCTGCCCGGCCTCGACGACCACCCGGTCGCCGACGCGAAGGTCCACACCGGGCACCTGCTCCTCGGAGCCGTCCTCGGTAAGCCGCCGCGCGACGGTCTCCTTTTTGGTCCGCCGCAACGATTCCGCCTGCGCCTTGCCGCGCCCCTCGGCGACAGCTTCGGCCAGGTTCGCGAACACGACGGTGAACCACAGCCACACCGCGATGAGAATCGAGAACACGCTCGGGTCGGTGACCGCGAAAACGGTGGTCAGGACCGAACCCGCCCACACCACGAACATCACGGGATTCTTCAACTGGTGACGAGGGTGCAGCTTCCGCAGCGCGTCCGGCATGGACGACCACAGCTGCTTCGGGCTGAAGACACCGGCACCGACTCTGCCTGCGTTTTCGACGTGGTGCTGCGTCTCCTCTTCGGGAGTCCGCTCTTGGGTGATGGTCATGCCAACGCCTCCGCGATCGGCCCCAGCGCGAGGGCCGGGATAAACGTGAGAGCCGCGACGAGGACGACGGTGCCGGTCAGCAACGTCCCGAACAGCGGCCCGGTGGTGGGCAGCGTGCCCGCGGTTTCGGGGACTTTCTTCTGCGAGGCAAGCGAACCCGCCAGGCAGAGCACCGCGACGATGGGCACGAACCGGCCGATCAGCATGGCCACCGAAAGCGACGCCTGGAACCAGTCGCTGGTCGCGGTGAGACCGCCGAAGGCGCTGCCGTTGTTGTTGCCCGCGGACGTGTAGCCATACAGGACTTCCGACAGACCGTGCGGACCCGGGTTGCCGAGCGCGTCCCGCGTTCCCGGCAGCAACAGGGCGATGCCGGAGCCGAGCAGCACCACGGTGGGCATCGCCAGCATCGAGATCGCCGCGCAGGTGACCTCGCGCTTGCCGAGCTTCTTGCCCAGGTACTCCGGCGTGCGGCCGACCATCAGCCCCGCCAGGAACATCGCGATCACGGCCATCACGAGAATCCCGTACAGCCCGGTGCCGACACCGCCCGGCGAAACCTCGCCGAAGAGCATGTTCAGCAGTGTTCCGCCGCCGCCGAGGCCGGACAGGCTGTCGTGCGCCCCGTTGACCGCGCCGGTCGACGTGCCGGTGGTGGTGTCGGCGAACAACGACGTGCCGCCGATCCCGAACCGCTGTTCCTTGCCCTCGAGGTTCGCCCCCGCGGCCAGCGCCGCCGGGCTGTTCGTGCGCGACTCGGACGTCCAGATCACCGCGAGCATCGCCGTCCACAGACCGGCCATCACCGACAGCAGGACGTAGCCCTGCTTGCGGTTGCCGACCAGCTGCCCGAACGCGCGGGTGAGGCAGACCGGGATCACGAGGATCAGGAACATCTCGATGACGTTGGTCCAGACGTTCGGGTTCTCGAACGGATGCGCGGAGTTGGCGTTGAAGATGCCGCCGCCGTTGGTGCCGAGTTCCTTGATCACTTCCTGGCTCGCCGCCGGAGCCAGCGCGATCGTGCTGGTGCTGCCGTCCGGGTTCGTCACCGCGACTCCGGAACGCAGGCTCTGCACCACGCCGAGCGCCACGAGAACCAGCGCGAACACGAACGCCATCGGCAGCAGCACGCGGATCGTTCCGCGCGTGAGGTCCACCCAGAAGTTGCCGAGCCGGTCGGTGCGCGAGCGGATGAACCCGCGCGTCACCGCGATCGCCACGGCCAGCCCGACGCCCGCGGACAGGAAGTTCTGCACGGTGAGCCCGGCCATCTGGACGAAGTGGCCCAGGGTCGCCTCGGGCGTGTAGGACTGCCAGTTCGTGTTGGTCACGAAGGAAACCGCGGTGTTGAACGCGACAGCGGGCGACACCGGGCCGCGGCCGAAGTTCCACGGCAGGATCGACTGCAGGCGCTGCACCAGGTACAGCAGGATCACCGAGACGAACGAGAAGCCGAGCACGCCGGAGGCGTAGGTCTTCCAATGCTGTTCGGTGTCCGGATCGACCCGGACGATCTTGTACAGGGTCTTCTCGACCCGCAGGTGCTTCCCGGTGGAGAAGACGCGGGCGAGGTAGTCGCCGAGGGGTTTGTAGACCACCGCGAGGGCGACCAGGAGCACGCCGGCTTGCAGGAAGCCGGCCGCGACGTCACTCATCTCAGAATTTCTCCGGCCTCACGAGGGCGACGAACAGATAGCAGAGGAGGCCGAGCGCCAGCAGTCCGCCGACGACGTTGGCCACGGTGCCCGCGCCGCTCACAGCTTCTCCAGCCCGCGCAGGACACCGGCGAGCACCGCGAAAACGCCGATGAGCAATAGGGCGTACAGCAAATCCGCCACGAGGCACCTCTCAGAAAGGGTCACCCGGCACGGGCGACCGTCGGTCGAGTGCCACTGTGCGGTCGTCGCGGAGGGTGAGCACCCCCGTCTGACGCCTCCTTGACGCGGTGACCTGGGCGCGTTTACGCGATCTTGACGCCCGGTGACCCGCGCCACTACGTCAAGCGCCATTCGGGTCAGCGGAGGCGGATGACTGTCCGTAGTTGGTGGGTGACTTGCGGCACAACCGGTAGCGGATCAAGGACAGAGAGTGCAATTCGGGCAGACAAAGATCGGGGATCCGTGTTACACCTGAGTAACCAATAGTTGTATCAACTAACTAACTAAGTTCAAGGAGGTCTCGTATGTGCGGAATCGCGGGCTGGGTTTCCTACGACACCGATCTCACGCAGCAGCAGGAGATCGCGGACGCGATGACCGAGACCATGGCCTGCCGAGGACCCGACGACCGCGGAACCTGGGTCCGCCGTTCGGTCGCGCTCGGTCATCGCCGGCTCGCCATCATCGACCTGCCGGGCGGCCGGCAGCCGATGAGCGTCAAGACCCCGAACGGCGAGGTCGCGATGGTCTACAGCGGCGAGGCCTACAACTTCTCCGAACTTCGTGAAGAACTCACGAAACTGGGGCACCGCTGGGAGACCGACAGCGACACCGAGGTCGTGCTGCACGGCTATCTGCAGTGGGGCACCGAGGTCGTGGACCACCTCAACGGCATGTACGCGTTCGCGATCTGGGACGAGCGCGACCAGAAGCTCGTGATGATCCGCGACCGGATGGGCATCAAGCCGTTCTACTACTACCCCACGCGCGACGGCGTCCTCTTCGGCTCCGAGCCGAAGGCGATCCTGGCGAACCCGTTGGCGCGCAAGGTGGTCGACAGCGACGGCCTGCGCGAGCTGATGGGCTTCACGAAGCGGCCGGGCTGGTCGCTGTGGAAGGGCATGTACGAGGTCGACCCGGCCACCGTCGTGACCGTGACCCGCGAGGGCATCAACACCCGCACCTACTGGAAGCTCGACGCGAAGCAGCACACCGACGACCAGGAGACGACGGTCGCGCGGGTGCGCGAGCTGATGACCGACATTGTCCACCGGCAGCTGGTCGCCGACGTGCCGCGCTGCGTGCTGCTCTCCGGCGGCCTCGACTCGAGCGCGGTCACCGGCCTCGCCGCCGCCCGGCTGGCCGAGCAAGGCGAGCAGCTGCGCACCTTCTCGGTCGACTTTTTCGGGCAGGAGGAGAACTTCAAGCCCGACGAGATGCGCGACACGCCGGACTCGCCCTACATCCGCGACGTCGCCAAGCTCGTCGGTTCCGCGCACCAGGACGTGATGCTGAACCCGGCCGACCTGAGCGACCCCGAGGTGCGCCGCAAGGTGCTGCGCGCCCGCGACATCCCGTCCGGACTCGGCGACATGGACACGTCGTTGTACTTGCTGTTCAAGGCGATCCGCGGCGAATCGACGGTCGCGCTGTCCGGCGAATCGGCCGACGAGGTGTTCGGCGGGTACCGCTGGTTCCACGACGAGGCCGCGGTGAAGGCCGACACCTTTCCGTGGCTGGCGTTCCGCAACAGCCTGATGGACGAGCGGGGTTCGCTGCTCGAACCAGGGCTCGCGAAGAAGCTCGACTTGGATTCCTACATCGCCGACCAATATCGGACCGCAGTGTCCGAAGTGGACCTTTTGGACGGCGAATCCGAGCGGGAGTCCCGGATGCGGGTCATCTGCCACCTGCACCTGACCCGTTTCGTGCGGCAGCTGCTGGACCGCAAGGACCGGATGTCGATGGCGGTAGGCCTGGAAGTGCGCGTGCCGTTCTGCGACCACCGGCTCGTGGAGTACGTCTACAACACGCCATGGTCGCTCAAGACCTACGACGGCCGGGAAAAGAGCCTGCTGCGGCACGCGACCAAGCACGTGCTGCCCGCGTCGGTGCGGGACCGGGTGAAGAGCCCGTATCCGTCCACTCAGGACCCGGGGTACGCGATCGCGCTGCAGCAGCAGATCAAGGAAGCCTTGGCGCAGAAGGACAACCCGCTGTTCCAGATGGTCGGCAAGGAGTGGCTGCAGCAGTCGGCGGAAACCGACCCGTCGGCGATCAGCCAGTCGCAGCGGGTCGGCATGGACCGGGCGCTGGACCTGCACCACTGGTTCGACATGTACTCGCCGGAGCTGGAACTCGACTGACCCGCCGCTCGCCCGGCTGCCGCCAAAGTCCGTGAAGGGCTCCTTGAGGGAATCTGACCTGGATCCACCGAGTTGAGTTTTTGTTGATCTTGGTGGTGGGTGTGCGGGTGGTGCCCGTTGGGTGGACGCGTTGGTGTGGCTGGCGTCGCACCAGCGTGTCCACTGTGGGTTCTCCGGTCGGT